>CANOVB010000004.1 GCA_947570695.1 uncultured Clostridium sp.
TGCTTCTCCTGCTGGTGTATAACTTACTACTAAGCTTGTATCTGTCATTCCTAATGCTGTTCCATTTGCTATTGATACTGTATATTCTCCTTCTGTTAATACTTTTCCTGCTGCTCCTGATTTATTTACTGTTGTTACTACTAATCCTGTTAAATCTAATTCTTCTGCTACTTTATATGCTGTTTTTGTTGGTCCTTCTACTGTTATATCGCTTACGTAGTCTGTTACTGTTAATGTTATTGTTTTTGTTATTGCTTGTGCTTCTCCTGCTGGTGTATAACTTACTACTAAGCTTGTATCTGTCATTCCTAATGCTGTTCCATTTGCTATTGATACTGTATATTCTCCTTCTGTTAATACTTTTCCTGTTGCTCCTGATTTATTTACTGTTGTTACTACTAATCCTGTTAAATCTAATTCTTCTGCTACTTTATATGCTGTTTTTGTTGGTCCTTCTACTGTTATATCGCTTACGTAGTCTGTTACTGTTAATGTTATTGTTTTTGTTATTGCTTGTGCTTCTCCTGCTGGTGTATAACTTACTACTAAGCTTGTATCTGTCATTCCTAATGCTGTTCCATTTGCTATTGATACTGTATATTCTCCTTCTGTTAATACTTTTCCTGTTGCTCCTGATTTATTTACTGTTGTTACTACTAATCCTGTTAAATCTAATTCTTCTGCTACTTTATATGCTGTTTTTGTTGGTCCTTCTACTGTTATATCGCTTACGTAGTCTGTTACTGTTATTGCTATTTCTTTTATTATTGCTTCTGTTGCTCCTGCTGGTGTGTAACTTACTACTAATTTATTGTCTGTCATTTCTACTGTTGTGTCTGCTGTTATTTCTTTATTTCCTAATTTTACTGTATATTGTCCTTCTGTTAAAGTTGTTCCTTCTTCTCCTGATTTATTTACTGTTTTTACTACTAATCCTGTTAAGTCTACTTTCTCATCTACTTTATATGCTTTTTTTGTTGGTCCTTCTACTGTTATATCACTTACATAATCTGTTACTGTTACAGGAATTTCAATTTCAGCTACATTATAATTTTCATTATTTGATGTATATGTAGCTGCATATCCTTTTGTTCCAAGCTCATTTAATTCTTTTGATGAATTTTTCCACGCAAAAGTTCCATTAGCTGATTCTGGTAATTTTACATCTGCTAATGTTTGTCCATAATTTGCTGTTAATCCTGTTGGAATTGTATAATCTGTATTTTCAACTAAGTCTGCTTTTTTTATTGTATATGTTCCTGTTTTTCCTACAATTACATTATAATTTGTATTTCCTGCACTTTTTTTAAGTATAGTATATTCTCCGAAGCCTTTACCTTCTATTTCTGCTTCACTTTCTAATACTATTCCTAAATCATCTCCGTCTATTACGCCTAATTCACCTTCTACATTTGCTACTTGATATGTTAAAGGTTTAATTTGCTCACCATAAACTGATTCTTTATCATCTATATTAATAGTAATATTTCTTGGGTTTACTGTTACACGGAAAGAAGCTGATGTTTTTCCTTCATAAGATAATCTTATTGTTACTGGTCTTTCACTTACTGTATTTGTATCTCCAGAATAAATTGTTGCTTCTGTCATTGGAACATATTTTATTTCTCCTGAAGCCATTGTTACCTTTAATGTTCCACCTCTTAAATCAATTTCTTCTTTATATTGATATACACTTTTTTCTGGAAGTTGTCCTATTGAAACACTTGAAATATAATCCTCAACTGTATAATCAAAACTTCCTATATAGTTACCTTCATAAGAAACATCTGCTGTATCTGTTTTTGCTGTTTTTGTATCAAAATATTCTACGGAAACTTTATCTCCAGCAGTTGCTAGATCTATATATACTACTTTTCCATCTACAGTTGTTTTATATTTTGCTCCTGTTAAATCTGGTTTGTTTTCTTCTGCTTCTCCAACTGTATAAGTAGTTTTATTTGGTCCAACAAATTCTGCATCACTAATAACACTTACTGTTCTTGTAAGTGTTTCTGATTCATTTCCTGCTTTATCTGTATAAGAATATTTTAATACATAAGTACCTGGTTTAGTTGTATCTACTTTTGTTTCACTATAAACAATTCCTGTTCCGTCTGAATTATCTTCCCAAGTTGCACCTTGATCTTCAAAAGTATCTCCCACTAATACTTCTATATAAGAATTACCATTTAAAGAAATTTCTGGTTTTTTAGTATCATTTATTGTAACTCTTATATAACTTACTCCTGATATATTTCCTGAACCATCTTTTGCATAATATCTTAATATATAGTCTCCTGCTTTAGAAGGTGCGTTAACTGTCCAACTATTACCTGGATTGTATACTAATGTAGCCTCCTCATTTGTCCAAGGCTTTTGTGTTGGACTTAAACTTATATCATCATACCATTCATATCTAAACCAATAAACTCCTGTTTCTTCAGTAAATTCAACTGTTACTGGTTGATTTTCTGTGATTTCTGAGTTATTAGCTATATCACATCTAAATTGTGGTTTTGTAGTGTCTACATAGTCTGAAGGGATATTTTCGTCTTCTCCCACTACATAATATGTATATTTACTCCATTTTGTTTTAGTTCCACTTTGATTTTGAGCTGCTATACATACTTCATAAAGCCCCAATCTATTTGGAGCATAAAATCTTAATGTATAGTTTTTGGCATTATCAAATGTCATTTCATTTGCCATTGAAGGATCATTTGAAAAACGATTCTCCTCATACCATATTTTGGTTATTCCAGTATCATCTGTAACTGAAAAAGTTAATAATTCTCCTGGTTTAACCTTTACAAAATCTTGATTAGCAACAATACTTGTTGTTCCTGTTGCTAAAGATAATGATGTTACTGCCGATCCTCCTAAAATAATCATAAGCATTGTTATAATCATAATTAAGGTTCTCTGCTTTTGCTTCTGAATAAATTTTAACATAATATTTCCTCCCAATTTTGAAATATTTTACTATATTACTTAGATTTAGTGCGTTTATTTTAAACCACGCATTACAATTATATAACATTTTTTGACATTTTTCAATACTTTTATTACATTTTTGTTACATTTATGTCAACTTTTTTTAATTTTTATTGTTTTTATTACATTATTTTCTCTTTTTGTAACTATTTAGATACAAAAAGAATAAAATTTCTTTATTATACAAAAACAAAAAAGTCGCTTCTTCTGCCTATATTTATTTTTTGGAGATTACATAATTATATATAATTTTTTATATCAATCTATAATAAATTAGTATAAAACAAAAAGATATTTAAATAGAATAAACTTAAATTTTAATAACTTTTATAATTTTTATCTAATAGATAGTTGAGTTTAATTAATAATAGACTATAAAGTAGAATTTCAATATTATAAAAATATTTATATAAATATTTTTTAGAAAGTTATTTAAAGTAAAAAAATAAGTAAATTTATTTAAACCTTATATATCTTATTCATAATTAATTTTTCATATAAAAAACCCGGGGAAGCATTGCTTCCCCGGGAAAACGATCTTGGGTTTACGTGTTTTTTATATTAAAGAGATTTGCTTTCATTTATGCAGCCTCAGCAAATGTTGCTTCTTTGGCGCCTTCGAGCTCATCTCGTTGCTCAGTCATGGAGTGTTTTTCTTCTTCCGCCTTTTTCTCCTCTTCTACTGCCGGTACCTGAATTTCAACAAACTCATTGGGTTTTGCAGGTACAGCTGGTGTAGTTTCCGGAAATTCCACTACTGGTGGATCTTCAGGAGCTGGTTCATCAGCGGGTGGCTCATCCTCTGCAGGAGGATTCTCCAGTTCTGGATTGTCAGCAGGTGGATCCTTAGGATTTTCAGGGTCTTCTGGATCCACGGGGTCCGTAGGCGGATCTACCGGATCTGTCGGATTTTCCGGATCCACGGGGTCCGTAGGCGGATCTACTGGATCTGTCGGATTTTCCGGATTCACGGGGTCCGTAGGCGGATCTACTGGATCTGTCGGATTTTCCGGATCCACGGGGTCCGTAGGCGGATCTACTGGATCTGTCGGATTTGTTGGATTCTCCGGATCCACAGGATCAACGGGTGTTTCTCCACCTTCATCTGTGATGGTTACCACACAGTACAGGTCAAAAGAATCCATCTCGTGGTTACTATCAGCACTAAAGTGTGCCGTGATAGTATACTGATTGTTATTCTCTTCACCAGTTGTATAACTGCAAGAAACCCCATCAGGATAAGTGGCCTGCACCTGTGGTGTACTGCCTTTCTTCACTTGGATGGAATCTGGGAAACTAATCGAACTCTTGTCGATGGGTGCCTTTGCAATGCTCCAGTTCACTGTCTTGGTTCCAGTTGTATCTTTGTAGATACTAGGATCCAGATCAAATGTGTATGTCACACTGTAAGTGCCCGCATCGGTTGCCGTAGTGGTTCCAGCTTCTCTCGGATTACTCACTCCTGCCGGCAGAGAACCAAGACTAATGCTGTGGCTGCTGCCATCATAAGTGGGGTTCGTATCTCCGATAATGCTGATCTCACTGGGGTCAAAGTCTTTTCTGGTATCCGGAGTTGTGCTGTCTGCGATTTTCCACTGAACAGGGATTTCCAACTCGCTCGGTGTATAGTTGTCGGGGTTTTCAGCCTTAACGACAACAGTCGCGGTGTAATCGCCCGCAGCTGTGCCAGCTTTCTGCCCTTCAATTTCAACTGTTACACCAGGCATTGTAGTTGTTGCTGAAATCTTATGCTCAGTGCCATCATAGGTGAACGGTCCTGCATTGATAGTTACTTTGCTCTTATCGAGCGTTGCCGGGTTAATCTTCCACGTCACTTCCTTGATGCCTTCTACCGTTTTATAGATAAAAGTATCAAGTGCGAACGTGAAAATTGCCTTGTACTCACCAGCATCGGTTGCCTTTTCACCTGTCACGGATTTGACTGTAACTCCATTGGGAAGAGTCCCGCTGAGAGCCACAGAATGTTCGCTTCCGTTATAGGTGAAACTGGTTGTTCCAACACTGATCTCGCTTGGGTCAAAGTCTTTTCTGGTATCCGGGGTTGTGCTGTCTGTGATTTTCCACTGAACAGGGATTTCCAACTCGCTCGGTGTATAGTTGTCGGGGTTTTCAGCCTTAACGACAACAGTCGCGGTGTAATCGCCCGCAGCTGTGCCAGCTTTCTGCCCTTCAATTTCAACTGTTACACCAGGCATTGTAGTTGTTGCTGAAATCTTATGCTCAGTGCCATCATAGGTGAACGGTCCTGCATTGATAGTTACTTTGCTCTTATCGAGCGTTGCCGGGTTAATCTTCCACGTCACTTCCTTGATGCCTTCTACCGTTTTATAGATAAAAGTATCAAGTGCGAACGTGAAAATTGCCTTGTACTCACCAGCATCGGTTGCCTTTTCACCTGTCACGGATTTGACTGTAACTCCATTGGGAAGAGTCCCGCTGAGAGCCACAGAATGTTCGCTTCCGTTATAGGTGAAACTGGTTGTTCCAACACTGATCTCGCTTGGGTCAAAGTCTTTTCTGGTATCCGGGGTTGTGCTGTCTGTGATTTTCCACTGAACAGGGATTTCCAACTCGCTCGGTGTATAGTTGTCGGGGTTTTCAGCCTTAACGACAACAGTCGCGGTGTAATCGCCCGCAGCTGTGCCAGCTTTCTGCCCTTCAATTTCAACTGTTACACCAGGCATTGTAGTTGTTGCTGAAATCTTATGCTCAGTGCCATCATAGGTGAACGGTCCTGCATTGATAGTTACTTTGCTCTTATCGAGCGTTGCCGGGTTAATCTTCCACGTCACTTCCTTGATGCCTTCTACCGTTTTATAGATAAAAGTATCAAGTGCGAACGTGAAAATTGCCTTGTACTCACCAGCATCGGTTGCCTTTTCACCTGTCACGGATTTGACTGTAACTCCATTGGGAAGAGTCCCGCTGAGAGCCACAGAATGTTCTCTTCCGTTGTAGGTAAAAGTAGTTGTTCCAACACTGATTGCGCTGGGATCGAAATCCTTCTTCTCAGGAACAGGAGTAGTCTCTACAATCTCCCAATTCACAGTACGTGTATCGGAAGTAAGAGGCTCATAGTTCTTGCTCACAAAGAATGTGAATACTGCCTGATACTCTCCAGGCTGGGTTGCTTTGTTGCCAGTAGAATTGTAGGTTACTCCGACAGGAAGCGTTCCCTTGATATTCACCGAATGCTCTTTCCCATCAAATGTGAAAGGCTTGGTGTAATCAAAGTTTACGCTGTTTACGTCGAAGGTCGCCTTATTTATAGTTAAGGTTGCCGACATGCTCGGAATTGGCTTATAGTCAGCAGAGCCAGTAAAATGGGCAACCACAGTATAGGTGCCTGCATCAATTTTGCCATTACCTGTATAACTTACTGTGACGCCAGCCGGAAGTTTTCCAGAAACGGAAATGCTGTGACTAAGACCATCATAAGTCACGGTTTTATCCGTAAAACTTACTTCGCTCATGTCATAGCTGGGCTTGATAGGTGTCCAGCCACCTCCGCCACCAGAACTTTTAATAGTCATAGTGGCAGTCATCGGCTTAATCGCGTTGTGATTGGAATCTCCAGTGAACATTGCTGTCACACTGTAGGTGCCAATACTTCTCTGGTAGTTTCCAGAATAATTTACCTTCACTCCTTCAGGAAGCTTACCACTAACATAAATGCTATGGTATCTTCCGTCGTAGATAAAGGTGCGGTTGTTAAATCGAATGCTGGACATATCATAATCAGCCTTCTCGATGGTCAAAATCGCCACCATGTCGGGGATGGGCTGATAATCATCACTCCCCGTAAAGTGTGCAGTCACTTTATATGTGCCTGCATCAACCTTACCATTCCCGGTGTAGCTCACGCTAACACCGTTTGGCAAAGTGCCGGAAACTTCAATGCCGTGAGGCTCGTTATTAAATGTCACAGTAGCATCCTTAAAGAACACTTTAGACATGTCATAACTGGGCTTTGTGCTTGTACCAACAATGGTGAGCTTGGCAGTCATGGGTTTAATTGCATTGTGGTTGGTATCGCCAGAGAAATACACTGTAACCGTGTACTCACCAGGTTGGATTTTGCCATTTCCAGTGTAACTCTTCACAGTCACGCCTTCAGGCAGGGTTTCCTCATCAATGAGGATACTATGGGGCTGTCCGTCATACCGCACAGTACGGTCGTTAAACTCCACGGAAGTCATATTGTAATCAGCTTTCACAATAGTCAGCGTAGCCGACATATCAGGAATAGCTTGATACTTATCACTTCCAATGAAATGAGCTACTACCGTATAGGTCCCCGCATTAACTTGGCCGTTGCCGTCAAAAGTAACACGTACTCCATCAGGCAGTTTGCCAGAAACAGAGATATAGTGACGAAGTCCATCATAAGTGACCGTGAGGTCTTTAACAGAAATGCCACTCATATCATAAGCGGGCTTTGTGGTGGTATCGGGATTCTTCCCATTGCCGCCTTCGGGTTTTCCCGTTGTACTCGGGGGTGGTGTCGTTTCAGTGCCAGATCCAGGCTCCGTGCCTGTATTTGTGTTGCTATCCGGTTGTGTTGTCTGATTCGGATCCCCATTGGAATCATCTTCAGAAACAACAACCGTCCGGTGGAGAACTATGTCTCCAAATTTGTAGGTGATGACATACTTGCCAGGTGTGGCAGTATCGACTTCGCCCTCGATAACGAGATCTTTCAAAAGCTCGGGATGAGTCACGCCATTTTCATCGCGGATCTCGATTCCAGGGTCAGAAAAGTCCTCGCCTTTGGTAAGCGTCATCTCTTCATCGCCTATCAGGTACGGGGTATACTCTTGGTTCTCCTCGCCAGGAGCGCTAATGCTGGGCCCCGGCCCGGGATCAGTACTGGTGTCAACAGGCTTCTCATCTGAAGTGCAACTGCGCAAATTGCAGATGCCCCAAATAAGGAAGATTGTCAAAATGACTCCCAGCCCTATCAGACCGTTCCGTTTTTGCTTGCTTGTCATAATACATACCTCCATTTTGAATGTGCAATTTTCAATGTGCTTCTACGAACTTGGGGTTTTGAGCTCATTTGTGCTCATTTGGAACTTGGGTTTCGTACTTTGTGTTGCGATCGTTTATTCTTGGGTCTGTAACCTTATCGGTCACGGGATCTATTATAAAACAGGCGCACTCCAACGCCCATATACTACGATTATAGCATTTTTCAACTTTTTTGTCAATTTTTTACAGCATTTTATGTAAATTTCTATAAAAAAAAGCAAAAATAACATTTCCTAATGCAACTTTTTCACTAAAAAATGTTATTTTCGCATAATTATTTTCTATAGAAATTTCTTCATTATCAGTCAAATTTTTATTTTAAAAGTAAACATGAACAATATAATAATTTTAAAAGATAAAATTTTATTACTTAAATTAAATCATCTCATTAAAAATTTTAACTTAAATTATTATGTAAATTTTTTATTCATAATATAAATATTCTATGTACTCTTCTAAACACATTTCAAGTTTATTTATTTTTTTTGCATGTTCTTCTCCTACATACCTCCAGTGCCATGGTTCATAATCTACTTTTGTTATATCTGTTTTTTCTTTTGGATATCTTAATATAAAACCATAATTTTCTGCATTTTCTAATAGCCATTCATAAGCAGATGATTTTTCAAAATCATAATCTACATAATTAAAATCTATAGCTAGTCCTAAATTATGTTCACTTGTTTCTGGTTTATTTATAGTTTGCTGTGTTAATTCTTCAGCTTCTTCTAAAGTTTTTCCTTCGTCTAAATACATATTTACTTTTTCATTATATATGTGTTGTTGTCTACTTACACTTCTATATGCAGATTGTACCCAAATATTTGTAATTCCATCTTTTTTTATTGCATTTATCATTTTATTTAGCTCTGGTAAAACTCTTTCATCTATTTGTCTATTTTTATCAATATTAGCTAACTCTATCTCAAAATCGCTTGGCATCTGATTTTCGTAATTTACAAGTATTAATCTCCAATCATCAATTTCCTTTTTCTTGCGCTTCTTTTTAGGTTTTTCATTTTCAAATTCTACTTTTATACTATTAGTATTGTTACTAGTAGTATTATTATCTTTATATATTTCTGCTATTTTACTATTTTTTACATTATTTTGAACTATTGCTTTTGCTTTATATTTTTCGAAACTATCTTTTCCTATTTTTAATGTAATTATAAGTATAATAATTATAAGAAAAATTTTTACTGGCTTTTTCAGTTTTCTTCGTCTTTTTTTGGATTTAACTTCTTCGATATCTACCATTCATTTTTTCCTTTCTATTCTTTTGCTAATTTCATTGCGCCATTAATAGATAAAATTATTAAACTTAATTAAAAAGAGTTCTAATTTTTTTAATTAGATAATGACTTCCTCCTAAATCTCTTGCATCTTCTAACATACTTATTATAACATATTGTTTATCTGTATTTTCATCTACTGTTACCATATTAAACCAGCCTAAAGTTTCAGCTGTTTCATCTTTTGAAGCTTTTAATTCTGCTGTTCCAGTTTTTCCTGCTAGAGTAATTCCATTTATTCTCATGTCTGTTGCTGTTCCTTCTGGATTCTCTATTACTTGTATTAAATCTTCTTTTATAATATTTGCAGCTTCTTTAGAAAAAGCATTTTCTTTTAAATAATCTACTTTCTTATTTCCACTATATTCTATATAAGGCTTTACCATATTTCCATCATTTACAAAACTTGAATATATACTTGCCATATGCACAGGATTTATTAATATTTCACCTTGTCCATATCCACTATCTGCTAAGCCTATTTCTGATTTTATTTCTCCACTATTTGATATTTTAGATGTAGATAAACCTAAATTCAAATTTAAATTTTCTTCAAATCCTATTTTCTTTAAATTTTCTATAAAAGTCTCTTTTCCAATCTTTAAAGCAGCTTGTGCAAAAAATATATTATCTGAATGTATTAATGCATTTTTAATATTTTTACTTCCATTATATGCTGTAAGTGTTGTTATTTTATAATCTCCCCAGCTTGAATTTTTTTGCCAAGCTAATCCTTCATAACTAAAGCTATCATCTTCTGATAATTTCCCACTTGAAAGTCCAATAGCTGCTGTTATTGGTTTAAATGTAGAACCAGGGCACCAATTTTTAGCATATCTTATATACATTGGATTTCTTTCATCTTCTTTTATAGAATTCCATTTTTGTGTTCCCATTCCATATATAAAATCATTATTATCATAAGAAGGTGTACTAACTAATGCTAAAAGTTCTCCTGTTTTAGGATTCATTACAACAAAAAAGCCTTTATTCTCTTTCATTTCATTATATATTCTTTGTTGCAATGTTGCATCTATTGTAAGCATAATACTTTCACCATTTTGAACTTCTTTTTTGGCTATTGATTTTTTATATCCGCCAGTTTCTGTAAATATTTTGATTTCTTTGCCATCTATTCCTCTTAGTCTATTTTCATATTGTTTTTCAAATCCTGCTTTTCCTATTATACTATTTTGATTATACCCTTTATCTGGATTTTTTTCTAAATCTTCAGCTGTTACACTTTGAATATATCCTATCAAATGAGATGCTGCCTCTCCTAAGGGATATACTCTATCTCTAATAGTTGATATTTTTATTCCTTTAATAGTTAATAATTCATCTTTTAAGCCTTGATTTTCTTTTGATATTTTTTTAATAGGAACAAAAGTATCATCTTTTACATATGATGCATTTAATAACTTATTTATACTTTCTACAGATACATCTAAAAGATCTGATATTTTTTGAATATCCTCTTCTGGATTTTCATTCATTTTACCTGGCACAAGACCTACTGATGATACATCTCCCCATGTTGCTAAAGTGAAGCCATTTCTATCTATAATTTCTCCTCTTCTTGAATCTGTTGTTTCAATCTTTATCCTATCTGTATCATCTAATTCTGGATATATAAAATTTGAATTCCACTCAATATTATACTTTTTAGCTTCTTTATTTTTTACAAGTTTTACATTTGAATAAAACTTTAGTTCCCCTGCAACTGTATTCATTGAAACATCATAATCTATTTTATAAGATTTATTCTCTTGTTTTTCCTTAGATTTTATTTCTAATTTATAATCAGACATTGATATTCCTTCATATATATTTTTATTTCTAGAAATAAAATCTTCTTCTGAAATTCTTTCTTTACTACTCTCTGAAATCAAATTATACATTGATGAATAATCAGCATTTTGTAAAAATGATACATATTCATTTAAAGTTTCTTCTGGAGTATATTTTTTTATTTTTGTTACTGTAAAAACAATAGTTCCTACTACAAGTGCCATTAATACTATTATACTAACAACAATACTAATCTTTCTATTCATTTTTTAATATCCCTCCTATCCCTTTGGGGCATCTATTTATTTATAAACTATAAATAAGTTCTCTTACTTTCTTCATATTTATAAGTATTTGTCTTTCAAAATTTTCCTTTAAATTATATTCTCGAAACAATAATTTTCTAATGTTTTCCTTTTTCTCTTCTGAAAAGCCATTCCACTTTGGTTGTATTTCTTCCATAAGTTCAATCCATTTTATGTATATATTTTTATTTCTTTTATAATTATTATTACTTCCATTAATCCATTTTTTTACAGTCGTGAATTTTTTGGTATCAACTTTACATTCTCCAGTATTTATAAATAAATCTCTTTTTATATCAACTGGAAATAGTGGAAATATTAAACACTGCAGAGGTTTTACTTTATTAATTTTACATTTGAAGCTTTCTTTATCATTAAATATGCAATTTCTTTTCTCTCCAATTCCTTTTAGTACTATTTCAGGAGGCTCATTTTTTACTTCTTCTGTATAATTTTCTATAAATTCGCCTATAGAAATTTTTAAAAATTTACTTATCTCCAAAACATTTACTGGTGTTATTTTTATATCTCCTCTATATTCGCAACATTTCTCACATATAGAACAATTTAAATTTACCTTTGATTTTAAATCTAATATTTCTTTCAAATTTTCCATTTTTAATTTCCTTTTGACTTATAGCCTTATTATACATCAAAACTTTATTTTTTCAAATACTTTTTATTTAAGAACAAAAGATGGTATTATGATAATTGTAAAATATAAAACTAGTTGTAAATAATCTTGGCTTTGCAAATCAAAAAAATTCCTCACCATTTGTGAGGAATCCTATACATCTTTTTTATTTGCAAATATACTATCTATATATTCATCTGGATAATGTTCATCTAAAAATACATCTATCCTATTTTTAGGTGGTATATCATTTTTTCTTTCAGTTTGTCTGTATGTTGCAATCCACGAAATTAACACATCAAAAACTATAAATATTACCATTATTGCAGTAATTGTTTGTACTATATCTTTTTCAGAATGTTCCCTTAATTTATCTATAAGGGGATATATGAATTTAGCATATAATACTCCTCCAATTCCCCAATATGTACAATGTAATAAACTTGTTCTTCCATTTAAATTAAATCTTAAATACGAATAATCCCATGATATTGTTCCAAATACTTTTTCTTGAATATATGAAAATAAATATTCGGTTAATCCGCCTAATACCATTGTAATTAAATAAATTTTAACCTTATTTTCTGTTTTTATATTTTTTAAAATAAGATAATAAATAACTATTCCAGCTCCATATACTGGTATAAATGGACCATATAATAACCCTTGTCTAGTTTCAAAATATCCTTTTTGAAATAGCACTACTATCATTTCAAAAATATGCCCTATAACACTTCCCAATATAAATAGCCAAAATAATACTATTAGTTCTTCTAATACTTTTTCTTTTTTCATTTAATACCCCATATATTTTTCGTCATTCAGCTTCATATTGATATTAACTCATATACTTTTTTTTATATTATATATTGTACTTATATTTTTTAGTATTGATAAGCCTTACATTTTTCTTACAGTTTTGTAAGAAAAGTGATTAAAAGTTACTTTTTTATTATAGCATAAAAAAATTTTTTATTCAAATTTCTTAACTAAATCTTAATATTTTATGCTTAAAAAAACTCAAATTGTTTTTCTAACAATTTGAGTTTTTACTACTATTCTATTGTACAAACTTTATGTTCTTTTAAACTTTTTGGAACATCTATTACTCTTTGATTTGCTGAGCCTTTCCATTTTAATGTAGGATTTCTTTGTGCCTCTTCATATCTTCCATCAACTAAAACATCTATATAATTCATAGCTTCTTTATCTTTTAAATCTTGATCAAATGAAAATCCTGACCAAACCCAAACATTTTTATCTGGTAATTTGTCTTTAAAAGTTTTTACAAGTTTAGTTGTTCCTTCTAAGTTATTAGGATGTAGTGGCTCACCACCTAGTACTGATAATCCTTTTACATTTTCATCTTCACACAATTTAATTATTTTATCTATAGTCTCATCTGTAAATTCTTGCCCCCCGTTAAAATCATGCGTTTCTGGATTAAAACATTGTTTGCAGTTAAAAGTACATCCTTGCATAAATACTGAAACTCTTACTCCCGGTCCATTTGAAATGTCCATTTTTCTTATTTTATTGTATCTCATCGTAAATTCTCCTATTATTGTTAATCTTTTATCACTTATATTATTTATTGTCAAACTTTAATTATGCATCTTTATTATCAAGATGTAAAACTCTTTCTTTTATTTCTTGAGTTCTTCCTTTGTTCCAGAAATTACTTCCTATATAACCACATGTTCTTCTTGCTACATTTAATGTATTATGGTCTCTATTTCCACAGTTTGGACAATACCATTCTAAATCTTCATCTATTAAGATTTCTCCATCAAATCCACATTTTTGGCAATAATCTGATTTTGTATTTAATTCTGCATACATTATATTATCATATATAAATTTAATTATTTGTAATACAGATTCTATATTATTTTGTAAATTTGGTGTTTCTACATAAGATATAGCTCCACCTGGACTTAATCTTTGGAATTCACTTTCTAGTTTTAATTTAGAAAATGCATCTATATCTTCAAATACTGGAACATGATATGAATTTGTTATATAATCTCTATCTGTTATTCCTTCTACTACTCCAAATCTATCTTTTAAACATTTAGCAAATTTATATGTTGTAGATTCAATAGGTGTTCCATAAACACTATAATCAATATTTTCTTTTTCTTTCCATTCTTTACATTTATCATTAAGTTTTTGCATTACTTCTAAGCCAAATTCTTTTCCTTTTCCATTATCAGTGTGACTTTTTCCTGTCATATATTTAACACACTCATACAATCCTGCATATCCAAGAGATATTGTTGAATATCCATTGTGTAATAAATCGTGTATACTTTCTCCTTTTTCAAGTCTTGCTAATGCTCCATGTTGCCATAATATTGGAGCTACATCGCTTGTTGCCTTGCTTAATCTTTGATGTCTAAGTTGTAAAGCTCTATGACATAATTCAAGTCTTTCCTCATATACTTTCCAGAATAAATCTAAATCTTTTCCAGATGATAATGCAACATCAACTAAATTTATTGTTACAACACCTTGGTTAAATCTTCCATAATATTTTGGTTTATTTGTTTTGGGATCTACATAAGGGGTTAAGAATGAACGGCATCCCATACAAGGATAACAATTTCCATTTCCATTACTATCAATTTTATATTCAAGCATTTTCTTTTCTGATATATAATCTGGCACTAATCTCTTAGCTGTACATTTAGCTGCAAGTTCTGTTAAATACCAATATTTACTTTTTTCTTTAATATTATCTTCTTCAAGTACATATAGTAATTTAGGAAAAGCTGGTGTTACTGGTACACCCTTTTCATTTTTAAAACCAACCATTCTTTGTTTTAAAAATTCTTCTATTATTAATGCAAGTTCTTTTTTATATTCTTTTGTTTCACCTAAATACATGCATACTGATAAAAATGGTGCTTGTCCATTTGTATTTGTCATTGAATTTACTTGGTAATTGAAAGTTTGTACTCCATCTTCAATTTCTTTTTTAGTATCTTGATCTGCAAATTTTTCTGCTGTTTTTTCATCAAGTCCTCTTTTTAAATATCTTTCTTTATATTTATTAAAACTATCCCTAACAAATGGAGCTAAATGACTTAATGTTACTGTTGCTCCACCATAGCTTGAAGATGTTACAGCAAGTATTATTTGTGTTGCTATTGTAGCAGCTGTAATAAATCTGTGAGGTTTTTCAATCATTACACCATTTATTATTGTCCCATTTTGTAGCATATCTTCTAAGTTTATTAATTCACAGTTGTGTAATGCATTTTGTGCAAAATAATCTGCATCGTGAAAATGTATAATTCCTTGATCATGTGCTTTTACAATATCTTCTGGTAATAAAAATCTTCTAGTAATATCTGTACTTGTAATTCCAGCTAAATAATCTCTTTGAGTTGTTACTACTTTAGCATTTTTATTAGAGTTTTCATTATTCCAATATTCACTTTCACCTTCTATTAATTCTTTAATAGATTGATCTGTTGTATTTGCTTTTCTTACTAATTCCCTTGTATATCTGTAAGTAATATACTTCTTAGCTAAAGCATATTTTTCAAATTCCATTAATTTTTCTTCTATAATATCTTGAATATCTTCAACTAATATTCTTGGTTTACCTAATTCTTCTATATACTTTATTATTTCTTCAATTTTCTCTTTTGATACTTTTTCTCTTCCTCTAACTTCATTATTTGCTTTTTGAACAGCAACTCTTATTTTCTCTGGATTGTAATCTACTATTGATCCATCTCTTTTTATAATTTTCATTTTTTCCTCCCAAATTCTTTCTTATAATTTTTATCCATTGTATGTTGTGCTTATTATACAGTCTCCAACTTTTTGAATTAGACTTATATTTTTGCTTCCACACCTCTGGCATTTTGTTATTTCTGTTTCTAAATCTTCATTTCCACAATCTAAACATTTTGTTTTTATATGATTTATACTACTATATCCCATATTGTATTTGTCCATTAAGTTTACTATATTTTCAATTTTTTGTTCTTCTTTTATTTCATCTCTATTTAGTAAAAATTCAAATTTATGACCGCCTCTACAAAGTTCATGATAAGGTGCTTCAAGTTTTGCTTTTTCTTCTACTGTGCACTTATGCTCTGCTGGAATATTTATACTATTTGTATAATACTCTTTATCTGTTACTCCTAATATTTCACCATATAACAATCTATCTTTTCTTATAAATCTATTGGCTTTTTCTCTTGATGTTGCTATTATTGAAAAGTTTAATTTATATTTTTCTGAAAATTCTTCTGCTAGTTCTTTCATTAATGTAACTATTTCTATTCCAAGTTTTCCGAGCTTCTTCAGAATTTCCATGATGTTCTCCAATAAGTGCCACTAAGGTTTCTGCTAAACCTATAAATCCAATATTTAATGTTCCATGTTTTATTACATCACCTATAGTATCATACATTTTTAAATTTTCACTATTTGTCCAAATTCCTGACATAAGAAGTGGAAACTGTGATATTGTTGCTGTACTTTGAAATTTAAATCTGTCATATAACTGAAGTGTTGCTATTCCTAAGTAATTTTCTAATTCGTTTTTAAAGGTTTGTATAACTTGAGCTTTATATTTATCTGTCATTTTTTCTTTACTACCAAGTCCAAGTTCAAAACTTATTCCTAATTTTTCTTGTACTTTTATTGCTGATTCTATAGCTATTCTCGGCAGATCTATTAATATTGAAGCTAAATTTCCTCTTCCTATTGAAGTCTTTTCTCCATGTCTATTTTCGAAAATTCTTTTTCTGTCGCCTAATATTGCACATTCATAATACCATCTTTTATTATCGTCAATTTTCCATTTTTTGTTTTCATTAAAGCTTGCATCTAAATTAACATAGTTTGGAAAAAATCTTTTTGCAGTAACTTTTAATGCTAATTTATATAAATCATAATTTGTATCTTCTGGATTAAAGTTTATTCCTTTTTTCTTTTTCCAAATTTGTACTGGAAATCTTGGTGTTTCATCATTTCCTATTCCTTCAAAAGTTATATCTAAAATTGCTTTTATAATACATCTTCCTTCTGGTGAAGTATCTGTTCCATAATTTATAACTGTAAATGCAAACTGCTTTTCTAATGTTTCTGCTACTATATTCATATTTTGAATATACATTTTTATTGTTCTATATACTCTTTCTACTGTTTTATTTATTGCAATTTGTATATTTTTTGCATTTCCTGACAAATTATCTGTTTCTTTTTTTACATATTCTTTTGGTTCATATTCTAATAATGAATTTATTTCAGAATTAAATTCTTTTTGATTTTCTAATTCTTCAATAAATGTTTTCCTTACATAAGGAGCGAAAAAATAATCAAATGCTGGTATTGATTGTCCACCACTAATTTCTTTTTGAATTGCTACCATTGGCATATATATATAATTTATCGCTTCTTCAATATTCTTAGGTGGCGCTCCTCCTGAGCTATCAGCTATTTTAATTCCTTTTTCTAATATTTTGTCTAAAGAATTGTGAAAAGAATTTAAAGCTTTAGTTGGGTAATAATCTTTATCATAAATATATAAATATCCATCTTTATCAGCTTTTCTAACTTCAGGTGATAACAGAAATGCATCTACATAAGGTTTTATTACTTCTGATGCAAATTTCATCATCATTATTCTAGGAATATCTGAATTTGTGCTTAATCCTGCTTTATCTAAATCATTATTTTTAGCACTTATTATATCTAAAAAAACTTCTTGTGTTTTTGATCTTCTTGCTATGTCTCTATTATATCTGTAAGTAATATAGCTTTGTGCAACTTCTTTTCTACTAGAACCCATTAGCTTTTTTTCTACTAAATCTTGTATTTCATATACATTTACTTGTTCAACATTTTCTAGTTGCTTTTCAATACTAATTGCCATTTTATTTGCTAAATCTAAATCAATTCCTTCTGGTGTTTGTATCATAGCTTTTGTTATTGCATTTACTATTCTTTCTTTATTAAATTCAACAACTCTACCATCTCTTTTTATTACTTGCATTTATTTCCTCTTTAATTTGTATTTTAAATTATGCTTATTCTCTATAGTTATCTTACTTTTTTGTCTATCTCGTTTCGATGAGTATATTTTATTGTAATTTCAAAAATAAAAAAGTTGCTACAGCAACTTTTTTATTTTTTTAATAATTATTACAAAGAATACCTTCATTTCATGCGTTTATTTCACTTTATATCATTTATGTTACAAATAAAACATAATTTCAAAATAGCCAAAATCTAATATTTTATTTTTTTGATGTTGCCATAGCAACAATTTGGTGATATACTATCAGTGTCTTAATATTTAAGAAAGGTTATTAGTTGTTTAACACTACTTTTTACATAAATTTTATTCATTTTTAAGTGTTTTACTTCGTTAAATATATAATTATGAGAAAAAATTTAGATATAAAAGCTTTTACTACTAAATTACAAGCTAACTGTAAACTTGTTGAAGTTAAAGAATTTCAAGAAGATGAAATTATAACTACTTTTTTAATGAGAAGAAATCAATTTTGTATCTTACTTGAAGGTGAAGCTCAGCTTATAACTTATGATAAAAATGGAAACAAAAAAATTCTATATTACTATAAACCTAATGATATTTTTGGTGAAGCTTTATTCAAGATATCTATGGATAGAGAATTATTTGTTTTAGCTAAAAAGAAATCTAAAGTTCTATTTTATCCTTATGATATCGCAGAACTTTGTACAGAAAACTGTTTATATCATATTGATATTTTAAGGAATCTTCCTGATCTTATTTTAAATAGTATTGCAGAACAAAACTTTAGAATGATTTTACTTACTACTAAAAGCGTTAGAGAAAAACTTTTAACATATTTCAATTCTCTTGCTTCTGAAAATAATAGTAAAACATTTGAATTACCTTTTTCTTTAACAGATTTATCAGATTATTTAATGATTGAAAGAACAGCAATGATGAGAGAATTTAAAAGGTTAAAAGACGAGAATATTATAAAAAAATCTAAAAATAAAATAACTTTAATCTAAATAACTTTAAATTGTTTATTAAAAATTAGCGTAAACTTTTCTTTAGTAGGAACTGCAGAGAAATTTCCTATTATATAACAATAGCGGACAATTATAATATGTAAAAGACAGATTTTACTCAATCGTCCTCGTTTTTTCATTTTTACATCCTTGATTTTAATGCAGTTTTATTTTTATTATTAAACAAAATTAAAGAATAATTTTATGATAATATAAAATTATTCTTTAATTTTTACACCTAATAAATAAAGCAAATCTAATGATTGTAACTCATTTATTATAGCCCCTTTTATATCTTCTATAGATACTGCTATTCCCTCTATATTAGAGCTTGATAAATCAATTCCTTTTAAACTTGTTCCTGAAAAATTGGCTTGTTTTAAATCTGATTTTTCAAAAAATACATTTTTAAATTTACTTTCTTGAAAATAGCTATTTCTAAGACATACATTATTAAATAATATATTTTCAATACTTGCTAATGAAAAATTTATATAACTAGCATTTGTTTCAAAAAAGCTAACATTATATAATCTTGCATCAATAAAGATTCCTCCCGTTATTTTACAATTACAAAATTCACATCTAACAAAACTACATTTCTCAAAAGAAGTATTAGAAAAATTACAATTTTCAAATTTTACATTATTAAAACTATTCTTTTCTAATCTACTATTACTAATACTTACATTACAAAATATCATATTTTCAAATTCTGTATCACAAATTTGAGCATTTTCGACATTTAACTCATCTACATATTTATTACTTATAATATCTTCTTTTTCTACTATATCTATAAAATTGTAGAGTTGCTCCATATCCTTTAGTGACATTTCTTTTGGTTTTAATATATTCATTTTTCTCCTTTTATAATACTATATTTAATTCCCAAAATTTTCTATATTAATTAACAAATAGATTTGCTATATTAACATTTTTATACCTTAAATAGAATTATCATATATATTATATATCCTATTAAATATATTGTTCCATTTGGTCTATTCATTTCATTTTTTGGTGGTATTATTGGAAAAAGCGATAATAAAATAGTTCCTAATATTAATATAACCATTTCTACATTATATTTTGTATTATAAATTATTGGATTTATAATAGCAGAAGTTCCTATTATAAGTAACATATTGAATATATTAGAACCTATAATATTTCCTATTGCAATATCGCTATTACCTTTAATAGCTGCTGTAACACTTGTTACTAGCTCTGGAAGGCTTGTCCCTATTGCAAGTATTGTTAAACTTATTATTTGTTCACTAATATTTAATTTTTGTGCAATAATTACACTATTATCTACAGTAAAATCTCCACCTAATTTTAAACCTATTATACCTAAAATAATATATATAATATTTTTTATTATAGGTATTTCTTTTGCATTTTTTTCACTTTTTTCATTATTTTCTTCTTTGTCAAATTGTTCACCTTTTATTCCCATAAATATGGTATATGCTATAAATAAAACAAATAATCCAATTAATATACCTGCTTCAATTCTAGTTATTTGTGCATTAGTATTACATATTACTAAAAATATAATTGTTAATACTAAACACATTGGTACTTCTATAAGTCTTGTTTCTCTTTGAAATTTTACAGGATGTATAACAGTTGATAATCCTAAAATTAACATAAGATTGCAAATATTACTTCCTACTATATTCCCAATCGCCATATCAGAATGACCTTCTAAAGCAGAAGTTACACTTACAAACAATTCTGGCATTGAAGTTCCTATAGAAACTATAGTTAAACCTATTATTATCTCTGGTATATGAAACTTTTTAGCAATATTACTAGCACCATCAACTAATAAATCTGCCCCTTTTATAAGTAATACAAAGCCTATTATTATTAAAATAATTGAAACCACCATACTTAAATTCTCCTCCTTGTCCTTTTAGACGTTTGTTAATAGACATCCCCTAAAGGTCATTCCATAACATTTTGTTTCCTTTAAATTGATATGTGATTTTTCCTTCATCATAAAGATAAGATAAATAGGATCTTATTGTGCTTCCTATAAGAACATATTGATTTGCATTCATTATTAAATTATAATCATCAAATATCCTTTTTAATATCTCCTCAAAAGTTACTTCTGTTTTACAAATATCATATATTTTATCTGATATTTCTTGTATTTTATCTTTATTTAAATTTATTAAATTTAAAATATTATCTGTTGCTTCACAGTGTGATGGTATGTATAAACTTCCTTTTAAATCTTTTAGCTTTTCTAATGTATTTAAAAATTCTTTTACATCATATATGAAAAACAAATGATATTTTGTTATTGTTTCTTCACTAAATAAAGAATCTGCTAAAAAATATACATTATCACTTGTTTTAATTCCAATCATATCAAAAAAATGACCTTTTAATTCAAAATATTCTAAACCTTCTGGCAAATTACTTTCTAATTTTTTAACTTTTGATTCTTTTGCAAGTAAGAATTTATTTCTAATATCTTTAAATGGATAACCTCCATATAAAAATGAAGATTCCAAAATAGGATATTCTGAAAAACTCTTTTCGATATTATAAGCATAAATATCACAACCCACCCTGTCTTGAATAACTTTATTTCCACCTATATGATCTGCATTAGAATGTGTTGAAATAATGCCTTTTACTTTCCAACCTTGTTCTTCTACAATTTTTAGTATTTTCTTTCCTGCATCTTTATCATTTCCTGTATCAATAAGATATACATTTTCATCATCAATTTTATATATTCCTATATTAGTAGGATTTTTTATGTAATATGTTTTTTCTCCAACCTTAATAAGTTCCATATTATATTACTCCTTATTTTTTCATAGTACTATTTATATCATAAAAATATAATTAAGTACATATTTTTACTAAAACATTTAATTTTTAAATTCATTTTATCTGTGTCTATTTCTTATATTTATTTTTTTCTTTAGCTTTTGATACTACCAATCTTTAATTTTATAATATACTATTTTTATGAAAATTTATAATTATATTTTATGTTAACATATGGTATAATATAAGATGTTGATGCAAATCACATTATCCTTATTAGGAGGAATGAATAAGAGAACTCTAGATTTTTAATATTTTCTTATGTATTTATATAGAAATTTTATTAAAAATATAGTATAATCTTTACGAAGGTTTTTATATAAACGCCTTCCGTAAACATTCGGAGGGCTTACCTCTCCGAGATGTTGGAATATTTTTTTATCGAGGAGGGTAAAAATCCATGAGGTCTAGAAACAGGTCCCCTGAGGAAGTGCAAAGGATCAAGCGGCAGTGTGCCACCATTCTGCTGTGCATTGCTGGTCTGGTG
This sequence comes from uncultured Clostridium sp., assembly GCA_947570695.1. Classification (GTDB taxonomy): domain Bacteria; phylum Bacillota; class Clostridia; order TANB77; family CAG-508; genus Scatovivens. The sequence goes on from CANOVB010000004.1 coordinate 22,450, forward strand.
CTCGGCATCTTTATCGGCAATGTGATTCCCCCGCTGTTTTAAACAATCAGCCCGCATAGTCCTGTTAAGTCTCGCGCCCCAAAACTGCAAAGTTTTGGGGCTTCCCTTTTACCATTTTTATGATATAATAATTAAAAATTGTATATAGAAAGGAAAATATACATATATGGAAATCAATATAAACCCGATTGGAATAGGTACTTATAATCTTGATTTAGAAAATGCTGAAAGTACTTTAAATGCTTTATTATATTCTGTAAATAAGGGTCAAAATTTTATAAGTACAAGTTTAATTTATAATAATTATAATGTAGTCAATTTCTTAAATAACTTTTTTAAAAAAATAGACAGAAAAAATATTTTTCTTACTTGCCATCTAGAAGCTTTCATAGAAAAAAAAGAAGATGTTGAAAAACAAGTAGATGAATATTTAACTCGAATGGGTATTGATTACATAGATGCACTTCAAGTTCATGCTTCTTATGTTTCTAAAATTCCTTTAATTGAGACTTATGAAGAAATTAATAATTTAGTAAAAAAAGGAAAAATAAAATATTTATCTGCTAGTAATACTAATTTTGATGAGTTAAAAGAGTTACAAAAACATTTTAATATTTTTAGTTTTGAAGGTGTATATAATTTAGAATGTAAATATTATGAAAATATTGGACTAATAGATTTTTGCCATAAAAACAATATAAAATTTATTGCCTATCAAGCACTAAGAAGAAATAATATTGCTAAAATGAATTACCCATTTTTAATAAAAATGGCTGAAAAATATAATAAAACTCAAAATCAAATACTTATTAATTGGCTTGTAAAAGAGAAAAGGCTAAATCCTCTTATTAAAACTAACACAATTAAAAATATTGATTCTAATTTGGATGCCTTAAACTTTACTCTTGATAAAACTGATATAGAAATTTTAAATCAATTTCAAGATAAAAGATTTAATGATATAAAAATTGATTGGAAAAATAATGGTGGAATTACTATTGACAAATTAGCAAGTCAATTTAAAATTATGTAAAAAATTTATAAACAATAGTAGTGAGCAATATTTAATATGTAAAATATAAATTATTTTCCTGTTAAAGAACAAAAGTGGATAATATATAATATGTAAAAAATAAGACTTTACTTAATTATCCACATTTTTGTTTCATTCTTATACTTCTTCATACATCTTTGCTAATTTATTAGCTATATCATAACTTTTTTTATAAAATTCTAATGGTGTTAATTTTAGATAATTATATCTATATACAGATTCTAAAGTAATATATCCATCAAAATTTTCTTTTTTTAAATTATACATTGTCTCTTTCCAATCAATGGTTCCATCAAATGGTAATAAATGTAAATCATCTGATTTATCATTATCATGTAAATGTACTGCAAATATTTTATTCTTAAATTTGTCAAACTTAAACTCATCATTAAAGTGTAAATGACAATGCCCTGAATCATAACAAATACCTACATTACTTTCTTTTATATTGTCTATAATATATTCTAAATATCCCTTTATTTTTGTATTTTCAAAAGCTATTTTTATATTTTTATCTTTTGCATAATTTACTATTTTATACAGTCTGCTTAATCCTATCTCATTATACATTGGTGCATTTTTTCCACTTGTTAAATGCATAACAACCATTGAAATATTATAATTTTTGCAAATCTCAATATCTTTTATGTATTTTTCTACTAATTTTTCTCCTTCTGCATTCTCTTCCCAAATTGAATTAATGCCTTTATAAGATAAATGTGCAAATATAATTTCTAGCCCAATTTTATTCATATATTCTATATAATTAGCCCAATTATGTTCATTATACTCATTACCTTCTAAGTGTATAAAAACATTTTTAAATCCTGCTTCTTTTATCGAATCTAGGATATCTTTATCACTAATATTTTTATTATCATTACTTACAATTACAGCAACCTCTTTCATTATTTAGCTCCTTTTAAAGAATTTAAATTATACTATATTTAAACTTATTACTAATTAATTTCATTTAGCTTCTTGTTTTTCATTAAAATTTTTTGATTGTCGAAGCATTTCTTTTTTTACTTCATTTAAACTCCCAAGCTCCTCTTGCTCTTCCAAAGTTTCTTTTCCTAGCTCTTGAGTGCTTTTTGCCTTTTTAGGTGTATGTATTATCTCTAATTCACCATTAAAAATAGTAGCATTTGGAAATAATTTTGTAATTTCCTGAAGCTCTTCATCACTATATGTTCTTGTTTTTGTACATATTCCGTTTACTAATGTAGCTGGAATTCCCTCTGGTATTGCTGACCAGTCACAATATGGTAATAAACTTTTTATATGAAAATCTCTTCCACAAGGTGAAAATGGTTCAATAATTTTGGAAAACATCTCTATTTCTTTACTTGTATATATTTTGCTAATTTGCTCTGGATTTAATTGTTTAATTTTTATATATTCAAAAAAATCCAAATGCAATAATTTCTCCATAACTAGATTTGTACTATCTAAAAATAATATAGCTCGATTATTATCCCTTGATTTTAATCTTTGCATATTTAATATTTTAGCTCTATTACTATTTGTGCCTTCTTCTAAATGTATTTTATCAACAAAAGCACAAAATACTGCTTCTCTCTCACTTTCTATTTCTCCAAACCATTCACTTGCTAATATTCCATATTGTGAAATTGCTCTTAATGAATCCAAAGAACTATCACAACGATGATTAATCATTCCTGGTAATATTTCAGCTTTTCTATCTTTCTGTGGAAAAGGTTGTATGTCTATTTTTTTACTTTCCTCCAAAAAGCTTAGATATAATTGTTCCAAGTTTTTAACTACTATTGGTCCAATATCATCATCAAAAAATTGATATTCAGATAATAATCTATATTCGACTTCTTTATCTCCAAGATTTGCCCCTTTTATTATCCTTTACTATTTCCTACTTTCTTATGTAATATCTTTATATGAAAAAATTATATCAAATATATATACTATTTACAATAATAAATTGGCTTACTGATATAGTTAAATCAATCCTTTAATGAAATTAAACTGGAAAGAAAGTTTTTATAATGATGTACTTTCTGGAAAAGCTGAATATTTTAGTTATTTAGTTGATACTAGTAAAAAGTAATAAAAATAAGCCTGTATACAGGCTTATTTTTATATTAAAGTTCTAAACCATCTTTTTTATCTCTTTCTAATAATTTATTTATTGTACTTATATAAATAACTAAATATGAAATTGATATTAAAAATCCTGCTAAAACATCACTTGTATAATGTACTCCTAGATAAATTCTACTAATTCCTATCAAAATTATTAATATACTTAAAAATATAATTAAGGTTGATTTTAAATATTTATTTTTTATATATTTATATATAAGATATATTATAAAACCATAAAATGCCATACTTATCATTGAATGTCCAGATGGAAAACTATAACCGGTTTCATCAATAATTCTATAATCTGTTGGTCTATGCCTTTGTAAAATATTTTTTAAGGTTATATTTAAGCCTGTTATAATACATAAATTTGTAATTATAGATATTCCTATTTTTTTATTTTTAATAAAAATCAATAATAATATTGTAATTACAATTAAAGCAATACTGCCACCAAGATTTGTAATAAATTTTGCAATAGGAGTAACAAAATCTGATATTAAAAAGTCAGAAATAATTTTATACCCTATAATATCTCCCTTTATAATTTCTTTATTAAATACATCTTTAGCTAAAGCAAAAAAACCTACTAAACAAATAACTAATAATATCCATTTTAAGTTCTTAATTATAAACCCTTTTACTTTCATTTTTACCTCTTATTATTTTATCAATAGGAATTCTAACACTTGCCTATCCAGACTGTAAAACCTTTTATAATGTTATAAACTTTCTAGCTCCATTTTCTAATTATTCTGCTATAATATTTACATTATACTTCTTACATTTTTCCATTTACCATAAATTTATTGCCTGTAATGTGATAAATATTTGGTATATTATTTCTTAATCTAACTTTATCTTCTGAATATTTATCTTCATTAATATCACAAGCCACTACTTTTCCAACTATGATGTTATGGTTTCCAGTTTCTATTTCATTTTCAAAAATGCAATCAATATTTACAATACATTCTTCTATTCTTTTACATTTTAGTTTTTTAGAATTATAAGGTGTTAAATTAGTAAATTCAAATTCACTTATATTTCTATCCACTCTTTCTCCTGCCTTATATAACTTTTCTAACATATTCTCTTGTGGAATTCCGACTATAAATTGCTTAGTTTCTTTTATATTCTCATAAGTATCTGTTTTAGGAGAAATAGCTATTGCTACCATACTATCTGGTTTAGTAGAACAATTCATAAACATTCCAAAAGGTGCTACATTTTCTATATTATCTTTACTTATTGTAGATACTAATATAACTGGTGATGGTTGAGTTACATACACAATTTTTTCAATTTTATCTAATATCTCTATTTTTTCATATTAAAATACTTCTTTATTTTTTTGTACTCCTTTATTAAATTCTCATCTATGCAATTTCCTAATTTATTAGCAAAAGCCATTCAAATGAACGGCCTCTATTTTTTTATACTATCAATAATTGTTTCTAATTCTCTTAGTGATTTATTTATAAATTTTCTATTTATTCCAATTACTGGAATATTATACTTTTTTATTTTATTATATAATTTTTCTATAAATAATCCCATTCTTTTTTCCATACCATTATTAGTATATATGTAATTAACACAACATGAAGGGGATTGTTCAATACCTAAAATAGCTATAACATTATAACCATTTTCTATAATACTTATTACTTGTCTTTCAACTTCTTCAGATATTTTTTCGCAATGTTCATTAAATTTTTCTGTATCATATTTTGAAATTCCCTTAGGCTGTCTTATTAAATTATTTTCAAAAGTAGCTTCTGTGCAAGGCATCTGAATTATATTAATATCATTTTCAATCAATAAATTCATAAATGGTTTAATAGATGAGCGCCATTCATACTTCACAATTCCTTGAGCCTGATAGGCTTGTGCCATTAGGCAAAAAGGAACAAATATAAAATTTTTACTTCTATTATCTATCATAAATATTCTCCTGATATATCTATATCTTTATATTTCTCAAGTAGTTCATTGGCTTTTTCTAAAAGTAATTTATCAAAATTTTAGCTGTTGATTCTATAATCTCATTTGTTAAATCCTTATTTGATATTGGCATTCCTAATAAACATTGTGGTTCTATTGTTTTTGGAACGAATCCTCTAATTAATAATTGATTTTTTAATTCAAAATCATCTTTAAAGTCTTTTAAAGGAAATTCAATTTTTATATTGTATTTTTCGAAAAAACTTTTAAATCTTTCTAATAATAAATCTTGTTCTATTGCAAATAATTGACTTTTTCTCGCACCATCTACTACTAATTTTATATTCATTTTGTTACTTAATATAATAGACATTACATACATAGACAATCTACAAGATAAACAATTAAATTGTGATATAGTAGTTTCTCCATATTCTTTTAAAATATCACTCATTTTTTTATTATAAAACAAGTTCAAAAATTCTCTCCATATAGCTTCTGTTCTTTTAACTTTCAAGATTTCAACTTTATCATTACCATATTTTTTTCTTTTATAGTCTAGCTTATCAATTACTGTTAGTATATCTTAAACTTTAAATAATTTTTTTTAATATGATCAAATTCTATTCTTCTTTCAACTTTTGTATTAATAGCAAATAAAGTATTTAGCATTATTAGTGTTTCTTGTTCATTATCATAATAGATAACAGTTCTATCAAAATAAAAAATATCATCCTTTTCAGAATAATATTTGCATCTATCTGCTCTGTTAATTCAAACAGATACATTGTTGGTGCCTGAGGCGGGACTCGAACCCGCATGGTTTCCCGCACGATTTTGAGTCGTGTGCGTCTGCCAATTCCGCCACTCAGGCATATATAATTTAAAAACAGAAAAATGCTTCCGCATAAGATATTGTACTGTATCTACTTTTTATTACTAAATTATATTAACACATATTCTTTTCATTGTCTAGATTTTTACTATTTTTTATAAAATTTCCAATTTTAAACTAATATGCCATATAGTCTAAATTTACTAATACTATTAGTTGATAGCAATAGCTATCAACTATGTACTTTCTACATTATCTCATTTTTAAAACTTGTTCCATTTTCCAATTTCTCTATTCCAAATATATCTAATATGGTAGCTGATATATCTGCATAAGTTTGTCTAATTCCTAAGTCTACATTTGCTTTTAATTTTTTACCATAAACAAGTATTGGTATATATTCTCTTGAGTGATCTGTACTTGGTGTGCTTGGATCATTTCCATGGTCTGCTGTTAATATCAATATATCATCTTCTTTTAAAGTATTCATTATTTCTGGTAATTTATTATCAAATTCTTCTAATGCCTTAGCATATCCTTCTATATTATTTCTGTGTCCATATAACATATCAAAATCAACTAAATTCACAAATATTAAATCTTCCTCAGCATTTTTTATTGCATCTATTGTTTTCTCTATTCCATCTGTATTTCCATTTGTATGAATTGCCCTTGATATGCTTCTTCCTACAAATAAATCTTCTATTTTGCCTATTGCTAATACTTTTTTTCCATTCTCTTTAAAAGAGTCTAACATTGTTTTTCCGAAATCTTCTGCCTCAAAATCTTTTCTATTATATGTTCTTTTAAAATTTTCACTATTAGTTCCTACAAACGGTCTTGCTATAACTGTTCCTATACCATATCCTTTTTCATCTATTACATTTCTTGCTATTTGGCATAATTTATATAGTTCATTAACTGGTAATATATCTTCATGTGCAGCTATTTGAAGCACACTATCTGCTGAAGTATAAACTATTGGTTTTTTAAGGCTTATGCTTTCTTCTCCATATTGTTTCAAAAAGTCTGTTCCTGAACCTTTTTTATTACATATAAATCCTTCTATTCCAAATCTACTAGAAATTTCATCTAATAATTCTTTGGGAAATCCATCATAATATGTTTTAAATGGCTCATTTTTTATAAAACCTGCTATTTCCCAATGTCCTACTGGACTATTTTTCCCTTTTGTTTTTTCTGCTGCTTTTCCATAAATTCCTATTGGACTTTCTTCTTTTTCTTTTATTGTAAGTCCTTGTATATTATATAATCCAAGCTTTTTCATGTTTGGAATATTTAAAGCAGTATTATAGTAAATTCCTTCTAAAGTATTACTTCCTTCATCTCCATATTCATGAGCATCAGGTGCTTCTCCTACTCCAAAACTATCTAAAACTATAATTACTGCTCTATTTATCATATCTTTTCTCACTTTCCTTTTTCTTTAGAACTTTTTAAATCTTCTTGTTTAATTTTTCATATTTAAACCCTTCAATTTTTTAATTTTATTTATAATTCTTTTTATTAAGAATTTATAAGTTAATTTCTTTTCCTTTTTATATTCAAATTTACTTTTTTAACTCTACATCATATTCATACACAAAAACATTTTTTGATTTTGGTAATATTAAATTATTACTTTCTGTAAAATATTTATTTGTTCTAAATTTATTTTTGCTAACCAATTTAAAATTTAATCTTCTTCCATCTATTAAAACACTAGAAGATAAATCCATTCCTATTGGTAGTGTTTGATTATTGTTATCATAAAATATAATATTTGAATAATATAATAAAGGTAAACCTTCCTTATAATTTAATTTTATTAAGTTTAAAGCACCTTCTCCATCATCTTCATATTCTTCTAAAGCTTTCTCGACATTTATATTGTATACATCAAAAGAATTTTCTTTTACTTTATCTGTTATTTGACTCACTTTATATAATGAAAAATCATATTCTGATGTAACTTTTGGTATTGCCCCTTCTATATATCCATTAATACTTTGCAATCTTTCAGTAAAATCAAATACATCAATTTTTTTGTTTATATTTAGTACTTTAAATTTATTTTTTTCGTTTTCTCTATGGCTTCTATTTCCAATATATTTTAATTTTCTACTATCATCTTCAACATTTCCAAATATATCAAAGGTATCATTATCAAAATAAAGTCTATTTGCATTAAACTCTTCTTTTAACTTTTGCAAACTTCTTTCTGCTGTTAATGTTTCTATTGTATTATCTCTTAAACCATTTAATAAATCAAGTATTTCTGTTTTTGCTATAAATACACTATCCATTTCTTCTTTTGATAATTTTTTTCTTTGAATTGTATCTACTTTTGCACCTAAATCTTCAAAATCTGATTCAAAGTCAAATACTTTTTTCATTACATTTTTGTTTTCATTTTCATCTTCTTCGTCACCCATTTCTAAGCTTAACTTCTCGTCTTTATTTGAAAATTTCCAGAAATCAAAAATACTTTTTTTATGTTTATCAATTTCTTCTATATAAAGATTTGCATTTTTTACTTTTGATATAATGTTTTCTAGTTTTAAAGTTTGTGCTTTTAAATCTTGATTTAGATTTTGATAATTTTTCTCACCTTTTTCAAGTAATGAATATATTGTAACTAAGTCTTCGATTGTATAAAATCTTTTTAATCTTAATGATTCATCTAATGCTATAGTGCTAACTAATTTACTTTCTTTTTCTTCTATTTCTATATCTTTTTCTTTATTTCTATTTTGTGATTTTACTTTTTTATTTGGTTTTGAAGATTTAAAGAAATATTTTACTTTTCCAATAAATGTTTTTTTGCATTCTAAATATGTTGAAATTTCTTTTTGTTTTACAAGATATTCATCTTCCTTTTCTTTAACTGATACTTTTATTTCTTCTAGTTTCTCTTCTATTTCTAATATATCTTCATTTTGATCTTGGATTTTTTCTTCTGCTTCTTTAAATTCATTTTTTATAAAATCTGTTAGCATTTCATAAGTTAATTTCACTTGCCCATAGTACAATTCTAATCCATTATTACTATCTATTTTTGTAGTAAATTCAAAATGATTTTTTATTTCTGTTTGTAATATAAATAATGCTTTTAATAATTTATAAAACTTTATTGCTTCTTCTTTATTATTTAATTTTACTTTATAACTACTTTTTAAATCATCATATACAACTGTATCTCCAACAATTTGTAAAGATAAAGTTCCTGTTTTGCTATATACTTCAAAAGTTAATGCCCAATTTTTTGTAAATAACCATAGATAATTTTCTAAATCTGCTATTTCATTTCTATTCAAATACTCTTCACAATAATTCATTGCATTTATTGGAACATAAACTTTAGGTGCATTTCTAATTTCACTATTAGCAAATTCAATTTTTCTTTTTAGTAAATAGAAAAATTCAGCAAATGTTTTTTCTTTTGAACATACTAACATAAAATATCTACCTGTATTTGGTGAATAATATATTTGCCATAAATGTGCTTTAGGATATTTCACTTTAAATGGTTCTTTTTTTTCTAATTCTTTTTGAACACTTGCAATATTTTCTATTTCTGGAATTGATACTGTATCTAGCATTTTTAAAAACATTGTATATCTTTCAATATCTTCATCACTTTCTGCTGGAAGTATATATTTATATAATGGTACTGCTTGTGAATATTTATCTTTTAAAGGGTCTGTTCTTAAACAAGGAGTTATTAATATATCTATTTTATCAATAGGAACAAAACGAAATACTCTATGATCTTTATCATTATTTAATCTAGACACGCTAAAATTAAGTGGCCTGTAATCTGTCACTTCACTAGGAACATCATCTAAATCTAAATTAAGATATTTTAACTTTTTTAGTAATTCGCTTTTAGTAACGTTTTCCACATCAAATTCCCCTTTTTATATTTTATGTAAAATTTCAGTAAACATGTTGTTATTATATTATATCAATATAATTTCTTCAATATCTATTTTGAAAAAAATAGACATTAGAAATAGAGTTTTGATATTAATATTAATTAAGACAAAACTCCGTCTTTAATGTCTTTTGTATCTTTTAAATTTTTATTGAAATAATTTTATATCTTCAATACTTGCTGCAAAATAAGGTTTATCTTTTGAACTTTCTTTTAAGAATATTACAAATTTACCATCAAAATTGAATTCTCTGCCATCTCCTTCTTCTGGCATTATTGCTGTCTCTTTTATCATATCTATTGCTGCTTCACTTTTAATTTTTCCTCCAGTATGATCTAGTTGCATTTGTATTGATTGTATTGCTTCTGCTATAATTCCAGTTTTTCCATCTGCTGTAGGGAATTCTTTATTCTTTAATTCTTCATATTTTTTTAATACATCCATATCTATTTTTGGAACTTTTAATGTATCTTTTTCTCCAAAACTATGAATTCCTTCATATAACATTGATTTTCCATCTGCATTTTCATATACTTCTTCAAAGCTTTTTCCTTCTGGATTTCTTACTAGAATTACCTCATCTCCATCTGAAGTATTTAAAGATACAGCAAAATCATTTTCACCAAATTCATACCATACATCAACTTGATTTCTTACAGATTTATCTGTTCCTTCTTGAATTCCAAAATATTCTATATCATCATATTTATTTTCAAAGCTTCCTCTTTCTAGTTCATCAAATTTATTTTCAAATTTGAATTCTTTTTTTAACATAGCATAAAATAAATATCTATCATCTTCTTCAGTGCTAAGAGCTGATTCTGACCAATCTAATTTATCTAAAATATCACTAGTTTCATCAAATTTATCTTTTATACCATTTTCAATTTCTTCTTTTAATTCTAAAGTTTTAAGTCCAAATTTTTTATAATAGTATTCTTCTGAAATATCTTCTTCCTTAAAAGTTTGTTTATTCAAATTTTCTACTACTTTTAATTGAGGATTAAAAACAATTTCTTGTCCTACAACTTCATTTTGCATGTCATTCCAAACTAATTGAAAAGTTCCACACCATGCGCTATTTGGTTTTAATTCTTCTAAATTAGTTGCTAAAACTTCAATTTCGTTATTTTCTTCTTTTTTCTCTTCTTTTTCTTCTATTCCATTATTATTTAAATCTGATATATTATTGCTGGGCACTATTTGTTCTTCATTTTTAGTAACAAATATTGATACTAATATTCCAGCAAGAATTATTGCTATTATAATTAAAATAATATATTTTTTGTCCATAATTTTTTATATAAAATCCTTTCTTCTGTATTTAATATGTATAGATTATATCCACTTTTTAAAGAATTATCAATAGAAATTTGAGTTTTTTTAATAAAATTTGTAACTTTTTATAAAAATATTTATATTTTCTGCAATTTTTTTATACTTAATAAATTTTAAAAAAATTAACACAATAAAATTCTTTCAATTTTTTTAAGTTTTCTTGCAAATATACTAAAAAATTAAAGTAAACTCATTTTTTGGAGTTTACTTTAATTCTTTAAAGCTTTACTTTTTATTATCTTGAAAAATTCTCTACTTCATTTTTTATTTTCTCTATAAATTTATCTATAGGCATAGCTCCAATATCTCCATCTTTTCTTACTCTTACTCCAACTGCATTTGCTTCAATTTCCTTTTCTCCTAATATAAGCATATATGGTACTTTTTGAAGTTGTGCTTCACGAATTTTATATCCAATCTTTTCTTGTCTTTCATCTAATTCTACTCTTATTCCTTCTTCTGAAAGTTTTTGAACTACTTTTTGTGCATATTCTTTTTGATTATCTGATATTGGTAATACTTTTACTTGTACTGGTGCAAGCCATGTTGGAAAAGCTCCTGCAAAGTGTTCTGTTATTATTCCAATAAATCTTTCAAAAGATCCAAATAATGCTCTATGAATTAATATTGGTACTTTTTTATCTCCATTTGAATCTATATAAGATAAATTAAATCTAAGTGGTAATTGGAAATCTACTTGTACTGTTCCCATTTGCCATTCTCTTCCTAAGCAATCTTTCATCTTGATATCAATCTTAGGTCCATAAAAAGCTCCATCACCTTCATTAATTCTATATTGTCCTGCTCCACAAAGTTCATCTAATACATCTCTTAAATTAGCTTCTGCTTTATTCCATAATTCAATATCACCCATGTAGTCTTCTGGTCTTGTTGATAATGTTAATTCAAAATCAAGTCCAAATATTCCATATAAATATTTTGCTATTTCAACTATATCCTTAATTTCAGAAGCAATTTGATCTTCTGTAATAAAGTTGTGGGCATCATCTTGACGAAACATTCTAACTCTAAATAATCCATTTAGTTGCCCTGATTTTTCATTTCTATGAATAACATCAATATCATTAAATCTTAATGGTAAATCTTTATAACTTCTTAGTTTTGACGCAAATATTTTTATAGCATTTGGGCAGTTCATTGGTTTTAAGGCTTGTTCTTTTCCATCTGAATCTGTTAGTACAAACATATCTTCTTTATAGTGATCCCAATGTCCTGAAGTTTTCCAAAGCTCACTACTATTTAATTGAGGACCTGAAAATTCCATATATCCTCTTTTTTCATGCTCTTTTCTCCAAAGATCAATTAAAATATTCATCATTTTAAAACCTTTTGGCATCCAATATGCCATACCTGGAGCTGTTTCATCAAAGAAAAATAAATCTAATTCTTTTCCAAGTTTTCTATGATCTCTTTTTTTAGCTTCTTCTATCATATTTAGATATTCTTCAAGTTCACTTGCCTTTGGGAATGATATTCCATAAATTCTTTGTAACATTTTATTATGTTCGTCGCCTCTCCAATAAGCTCCTGATGATGTTAATAATTTTACAGCTTTTACTGCTCCTGTTGTAGGTAAATGTGGTCCTCTACAAAGATCTGTAAATTCGCCTTGTTTATAAAAAGAAATAACTTCTCCTTCTGGTAAATCTTTAATTAGTTCTACTTTATAAGGCTCTTCTTTTTCTTCCATAAATTTAATTGCTTCTTCTCTTGGAAGTTCAAATCTTTCGATTGGTAAATCTTCTTTAATTATTTTTTTCATTTCCTCTTCAATTTTTAATAAATCTTCTTCTGAGAAAGGTTTTTCTATATCAAAATCATAGTAAAAACCGTGTTCAATAGATGGTCCTATTGCAACTTTTACTCCAGGAAATAATCTTTTTACAGCTTGTGCCATAATATGTGAAGTTGTATGCCAATAAAGACTTTCTTCAACTTCTCTTGTTTGTCCTCCATGTAATTTAATTTTAAACATAATAAATCTCCTTCTCGCCTTTTGGCGTATAAAAATTTATTTAAGCTTTTAACTTTATAGGAGCTTTTTATAAAAAACAACTATTTTAGTATTAATGATATCCTATCAGCAAGAAAATAGTAACTTGATACAAAAAGCCCCTATAAGCTTTACTTAGCTTATAGGGGTAAGTTTATTTCTTACGGTTCCACCCTACTGTTTAACTCTTAACGGATTTTAACGCATCTTACACGCCACTTTTTCAAGTAGAAACTCCAAGGTAGTTTTTCAAATTTGTTTTCTAAGATTAGCTTTCAGCTATTAACTAATCCTCTCTGTTAGTAACCTCAATTTTACTTTTCCTCTTCATAGTTCATATATACTACTCTTTTATAATACTACTTTTTCCAAATTATGTCAATTATTTTTATACAATATTTACTATATTTACAATAATTAATAATTTTCAAATAAACAATTAAATGATAATTTAATTAACTTATACAATATTAAGCAAATTATTATTTTATTCTATTAATTATGTTGTATTATACAAGTTATGATTTATATATCTTTATGTAACATTAAGTAAATTATTATTTATTTTACTAATTATGCTATATTATACAAGTTATTACTTATATAGCTTTATACAACATTTTAGGCAAATTATTCTTTTATTTACTTTTTCCTTTTAATTTTTCTTTTATATCTAATGGATTTAAATTATAAAGTAATATTACTGATATAATTGTAAATACAAAAGATTTTAATATTTCTATTATCATTTCTTTTTTATTATCAAATAATTTTATAAATTCTGGTATTCTCCATATTGGCATAAGTAAAAATACTATTAAAAATATTAATTGTAAAATCTCTCCTATTTTTATTGTTCTTCTCTTATTTTCTTCTCTAATTTCTGTATCAAAATCTTTTAAATTTCTTTTTATATAAAATATGAAATTAATAATAGTAATACTTATTATTAATATTCCAAATAAAATTTGCGTAATTACTTCATTTCTATCTTCTTTAAATGAATTTGCATCAATTATACAAATTATTCCAAAAATTATTATTAAACTTGATAGAATTGCAACTGAATAAAACTTTGGTACTAATACTACTAGCTCATTTAGTTCTACTTTGTTTCTTTTATGGTGTTTATGAAATATTAAATAATAAATAACTCCTAACACAACGAAATAAACTCCAGCTAATATAAAAAATGTACTAAATTCTATATTTTTATAATTTAATAATGATTCCATTTTTATTTTCTATTTATTAATTTCCTTTCATTTTTAATAAAATATAACTTAAAAGCTAATTTATATAATATTTTTTATCTAAAGGCTCATCAAATTTAATTACTGGAACATTTGAAATATTAATATTATAAAATTCTCTAAACACTCCTTGTACATCTACAGAAGTTACTTTTGAATTATCAACTTCTAAAAGCTTTATCATATCTTTTACTGATTTTTCATCTTTTCCTTCTATTTCAAGATATGTTGGTATATAAGGCCAAGAATCGAAATCTAATTCTACATCATTTAATATATATCTTGTTCTTTTATTTTCCTGATAAGTATGTGATTTATATCCTAATTCATTTAAAATGTTATTTGTTTCTTCAAAGTCTGAAACTTCTATCTCTGTTTCTTTTGTTCCATCTATTTCTAAATTCTTAAGTTCTTTAACTGTTAATGTAGTTTTCTTTCCATCTGTTCTTAATCTAATCCATTTATAATCTACTGCTGGTGTAAAATTATATATTCTTCTTTTATAGTCAAAATCAGCAACTTTTTTTCCACCTAAATTTTCAATTTTTTTAATTAATTCATCTTTGTCTATTTCTAAAACTCTTACTTCATATTCGGTATGCATAATATTCCTCCTACAACATATTTATTTGTTAAAATTATATCAGAGTTATCTTATTTATACAATTATTTTTTTATCTATATATAATTCTTGATTTTTTCTGTGTAAATATATATAATATTTCCATGCTCATATAGCTCAGTTGGTAGAGCAACAGATTCGTAACCTGTAGGTCGGCGGTTCGATTCCGCCTATGAGCTCCATTTTAAAACAACTTATGGGCTATAGCAAGTTTGTGAGTTTTTATTTTATATAAATAACAAAAGTTCTCTTTCTAAGAAAGCGAACTTTTGTTGATTTTGGAATTTAAAACTATGGAAATAAAAAACCTACTCATTTTCAATTTATTGGGAATCCCATATACTTTAAACTACGATTATTATTTGTTTAAGTTCTTTAATTGATGATTTTCAAATGTATAAAACTTATTGCATATTTCATTTATTTTTTCATTATGTGTAGCTATTATTAAAGTTTTATTTTTAAAATATTTTAATATAAAATTGACAACTATTTCTTCAGTGTGTTTATCTAAATTAGAAGTTGGCTCATCTAAAATATAAATGTCTTTATTCATTAAATAACTTCTTAAAATATTAATTCTTCTTTTTTGACCAGTAGATAGTTTTAACCCCTTTTCGCCTACAACAGAATAAATATTATCTTCAAACAACAATACTTCTTTTAATTCTAGTTCTTCTAAGTATTTTATGATTTCTTCATCTGATATTTTTTTGTCTAAACATAAGTTATCTTTAATAGACATATTAAAGAGTTCAATTTCTTGACTTATTGTTCCAATATCTAATTTAACATCTTTTAAGTTTTTACTATCAATAAGAACCTGTCCTTTGTAAGAATCAATATTCCCTAAGATTAAATTTATAATTGATGTTTTACCTTGACCAGATTGACCTGTAATTGATATTTTATCATTATTATTGATTGTAAGGTTATCTACCTTTATTTCTAAATTTGATTTAAGATATTGAATTACAATATTAGATAATGTAATTTCTTTAAAAGATTTCAATTCTTTTCTATTATCTAAATTTTTAAATATAGATATTAGTTTGTTTTTAATTGCTTTAAGTTCATACCAACTTATTATAGTTCCAGATAGTTCTTCAAATACAAATCCCATTTCTACTTGTAATGAAATATAGAAAGTAATTATTCCAAGTGTATCAATTCCATTAGATAAATCGATTGCAGCTTTTATAAGTCCCAAAAAGAATGGTACCACTATCAATATATTTCGTAACGCTTCTTCAAAAGAATAATACTTAACATATTTTTTGTTTTCATTATAACACTTCTCACCTTCTCTGCTAATTTTATTAACAAAATAGTCATCATCATTTAATAATTTTACAGTACGAATATTACTTATAAAATCATTGTATACTGATGAATACTCATATTCTTGATCATATAACTTTTCAACTTGAGTATTAGCCTTTTTTAATATTCTAATGCTTAAAAATATACAAATAGCACTTGTTATAAAAGAACTAACGAATAATACTACTGATTGATTATATAATGTATAAAACAAAAAAATAAAAGTTATGATTATACTTACATATTCTGCTTGTAATATTTTCTTTACTAATTCACTAATTTTTTCAATTATGTTTTCAAAATAGCCAGTTTGATATTTTGATATTGTTTCAACTGGTAATTTATTTAATTTTTTATAATATTCTTCATATTGAACATTCGAATATTGATATAAATAATTATCACTACATTTTCTTAATAAGTAATTTCCTCCAACACGAAGAGTTTTAGAAATCATAAAAATACCTATAACAATAATGGCTTTCTCTACTGTAAAAGGTAAAGTTAAAAATAATGTAAAAGCAAATGGAACAAAATAGTAAATAAAATCTAAAAATGCTTCTATTAACAAACAAATTGTTATTTTTTTCTTGTTAAGCCTCTTAAATATAAAATTAATATTATTATCCTTTTTCATTTTCTATATCACCACCTAAAGTTCTTGTTCTACTAAATTATACTATAAATAGTAAAATTTTCATATACTCCCACTTAAAATCTAATAAGAATTCATATCTAATATTTATAGAAAGAGAACAAAATAGAACATTATAAAAATTGCAAAAGACAAAACTAAATGCAAATGTCCTCGTCTTTGTTCTACATGCTAAATTTACGTAGTAAATTTGTGTACAAATTAGGGCAAACATTATATTATAGGAATTTCGTAGAAATTTCCTATAATATAACAAAGTTCATAACTTGTATGTGCCTCACTCCAATAAATAAAATCGTCGTATCAGATGAAAATGTTGATAAATCAGCTGTAAAAGGTTGATTTTTTGTCATTCTTGTAATTTACATAAAACTGTGATATAATTTATTTTACAAAAAAATTTGAAAGGGTGTGAATAGTCGTAGCATTAAACCAATAACCATGTTTTACAACAACTGTTAAATGGAGGAAAGACAGAATGGAATTACCAGAAGCTATAGGAATATCTATGTTTGAAATGAAGCTGTATCAAAAAAATCTGGCACTACTTCAGGCAAAGTGTGACTCTGCGGAATTTCAAAAATTGTTTCCAGAAGCATTTGGAGACGATGCTTTATTCGCCTACACAATCGATTACCGGTATGAAGTAGAGAGGCCTACATTGTTCTACGCAGGTGTCAACGAGAATACCAAGAGCATGGCAATTTATTTCCCTGGTTATCTTACTGGGAAAGAGCTACAAAACATGCTCGGCCACCTGAAAGGGTTTTTCTACTATGAAACTATTGTGGTTTTTTGTCACAAAACCAATTTCAAAAAGGTAAAAAAAGACCTTGCCGATTGGCTGCCAGAAAAAATCAGAATAGTTCCTCTAAAGGATGATGCTCGCTAAAAAACAAATCACCCTGAGCATGTTCTAACGTGCTCTTTTGCAAGGAATAGCCAATAAATCTCGTATTTGTTGGCTATTCCTTGTCTTTTATAAAAATAAGTTGTAGATTAAAAGTTGCAAACCACATCTGCTTATTCTCATTTCCTATGTTGGTCATTAACAAATATAAGTGCAATAGGAAATGTATTTCAATTATTTTCCGCAATTATTGCAGTATGGAGATTAGATATAAAAAAATCAAAATAATATTTAAAAAACTATCAGGAGTCCTAAAAAAGTCTCCTTCTTTTTTATTTAATAAGATGATGGCTCATACTTTGGATTTGATCAACACATTATTGCCTCTAGCAAGATTAAGTTCAAATTTATGTCTAAGCATGCACCGGTTGCCCGGTATGATACAATTTATGACTTCGTGTCAAATCATTTAAGCAAGCGCTAAATAAAACGGAGAAAGTCCCTAGTTGGGGGCTTTCTCCGTTTTTTACATATTAAAAAACATTCTATAAAATTTCCCTAAAAAGATTGTCACTATTTGTTCTTTAGTAATATTTGAAATTTATACAATATTGTGCTATAATATATACAGCATTACCCCTGGTAAACACCTCGTGTTTACAATTCCTATCAGTCATCTATAGTAAAAATTTGGAGGTAAAAAAATGGAACTTACACCCGAAAACGCTATCCTTATCAAGCCCGGTCAAGTCATCACTCTCACCTACCCTGGTGGGCACGTGGAAACCGGCGTTGTCTATGGCAACGACCAACTGGGTCTGAAGTGCAACCGCAAGGACGGCAGCTATTTTGGACTGGGTCTGGCCCTTTTTACCGGCAAGATCAAGTTCGACTTCGTGACTGATCATTCGCCGGTTGCCCTCTACGGGAATCGGTATGACTTCGTCAGCAACCACACAAGCGACCAGTAAGTGCCAAAATGGGAGCCCCTCTGAGTAGGGGCTCCCGCCATTTTCATTTATCATAGCTCTTTCTATTAAATAAAGCTTTCAGCAACTTTGTATAGTAGAAAATACACTTTATTATTAAATAAGGTTTTCATCAATTTTTATATTTTGCAGTTATTTATATCATTGCTTTTAATACATTTTCTTTTTCTTTTACTAATTCACATATTAAGTTAGCTGATTTTTCAACACCTAAAACATCACTATTAATACATATATCATAATTTGAATGTTCACTCCATTCTTTTTCTGTATAATACTTATAATGATTTGCTCTTAGTTTGTCTATTCTTTTTATTTCTTTTTCTGCCTTACTTTTATCAAATCCATAAATATTAGTTGCTCTTTTTATTTTGTCCTCCATGTTACTATATATAAATACCTTTACTACATTTTCTTTATCTTTTAAAATAAAATCTGAACATCTACCTATAATTACACAAGACTCTTTATTTGCAACTGCTTTTATCATTTCTGCCTCTTTTATAAATAGTTCATCACTATTATCTAATCCAAAATAATATCCATTATTTAATCCAGCTAAAGCATCTCTTTTTTGTTCATTATTTTCTATATATTCTTCTGATAAACCTGTTTCTTCAGCAAGTTTAGTAATAAATTCTTTATCATAAAATTTAATACCTAATTTATCTGCTATTAATCTTCCAATATATCTTCCACCAGAACCATATTCTCTTGATATTGTAATTACTATCTGTTTATTTAATTTATTATCTGTACTTGTATCATCTATTAAAGTTTGACTTGTCATTTTGCTTTTTCCTAATTTTTTAATTTCTATTATAAGTAATGATACTGCAATAAGAAAAGCTATTCCATCAGCTAAAGGTCCTGCATATAAAATTCCTTGTATTCCAAATAATTCACCTAATATTACAAAAGCTGGTATTAATAATAAAATCTGTCTTGATAATGATAATACTGCACTTTTAAAACTTTTTCCAATAGCTTGGAAGAATATTCCTGATGGTATTTGCACACCATTACATATACATAACATTAAATATATTCTAAATGATAAACAAGCAAATTCCATATATAGTTCATCACCACTACCAAATATAGATATTAATTTTTCTGGTATTGTTTGGAATAGTATAAATGCTACTGTACTTACTGTTACACTTATTCCTAAAATTGTTTTTAAAGTTTTCTTTACTCTGTCATATTTTCCAGCTCCATAGTTATATCCTACTATTGGTTGTGCCCCTGCTGCAATTCCAATAATTATACTATTTAATATTTGGCTCATTTTCATTACTATTCCAAGTACTGTTATTGGAATTTCTGAACCAAATTTAGAATATGCTCCATGTTTTCCAAGTAAATTATTTTCAACAGCCATAACAAATACAAAACTCATTTGTGTAATAAAACTGCTTATTCCTAACATTACTACTTTTTTTACTACTGATATTTGTGGTTTAAAATCTTTTTTACTTATATCTATTGATTTGAATTTTTTTATGTAAGCTATATTAAGTACAAATGTTAGTATTTGACTTATTATAGTTGCTATAGCAGCACCTTCTACTCCCATTTTAAATACGAAAATAAATATTGGATCTAAAATAACATTTAAAATAGCACCAGAAACCATAGTTGTCATTGAATATTTTGGATTTCCATCTGCTCTTATAATAGAATTTAGCATTGTTCCAATCATCATAAATGGCAATCCTATTGCTATTATGTATCCATATCCTAAAGCATATTCTCTTAGATTATCTGTACATCCAAATAAATTTAATAATTGTGGTAAAAAACTAAGTGTAACTATACAAAATAAAACTGATATAATTATAGCTGCACTTATACCATTTGCTACACCTATACCTGCTTCCTTTTTCTTTTTTTCTCCTAGCTTTAAGCTCAAGTATGCTGAAGAACCATCTCCTAGCATTAAAGCAAAAGCTAAACATACCATAACAAGAGGAAATACTACGTTTGTTGCTCCATTTCCTAAATATCCAACTCCCCATCCAATAAATATTTGGTCAACAATATTATATAAGGAGTTCACTAATAGTGATATCATACATGGTATTGAAAATTTCTTTATTAATTTTCCAATTTTCTCATGACCTAAAATATTTTCTTCATTTTCCATTTCTTTTCCCCTTTCTATAAATACTTTTATATGTATTTAAATATTAAAATACAACTTGTTACTTTATTTGCAACTTAAATAGCTTATCATAACTTTTTATAAATGTCAAAAGAAGTTTTACTTTAATCAGTAAAACTTCTTAATATCTATGCAAAAATATAACTTTATAAAATAACATCTAAACATGATTAAAGGCATACTCAATGAGCATGCCTAGGGTTATCCTTTTCGAACCGATTCGTAGTATTAGAATACGCATCTTCCTTCATTTTTGTCTGATTTTTCTTCTGAACATGCTTATCATAGTCTTTTGCCATACGCCACGCCTCCTTTACACTCAGCTGTGAGTTTTCCTCTTGTAGTTTTATGGCTATCAGACAATGTTTCACAAATCCTCCTTGTTAAACTTTTTTTGTCTAACAAGAAGAGTTCGCTTCAAACTAGAATCTCTTTTTTATAGAAGTTTATTCTATACTATTTGGTTTGAGCTTATAATTTCTTCTCTAAGTTCTCTACTGGTTTTAAATTTGAATTCTTTCTTTTTTTCTTTTCAATTATAACAATCTAATATCTTTTATTAATTTGTTGTATTTGAGACATTCTCAGCTGTATTTGTTGTATTAGCTACAGAATTTGTATTTTCTGGTACTGCTGCATTAGATGCAGTATTAGAAACTTCTGGAGTAGTTGCATTTCCCACTGTATTTGTAGAAGTATCTGGTGTTTCTGTTCCTGTATTATCACTTGGTGGTTCAACATCCTCTCCGTCTTGTGGTAGATCTGGATTTACTGGTTCATTAAAGTTCTCATAATATTCTTCATAATTTAAATAATATAATTGAACTTCTTTTTTACCATCTACTTTAGTCATATTAATAAATGCAGATGTATCATTTCCATCCATATAAAGAATCCATCCATCAACTAAATTTATAAATGATGAATATTGTTCTAATTGTTTAATATTTTCTGGTTCTTTCATTGATCCATCTGTTTTTATTCTATAAATACAAACTGTATAGTCTTCATTTTCTATATCAGCATAGTTTAAGAAATATAAATATTTTCCTTCTAAGTTCAAATTATATGCTGTTTTTTCTGTTATTAATTCTTCTTGATTTGAATCAATTTTTGTTCTATAAACAGCTTTTTCTTCATTTGTATAATATATATATTTTCCATCAATATTTATACTATATAATCTTTTTCCTTCTATAATTGGTCTAGCATTTGAACCATCTAAATTCATTATATAAGTAACATATCCATCTGGATTATCATCTAATGTTTTATTATAAACAATATATTTATCACTAATTCCTAAATATCCTGTTCCATTTTCTGCTACCATTTCTTTGTTAGAACCATCAAGTTTCATTTTATAAATGTTTGCATCTACACCAATATAGTAAATACTATTATTTATTACATAAATTTCATAGCAGTTATCATTAAACTCATTATCATTTATTACTGTTAAATCTGATCCGTCTGTTTTCATTCTATAAATTTTGTTATCTAAAGTATCTTCTTCACTATATGCCTCTGAGCTTATACCTATAAAGTATATATATTTTCCAACAACATTCATAGAAAGTATATCCATACTGCCCATATATAATTCTTTTTTACCAGAACCATTTGGTTTTACTTTAAATATTCCTGATTGTGTACTTCCTTCATTTGGAGATAAATAATATATCCATCCACCTTGTCTTACTGCATATCCATAGTTCCTTATGTTTCCTATTGTATTTCCAACTTTATTTTTACCAGCAATTACAAAAAATCCAATTAATATTATTGCTAATACAATAATTACTGCAATAATAGCTCCTGCTATTTTAATATTTTTTGATTGATCATCTTTTTTTACTTCATTTTTGTTTTCAGTTTTTTTCTCTTTTTTATGATCTTTTTTTTCTTCTTTAACTTCTTGAACTGAATCTTTCTCAGCATTTTCTACCGTTTCAGTTTTTACTTCTTTTTCTTCTAATTCTTTTTTTTGACAGTCTTCACAAAGTGTATTTTCACCATCTGGAATTTCTTTTCCACATTTTGTACAGTTCATTAGTATCCTCCTTAAAATTATTATTTATAGAGGAAGGGATTTTATCCCTTCCTAATATTATAGACATTTCAAAATTATACTCCTAGGCTTGTTTCACCTTTAATATAATTTAATAACAATACAACATCTGTTACATTAAACTCCGAATTATTTTTAGTACATGCAGCCGATTTATATTCATTTTCTAATGTTCTTTCACCTTTTATAGCATTTAAAATTACTACAGAATCTAATATATTTACATTTCCATCTCCATTTGTATCACCTTTTTTAACTGCTATATAAGTTTTTCCTCCTGTTGTAATCCTGTATCCTGTTCCTATGTTTCCAGAGGTTACTGGTGTTCCTGCTGCATTAGTTATAGTTGCATCTTTATATTTTCCTTTAATAGCATCTAATGTCATATTAGGTACTGTTTCTATATAATTTCCTTTTACTTTAACATTTGTATCATCTGCCGTAGGTGGAGTAGGTGGCACTGGTGTTGGCGCTGGATCTGGAGTTCCTGCACTTCCAGATGAGCTTCCATTTGATCCTGTTGATGCTAAAACTGTTTGCCCATCAATTTCTCTTGCTGCATATCCATAAGTTCCATTTTTATTAGAAACTATTAAATCCCAATAATAATTTCCAACTTTTGTTGTTGCTCTTTTTAATATTCTTATTGATTCATTATTATTTAAAGATCCTATTGCAGTACCATTTGCTGAAGCTCTAACTTTTAATGATGTTGATATATTTTGTACTACACCATTTTCATAATTTATTGAATTTGTAACGCCTGGATTTGGTCTTGGACATGTTCCTGGCATATTTTCATATAATGGTATTATAAAATTATATGTAGATACTGTATTTGAAGAACCATAATATGCCTTTAAACTACTACCTTGGCTCTGAGCTGCCATTATGTTCTGTTGATATTGGTGTGAAGCAAGTGTTGATTTTCCAGATACATTAAATTTTTGATAATATAAGGTATTTTGCCCATATCTAGTAATAAAACTGTCTTTAACTATTGCTGTTCCACCTAATATTGATGCTCTAATTGAAGTCCAACCATTTCTTTGTGCATAAGATAATCCATTATTTATAATATTAGCTGTTCCATTTCCTGTTGATCCTATATTAAAATAATTATAACAATGTACATAATTTCCATTATATCCGTTTCCATTACTTAATGTTGAACCATTTTTTCCATGCTCATTTATTATTTTTGCGACTAGAAAATATCCGTTTACATTATATTGATTACTTGCATCTACAATAGCTTGTATTGCTTCAGGATTGTTTAAATATGCTCCATAATTTGATACTACTCTTGCTATATCATTATAATTTACATCTGATCCTTCTAAGTTTTTAAATTGAAAAATATCACTTTCATTTATTGAATTTCTTGGATCCATCATATATGCTAAAGCATCAAGTGATGCACAACACCATGAACCATTATCAAATCTTTTTGTACCACATATTGGACAAACCCACATTCCATTATAATTACTTTTTATTTGAAATAAATTTCTAGGAGAACTATTATGCCCTTGATATTCTGTAGCTAAAACTTCATTCCAATTTAGTCCTGTATAATAAACAGTTATTGAATAATTTGGATGTTTGGCTTGCAGATTTTTTATTAATTGCTTAAATCCTGGATATTCTGCATCATTTATTCCATTTATATCTTGTGAAAGTGTACCAGCTGGAAGTCTGGCATAAGATTTATTAGCAAGTATTGGAGTAAATGCTAATAATATGTATGAAATCAATGTTATTATTAATATTATTACTACTATTCTTTTGTTTTTCACTATTTTATCACCTCTTATGTATAAAATTGCCATTTTTCAATTAGATTATATAAATAAAATCCTTAAAAGTCAACATTTTCAATATTACAATTATGTTAAGAAATACTTACATCTCAATATTTTTTTAAATTTATATTTGGATAAAAAAATGCTATTAAGAAAATTTCAAGAATAGACAATACAAATATGTTAAAATAAATTTCTTCATATTTATATTGTCTATTACTTATTATTTTTATTCTTTCTTACATTAATTTTATAATTCTTTCCCATGGTAAATCTTTTTTTCCAAAATGTCCATAGTTTGTTGTTTTCTTATATATGGCTTGTCTCAAATTTAAGCTTTCTATAATTCCTCTTGGAGTAAGTTTGAAAGTATTTTTTATTTTCTTTACAATTTCATTATCTGGGATTTTTCCTGTTCCAAAAGTATCTACATATATTGATATTGGTTTTGCTACTCCTATTGCATATGAAAGCTGTATTTCACATTTTTTTGCAAGTCCATTTGCTACTATATTTTTTGCAATAAATCTAGCCATATATGCTGCTGATCTATCTACTTTTGTTGGATCTTTTCCAGAAAAAGCACCACCACCGTGCCTACTATATCCCCCATAAGTATCTACTATTATTTTTCTACCAGTTAAACCACTATCACCAAGAGGTCCTCCTATTACAAATCTACCTGTTGGATTTATATAATATTTTGTATTACTATCTAGTAATTCTTCTGGTACAATAGGTTTTATTACATATTCTATTATATCTTTTTTTAATACTTCTAAAGAAATATCAATATTATGTTGTGTTGAAATAACTATTGTATCTATTCTTTTAACTTGATCTTTATCATATTCCACAGTTACTTGGACTTTTCCATCTGGCCTTATGTAATCTATAATCTTTTCTTTTCTAACTTCTGCTAGTCTTTTAGCAAGTTTATGAGCTAAATATATTGGCATTGGCATATATTCATCTGTTTCATCTGTTGCAAAGCCAAACATCATTCCTTGATCCCCTGCTCCTTCTGATTCCTCTTTTGAACCTGATTTTTGTTCTAAAGACATATCTACACCCAAAGCTATATCTGATGATTGTTTTGATATATTTAATAAAACTTTACAAGTTCTATAGTCAATATCAGTTTCACTATTATCAAACCCAACTTCTTTTATTGTATTTCTAACTATTTTTTCAATATCTACTTCTGCTTTTGAAGTAATTTCTCCTGTTACTAATATTTGACCTTTTCCGGCTACTGTTTCGCATGCTACTCTAGAATAAGGATCTTTTTCAAAATAACTATCTAATATGCTATCTGATATGTAATCACAAAGTTTATCTGGATGACCTTCTGTTACACTTTCTGAAGTAAATAATCTTCTCATATTTTTTCCTCCTAATATTAAAATGCCTTTTATATTATAAGAATTGTAAAGCAATTTCATATAATATAAAGAACTAATAGATTTAAGACTTTATAAATATACTAAAAGCTCCATGCTTTAGCGCATAGAGCTTTGAATAATCTTATTATCATAATCATCATTCAAAGCCTCTAGCTTTGTCGGTATTAGCACCTAAATTAATAGGTTGCTGTGGAGTCTCTAAGCCGATTCTCTCGTCCACTCTTGATAATATTTAAGCTTTATTATTTTACATCCTTTTTCTACTTTTGTCAACATAATTAAATAAGATACAATATTTCTTTTAAAAAAAGAAACAAGATAAAATACTCTTGTACTGAAGTTCTATTTACCCTTTTTCTTCATTTACACTAAATTTCTACTTCTTCTTTTTCTTCATTACTGGAATAAATTGTTCTGCAAATTTGTATTCTTCCTTATTTTTTATATAAAGTAAACCTATTATTGAAAACGCTACTGCACCTATAAAGTTTACTATTAAGTCTTTCATTGTATCATTTAATCCTATATCTAAATATCCGCCATCTATAGTAGTTTCAATTAAGTTTCCCTGTTTATCTTTACTATAAATTACTGTTTTTTCAATATTCTTTAATATAACAGGTACATTTCTCCCATTTGGTTCTAAATTCACTGTTGAAATTAATTGAATTACATCATCCTTCTGCATATCTGTTTTTAAAAATTGGTCTGTTGTAAATTCAAAAAACTCCCACATTACACCTACTGTCATTGAAAAGCAAAAAGCGACAAGTGCTACAAAGACTGGTGACATTACTGCGTGAAATACCTCTTTACGATTTAATATATCTATTAAAGAAAAGCCTATTGCTGCACATAAAAAGCCATTTATTGTATGTAGCATCGTATCCCAATGTGCAATATGAATATAAAATTCATTTATTTCTCCTAATATTTCAGCAGAAAATATAAATAGTAAAATAATTGTTTCTAAAGTGTTAGGAAGGCTTATATTAAACTTTTTATCTATAATGCTTGGTACAAAAAATAATATTAATGTGAATATACATAAAAATACATTATTCCAATTTCCAACAAAAACTTGTCTAATCATTACAATTATTACTAGAGCTCTTAGCACAAAATAAATTGATAAATCTTTTTTATCATAATTTGAAAGTATTTTTTGACTCTTTGAAACTTTATTCTTATTTTGTTTTTCTTTCATACAGCTCTCCTATTCTTTTCTATCACTTAAGGTAAAATTTAATATCATACTATAATTTTCTCGCTATTTAGCTTGGTACCAGCTTTTTCCTTCCTCAATATCAACTTGTAATGGAACTAAAAGCTCTGCAGCATTTTCCATTGATTCTTTTAAAATTGTTTTAACTTCTTCTTTTTCCTCTAAAAGAGTTTCTATTAAAAGTTCATCATGTATTTGTAAAACTATTTTTGACTTTAAATTTCTTTTATTTAATTCATTATACACCTTTATCATAGCAACTTTCATAATATCTGCAGCAGTACCTTGTATTGGTGTATTCATAGCAGCTCTATCACCAAAACGTCTAACCATATAATTTTTAGATTTTAATTCATTTATATATCTTCTTCTTCCAAATAATGTTGAAACATAGCCTTTTTGTTTTGTTTCTTCAACTATATCTTTCATATAATCTCTTATTCCATGATATGTTTCTAAATATTGCTCTATATAGCTTTTAGCTTCTTTTCTATTAATATCAATTTGCTCTGCTAATCCAAATTCACTTATTCCGTAAACAATTCCAAAGTTTACTGCTTTTGCCTTACTTCTTAACTGTTTTGACACTTCTTCTATAGGAACTTTAAATACTTGAGAAGCACTTATTGTATGAATATCTGCACCTGATTTAAAAGCTTCTATCATTGTCTCATCTTTAGCTATATGAGCAAGAACTCTTAATTCAACTTGTGAATAATCAGCATCTATAAATACTTTTCCTTGTTCTGCCTTAAATACTTTTCTTAATTTTCTTCCTAGTTCAGTTCTTGTTGGTATATTTTGTAAATTGGGATCTGTACTACTTAATCTTCCTGTTGCTGTAACTGTTTGATGGAAAAATGTATGAATTCTTTTTGTATTTAAATTAATAAAAGGAATCATACCTTCAACAAAAGTTGAATTTAACTTCATTACTTGCCTATAATCCAATATCTTATCAATTATTGGATGACTTGCTCTAATTTTTTCTAATGCTTCAACATCTGTTGAAAATCCACTTTTATTCTTCTTTGAAGGTTCTAATTTTAATTTCTCAAAAAGAATTACACCTAATTGTTTACTTGAATTTATATTAAATTCTTCTCCAGCCAAATTGTATATATCTATTGTTAATTCTTCCAAACGATCTTTTAAAGTATTTCCAAATTTTATTATTTCTTTCTCGTCAATATATATTCCTGTATATTGCATTTCTGCCAAAACTTCTGCAACTGGCATTTCAATATTATTAAATAAGTCTAAAGAATCAATTTTTTTCATTTCTTCTAAAAGTATATCTTTTGTTTTTCCTAAAACATATGCATATATAGCAAATTTATAACTTTCTTTTTTATCATTTGTATTATTCATTTCTTGATTATCAAATAAACTTGTTTGTACTTCCTCTTCTGGAGCCTTTATATATCTTAAAATATCTATATCTAAATATTGTTTTGCAAGCTCTTCTAAAGAATAAGAATTTAATGTAGAATTTAATATATACATCGCAATTTCTGCATCAAACATCATATTTTTAGGTTGTATTCCAATTTGTTTTAACAAAATATAATCTTCTTTAATTTTATGACCACATTTTAAAACATTTTCATTTTCAAAAATACTAGCCAATTTTTCTTTAGAAAATTCAAAATTATATACTACATTTTCTTTTTCATTATATATGTTAATATATTTTATGGTTTTCTTTATTATTAATGAATGGTCATTTTTCTCTTCTTTTTCAAAATAATAATATAAATTTTTGGATTTTTGTATATCTTTTAGTACTTTATCTACCTTTTCTCCTGATATTTCTTTGTATTCGAATAATTCCTTATTTGTATTTTCTGGTGTATCTTCTACTGGTATTGTATCTAAGTTAAATCTTTCTATATATCTATTAAATCTTAATCTTTTAAAAATTTCTAAAACTTCTTCTCTATTCCATTCTTTTAACTTAAAATTCTCTAAATTCTTGTCTATAGGAGCCTTTACATCAATTCTTCCAAGTTCTCTTGAAAGTATTGCTAAATCTTTATGCTCTTTTAAGCGCTCTTTAAGTTTCCCCCTTGCAACATCTTCTCCTCTTTCGAAACATCTATATAAATTATCAATGGAAATATATCTTTTTATTAGTTCTAAAGCAGTTTTTTCTCCTACGCCTGGAATTCCTGGAATATTATCAGAATTGTCTCCCATTAATCCTTTAACTTCAATTAATTGTTTTGGTTCTATTCCATAAACTTCTAGTATTTTATTTCTATCAAAATCTTCTACTTCTGATTTTCCAGCTTTTGTCCTAGGAATTCTTATTGTAATTTTATCTGAAGCAAGTTGAAAAGAGTCTCTATCTCCAGTAAGTAAAGTTACTTCACATCCTTTTTTTTCTGCATGTTTTGCAAGTGTTCCTAAAATATCATCTGCTTCATATCCTTCTTTTTCAATTACAGTTATATTCATTGCAGATAATACTTCTTTTATTATTGGCATTTGACTTGCAAGTTCATCTGGCATTCCTTTTCTTGTAGCTTTATATTCTTTGTACATTTCATGTCTTTTTGTTGGGTGCTTTACATCAAAAGCTACTACCATATATTCAGGATTAACATCTTCTAATAATTTAAACATTACAGATAAAAATCCATATACAGCATTTGTATATATTCCATCTGCAGTTTGAAGCATTTTATTACTTAGTATTCCATAAAACGCTCTATTTAAAATACTGTTTCCATCAATAACTACTAATTTTTTCAAAGTTACCTCCTTTTAAGCCTTAAATTAATTTATATTATTGCCAAATTTCTCCATTTATATGTCCTACAAGTGCCATTATAAAAGCATTTGTTATAGCTTCTGTTCTTGATAGTATATCATGTGTAACTATACTATCAAAATCTTTTCCTTTAAATTCTTCACTACAAAAAATTCTATTTTTTAAGTCATTTAATTCACTTTTCTTTATTTCTTCAATATATCTATCCGGAATTTGCAAACCTTGGCTTATTCCAACACTTTGAAATCCATTTTTATTTTCTATAGCTGCAGTATTTAAATTAATCCAATTACCTAAAGTATTTGTCATTCCTCCTTCTGTAGCTACAAAATAGTCTGCTTCTATATTATTTTCTTTTGCATATTTTTTTAAATTCTTAATTCTATTTTTTGCACCTTGTAAAATTTTCTCATTTATAGGCTCATCTCCAACTTCTGATGGCACACTAATTCCTTGTATTTCAATATCTTTAAAATATTTCTCAAAAGCTCTTTTAGCTCCTTCTATTTTTTCTGGATTTTTTGTTCCAATTAAAATTTTCATGCTATTTCTCTCTTTCTTTATTAACTTGGAAATTTTTCTTGTATTTCTCTTATTTTTTCAAATTTATTATCTAATATATTTATAAAAGCTTGTGCAACTTCTGGATCAAATTGTGTTCCTGAACATTTTATAATTTCACTTCTTACAAACTCTAAGTCTAATTCACTTCTATAAGAACGTCTTGATGTCATTGCATCGAAAGTATCTGCAACACTTACAATTCTGGCTAAAAATGGTATATCAGTTCCTTTTAAATGAGCAGGATATCCTTGTCCATCAAATCTTTCATGATGTGAGTATACAATAGGAACAATATCTCTAAAAATACTAGAATTAGAAATTATTTGTTTTCCTATTGATGGATGCTTTTTCAATTCATTATATTCTTCAGGTGTTACTTTTCCTGGTTTTAATAAAATTGTATCTGAAACACCTATTTTCCCAATATCGTGAAATAGTCCTCCAATTTTTAAAACACTTAAATCTTTATCATATAAACCAAGTTCTTCACCTATTAAAACAGAATATGCAGATACTCTATCTGAGTGACCTCTTGTATATGAATCTTTAGCTTCAACAGTATATCTAAGCATTTGTATTGTTTCCAAATATGCCTTTTCTATCTTATCTTTAGACTCTTTTAATTCAGCATTTATATCTTTTATTGTTTGCATTTGCTGAATTGATTTTACACCAGATTCTATAAGTAATAATAGCTGATCAAACTTGTCCTCTTTCTCACAATAAGCTTGAATAGATAACTTTTTTATTGTTTCTAATGGAGGAACTAAATCTTTATGTCCTGTAAGTAATATTATATATAATTCTTGATTAAATTTTCTAATTTCTTCAACAACAGTATCTCCGTGAATTGGAGCCATCATGAAATCTAATAACATTATATCAAAATGTTCATTTTTTACTTTTTCTATAGCTTCATAAGGATCTGTGCAACCAACTAAAGTATATCCTGAATGTTTCAAAAACACAGACAATGAATCAATAATTCCTATTTCATCATCAACAGCTATGATTTTGTATTTGTTATTCTCACTTTCTTTTACTCCTGCACTATTGTGTCTCATATTTTTTTCCTCCGTACCTATTTTTTATTTATTGGTAAATAGATAATAAATTCTGTACCTTTTTTAGAAGTTTCAAATTTAATATCTCCATTAAATTTAGCTTTTATCATTGAGTATGACATAAATACACCCAATCCTGTTCCTTCTTTTCCTTTTGTTGTAATCATCTCTTTGAACAATCTGTCCTTAACGCTATCTGGAATACCAGAACCATAATCTTTTACTGATATTAAAATATTATTATTCTCTATTCTAGAACTTAAATCGATAGATTTATTTGGTGCTTTATTATAAGCTTGTATTGCATTAGATAGCAAATTATTTAAAACTTGTATTAAACTATTTACATTTCCTTTTAAAATAATACTATTTGGAACCTTATTAACAATGTTCAATGTTACTAAAGCGCTTTGAAATTCATGTTTCATTAAAATATTAATATGGCTAAAAACTTCATTTATTGTAAACTCTACAGTATCATCTCCTGAAAGATTTGCAGCTTGCCCTTTTACTGTTGTAATAACTTCAGACATATAAGAAAGTTGAGTTTTAATTTTTTGAATCCAAGTTTTCATATCCTTTGCAATATCATGCATATCTTCATCATTTACAGTTTCATCTTCTATTGAAGAATCAAATTCTTCTATTAAATCTGTTAATCCTTCTACACCGCCAGATATTGAAAATATTGGTGTTTTTAAACTATGTGCAATTCCTCCAACCATTTGTCCAAGAGATGCCAGTCTTTCACGTTCTATAAGCATATTTTGTTTGTTTTGTATATCTGCAATTTGATTTGTATTAAGTTTTTGAATTTCATTAAATGATTTTACCAAATCTCCTATCTCATCATTTGAAATAACTGGTAAAAGGGTTTCTGTATCTGAATTATCACATATATTCCTAAAACCATCAATTATCTGATTTAAACTTTTAGATAAAGAGCCTGCAAATATACTAATAATTAACCATATTATAACCGCTAAGAATAGCATATCAATAGCAAAAAATCTAAATGCCGTATTTGAAACTATATTATATAAAATTCCTACATAATAAAATCCATTATCAGTTTTTAGTTTTATTGAAGCTCCTTGAGTATCTATTCCATAACTGTCATAAATTCTTCCTTCATATTTATCAGATATTTGTTTTATATATTCTATAATAAAATCACTAACTTTTCCAGTATTTAGCACTTTTGCTTCATATTCTTGATTTAATACAAATATAGTATCTGTGTCATGATAAATATTTAATTTTTCAGCTATATCATAAATTTCTTGTTCTGTATAAGTTTTATTTTTATCAAAATTATCTGATAATAACCTTGTGTAAGCTTCAAAAAGTACATCTTCTTTTTCAATAACACTTGCTGAATATCCAGCAAGACCAGTAAGAATTATTGCAGATAAAAATATTGAAAAAATTATTATAAAAATTCTTTTTCTTAATGGTACTCTATAGCCAATATCTGATCCTTCAATATAAGTTTTCTCTAATATTTCATCATATAAATCTTTTGAAAAAATAAATGAAACTATAGCAAGTAAAATTGTAAAAGATAATAAAAGTAATACTATTTTGGCAATCATTATTGGTGAATGACTACCAGTTATAGATAAAACAATAAAAGCACTAAGTGAAGGTACTGTTACTTCAAACATATAAAAAAGATATGGCAAATTAAAGCACTTTTTTCTAACTTTTATTACTTTTTTAGGATTTGCATATTTATATTTATCTGGACTTTTGTACCAGTCATCAATGTCTTTTAAAAGTACTTTTGTTAATGCAACAATACCAATAATTATTATACAAGTAAGTATTAAAAACTGCATTGTATATGATATGTATGACATTTGAATATCAAATGGTGTATTAATTGTTTCAGGACCATAATTTAAAATTACAGGTATTAGAAACATTAAAATTAAAACAATTATTAATGCTATCGAAGCATATCTAAACGAAATTATGGTACTTGGAGTATCACCTAATTTTAATTTCTTTTTATTCTTCACGCGAAATAACCTCCATGCTTTTTCTTAAGTTTTATATAGAAAAAGAGAACATTGAAATTGCAAAATGCAAAACTAACTACAAATATCCTCTTCTTTCCTTTGCAACAACCTTTCATATTATATAAAATTAACTTTTTTCATATAATTAATTAATTTTCTAATATAATTTTTATTTGTTTCATTCCACTCACATTTTAAAAGTTTTAAATATTTTTGAGTATATTCAGACTTTATATTTACACTAAAATTATAGTTTATAGTACTTGTAGCCTTTTCTGAATTATCTAAATCATTAATTATACCAAGTAAAAATTTTGAATCTTTACTTTTAGATATTTCGATTATTCTATTTTTAAATTCATTTTCAGAAACAATTTTAATATTGCTACCAAAAGAATTTAAAATCTCTATAACATCACTAATATTAATAAAATTGTGATTATACAAATGAAAAACTTTATTATCTGCAATATTTCCTTTTGCTAAACTTACAATAGCTTTTGTGCAAACGTCCACAGGTGTAAATTCTATTTTTTGATTAAGCATTTTTTCTGAAACACAAGATAATGTTACCATTGATTTTATTCTACTATAAAATGCATTTTCCTCTATATTATTTTGGAAAACACCATCAGATAATCTTCCCGCTAAAATTCCAATTCTATGTATTTGTGCTGTTAAACCTTTTTCCATGTATTCTAAAATAATCTTTTCAGCTTCAAATTTACTATGAACATATACATTATCTATATAATTTTGTCCAATATA
The DNA here is from genome assembly GCA_947570695.1 of uncultured Clostridium sp. Taxonomy (GTDB): domain Bacteria; phylum Bacillota; class Clostridia; order TANB77; family CAG-508; genus Scatovivens. Next base: position 57,262 of record CANOVB010000004.1, read on the forward strand.
TAAATTGTTCTCAGTAAATTCAACATTTCTATTATCTTGTTTTACTAAATAATTTCCAGATACACTAATAGAAGAAATATGAATTAGTCTAAGTTTGTTACTAAATGCAAATTCAGCAACATTTTTTGTTCCTTCTGTATTTATTTTCCTAAATTCCTCATAATCTCCATAATGTTTTACTTTTGCAGCAGTATGTATTACAGTTTTTGTATTTGAAACTATATTCTCTAAATTTGTTTTAGATAATTCTAAATCACCTTTAAGAATATTTCCATTAAATACAAAAATTTTATTATTAATTAGTTTAGAAATATCTTCATCAAAATAGAATTTATAAATATCTATTAATCTTTCCTCAGAAGCTTTTTTCGTTTTTCCTCTAACTAAACAATAAATATTACTATCTGTATTTTTTAGTAATTCATGCAATATATGAATTCCAATAAATCCATTTGCACCTGTTAAAAATACATTTCCTAAAATGTCATTATTTGTAGCCTTTTTAGCAAGAAGTAGCTCATCAAATTTATGTTTAAATTTAACTGGAATTTGTGCATCCTGCTCTTGGTATATAAATATATTATTATCAATATTCTCAGCTAATTGTTTTATTGTATTAAATCTATAAAAATCCTGTGTATTTAAAACATAATTATATGAAAGTAAAGCTGTTTGCACTTCAATAATTCCAAGAGAATCTAATCCTATTGTAATAAATGGTGCATTAATATCTATTTCTTCTGTTTTTAAAATTTTAGATATGATTTTAAATAAAAGTTTCTCAGTTTTTGTTTTGCATTTTTCAAGATTTGAATTTTCAAGTTCAGTTTTAGGTAATTTTTTTCTATCTAATTTTCCATTTGGAGTAAGTGGAAATTTATCAAGCCTACAAAAAACAGATGGTATCATATAATTTGGTAAATCTTTTAAAAGGATATTTGCAATTTCATTTGAATTTATTTCTTCTTCTGAAATATAGTAGCAAATTAAATATCTTTGATTTTTATCTGAAATCACAACACTATTTTTAATTTCTGGTATTTTATTTATTTTATTTTCTATTTCTTCAAGTTCAATTCTATACCCACGAATTTTTACTTGAAAATCAGTTCTACCAAGATGCACAATTTCTCCCTTTTCTGTAAAATATGCTAAGTCATTTGTATTATAAATTAAAGTACCTTTTTCAAATGGAGATTCAACAAACTTTTCATTTGTAAGTTCTTCTCTATTTAAATATCCATTTGAAACACCATCACCACCAATATACAATTCACCTGGAATAAAGCTTGGAAGTAGCTTTTTGTCTTTGTCTAAAATATAACACTTAGTATTTGCAATAGGAGTTCCGATAGTTATATTTTCTTTAGGTTTTATGCACTTTATAGTTGACCAAACCGCAGTTTCAGTAGGGCCATACATATTAAATAAATTAGCTTTTGTGATTGAAAATAATTTATCTACTAATGACTTAGGTACACTTTCTCCACCTACCATTATATCTGTCATATTTTCTATAAATTTATTATCACTATTTTCTAAAAAAATTTTAAATCTTGAAGGAGTTGTTTGAATCATATCTACTTTATTTTCTAAACATAGTTTATTAAGATATGTTCCATTATTTTGCTCTTTTTCATTCGCCAAAACAAGTGTCATTCCTGAAGTTAAAGCCCCCCAAAATTCAAGTACAAATATATCAAAACAAATTGTAGTAATTGACACCATTACTTTATTTTTATCAAAATCTATTCTATTTTTTAATCCAAGTAAAAAGTTATTTATATTTTGATGTTTAAGCATTACACCTTTTGGTTTTCCCGTAGACCCTGAAGTATAAATTACATATATCAAATCTTCAGGTAATATTTTTTCAATTTCAAAATTTTGAATTTTAGAAATATTTTCTTTGTCAAAAACTTCTGAATTTAAACTAATATCTATTTTATTAATTTTGTCATCAATTATATTTTTAGTTTTTTCATTTATTAGTAACATTTTAGCATTACTATCTTCTAACATATATTCAATTCTATCTTTTGGATAATCTGGATCTATCGGAAGATATGTTGCGTTTATTTTTAAAATTGCTAAAAGTCCTACAGCCATTTCTAAAGAACGATTAACACAAAGCCCTATAATGTTTTTTGGTAATGCACCATTATTTTTTAAATGCATTGCTAAACAATCGGATTTTTCATCTAACTCTTTATAAGTAAATTTTTGATTATTACAAATAACAGCTGTTTTTTCAGGAAACTTTTTAACCATTTCTTTAAAATATTTAATAACATTTTTATTCTTATCATATTTAATAAAAGTATCATTAAACTTAGTTAAAATTCTATTTTTTTCAGCAGTTGTAATAACTTCTATATCTTTAAGTAAAATATTTTTATTTTCTAAAACTTTATTTATAAGTTCTAAAATTCTAAAGTGCATATTTTTAACATAGTCACTTGAATATTTTAGTTTTTTAAAATCATAAGCAACATTTAAAGAACCTTCTTCATCTAAATCAAAAAATTGTATGCTCATATCATCAGCAGAATGTTTATTGAAATTCCATCTTGTATTATAGTCATATTCGCATTCATTATTAGCTTTTGTTAACTGATATGAAATAACAATATTATAAAGATTTGGAATTGAAGAATCACTTTTACGCATTTCTTCAAGTAATAATTGATATGGATATTTTTGATGTCTTAAAATTGATACAGTATCTTTTGCAATAGAACTTGCGAACTCAATAAAATCAGTTGTTTCATCAAATTTTATACGAAAAGGTACTATATTTATAAACATTCCCATAATACTTTTTTCTTTAAAATTTGTCCTATTTAAAATTGGTGTTCCTATTGAAAAGTCTGTTGAATTTATAATTTTTGAAATATAAATTGAATAAATACTCATAAGAAAATTAAATACAGTTAATCCATTATTTAAGCAAAATTCTGTAATAGCTTTCATCTTAGTTTTAGAAATAGTAAAATCTAATCTCTCTCCAAGACAAGATAAATCTGAGCCATTAATAGTTTTATCAGATGGCAAAGAAGCTGGATTAATGTTATTTTTAAAACAATCCATCCAATATTTTTTATCTTTAACAAATTTTTCACTATTTAGATATTCTTTTTGATTTTCCGCATATTCTATATAAGAAAATTTTGTTTCTTCTGCTTCGTCATTTTTTATTATTTTGGAGTAAGCTCCCATTATCTTTCTTGAGACCAATCCCAATGTCCAACCATCAGAAATAATATGATGTATATTAACTATAAAACCGCCAAAATTATTTTCTAATCTAAAAATTTTTATTTCAAATAAATCATTATCAAATATAGAAAAAACTTTTTGACTCATGCTTTTTTCTATATTTTCAATTTCTTCTTTTTCTTTAATATTAACAATTTCTGCATCATAATCTTTTGCTTCTGCTAAGTATTGTTTTACTTCATTTTTCTCTTGAGTTAAATGTATGCGAAAATTATCATTATCCTGTATAACACTGTTTACAGCTTTTTTTAAAGCTTCAAAATTAACTTCTTCATTTATTATTGCTGTTCCACAAATATTGTTTACTGGTGTATTTTTGTAAAATCTTTCTGTTAGTAATATTGATTTTTGTGGATATGTTAAATCAAATAATTTTTTCATATTCTACATCCTTCGTATATTATATTATAACAAGTCTATTATATCTTAATAAACTAAAAAAGCAAGCTTTTTAATTCATTTGTATAAAATATGTAATATTTGGAAGATCTTTGAATTATTTTTAGGTTTAACTTTATAAAAATAAAGTCAAACTAAATAATATTAACAATAATCTAATAGAACTTTTTCTATAAAAAACGATTTGGGGCGGGACTTTATTTATTAGTCCCGCCCCAAATTTGTTCTGGCATATCAATAAAAAAACTCCTACTTAACCCAGAACCTAATGGCATTATAGTATTCCCATGCTATGTCGCGCTCTCTTTGTGCTTCTCTGTACTCATTTTTCTTCATTTTCAGATATGCTTTCAGCTCGCAGCAGTTCTGCTTTACCCCACTATAATACTCAAAAAATTCAAGGGGTCTAAAGTACTTGTAACTGCTGATAGCACCCTGAATTGCACCTAAGACATACCGAACCTTGCTGGTCCGTTTCCATTCTACGTGAAGTTTTTTCTTCAAAGATGCGATTTCTTTCTCAAGCCGTAGCGTTTCTTCCCACGCTAAGCCAAAAGCATAAAAGGCTTCTTCACAACTTGCACGCAGCTCATCTTGGCTACAATCCTCAAAAAAGTCTGCCATGTTTTCTCCTCCTTATACTGCCGTCCTGTTTATTTCTTACAAAGTTGTTGCTAAGGAAAATCGTACAAAAATTTATACTATATTATTATAGCATCATTATCCTTTTAAGTCAATTTTACGTTAACTATAAAATAGTTTTTTATTATTCATATTAATTAAGCATTGCTAGCACTTGTTGGTGCAGTGGCATTATTATCATACCAGTCATCCATCATTGTTCCAAGAAATAATTTAGGTGTATTATGCTCCATTTTCATACTCTTTCTCTCCTTTATACTATAAAGTTTATATATGCTGTTTTAATCTTTAGTTTTAATTCAATTTTAGAATTTTTTAAAATTCTAGGGAAATACTCTTTTAATTTAGATTTCATTAAAAGATATTCTTTTCTCATTTTTTCTTTCTTGCATGTTATTATAAATCCATTTAATGGCTTTATAAAATACTTTTCTGCATCTTCTATTAAATCTGGATACTTTCTTTCAACAAATTTTAATATTTCCTCTTTATATTCAACATTACTTAAATATTCTTGTGTAAATTTTCTATGTGAAATACTGCCATTTCTTTGAACATAATAATATCCTGCTTTGTTTATATGGCTTATTTTATCCGTTTTGTCAAATAATTTGTACAAAGTTGCTGAATCTTCATTTATTTTTCCTACTGGAAATTTTATATCTTCAAATAATTTCTTTTTAAACAAAATATTACAAACTGTAGTACAAATTTCATTTATAAACATTTTTCTCAAAATTTCTTTTGAATCTACAACATAATTTTTGTCTGAATATAATGTTTTCTGTTCAAAATAAAGTTCTCTTACTAATCCTCCCATAGAAATATCTGTATTATTTTCTAATAGACTAAAATATAAGTTATCAATTATATCGAAATCAATATAATCATCACCATCAATAAAATACAAAATTTCTCCTGTTGAATTTTCTATTCCAACATTTCTTGCATCACTTAGTCCACCATTTTCTTTATGTATTACTTTTATTCTTCCATCTTTTTCTTTCCATTTGTCGCAAATTTTTCCAGATTCATCTGTGGAGCCATCATCAATTAAAATTATTTCTAAATTTTCATAGCTTTGATTTACTATTGATTCAATACATTTGTTTAAGTATTTCTCAATATCATATATTGGTACTATTACACTTATTAGTTCTTTCTTCAAAAAATTAACCTCTTTTCATTTCTTAAGCAGCTAGTAGAGCAATAGTCCCACCTGCTGTCAAAACTTCATATAACGTCGTTCCTAATATGTTAAATCTGGCACTTTATATTCCAAATTTTCCTCCTTATTAATTATATTTATCTATTCTTTAGTAGTTTTATTTATTAATTCATATTTTAGTTTAAAAATTTTCACATGCATCATAAAATAAAACCATTACGCAACATTAGGAGATGTACCTGTTTGCCAATCAGAAATATTTTTTTCTGTTAGTATCACTCCAAGTTTTAAATCTGGAATAGTATAATTTAATTCTTCCATATAATCTTTCCCTCCTTTATTTTTTATAGTATTAACCCCATAATAAGAACTATCTGATAACCAAGCAAAAGCATCTTTTTCTGCTACTATCATTCCGATTTGTAAATCATGAATGACATATCTTTTTAAATTCTTTTTTCTATATTATTTCACATTCCTTTTCATATATTATTAAATTAGTATTTTTATTAATATATTTTGTTATATATCTATTATAAATTTGCACTTTATTTTTGCAACACTTTTAGCGCATATTTTATAATTGTTACAAAAATTTAATATTCAACTTTTATAATACTAATGCATTTTTGCTACGTTTTACAAAGTAAAAATTTGGTGTACAAAATTTAGTAAAACTTTTATATAACAGAAAAATGTAACTTTCTCATTATATAAATAAAAATAAGTCTTTATTAAACAATTATAGAAAAAAATTGTTTAATAAAGACTTATTTACAATATTTTTAGAGTAGATAATACCTACTCTTTTTTCTTCTTTTAAATTTCTACTTGTGTGTGTGTGTGTGTGTGTGTGTGTACTCTCGCAATGGTTTTAGGTTTATACATAATTTATTTTCCTTTTTTTCTTTATACATATATTTTTATCCTTTATTAGCAAAAAAGTCAATAGTTATAAAATTAATTTTTATACTACCATTTAGCCAGTGGAAAGACTCCATTTTTCTGGCATTTCCTTTATAATTAATCCTGTTTCTAAATCTGGTACAATATATTCAGGTTTCATTTCGTATTCACCTCCTATTTTTCCTCATTTATTTTGTTATATATCTATTATAAACTTTGCACTTTATTTTTGCAACACTTTTAGCATATATTTTATAATTGTTACAAAAACTTAATAATCTATATTTATAACACCAATGCATTTTTGCCATATTTTACAAAATAAAAAAATTGTGTATAAAATTTAGTGAAACTTTATATAACAGAAAAATGTAGCTTTCCTATTATATAAATAAAATTAAGTCTTCATTAAACAATTCCTTCTATAATCGTTTAATAAAGACTTATTCTCAACATTTTTAGATTAAATATCATATATTCTTTTTTCTTTTAAAATCCTAATTATGTATACTTTCATAATAGTATCTTTCTTGTATAAAATCTACTAAATCCTAAATATGCAATAAAAATAGCTTTTATTTTAATTTTTAATTTTATTTCTTTGTTTTTTAAAAATCTAGGTATATATTGTTTTAGTTTTGCTTTATAAAATTTATATTCTTTTTTTAATTTCTTTTTATAAGTTGCTATTACACACCAATTTAATGATACTACTAAAAACTTTTCTGCATCTTTCACTAATCTAGGATATTTCTTTTCTACAAACCCTAAAAGCTCTTCTTTAAAATCTGCTACTGATGTTTGTTCTAATTTAAATTTAGTATGCATTATAGAGCCATTTCTTTGTACATAATTATATTTAGCCTCATCTAGGTGAACTATTCTATCAGCTTTATCAAATAACTTATATGTTATTGCCAAATCTTCATTAATTTTTCCAGACGGAAACTCTATTCCATCAAATATTTCTTTTGTATAAAGTTTTCCCCATACTGCTATATATATATCATCATTTCTAATTAATCTTTTTATTGCTTCTTCTGAGTCTGCTATATATCTTTCATTTGCTCTTAATTTATTTTTTCCTGAATAATCCTCATACATATATCCCCCCAATGAAATTTGAGCATTATTTTCTATTAAAGCTTTATATAAACTTTCTATTAAATCTGATTCTATGTAGTCATCAGCGTCTACAAAAGTTAAGTAATTAGCTTTAGCGTTTTTAATTCCTACATTTCTAGCATCTGCAGGCCCTTCATTAGTCTTATGTATAACTTTAATTCTATTATCCTTTTCTTTCCATTCATCACAAATTCTAGGTGACTCATCATCTGAACCATCATCTACTAAAATTATTTCTAAGTTCTTATACGTTTGCCCTGCTATTGTTTGAATACATCTGTTTAAAAACTTATCAATATTATAAACGGGTACAATTACACTAATTAGTTCTTCCAATTTATAAACTCCTTTGTGTTATTCATCCTTTATATAATATCTAATTTTTTAATTTGTTTCAATAGCAACTTACTTTTTATTTTTTATAATATAAACTGCCTCCTAAATATGCGATTAAGAAGCATTTTATTTTTATATTAAATTTCATTTTAGAATTTTTTAAAACTCTTGGTAAAAATTCTTTTAATTTTTCTAGTAATTTATTATAATTACTAACATATTTATTTTTTCTACAAAATATAATATTATTGTTTAAATATTCTATAAAAATTACTTCTGATTCTTCTAATATATTTGGATATTTTTCTTCTATAAATTTCATAATTTCTTTTACAAATTCCACTACTACTAATTTTTCCTCTGCATAGTCACTATGGGAAGAACTATTATTTCTCTGTATATAATGATATCCTGCTCTATTTATATGGCATATCCTTTTTGATTTATCAAGTAACTTATATAGAGTTCCTATATCTTCATGCATTTTTCCGAATAGGTAGTTTTATTGTTTCAAATAATTCTTTTTTGTATAATTTATCACAAAGTGATAAACTAATATCTTCATGTAAAAATAAACGTCTTAAAGCTTCTTCTGAATTTGCAACATAGTTTTCTTCAGCAAATTTTGATTTTTTTCCAGCATATGTCTCAACTATAAATCCACCAGATGAAATTTCTGAATTTGTTTCTATTAGTCTTTTATATAACGCTTCTATAATATCTAAATCAATATAATCATCACTGTCAATAAAAGCTATATATTTTCCTTTTGCATTTTCTATTCCTACATTTCTTGCACTACTTGCTCCTTCATTTTCTTTGTGTATTACTTTTATTCTTTTATCTTTTTCTTTCCATTCATCACATTTTTTATCAGATCCATCTGTTGAGCCATCATCTACTAATATTATTTCTATATTTTTATATGTTTGATTTACAATCGATTCAACACATTTATCTATATACCTTCTTGTATTATAAATCGGTACAATTATACTAATAATGTCCTCCATATGTATTCCTTCAAATTTGATTTTAAGAATAATAAAATTTAAGTCCCTGTACTTTCACTCCAATTAGCTAAAATATCTTTTTCTATTATTCCCATTTCTAAATCTAGCTTAATATATTTTGTTGCTTCCATTTAACACATCTTCCTTTTTATCTACATCTATTATGCTGTAGCATTTTTACTATGCCTATCCATAGTTATTATAAACATCACACTTCGTTTTTGCAATGTGTTTTGCACTTTTTGTTCTTTAGCTTTATCGTATTCTCCCCAGATAAATGAAATATCTATTAATTTAATTATATTTGCATCTATAGAATTATTTTTTCCTATAAACTCTATTTCATACTCATTTATTCCTAATAATTTATTAGTTTTTTCTTTTTGTCCCTAAGCTAATTGCTCTTTGTATCAGATGATATTAGATATCATAAGCCAAAAATTTTCCCTCTGGGTTATTTAATAATACTCCTAAATTCATATCTGGAGATTCATACTTTATAGTGCTTTTCTCTGCATTATTCATAATATTTCCTCCTAAAATAAATTAATTGCTTTCTTCATAAAAATTATACAATATGCACTTTATTTTTGCAATATTTTTATATTTATTCACTAAAAACTTATATATTAATTCCAATATCGAATATAATTTTCTACTTTGTTTGTCAATCTTTACATTTTAAAAAGCATTTGCTAAAATGCAAATGCTTTTTTACTATAACATTAATATAAGTATTTATACAATTTTAATTTTGCATTAAATTTCTGGTGTTCTATAAAATCTAGCAAATCCCAAATAACCAATCAAAATAGTTTTTACTCTCCATTTTAATTTTATTTTAGGATTTTTTAAATTTCTTTTTATTCTTAATCTTAATTTATCTATTAAAACTTTGTATTCTTCTTTAAAGTTATTCTTATAACATAATAGTGCATAAACAGCTGTTTCTACTAAAATAAACCTCTCTATTTCATCTAATATGTTAGGATATTTTTCCATAACCATTTTTTCCATATCTTCTAAAAAATCAATTACTACTACTTTATTTCTACCAAATTTTCTATGACCTAAACTAGTTGCTCTTTGTATCCAATGATATCCTGCTTTATCTATATTGCTTATTCTTTCTGCTTTATCAAAAAGCCTATAAAGTACAGCAACATCTTCTCCAATTTTTCCATCTGGAAATTTTATATCATCAAATAAGTTCTTTTTAAATAATTTTCCCCATACAAAAGTCTGACCTTTTCCTGAATACAATCTTAATATCATTTCTTCTGAATCTGTTACAAAGCTTTTTTCAGGGCTTACTTCAAATTCTTTATAAAAGGTTGTTACAAAATGACCTCCAACAGCAATATCTGCATTATTTTCTTTTGCACTTTTATATAAGTTCTCTATTAAATCAGGATCCATATAATCATCATTATCAGAAAAAGTTATCCATATGCCAGTAGAATTTTTCACTCCTGTGTTTCTTGCAGTACTTACGCCTTGATTTTTTTGATGAATCACTTTTACTCTACTATCCTTTTCTTTCCAATTATCACATATTGTTCCAGATTTATCTGTTGAACCATCATCTACTAATATTATTTCCAATTTTTTATATGTTTGATCTACAATAGATTGCACACATTTATCTAAATATCTTTCAACATTATATACTGGCACTACTATGCTTATTAGTTCCTCCATTTTTCCTCCATCTGAACTTACCTTTTAAAAATTATACTTCCACCAAAATATACAATTAGAATACTTTTAATTTTTCTACCTAACTTAATTTTACTATTTTTTAAGATTTTAGGAATATATTTTTTTAACTTTTCTTTCAATTCTTTATGTTCTTTTTTTAAACCGCCTCTATAACATAGTATTGTACAATTATTTAATGCATATATATAAAGATTTTCTGCTAATTCCACTAAATCAGGATATTTTTTCTCCATCAATTTTACTATAGCTTCTGTAAATTCAACCCCTGCTAAGTTTTTGATACTAAATCCACTATGCTCAACACTTCCATTTCTTTGTATGTAATAATATTCAGATTTATTTATATGAACTAATTTATCTGCATTATCAAATACTCTATATAAAGTTCCTATATCTTCATTCATTTTCCCTTCTGGAAATCTTATTGTATCAAATAATTTCTTTTTATAAATTTTATCACACATTGCAAAACTTAATCCATCATTAAGTAAAAATCTTCTCATCATATCTTTTTTATCTGATATAAAATTTTCTTCGGAATATTTAATTTTTTCCTTGTATAAAGTAATTCTTTTAAAGCCTCCTGCTGCAATGTCTGCATTATTTTCTTTTGCACTATTATATAAATTTTCTAAAAAAGTTTTCTCTATATAATCATCACTATCTATAAATGATATCCAATTTCCTGTTACATCTTCTAGCCCAACATTTCTTGCACTACTTGCTCCACCATTTTCTTTATGTATTACTTTTATTCTTTCATCTTTTTCTTTCCACTCATCACATTTTTTACCAGATTTATCTGTTGAACCATCATCTACTAAAATTATTTCTAAGTTTTTATATGTTTGATTTACAATACTAGTCATACATTTATCAAAAAATATTTCTACATTATAAACTGGTACAATTACACTAATTAATTCTTCCATTCTTTTACCTACTACTAATTATTTTTCATTGTCTCATAAGATAATCTCACTGCTTCTTCACTTATATTACATCCAAATCTATACATCGGAACATTCGAAACTATACTATCTAAAACATTTAATAATTTGTCTAATTTATATCCTAAAACTCTAGTATTATTCATGTAATATGTTATTGCATTATTAGAATCTAATTTTTCTATAAAATTTGTTTTAGATTGTTCCAAAAAACAAATTCCTTTTATTTTTACTTTTTTATTTTCATTTCTTTCAGAAGCACCTGAAAAAGGTGTTCCATAGGCATAAGTAATCCCATCAATCGTTCTTATTATTGGTTCATCATCATTTAAAATATATGGTTTCTTATTGGCTAAATACTTAAGCCAAAGTGATGTATGTGTTGATTTTCCTGTTCCCATAGGTGCTGAAAATAAATATGCCTCTTCATCAACAACAATAGCTGATGCATGTAATTGATATCCATTAAAATCTAACATTGCTTCACTAAATTTATTTCCTGTCATATCATATTCTATATGTGGTATTTCACACCATTCTTTAGGAAGATTTGCTCTTTCAAGACCTTCTTTTTGCCTTTGCATCATTTCATCTGTAAGCTCAATTTTAATATCAGCTTCTACATCTTCATTAATAACATATTTTTCTGAATGTGATATTAATGGCTCATATTTTTTGTTATATTCTACAACTAAATCTGCAATTCTATGTTTCATTTTTCCCTTTCTACCATACAAAAAATTTGCTAAATCCTAAAACATTTAATATGCTTTTTACTTTTGTTTTTCTTAATATTTTAGTATTTTTTAAAATTTCAGGCAAGTTTTTTCTAAGCTTTGCTTTTAATTCTTTGTATTCCTTTTTCATATTATTTTTACTTGTCAATATAACACAAGTATTTAAAGATAATGTATAAGACCATTCAACATATTCTGTTAAGTTAGGATATTTTTCTTTTATAAATTTAACACATTCTTCTAGTACTGGCACAAGTGTTAATCTATCTTTGTTATATTTTAAATGAGTTAAACTATCTTTTCTTTGTATATAATGATATCCAGCTTCTGCTATATGACTTACAGTTCCTGCTTTATCAATTAATCTATATAAAATTGCTACATCTTCATTTATTTTTCCTACTGGAAATTTTATTGTATCAAACAATTCCTTTTTATAAAGTTTTCCCCATATAACAACAAATAAATCATCACCAGTAAATAGCCTTTTTAAAGCCTCTTCAGAATTTACTACAAAGTTATTATTTGCAAATCTTATTAATTTATCTGAATAAGTCTCAAGAAAATGTCCACATGCAGATATTCTAGAATTACTTTTAATAAGATTTTTATATAACTTTTCTACTATATCTAATTCAATATAATCATCTCCATCTACAAAAAACAAATAATTTCCTGTAGCAACCTCTATTCCATAATTTCTTGCCTTGCTTGGTCCACCATTTTCTTTATGTATTACTTTAATTCTATTATCCTTTTCTTTCCACTCATCACAAATTTTCCCAGAATTATCTGTCGAACCATCATCTATTAGTATTATCTCTAACTTTTTATATGTTTGATTTACAATACTAGTAACACATTTATTTAAATATTTTCCAATATTATACACTGGCACTATTATGCTAATTAATTCCTCCAAAGTTTACTTTTCTCCTAAATTATTCTTTAAAAATTTTACTAAATCCAAAATATGCAATTAAAATACTTCTAACCTTAGTTTCAAAAGACATTTTAGAATTTTTTAAAATTCTAGGCATGTATGATCTTAACTTATTTTTAAGTTTTCTATGTTCTTCTTTTAATTTACTTTTATATGTTAATACAGTATGTCCATTTAATGGAATTGTAAATGCATTTTCTGCATATAGAACTAAACTTGGATATTTTTTTTCAATATAATGTAACTGCTCTTCCAAAAATTCTATATGAGTCAATTTTTCTTCATCATATTCTGCATGTACAATACTCTTTTCTCTTTGTATATAATAATATCCCGCTTTATCTATATGAGTTATTTTTTCTGCTCTATCTAATAATATATAAATAACAGCAGCATCTTCGTTTATTTTTCTCTCCGGAAATTCTATTCCTTCAAAAATTTCCCTTTTATAAAGTTTTCCCCATATAACTGGATAAATATCATCAAATCTAAGTAATCTCTTAAGTATTTCTTCACCATTTGCCACATAATTTTCTTTTGAATATAACATAGTTTTATTAAAATATGTTACATAAAAATGTCCAGAAACCGCTATTTGTGCATTATTTTCTATTAAGCTTTTATATAAGTTATAAATTATATCTTCTGATAAATAATCGTCACCGTCTACAAAAAAGAAATATTGCCCTGTTGCATTTTTTATTCCAACATTTCTTGCAATGCTTACCCCTTCATTTTCTTTATGTATTACTTTTATTCTATTATCTTTTTCTTTCCATTCATCGCATATTTTTCCAGATTTATCTGTTGAACCATCATCTATTAGTATTATTTCTATATTTTTGTATGTTTGATTTACAATAGTAGTAATACATTTTTCTACATATCTACCTACATTATAAATCGGTACTATTATACTTACAATTTCTTTCAAAAACATTTCTCCTGCATTAAAAATAATTTATTTCTGTCTATTTTCTTGTTATATAATATCTGATTTTTTGCACTTTTTCAAGAACAAATTTTACACATTAAAATTAGTGTGCAAAATTTAATTAAATACTTTTTTAATAAGGAACAAAATGACATTATTTAATAATAAGTATATAACATTTCCTATTAAACAAAAAATTATATAGAATTTTTGTTTCTACATAATTTTCTAATCCTATCATTATTTTAATTTATTAGATAAAGGCGTTTTATAAAAATTAAGATAAGCAATTCCAAAACATCTAATTTTTGTACATAGAGTTAATTTTTTATTCTTAAAAACCATTTTTATAATATTTCTTAATTTTTTTCTTAATTCTTCGCACTCTTCATATAAACCATTTTTTTGACTTAAAATAATACATTCTTCAAAATATTTTATCAAAAGCTTTTCAGCACATTCTACTAGTCTTGGATATTTCTCTTTTACAAATTCCAAAACTTCTTCTGCTATATCAATAACAATTAATTTATCTTTACTATATTTTTGATGCATAATGCTGTCTTGCCTTTGTATGTAATGATATCCACATTTACTAATATGACCTATTCTTTCTGCTTTATCATACAATTTATATATAACAGCAAAATCTTCACAAATTTTTCCTTTAGGAAATTTGACTTCTTCAAATAATTCTCTTTTAAAAAGTGTTGCCCATACACAAATATATATATCATCTCTCATAAGTAAACTTCTTAATATTTCTTCCGGATTTTCAACATAACTATTTTTACTATACAATTTCTTACTATCAAGAAATGTTTCTTTATAGTGTCCTGAAGTAACAATATCAGTATTGTTTTCTACTAAATATGTATATAAATTTTCTATAAAATCTTCATCTATATAATCATCACTATCAACAAAAGTAATATATCTTCCAACAGACCTCTCTACTCCAACATTTCTTGTATCTGCCACTCCTGTATTTTCCTTATGCATTACTTTTATTCTACGATCTCTTTCTTTCCATTCATCACAAATCTCTCCAGAATTATCTGTTGAGCCATCATTTATTAAAATTATTTCTAAGTTTTTATATGTTTGATTTACAATGCTTTTCATACATTTATTCAAGTATCTAGCTACATTATAAACTGGTACAATTACACTTATTAGTTCTTCCAATTTTGTTATTCCTTTCAACAATTTGCTGCTATTAAAAATCTAGCAAACCCTAAAACAATTAAAATACTTCTTTTTCTGGTATAATGCTCCATTTTTGAATTTTTTAAAATCATTGGTAAATATTGTTTTAATTTTTTCCTTAAATTTCTGTATTCTTTTTTCATTTTATTTTTACTTGTTAATATCGCACAATCATTTAGAGCTAATATAAGATATCTTTCTGCATATTCTACTAGATTTGGATAATTTTTTCTTATAAATTCTACACATTCTTCTAAAATTTCTACAACTGTTATTCTTTCTTCACCATATTTTTGGTGTATTAAACTATTTTGTCTTTGTACATAATGATATCCTGGTTTATTTATATTACTTATTTTATTTGCTTTATGAATTAATTTATACAAAGTTGCTACATCTTCATTTATTTTTCCAACTGGAAATCTTATTTCCTCAAATAACTCTTTTTTAAAAAGCTTTCCCCATATAACAACAAATAAATTATTTCCAGTAAATAATCTTTTCAAAGCCTCTTCTGAATCTGCTACATAACTTTCTTTTGCGCATTTATTTTCCTGAACTATATAAGTCTCATAAATATGTCCACTTGCTGAAATATCAGAATCATTTTCAATTAAGTTTTTATATAAAGTTTCTATATTATCAGAATTTAAATAATCATCTGCATCTATAAAAAACAAATACTTTCCTATAGCAATTTCTATTCCAAAATTTCTTGCATTGCTTGGTCCACCATTTTCTTTATGAATTACTTTTATTCTACTATCTTTTTGTTTCCATTCATCACAAATTTCCCCAGAATTATCTGTTGAACCATCATCTACTAATATTATTTCTAAATTTTTGTATGTTTGATTCACAATACTTCCAATACATTTATTTAAATATTTATTAACATTATAAACTGGTATTATTACACTTATTAATTCTTCCAACAAACTCTCCTATTTTTTAAAAACTCTACTTCCTCCAAAATATAAAATTAAAATAGATTTTATTTTAATTTTTAATTTCATTTTTGGATTTTTCATAACTCTTGGCATGTAACTTTTAAGTTTCTCTTTTAATTCCTTATATTTCTTTTGCATATTATTTCTATAGCATAAAATTATACAATTAATTAATGTTCTTATAAAAATATTTTCTGCTTCATTTAATATATTAGGATACTTTTCTGCAACATTTTTTACAATCTCTTCTCTAAATTCAATTAGACTTAATTGTTCTATAGTAAATTTCCTATGTAAAATACTTCCTTTTCTTTGTACATAATGATATCCACATTTATTAATATGACTTACCCTTTCTGCTTTATCAATTAATTTCCAAAGAGTTCCTATATCTTCATGAAATTTTCCCTCTGGAAATTTTATAGTATCAAATAATTCTCGTTTAAAAATTTTATCACATATTGCTTGACTCATGTCATCACATGCAAATAATCTTCTTAAAGCCTCTTCTGAATCTACTACATAATTTTCTTTAGAATGTCTTATTTCTTGTTTAACATATGTTTGATATATAAATCCACATGTTGCAATTTGTGCATTATTTTCAGTAACACTTTTATAAAGATTTTCTACCATATCATTTTCTATATAATCATCACCATCTATAAACATTAGATAACTTCCAACAGAATTTTTTATTCCTTCATTTCTTGCAGAGCTTAAACCGCCATTTTCTTTATGTATTACTTTTATTCTATTATCTTTTTTCCCCCATTCATCACAAATTCTTGGTGATTCATCTTCATCTGAACCATCATCCACTAATATTATTTCAATTTTTTTATATGTTTGATTTACTATTGATAAAACACATTTATTTATATGTTTTTCTAAATTGTAAATTGGCACTATTATACTTACTAATTCTTCCAATTTTTTCTCCTAATTCTACTATTTAAACACTCTAGCAAATCCAAAATAAGTAATTAATATATTCTTTAACTTAGTTTTTAACTTTATTTTTGGATTTTTTAATGTTCTAGAAATATATTCTTTAGATTTATTTTTAAATTGCTTGTATTCTTTTTTAAATTTATTTTTATAACATTCTATAATAGCTTTATTTAGATTAATTATCAAAAAGCTTTCAGCTTCACATATTATTTTAGGATACTTCTTTGTTACAAATTCTAGTATCTTTTCTGATAAATCAATAATACATAATTTTTCTTTATTAAATTTTTTATGTAATATACTACCTGCCCTTTGAACATAATGATATCCTGCTTTATCTATATGAGCTATTATTTTAGCTCTATCAAATAATCTATATAAACTTGAAACTTCATCATAAACTATATCTTTTGGAAGTTCTATATCTTCAAATAATTCTCTTTTATACAATTTATCCCATAATGCTAAAGATACATCATCATATTGTAACATTCTTCTTATCATTTCTTCTGAATCTGCTATATAATTTTCTTTAGCATACTCTATCTTATTACTATAATATGTTTCTTTTATATAGCCACAGGCAACAATTTCTGCATTGCATTGTTTCGCTCTTTTATATAAACATTCTATTAAATCTGAATCTATATAATCATCATTATCAACAAAAAATATATAATTTCCTTTTGAGGCTTTTATTCCTGCATTTCTTGCATCAGCATGTCCTCCATTTTCTTTGTGTATTACTTTTATTCGCTCATCTTTCTTTTGAAAATCATCACATATTTCCCCTGAATTATCTGTTGAGCCATCATCTACTAATATTATTTCTAGGTTCCTATATGTTTGATTTATTAATGAGTTTACGCATTTTTCTAAATACCATTTTGCGTTATATACTGCAACTATTATACTTATTAAATCTTCCAAATTTTCCCTCTTCTTATTTTTATTAATTAATTTATAATTTATTTTTTATAAAAGAAATAACTCAAGAAGGAATTATAAAAATTGTAATAAAGCATTTTTCTATAAAAAAATAAAATATGAATTTATATCTCATATTTTATTTTATTAATCGCATTTTTTCAATATATTATATAAAAATTTCTTAATTTTAAATTGGTTTAGTAGATGTTACTACACTTGGATTTTTAGCTGCTACAAACAAATCCATTATTTCTCCTAATTGTAACTCTGGTTTTTGATAAACTCTTGTTTCCATATTTTTCACCTCCTTACAAACTAAAACTTTGTATACATTTTTTATAAATTTAGAAAAACAAAACAAACCCAGAATAAGTAAATATTTTACTTATTCTGGGCTCTTTTTTAACTTATTTGCAATGCTTATAGAGTAGATTTTATCTACTCTTTTTTCTTCTTTTAAAATTCTACTTGTGTGTGTGTGTGTGTGTGTGTGTGTACTCTCGCAAGGTTTTCGAGTTTATGCATGTTTCATTTTCCTTTTCATTGTTTTACATTTTTATTTCATTAACACGCTAATATTTAAGCTTCTTCTACTAATTTTGCTTCTTTTAACTTGTCCATAAATCTTTCTGAATCTGTTTTAGCTGTATTTAGATCTATTCCATATCTATCTACTAATTTTTGCGCTACAGCATCAGAATTTAAATCCTCTTTTTGTAATGTCTCCATAATAAATTTTCCTGATTCTGTTAAATAAATAATTGATTTTGTTTCCTTTATTACATCTCCTGTTGGCACTGCAACAATACTTCCTGCTACTTCTCTTATAACTATTCCTTCTTTAACTTTCATTTTTGATTTCTCCTTTCATTGTTCCATAAGATAATTTTACTGCATCTTCACTTATATTACATCCAAATTGATATATAGGTGTTTTACTAATAATTATATCTAAAATTCCTAAAAGTTTTCCCATCTCTTCACTGTTTAGCATATATGTTGTTTGTTTTAAGAATAATATAAATGATTCTTTTGAATCTATTTTTCTAATAAAATTTTCTGGTGATTGTTCTATAAAGCAAATACCTTTTAGTTTCGCTCTTGTATTTTCACTAATGTTATGTTTCCCTGAAAAAGGTGTTCCATAAACATATATTTCATCATCTATAATTCTAAGCGCTGGTTTATCATCATTTATAATATATGGTTTTTTATCTTCTAAATATTTTAACCAAAGTGAAGCATGTGTTGATTTTCCTGTTTCACATGGCGCTGAAAAAAGATAAGCTTCTCCATCTACTACTACTGCTGATGAATGCAAAAAGCAACCATTAAAATTAATTAGTTTTTTATTGAATACATTTCCAGTAAATTGGTATTCTAATCCTTCTGTTACTGGTAAGTCTTTGTTATCTGAGTGATAAAATGCAATTTTTTCATCATTCATTTCTTGATCTGTTACCTGTATTTCAGGAGCTTCATTTGTATTTATCATGTATTTTTCTGCATGGGATTTTAACATATCATATTTTGCGTCAAAATCTACTACTATATCTGCTATCTTGTACTTCATAAATATTCTCTCTTCCTTTTAATTTTATCTATTATACTTTTATACTTTCTTAGTTAATTTGTCAAGGTCATTATTTAATTATATTTTCAATTTTGTTCCATCATCTACTAATAATAGGTTTTCTAATTCTATCTTTTCTAATACTTCTCTTGTATTGTCTCTTATATGCGTAGCAACTAATTTTTTATTATATTTTTTTATTAAATATGATAAATTATCTATTCCTAAATGAGCAATATTACCTTCAATATGAGAACAATCTGTAATTATAATATTACCACTATTTTTTATAATATACTCTGCTCCATCACATAGTGAACTATCACCAGTAAAACCTATTTTTTCATCTACTATATAGCCAGAAGCTGGTTTTTCTTTTTTATGTATTACTTCTACAGCTTCAATTTTATATCCAACATCTTTTATATCCTTTGGATTTAATTCAATAAATTCTACTAATTTTTCTACTTTTTCAAATTCATAGTCATATGCACAAAACAGCTGTTTTACTTTGTTTTCAAGTCCAATAGGACCTATTATTGTTGTCGGTTTTATTATACCTTTTTTTAATTTATACATTAATAAAAATGGAATATCCGCTGTATGATCTCCATGAAAATGAGTAATTAGCATTTTATCAATTTGCTCTAAATTATGATTTGTTTTTAGTAGCTGTTTTAAAATTCCATTTGGAAAATCTACTATCATATCATTATTTATTAGTGTACATGCACTATTATGCTTAGAATATATTGCTCCCGTACCAACTATTTCAATATTCATCTTTTACCTCCTAATTATAATTCTGGCAATAAACTATCAACTGGGCAGTAATCATCTGTTATTATTATTTCATTTTTATCAATTTCTATATTAATTGCATCTTTAAATTCAATATCCTTATCTGTTGCAATTACCATGTTATTTATAACACTTGCTGCTGGCTTATTTTCAGTTGGTATAATATACACATTTTTAAAAACCTGATTTATTGTATTAACTTCTGCTTTTAAAAATTTGCTATTTTTTCCACCATCTATTGAACCAACAATATTTGTTAAATATACGCCACCTTCATTTAATGACTTTTTAATATTTGTAACTGCTTCTATTGTTGTTAATGTTTTTGCTGGATTTGTACCTGAAAAAGCATCATTTAGTATTGCATCATACTTTTTGGAATTCTCATTTAAATAAACTCTTCCATCAGAATTTATCAATCCTAACCTATGACTATTTTCTAAATCATAGTCTTTTATTAATTTATCTAGAAAAAAATACTTTTTAGCAACTTCTGTTATATCTTTATCAATTTCTACTACATCCATATTTTTATCTTCATAATGACTTATAAAATACTTTGGATATGAATATCCTGCTCCACCTATTAATAATACATCTTGTATATCTTCTTTGCAATCAAACATTAAATTATAACATTTAGTATAATTAAATACTAAATCATTCACCTTACCCTCTTCTAAAAAAGTTCCT
Source organism: uncultured Clostridium sp. (assembly GCA_947570695.1). Classification (GTDB taxonomy): domain Bacteria; phylum Bacillota; class Clostridia; order TANB77; family CAG-508; genus Scatovivens. Next base: position 78,526 of record CANOVB010000004.1, read on the forward strand.
GATTCATACCCACTATCTATATTTAAAATCCTTACTAGATTATTTTCCAAATACATATTATATATTAGAACTCTTCCATATTGTGTATCTAAACTTGTTGTACTTTCAAGATTTCCATCTAATACTAAATCTGAATTATTGTTATTTTTATTTAATGACAAATTCATAAAAACTATTGATATTATTATTGAAATTATAACGTATATATTAATAATATCTTTTAATTTAAATTCAACTAGTGGTATTATTAGACATACTATAATATTTAAAACATATAAAATATAAATACTTCCTATATTAGGAACTAATATAAAACCTCCTAAAAATGTTCCTATTAGTCCTCCTATAGTTCCTATTGCAGACATTCTACCTGTAACTTTTCCAACATTATCAAAGGAATCTAGTTCTAGTTTTATTAATATTGGATTTACAATTCCTAAAAACGTAGATGGTATAAAAAATAGTAAAATTGAAGTTAATATTGCTCCTATTTCTTCCCTTTTTATATATTTTGATATTAATATCAGTATATCTTTCTGAATAAATGGTATAATAAGCACAAACATTGAAGCAGCTATTAAAGCTACTTTCAATTTATTTTTTTGTTCTTCTTTATCTGCAAATTTTCCACCTATATAATTTCCTAAACTAGTGCTTAATAATATTATTCCAATTACACTTGTCCATACTATATTTGAGCTTCCAAAATAAGGAGAAATTAATCTTGAAGCTACTAACTCTAATATCATTCCTACCGCATCTACAATAAATATTATTATTTTGTATCTTAATCTTTTCATAATCCTTGCTTAAAATCTTATCCTTTCTGCTTTTATTTGCATTACTTTCCATATTTATTTAACTAATTAGTAATCACTTCTCCTAGTTAATTTTAAAGTTTCATCACTTTTGGTTGTTAAATATTTTACAAATATACCTTGAACTATTGCTTCACCTTTTTTTAAATTTACAGTTTCTATTCCTTCATTTTGAATTTTTAACCAGATATGACCTTCATTATCCTTATTGTTATAATAATCAGAATCTACAATTCCTATTTGATTACATAATCTTATATTATATTTAAATCCCATACTACTTCTAACAACTAAAAAAAGTACTTCATCCTTTTCAAAATAGCTTTTTAATCCTGTTGGTATTTTTAATATTTCATTTGGTTTTATTTCTATATCTTTTAATATACATATATCATATCCTGCAGTAGCTTCAGAATCTCTTTTGGGAATTTTTATACTTTCATATAATTTTTTATTATCTTCTACATCTTTTTTAAATTGTTCAAAACTAATTTTTTCAAAATCTCTCATTCTTTTTATTTTCCTTTTAATTTTATATTATTCTTGTTTTATGTTAAAGCCCATATTTGTGGTATAACTAATATTAAAACTATTAAAGAAAGTATAGCTATTGGTAATGAATATTTAATGTAATCTGTAAACTTATAATTTGCACATACCCCCATTCCCATTACTGTATGAGCTAAAGGAGTTGTAATTCCAATTTCCCCTGCAATAGTTATTCCAACTGCAAATGGATATGGATTAAATCCCATTCCTACTACTAAATAGCATACGACAGGTAACATAATACTAACAGTAACATTATTTGATTGGAATTGAGTTAAAAACATTGTTAATGCCACTAATGCACTAAAAAATATTATTGGTGACATATTTTCCCCTAAAATTTCAATCATCTTTTTAGTTATTAATTCTCCACCACCACTTTTGTTTAGCCCTGATGCCACTCCTAGCGTTGCCCCTAACCATATTACTTCTTTCCAATTTATTCCTTTTACAGCAACTTTACTGTCAATACACCCTGTAATTATACATATTAAAGCAGCAATTACCGCTATAAGAGAAATATTAAAACTAGGTATAATTGAACAAATTTTATCAGAAAAGATAAAGCCTAAAATTGTACTAATTAATATAACTGTCATTAAATACTCTTTTTTTACATTTTTGTTATCAATAGTTGTTTCTTCACTATCTATATCAGGATTAACATATTCTTCTCTATTTCCCCATATTTTTTTGCCAAGTGGATATCCAACAAAAGCAACATATAAAAGAAAAACAACACAAATAATACCTGCTGGAATTATAAAAGTATTAAATTTAAATCCATTTTCTATTCCAAAAATTTCTTCATAAATTCCACTAGCAGAAATTTGAGTAGTTGAGCCTATTAATGTTAATGTTCCACCTAATATAGATGCTATTGCTATTGGTAATACAACATTAATAAAATGTATATTTTTATTTTTTTTACAAATTGCTAATAATATTGGAAACACTATTGTAAAAGTAGAAACATTTGAAAGAAATGCTGACATTATACAAGTTACAAATGAAAATACAATAATTAATGCTTTTTCATTATTACGTGTTAATTTTAAAATTTTTCTACTTATTGAATCTGCAAGTCCTGTAGTTACTATAGCATTTCCAACTATCATCATTCCACAAATCAATATAACATTTGAACTTCCATAGTTTTTAAAACCACTATTAAATTCAATTACATTAAAAAGAACCATTGCTGTTAGTCCTCCTAATGCAACTACAAAATTGGGAATTTTATTCCAAATATATAATACTATACATGTTCCAAAAATAATTAAACTTATAACATCTGCTCCCAAAAAAATCACATCCTTTATTACATTTATTTACTAGGTTTTGCTACTTTGAACTATTTATCTTTTTATCTTTCAAAATCCTGTCATAATACCTATCTTCCTCTGAAAAAATACATCCGCAATATTTTTGCATATATAAGCCTAATTCTCTTGCCTTTGCTTGTCCTTCTCTAAACCCCACTCTGAAATCTCTATACAAAAATTCTATATCATATTTCTTAGACATCTCTTCACATACACTTTTTAATACCTCATGTTTTTGATATGGACTAACAAACAATGTACTTGTAAAAGCTTCAAATCCATTTTCTTTTGCAAATTTTGCTGTTTGTTCTAGTCTGACTCTATAACAATAATTACTACACCTATTTTCAATATCATTTGATACATTCTTGCAAAATTCTTTTAAACCATAATCTTCATTTATAATTAACTCTAAATTAATCATTTTTGAATATTCAATTAAAGTATCTCTTCTTGTTTTGTATTCTATGTATGGATGAATATTAGGATTAAACCAATATGATACTGGCTCTATTCCTTCATTCCTTAAGTGGTCTACACAATATACACTACATGGTGCACAACAAGTATGCATTAATAACTTCATTTTTTAACTCCTATTTATAATTTCTTTTAAAAATCTCTTTATTTTATTCCATATTGTATTTTCTTCATATTTTACTAAACTTTTATTAATACTACTATCGTAACTTTTATTTTCTGCATCATTTATCTTATGCTCAATATTTTTTATTTTAATATTTTCCATATTGTCTTTCATTAATTGCTCGTCTTTATTACTTATAATCAAATTTTTATTAAAAATTTCATCTGGATTATATTTTTCTCTTTTTTGTTTTTCAAGTTTTATTAAATCATATTTTTCTTTTTCTAATATTTTTTCTCTTTGTTTTTGTGTTGCCCAATAATCTCTAAATAATATTGCAATTATATATTTAGCCGTTTTAGATACAGATTGCTCATCTAAAGTCTTATTTGGAGTATAAGAAAAATTGTAATTATTATTTGCGTTTTCTTCAAAACTTCTAATTACTTCTTTTGGAATTTTATTAAATTCTTCTTTAGAGATATATTTTAATATTTCTAAAACTTCTCTATAAGCATTCTTATATTCAATACTTACCATATCTTTACCCTTTTATAACTTTTCTTCTGCACTTTGAACTACACCTCGGCCATGAAAGATATCTATTGACATTTGATTACTTACTTCTAATTTTCCAATAGTATCATATTGTTCTAATAATGTTTCTTCTCCTAGCCTTTGCACTATTCCTTTTTCTTCTAATCCTAAGATTTTATATAAAGTCTTTTTATTTTTTCCTAAATTTTCCATTTTTTGCTCTATAGTCACATTTTCATCGTCTTCTGGAAAAGTTATATAAAAATTTCCACCACATTCATCTGGTTCTTTAATAGAAAATCCTGCTTCTTGTATTTCATCTAAATTACTTTTTATTTGCTCTATATACCTTTTATCTCGTACTATCATTTTATTACCAGAAAAGTGCTCTAAAACTCTTTTATCATCTTCAATCATTTCTTTCATTTTAGGATTTATTATACTATAAATAAATAATTCTGGATTGCTTTTTTTAGCTTCACTTATAGTAGAACTTTTTATTTCTTCATATCTTCTTTGTATATATTCATCATATTTATCACCATATAAAGACTCGGTCCTTGATAATAAATCATTTTTTCTAAATGGAGAAGTAATAGAATATGCCATTTTCATATCTTCAAAATCTTTTTCTGTATAATTTACGTATATGCTTCTTTTTACTGCTATAATTGCATCTAATAAATTTTCTTTAGGAACTGTTTTATTTATTTTATTTTTTAAATATTCTAAAATAACATTAGCATCTTCATCTTTTGATAAGTCAAGTTTACAAGCAATTTGATAAAATTCTGGATCTAATACTTTTAATTGTTCAAATAGTGTATTAGAACCACCCAATCTAGCTTCTAAATTTTCTCTTAATTCTTGTGGAGTTTCACATGTAAAAAAAGGATCATAAGAATAAATATCTATTTTGTTAAATGGATCAGAGTTATTCCTTCCTTCATCTGTTGTTAGTAGAAACTCTCTGTATGTACTTTTTGTTGCTTCACTTTTACCATATCCTAATCTTCCTGATTGTTCCCAAGTTGCATCTAACGCATAAAATCCATCAATTCCATATTTAACATCAACTATATTAACATAATTTCTAGAATGATATTCCGTAACTTCTTTTCCATCTCCGTTAACTGCTAATCCAATTTCACTATATGGATTTCCTAATCTATGTCCTAAATTTACTATTAAGTCTGAATATCCTGCGCAAACCATATATTCATTATTTAAGTATTCATATAAAGATCTTGATTCTGAAAGAAATTCAGATGGAGCATCTTTGAATTCCTTAAATACTTTTGCAATATCATATACTGCTATAAGCTCTTCTAATGGGCTAAAATTCTTACTTTTTATGTCTTCTGCTGCATCTTGCATAAAATGTTCAACATGTAAAACATCTTCTAAAGAAAATTTTTCTTTTCCCGTATTATATTTAAAATTTATATTAATATTTCTTTTTGCTAATTCCTCAAAAAAATCTATATTATCACTAATAACAAATTCATCAAATTTTCCTTGGTCTAGCATTACAAGCAAATCTTGTTTTGCCCCGCATTTTTGCTAAATATTCAAGTCCCTTTTCTATACTTTCAGTACTATCTAAATGAATATATATTTCATCTTCTTTTGTAAATCTTATTATATCATCATATTTTTTTGGTTCTGGAATGCTTACTCCATTTTCTATTGCTATAAATTTTAACTCTAAATAAAACTTTTCATAATATCTTGTTGCCTGAAAATTAACACTACTTAAATCTAATCCACTTCTTAATATGTCTTTTACAAAATATGGATTTTGAGTTAAAAATCTGCTTTGTAAGATTTCTTCTGGTTTAATTTTTCCTTTTAACTCTTCATATATTTTTTTATATTCATCTTCTGTAAATTCCTTTTTTGTATCTTCTAATGTCATATAATCATTTCTTAAACATTCTAATACAGATAAAAAATTATTTTCTCTAACAGTTTCTCTATTAAAAGGAACTCCTAATTTTTTATAATAATCAATAACTTCTTCATCTTGCATTCCTTTTGTAAAAACATTTAAAGATCCTAAATTAATTCTCATATTTAATAATTCTGGATTAACAGAAACAATATTCTCAAATATGGCTCTTTGAAACAAATAATCTTCTGGTATTTCTCCTTCAAATTTTATTTGTTCATCTTTTATTTTATCTGCAATTTTTCTAGCCTCTTCTGGATAATTCCCTAAAACAAATTTCCTCGGCATTTTTAAAATATTAGTAGGATCCTGAAGCAAACACTGCACAATATAATCATTATCACTTAAAGCAAATTTAGGAACTTCTTCACTATATAAAATATTATTCGCTTTTAAGTAATTCATTGTTTTAGTTTTCATTTCTTGTGTTATAAAGCTTTGTTTGGTTTGCAAACTAAAAACTTCATCTAATCTATCCAAATATGGAATATATTGTTCTATATTTTCTTCTACTGCTTTTTGCAATAAATCACTAAATTTAGAAAAATCATCTTTATTAAAAATTCCGAATAATTGCATAATATTTTCAGGACTTCCAGATGTAATAAATGCTTCATCTATTTTAGAATCTCTTATTTGAATATCTGCTAATTCTTGTGGGGTTTTAACTTTTGCAATATATTCAGCAAACTCGCTAAATTCTATACTCTTTCTTAATAAATCAACTTTTTGTAAAGCCTCATCTATTAAACCTTCTTTGCCATCAATTATTTGAATAACATCTTCTATTTTTAAATAATAACTTGTCATACATTTCTCTAACTGTTCTATCATGAATGCTGACAAATCATCATCATCTTTTATCATCTCAATGCATCTATCATTACTATTAGAATTATATAAAATAAAGAAATCTTCTAATTTAAAGTCTTCTGCTCCGCTTACAAGTTTTGATTTTAAATATTCAAAAACTTCTCCTTCATTTCTAAATCTTGACCTATAATTATTAAAAGATATGAATTTTTCTAAAGTATCAGAATTAAAACTATAACCATGTCTAATAGCATAGGTTACAGTTTTAGCATCTATTTTTTCTACACTAAAAGTATCAATAATATTAGGGTTAATTCTAATTCTTATACTATCAATAAAATTCATTTTTCTCCTCTATTCCCAAAAGCATATCATGTATTTTGTTTTATAATATTCTTCTGGTGAATGTCTTTCCATATAACTTTTTTCAGATAAAATCCCACTTGATAAACCTACTAAAAACATATAAATTGTAATTATTGCTAAAAAGTAATTTAAAATCTTTTTTGCTTCTTCGCTTTTAAAATAACTATATAACCACATAAATATTAATATTCCTGATAAAATTAACATCCATGAGTAATCTATTAAATATCTTTGACTACTTCCTGCCATTGCTATACTTACTATTGCAAGAAGTAATCCTATTATAGTTAAACTATTTATTATAATTTTTAATTTTTTGTTTTCAATTTTTTTATTTATTTTTATTATAAAAAAGTTTAAAAAGCATATTGGTGCTATTATAAATAACCCACCTATCATATTTTCAATATAATAATATCCATAAAAATTAATTAATTTGTTGTGATTTGTAATAAATGGAAAATCTGGTATAAAATTTGGTATGCTGAAAAAGTTAGTTATTATTCCCATAGGAATTGTTGCTAATCTATTACTTAAAGCTAGCATATTATTTATTGTAATTTGATATTTAGCTCCAAATTCAAATATATTTCCAAATCTAATGTAATTATATATCATTAAAGCAATTCCTACAGTTATGTATGGAATTCCTACACTTATTGTTAGTTTTATTAATGGCTTTTTGTTTGTTTTTAATTGCTTTATATTTTCTATAAGTAAATATATTAAATATGGAACTATTATAAGTGATACAAGAAGTGCTGTTGGTCTACAAGCAACTGATAATGATAAAAACAGTGAGCCCCAAAATATATTTAAATATTTATTTTTTTCATTTTCAAATGATTTTAATATAAAAAATATTCCTTGTAAAGAAAAATATACAGCTGCAACTATTACTAATTCATATACTCTTGCCATTCCATTAGCATACAAAATTGAACTTCCAGAACATATTATTATTAAAAAGTATACTACAAACTTAAATGGTATTTTTTCAAAAAACATATTCAAAATTTTTAATAATATTTCTTTAAATAAAACAAAAATTAACATTGAAAATATAAATACTACAATTGGTATTTCCAAGTATTTTTTTGTAATTAAGAAAAATGGCAAGAAAGATATTAATGCAGGTAATATTCCAAAATATACATATTGTTTTCCATTGTAATATGCTGTATCCCACATATAATCTACATCTCTTTGTATGCCTGTACTTCCTCTTGCAAATGCATCATATTTATTTTCTAAATTTAAAAATTTTTCTGTTGGCTCTTTTAATAAATGAAATTGACCTTTAGATAAAGCCTCTACAAAGTCATGACTATAAAAATTTGCTTCTGTAACATTTGTTGAAAAATTATTTATCCAAGCAAGTAGTGCAAAAAGCACTGCTATTATTGATATTAATATAATTTCTTGATTTAAATCTTTTACTGAATATTCTTTATTAAATATCTTTGCATTTTTTAAAGAATAAATAAATGTTAAAATTCCAAACACTAATGTAAATCTTATAAAATTAAATTCAAATGGAATATTTTCGTTTATTATTACTTTATCTACATTTTCATATAAGTCTTTATTTAAAACTATTATTAAAGATTCTGTTTTTCCAGATAAATATAACGGCATATATTTTGATTTTTCATAACTTGGAATATACTTTTTTGATACTAAACTTTGATATTCTGTACTTGTCTCATCTTCAAAATATACTTGATATTCTACTACATCTTCTATATCTTTTAATTCTAATTTCACAGATACTGTTTTTTCATTTATTTTTGGGACTTGAATAAAAATTCTTTCTTCGTCTTCACCATAATATTTTAATTGTAAATTACCATTATAATTATTTTCTAAATTACTTTGCTTTTTAGCTAAACCATCTGAATTATAAGTTCTTTTTGCATATTTTCCAAATAAATTGCAATAAGAAGTAATGTTAAAAACAATTACTTCTAAAACTAATGCAACTATTAATATTATAAAATATTTTTTATTCATTTTTTTCCCTTACTATTCATATGCTTTTTTCTACTTAATCTCATTTAATTAGATTTTTCCTCATGATATTCTTTTTCTGTATTTACATTCCAAATATTATCTTTAGTCTCTATTCCTTGTTTTATATTTTTTACTGCTTCAAATGATGTTGCCATTGAATGATCCATATTATTATATCTATGTTGTCCATTTCTTCCTACACAATATAAATTACTAAATTTATTTAAATATTCTATAACTTTATCAAAGTTCTCATAAGTATCAAAATATGCTGGATATGCTTTCTTTACTTTTTCTCTGTGTGTATCTAATACATCTTTACTATCTATTATTTTTTTATCTTCTAATTCTTTTATTGCGAGTTTTACAAATTCCTCATCAGACATATTCCAATATTCGTCACTTTCATTGCAAAAATACTCTAGTCCTATCCATACTGTTTCTTCTGGATTTTTTACTAAATATGGTGACCAGTTATTAAATATTTGTATTCTTCCAAATTTTACACTTGGATCTTGTACATATATCCAACAATCAGGAATTATATTTCCTAAAGTTTTCATTTTTGTTTTATTTTCTAGGTTTAATTTTTTTACTAAAACACCTACAGTTTGAAAATCTCTATATGGTAATCCAGATGCAATCTCAGCTATGCTTTTAGGTATTTTTTCTCCCTTAAAGCCTTCTACCAAATCCTTTACTGGCATTGATGAAATAAATATATCACCTTCTATTATTTCTAATTTTCCATTTACTTCACATTCTACACTTACTACTTTATTTTTTTCTATATTTATTTTCTTAACTGAATATCCTTTTTGAATTTTTCCTCCATTTTCTTGTACTTTCTCAGCTAAAGTTTCCCAAAGTTGACCTGGACCATATTTTGGATACCAAAATTGTTCTATTAGTGATGTTTCGCCCTTTCCGTTTTTCTTAAATCCAAAAATTTTTGAAAAAGCATCTTTTATAACAGCTGTAATTGAAAGTCCTTTTACTCTTTGAGCTCCCCAATCTGCTGATATTTCTTTTGGATGCCTTCCCCATAGTTTATATGTGTATTTTTCAAAAAACAATCCATATAGTTCTTTTCCAAATCTATTAATATAAAAATTCTCTAGAGAATCTTCTTTCTTTTTTACAAATATTGATTTTAAATAACTAAATCCTGCTTTTATTGTTCTAAATAATCCCATGTTTGTAAATGTTTGTAATTTCAAACTTATTGGATAATCAAAAAATTTATTCAATGTATATATTCTTGATACTCTAGTTCTTACAAGCATTACATGGTCTTCTTTTTCTGGGTTTGGACCTCCTTTTTTTAATGGTTTTTCTCTTCCCAATTTCTCATCGTCAAATGAGTTTTCTCCTTGAATAGGCATTAATCTTTCCCAAAAGTCCATTACTTCTTTGTCTTTTGAGAAAAATCTGTGTCCTCCTATATCCATTCTGTTTCCATTATACTTTACTGTTCTTGATATTCCACCTATCTCTTCTGTTTCTTCTAATATAGTTACATCATATTCTTTATTATTGTCCTTTATAAGTTCATAGCCAGCTGTTAATCCAGCTGGTCCAGCCCCAATTATTATAACTTTTTTCATTCTTAATTCCCTAACTTAAATTTATTTACAAAAAAGCAAATAATATTTTCTAAGTGACTTTGCCACAAAATTTTATTATTAAATGCTCTAATAAGTCATTATGTACATTATTTTTAAAAATATCTATTCGAATTTTATTCCTAAATGATCATATCCACTAGCTGTTACTACTCTTCCTCTTGGTGTTCTCGCTAAAAATCCTATTTGCATTAAATATGGCTCATATACATCTTCTATTGTTTCTACTTCTTCATTTAAAGTTGCTGCTAATGTTTCTACTCCAACAGCTCTTCCCGAATACTTATATATTATTGTTTCTAATATTTTTCTATCTGTATTGTCTAATCCCAAATCATCAATATCTAATTTTTCTAATGCTAGTTTTGTTATCTCTAGGCTTAAATTTCCATCTCCTAAAACTATAGCATAATCTCTTACTCTTTTTAACAATCTATTTGCAATTCTTGGTGTCCCTCTAGATCTTTTCGCAAGTTCTGTTGCAGCATCTTTTGTAATATCTATATTTAGTAGCCTACTTGATCTTTCTATAATTGTTGTCAAATCTTTTACTGAATATAGTTCTAATTTTTCTACTATTCCAAATCTATCTCTAAGTGGAGTTGATAGTGAGCCTACTCTTGTAGTTGCTCCTACTAAAGTAAATTTTGGCAAATCTAGTCTTATAGATTTTGCAGTTGAACCTTTTCCTATAACTATATCCACACAATAATCTTCTAATGCAGGATATAAAATTTCTTCTATATTTTTATTTAATCTATGTATCTCATCTATAAATAAAACATCATTTTCAGCTAAATTAGTAAGTAGTGCTGCTAAGTCTCCTGGCCTTTCTATTGCTGGACCAGAAGTTATTTTTATATTAGATTCTAATTCATTTGCTATAATATTTGAAAGTGTTGTTTTTCCAAGACCTGGTGGCCCATATAGTAAAACATGGTCTAAAGCTTCTCCTCTTTTTTTAGCAGCTTCTATATATATTTTCATATTTTCTTTTACTTTATTTTGTCCTATATATTCACTTAGCTTTTGTGGTCTTAATGATACTTCTTCAATTTCTTCATCACGTGTTAAATTTGGATTTAAAATATTTTCCAAGTCTTTTTCCCCCAAACTGCTTTAATTTAAACCAGTGTCATATTCCATTTCTTCCATAAAAGGAAATATTTCTTTTACTCTTTTTAGTGTATATATCGCATTTTTTTGATGTGGACACTTCTCTGGTGCATTTATTAATTCATTTTTATAACAATTTTTTGTTAATTTATAAATTAAATATCTGCAATTTAAATAATTATAATATATCTTATATCCATTATCTAAATCTTCCCAAAACATCTCAAAAGTATATTTCTTTTCTTCCACCTTTATGTATTCCTTTCAAATTTTAGCCAAGTAATGTCATTAACATTCCTACTCCTGTTATGAAAAAGCTTACACCTACAATATATATAATCATTAAAGATGATTTTGGAACTGGCATATAAACTTCTTCTGGTTTTTTCTCATTTATTCTAAATTCAATCTTATCTCCTACTGTTGGTACTTGATTTGTTCTATATTTTTCTGTACATTTATCATATACTTGTTCATTATATGTATATTGATATACTGGAGCAAAGGCTTCTGTTCCATTTGATAATTCTACACTTTTTAAATCAATACATTCTGCTTGTACAACTTTTTTACATCTTCTTTGAGATATATCTTCAAGTACTCCTGGAATTATAAGTAATGTTAATCCAACAATTCCTATTCCTACTGAAAGACATATTGGTAGAAAATAGTTTGTAGAATATCCTTTATTAAATAATGGTGCCCATTCATTAATAGCTGGAAGAATAATACACGCTAAACCTGTTATTGTAAATATTCCTCCTGTCATTTGTTTTCTAGCTAATGCAATAACTCCTAACACTAAAAATAATTGTCCACAAGTCATTATTGAAAATGTTACTTGATTTTCTCCTGTAAAATAACACATTAATGCGATTGATAATACCGCCCAAATCATGCATGCCCATGATATTATTGTATCATGTACTTTAAATCTTTCATTTGTTACTTCTTTCATTTTTCTTTTATTCCTTCCTTTGAATTTAGTTTTTATATAACATTTTATTATATACAATATTAATAAAATTCTAAATGCCTTTTTCTTAAGTTTTTTTTATTTTTAAAACTAATACTTCGTAATTATTTTATCATAAATTTATATTATATCTATATTTTTTTGAAAAAATATTTAAAATTTTTTTATTATTTTATCATATCTAAAAATTCTTGTTCATTTATTACTTTTATTCCAAGACTTTGTGCTTTTTGTAATTTACTTCCACTATCTTCTCCTGCTAAAACATAACTTGTATTTTTTGATACAGAAGATGAAGTTTTTCCGCCAAAATTCTCTATTATTTCCTCTGCTTGTTTTCTTGAATAATTTTCTAATCCTCCTGTTAATACAAAAGTCATTCCATCAAATCTTGTATCTGTTCCTTTAGTTTTTTCTTGTTTCATATTAACTCCGGCAGATTTTAATTTTTCTATTAAATCTTTAGTTTGTTCCTGAGAGAAAAATTCATATACACTATCTGCCATCACTTCTCCCATATCTTCCATAAGAACCAAACTTTCATAACTTGCTTCTTGAAGTTTTTTAATATCTCCAAATCTTTTAGCTAATTGTTTAGCATTTTTTACTCCAATATGTCTTATTCCAAATCCATTTATCACTCTATAAAATTCATTTTTCTTACTTGCATTAATACTATCTAATAAATTTTGTGCAAATTTCTTTCCATTCTTTTTAAGTGATGCAATTTCTTCTAATGTTAAATTATATATATCTGCAATATTTTCTATCAGCCCTCTATTTAATAATTCTTCTATTATGTTATCTCCTAAACCTTTTATATTCATTGCTTCTCTTGATGCAAAATGAATAATATTTCTATATTGTTTTGCTGGGCATTCTATTCCTATACAACGAACAGCTGATTCTCCTTCCTCTCTTACTGCATCTGCTCCACATACTGGACATTTCGTTGGCATCTTAAAATCCTTTTCTCCGCCTGTTCTTTTTTCTTTTAATACTTTTACTACTTCTGGAATTACATCTCCTGCTTTTTGTATTAAAACTCTATCTCCAATTTTTAAATCCTTTTCTTTTATGAAATCCTCATTGTGAAGTGTGGTTTTAGAAATCGTTGAACCTGCAACTCTTACTGGTTCAAGCACAGCCATTGGTGTTATTGCACCTGTTCTTCCTACTTGAAAAATAATATCTTTTAATATGGTTTCTTTTTTCTCTGGAGGGTATTTATATGCTACAGCCCATTTCGGTGTTTTAAATGTTGTTCCTAAAAACTCTCTAAATTTTAAATCATCTACTTTTACAACTGCTCCATCTATTCCAAAACTTAATTTTTCTCTATTTTCTCCAATTTTTTTAATTTCATCTATAACTTCTGGAATACTACTACACAAAACTTTTACTGGATTTACATTAAACCCTAGTTTTTCTAAATATTCCAAAGATTCTTCATGTGATGAAAATTCTATATTTTCAGATTTTTGTACATTAAAAATATATATATCTAGTGGTCTTTTAGCTGTAATTTCACTATCTAATTGTCTTAAAGACCCTGCTGCTGCATTTCTTGCATTTGCAAATAAACTTTCCTCATTAGCTTGTCTTTCTTCATTCATTTTGTCAAATTCTTTTTTCCCAATAAATACTTCTCCTCTTACTGTGATATTTATTGGTTCTTTTAATTTTTTAGGAATATGTTTTATTGTTTTTAAATTTTCTGTTATATTCTCTCCTACTTGTCCGTTTCCTCTTGTCGCTCCTCTTACAAAGATTCCATCTTTATATTCAAGTGCTACTGATAACCCATCTATTTTAGTTTCAACAACATATTTTAATTCACTTTTTTTATTATTTTCATCTTGAAGTAAATCTAATTGTTCATTTTCTTCTGTTTCTTCTTTATATGTTTCAAGTGCTTTTCTCACTCTTTCATCAAACTCATCTAATTCTTGAAAATTGAATATATCTTGCAAACTTAAAAGAGGTATTTCATGTTCTACTTTCTCAAATCCTTCCTTTACAGTTCCTCCTACATGCTGTGTAAGAGAATCTTTATCTATAAATTCAGGATATTCTTTTTCCAAATTTCTTAATTCTAACATTAGCATATCGTATTCAAAATCACTGATTTCAGGTGCATCATCATCATAATATTTTTTGGCATGATATGCTGTAATTTCTCTTAAATCTTCTATTCTTTTTTTAGCATCTTTCTTATTCATTAGTTTTCCTCTTTATAATAATTTACTTTTATATGAATTTTTATTATTTTTCTTCTTTAAATAAATCTTTTCCATTTTTTAAGTAATCATATCCTGAGAATATTGTTGCTATTACTGATATTAGCATAAGAATTGAAGTAATAACATTTAAAACTATTTCTCCTGAAGACATGTATATTTTTACGCTACTTGTTATTGCTTCTGCATTATTTGTTGTTGCAATCATAAAGTCAAAGAAATTAAATTTATTTGTAAACATTAATATGATTGCTAACATTTGTGTAACTGTTTTTAGTTTGCCCCAAATTGAAGCTGCTATTACTTTTCCACCTTTTTCTACAGCTATTAATCTATATCCTGATACTATAAATTCCCTACTAAGTACAACAACTGGTATCCAAGCTGGGATCTTTCCAAATTCTACTAACATTACAAGTGCTGATAAAACTAAAATTTTATCAGCAAGCGGATCTAAAAATTTTCCAAAAGTTGTAACTTGATTTCTTGAACGAGCAATATACCCATCTAATTTATCTGTTATAGCAGCAATTATAAAAATAATGTTCATTATCCAGAAATAACTTGGCAATCCTAAAAATTCTCCTGTTATTATTTCCATGATTCCTAAATATCCTGCTATAACAAATATTGGAACTAATATCATTCTAAAAATAGTTAATTTATTTGCTAAATTCATATTTTTTACCTTCTCTTTCGGATTTTTATAATATATTTAAATCATACTCTGATTTTTGTAATATCCATATTTAAATAATATTTTTATTTTTTATAACATATAGCCTTCTAAATTTAGTAATTTTATTTATCTTCCTATTGTATTTGATGAAACACTTTCATTTCTAGCCGAATTTACTGTATTTTGAGTTCTGTCAGTATTTGTTGTATTTTCTATATTATTTACTATGTTTTCATTTGTTTCATTACTATTTTCTTCTCGTTCTTTATCCTCTTTTTCAAGTTCTGCTTGTCTTGCAGTCTCTAATTGATTAATTATACTTTGTAATCTTGCAATATCTTTTCCTATCATTTCAAAATCATTTGAATTTAAAGATTCTTTTAAATTATTATTAGCTTTTATAACTGAATCCATTATAGCCATAATATCATCTGTATTTACTATATCTAAATCTACTGCATAGTCATCATTAAACAAGTTTGCAATAGCTGTTTCTAAACTATCTCCTATTGCAACTGTATTTCCTGATGCAACTATAACCTTTTTCAAAACAGGTATCTCACTATCTCCATTTACCATTACTTGATATACTGGTTCTACATATAGTAGAGATTTATTTATTGGCACTATTATCATTTCTTTTATTAACTTAGTTCCTGTAGTATTTAAAGCTTTTAGTTCTTCTGATATTGTGGCATCTTGTTCGATTTGATTATTAAGTTGTATTATTCCAACAACATTACTTTCTGAACTAAATTTATATAATGATAGTTTTGGCTTTCCATTTTCTACAGTTCCAACTAAATATGATATAATATTTTGTTTTCCATATTTATTAAACGTTGAAACAAGTCCTAACTCTGGTTTTTCATTGTCCATTGTTTTTAACATTGTATAATATGGATCCATATTTCCTCCTGCTACATTTGCTGTAGCTGAAGGCGTTTTGGTTGTTTGCCAAATATCATCTGCTCTATATAAAGTATCTTCACTTATATCATGATACAAATTAATCATTTCAGCTTGAATTTTATATAAAAATTCTGGATATATTGTGTGATTTGCTATATCTTCTGGGAATTCTTTTTCTGTAAACAAATCTGGATATATCTTTTTATAAGTCATTATAATTGGATCTGATTCATCTGTAATATAAAAAGTTGTTGTTCCATCATAAGCATCTATTAATACTTTTACCGAATTTCTTATATAATTAATTTTTTCTTTATATCCTTTTATATTTATAACTGTTGTTTGAGCATATGGATATGATGACGATCTGGTGTACGCATCTAATACCCATACAAGTTTCCCTTCTGAACTTATTACTAAATAAGGTTCTTCATCATATAATACATCTGGAAAAATAGTTTTTGCCCTTTCTATAATATTTCTCTTAGAAATAATCTTTGTATCATTTGTTATGTCTTTAGAAAAAGCTAATTTAATATCCTTTTCACTAATACCTAAAACTAGTCTATCTAAAAATCCTAATTTTAATCCTGCTTCTCCATCATATATATTTTCTTTGTATGTTGTTGGCGTTATTGGATAATCATACTCTTTTCCGAAGTTAGTATTTACTTTTATTGTACTATTAGTATCTAAACCAAAATAAATTCTTGGTTGTTTTATATTTAAATTATTTTCGCTTGTAAAATCTGATAATAAATATTCTGCATATCCATCATTATCAGAATCTGTTGCAGTACTTACTACAAGTGAATATCCATGTGTATATCTTAATGTTCTATTATTATAACTAATACTTGAATCTGTTAAAATTTCGCGTGGTGTTATATAAACTAATTTATTTTCTTTATTTATTGTATATACTGCTAAAAATGAGTTTTCATAATTATAATATACACTATTTTCTTGATGTTCTGTAACCGCTTTTTCTGTTACGTTTTCTGTTATTAATGGAATATTATTTATTACATCTTGATTTTTTGTTACTTCTTCTGATGTTATTGCTTTATAATTATCTATATTTTGTTGATCTATATCTATTCCATAAGAGGTCTTAGTATTTCTGATATTATACCCTATATATTCTTTTTCGTTATCTAATTCACTATTTCCTACATGAATAGTTTGGAAATATATCATAACAACAAACAAACACATCAGATATGCTGGCACTATTGCTACTGAAATAACTGATTGTTTAAAATTTTGTTTCTTTATATATTTTAATAATCTTAAAACTGCTATTACAATTACAAAACTAAATATTCTGTATCCCCATAATTTTACTGTTACATCTGATTTTCCAGCACCTACTAATTCTATTTTAGTTTCATCTCCTATTGAAACCATACTTCCTGTTAAAATATTTTGTGCTCCTACAAAAATATATATTGCAAAAACTATTGTTATTAAAACTACTACAAATATTTCTTGTTTTACAAAAGTATTCTTTTTTAGTGTTTCTCCATCTACACCATCAAAACAAACATTTAAAGTTACAACATAATAAATTGCAATATAGATAATTGTAACAACTAAAATTTCAATAATGAAAATTAATAAACTTTGAATAAATGGTAATGAAAACATGTAATATCCAATATCTGCGCCAAAAATTTGATCTGTTGTAACAAATTGTGCTGCATTATTAAATATAGCAAATTTATCTGACAATATATTTGAACCTATAATTCCACCAATCAATGCCATTACTATACTTAAGCTTTTATTTGGAAGTTTTGGCATTTCTTTTTTTTCTTCTATGAAGAATTTTTTTAATCCTTTTCTATTAAATATATTTATTATATATATAAATATATAAATTAGAACAAATGCTACTCCAAATAATATATACTTGTTTTGAATTTTTTGATAAAAAACACTTTCATAATCTGAGCCAATACCAATAATATTTAAATATTCTGCTCTTAAAGATATTACACTTGCAATTATAAAAATGGCAAGAACTGCTAAAACGAGTATTGTTCTTATGTTAAATTTGCTTTTTTTCTTATCTTTAGTTTGGTTATTTTTTATGTTTTTATCAGCTTTCATTTTTTCAATTTCCTTTCTAAATAATTGCATCTAAAAATTCTTCTGAGTTAAATATTTGCATATCATCTATTTGTTCTCCAACACCTATAAATTTAATTGGAATTTGATTTTCCGCTACTATTCCTAAAACTACTCCACCTTTAGCTGTTCCATCAAGTTTTGTAAGAACTAAACCTGTTATATCTGTAGTTTCTTTAAATGCTTTTACCTGAGAAATAGCATTTTGACCTGTTTCTGCATCTAGCACCAATAAAACTTCTTTGCTTGCTTCTTGCATTTCTTTTTCCACTACTTTTTTTATTTTAAAAAGCTCGTCCATTAAATATTTCTTATTGTGAAGTCTTCCGGCAGTATCTATAATTAATACATCTGCATCTATTTCTTTAGTTTTTGTAATAGCTTCAAAAACTACTGATGCAGGATCTGCTCCTTCTTCTTTTTTTACTATTACACTTCCTGATCTACTTGCCCAAATTTCAAGTTGTTCTACTGCAGCCGCTCTAAAAGTATCAGCCGCTGCAACAACCACTTTTTTTCCTTCTTTTACCAAATTATTAGCAATCTTTCCTATTGAGGTGGTTTTTCCAACTCCATTTACTCCAACTACTAATATTACTGATGGTTTTGTTTCTAAATTTAATTTAGGATCTGCAATATCTAGTATGTTTTTCATAATATCTTTTAAAGCCATTTTTACTTGCTCTTCATCTTCTATTTTTTCTTTTTTTATTCTATTTCTTAATTCATCAATGATTTTTACAGAAGTTTCCATTCCAATATCAGACATTACTAAAACTTCTTCTAATTCTTCTAAAAGCTCTTCATCAACTTTTCTAAAAACGCTGAATACATTATTGATTTTTTCATCAATAGAGTTTTTGGTTTTTCCTAATCCTTGTTTTAATTTATCAAAAAAGCCCATAACTCCTCCTTTTATTTTATACTCTTATCTTATATCATTAAAATGCCAAAAAATCAATACTATTCTAGCAATTTTAAGCTTATACTTATATCAGTTTTTAAGACTTTAAGTATTTAGTTTTCTGGTACATTATCGTTATGTAAAACTAATTCTTGTCCTAATTCAGTTCTTACATTACTATTATTTGCTATTTGTTCTACAACTGATCTTCTAGCTATTTCAAGGACCTTTTTTTCGGCTGTTTCTGATTTTACTGCATTCTTAAATCTTTCTACTAACCCTCTATATTCTTTTGGAACTTCTTCTAAAGTCTTTCCAGCATATTCACTAATAACTTTTCTTTCTTTACTATTTTTCCATCTTGCACGTAATCTACATTCTTCTTTTTCAGATTCACTCATTTCTGATACCAAAATCTTTCTTCCTTCTCTATAAATTACAAGTCTTGGCATCTGCCCATTATGACTTTCTAACCACTCTAGCATTTCTTCTTCTAAAGTTTTTTTCTGAAGTCCTAATCCGCGGGCTCTTAATTCTTTTATTTTTTCTCTGTATTCTTCTGGCACATCTTCTATTGGTTTACCTATATATTCTATAAGTATTTTATTTTCTCTACTCTCTCTCCATCTAGAATATAAATTTAATTCACGCTGCTCTTCTTCAGTCATATCCTCTCTTTTAGTTATAACAACACCATTTCTGCCTAAAGAACCTCTTGGCATTTGATTATACCTATCTAACCATTCTATTACTTCTTGATAAGTGCTATTTTCCTTTTTTACTAGTCCTAAAAGTTCTGATTCTCTTTTTTGGCTTTCTGTTATTGCTGATGTACCCGTTCCCCTATAAGCTCTTCTAAGCTTTGTACAATTACTACCAAATTCAAAATTAGAATCTAAATTATATTTAGAAATTATTTCATCAAGACCTTGTATTTGATCTGATAACTCACTTAAAAGAAAATAATGAAATTTTCCATTATCTTGTTTTTTTCCAAGTTCTATTTTTTCTAAATTTACTCCTTCTGCATTTAATATTCTAGCAACTCGTAAAGTTCTTTCTACAACTGTTATATTTTTTTCTAATTTTACCAATCTTAAACTCTCAGCTTCTCTTTTTTCACTTTCTGTTATTTTATTTTTTCTTGTTCCGTTATATGTTGCCCTTAATACTATAACTCCTCTTCCATATTCAAATCTAGGATCTAAATCATTTTCTTCTATTATTTTATTAATATCTATCCCTTCTTGCTGAATTTCACTTAAACATATTGGTCTTGTTTTTCCATCAATTCCTCTATTTAATGAAATTATACTTAAATCTACTCCTGCTCTATGTAATATTCTTGCTACTTTTAATGTTTTAGCTATTACACTTTTTTCTGGGTCTGGATTTACAATACCAAATTTTTCCGCATCTTTTCTTGAGCTTTCTGTTATTCTAAGATTAGAAGTTCCATTATAAGCATCTCTAACTTTTCTAATTCCTAGTCCAAATTCAAAATTTGGATCTAAATTATTTTCAGCTATTATTTTTTCTATATTAACATCACCACTATACGGAATTTCTGACAGTAAGTAATAATAGTTTTTATTATTTTCATCTCTTTTACAAGTTTGAACTTTTGACAAATCTACACCATTTTCATATAAAACTCTAGCAACTTTTAAAACATTTTCAACTACTCCTCCTCTTGATCTTTCCAGTCTAACTTCATTTTCAAGTTCTGTTAACATTCTTAATTTTCCTGTTAATTTAAACACATCAATATTGGTTAATTCTTCTAAAGAAATACTTTTTCCATTCTCATCTATTTTATCTGGTAAGATTAAATTCCATAAATCAAATTCTTCTCCTAAAGCAATAATTTCTTCTATTCGTTTTTTTTCACTTTCTTCTAGCACATCAAAGCTTTCATATAAATATTTTTTATATTTTGCTTGTATTCTTTTTAAAGTTATTGCTTTTCTAACTTCTTCTTTACCAGTACTATTAATATCAGGCAAATATCCATTATGATATTCAACCCAATCCCTTATATCTCTAAGCATTTCTATATCATCAAGTTTTGAATAAGTATTTACCTCATTATATAAATTTACCATCATTAAATTATTTGGAAAATCTATTATTATAGGAATTTCATCTTCTGGTAAAGGATGATTTTCATCTACAGCTACTATACATCTACCCATTTGTTGTTGAAGAAGTATTGCAGAATCCCTGTCTAATGCTCTAAGCCATATAATTCCATTTACGCCTTTTACATGAACTCCTTCATTTAATTTATTCATTACTAACATAAATTTTATGTTATCAGTTTTAGAATTTTCAAATCCATGTAATTCATTCAAATTCCTTTTATTAGAATAACTTCCAAACATTGAATAAAATTCTAGTCCTTCATTACCTAACCACTTCGCTAATTGGTCTTTTATTTTTTTACATCTAAAATCAGTACTTACTTTTTTTCCTTTTTTTAAATTAACTTCATCTTCATCGCCATATAAACTACTAGTAGATACTGGCATAAAAACAATATATCTTCTACCTTTTTTTAAGCTTTCTTGTAATATCTCAGATATTCCAGAAGCATTATCAATTTCACGTCTTAAAGCATTATATTTTCTTAAGCTTCTATTTCTTGCTTCTTCATCATCAATTTGTGATATTTCTCCTAAAAGTTCTGTAAAACGGCTATTATATTTTAATGTATATTCACAAGATACTGTTTTTAAATTGATTACAATACCATTTCTTATAGCATCTATTAAATCCATTTTTATAGCAATATGTTTGCCTTCTCTTATTTCTTCTTCAGTATATCCTAATTTTAAAGCAACCTCATCTGCCATGTTCCTTTTCTGATTTTTAGAAGCATCTTTTTCTCTATCTCTAACTGGTGTTGCAGTTATACCAATAATCTTTGTATTTTCTTCTTGTGAACTCAATAAAGTATCAGCATTTTTTCCCCAATTTTCTGCTCCTATTCTATGTAATTCATCTAAAAAAATCAAATCATATTTAGCATTTTTTAATTCCTCAGTGCCCTTTCCTTTTAGTCCCGCATAAGTTGCTAATTCTAAATTTGGGAAATGTTCTTTGACAATTTCTGCATTTGTTTTTCCCAAAGAGCCTTTTCTTCCTATAACATATTCTACTAAATAATCCTGCATTTGTTGTAATATTTCGCGTGAAGGAGCTAAACATAATATTTTTTTTCCTGAATACTTTGGCTTTAGCATTTCTGCAATTTCTACAAAAGTTTTTCCTGCTCCCGTTGGTAATATTACTGAAGCAAATTTTTTATTTTCAAGTATTTTGTCTAAATTATCTACTGCTCTTTGTTGATATTCTTTTAAAACAATAGATGTTCCTTCAATTCTATAAAATTCCAAATAATTTTCAACTTGCTCAATAGATATATTTTTTGTTAACTCTTTAACATTATCTAAAATAGCTTTTTCAAAATTTTCTAATCTTAAAACTTCTTCAAATCTACTATTTATACACAAGTTAAGTAAAATTATAGGAAGCTTGCTTTCTTCAATCCCCATTGTTTTTAGTTTTTTATAAGCTTCAGGCAAATTTTGTTTTGCTAATTTTTCTACAAATAATTCTTTTTGTTCTGGTGTAAAAACTATTCCAATTCTATCCCAATCATAAGAAGATACTAGTGCATTTGCATAATAAGAATTTTCATCTTCTTTTTCTCTAGATTCTCCAAAATGTTCTACTATTCTACTCTTTATTCCATCTTCTAAAATAGTTCTTCTTAAAGCTGTTAAATCTAATTTTTCTATTTCTGAAATTAAATTTCGTTCTGAATCAGTAAGAAAAATTCCAACAGACTCGCTTATTCTATAATTGTTTTCTAAAACTCTACTCATAATTTCAGGTTCTATTTCATAAGTAGTAGTTTGCAATCTTTTTATTATATCTTCATATTCAGGATTTTCACCCAAAATTTTGTGCAAATTTCGTGCAAGTTCATTTGCTCTTAATTTTGATTTTAAAATATAGTAATTTTTTTTCAAGTGTTCAGCAAATTCTGCATATGGTATCTGTCCATTTGTTAATCTATACACTTCATCTACTGGTACTTCTTTAAATTCTGGAATACTTTCTAGACTTTCTAAATTAATTCTAGTTTGTCCATTTGTAAAAATTAATTCCTCCCCATTTTCTTCAAATGTATAACCTTGAATTACTAAATTTATAATTTTTCCTTCCATATTTGATATTTTTTGTATATCTTCTTCTGAAAAGCTTTTTTCTTTTAATTGTTGCATCATTGATAACATATCCATCAATGTGCTTGATATTTTAGTAATTTGTTCCCCAGGAATATCTCCATAATGAATTATCTCACTAGAAGAAAATGCATTTCCAACTGATGCTAATAATTGAGAACTTGTTCTCGTATGTGGAATTAATGGTGCTAATCTATTATAATGCTCTAAAACAGTTAATTTTCCTATTAATCTATTTTTTTCTAATACTTGTGCATCACTTAAAGAGCTATATCTTTTAAATCTTTTTGATATTGCTTGAAGTCTATCACTACTAACTTTTTTTCCTCTAAAAGTTCTTTCTTTTTCTGAGCTTAATTTATATAGTCCTGTAACTATATCTGTTATTTCCTCAGAAGAACTTGCCCTATCTAAACTAGAAAGCACAGATAAAATATCAGCTAGACCCCACTTTTTTAATGTATCTATTTCTCTTTCAACTATTTTTTCTATCTCTTCTAACATATAACTACCTGCATTATATGTTAAATTTCCAAATTCTTTTTTAGGAATTCTAATAAGTACATATTGATCTTTGTATGAACCTCTTCCATAACAAATAGATATACTTGGATTACTTGATAAAGATATACAGTTTGTATCTTTTCTATAATGAATTTTTATATGATCATGTAATTCCTGAAGACTTACTTTAGAAACTGATGTATACCTTGGAGAGCTTTCTATATCTGGGTTTTGTTCCCATCTTTCTCTATCTGTTCTTATTCTATTATATATTCCATCTTTTCCTGCTATTTCTTTTTCTAAATCTTCTATATCTGCTAAATTTAGTGCTCTAAAAAAGTAATAATTTTCTTCATCTTGTATTATATTAAAATTATCTATATTAAATTCTTTCATCTCAATTTTCCTTCATTATTAATTTTTAGCGTTCCTTTATTTTAACATTTTTTGCATAAAAAAGTAAATAGGCTACTTAAAAAAGTAGCCTTTATTTTAATTAATTTTATAGTTCAATTCTTGGATTATATTTTTCAAGCCACATATTTACTTGAATTAAATATGCCATAAGTTGTGGCCCTGTCATAAGCTGACCAAACCAAGGTCTTGAGAAGGCTTTACCTTCTGTTTCAATTATTTCTAAAATATATTTTCTATTTAATAATCTATTAATTGGTGCATCTATATTTTGCATAATTTTAGATAACTTTTCTTTAACAATTTTTGTATAACTTGGATTATGAGTTTTTGGATACGGGCTTTTCTTCCTATATATAATTTCTTCTGGTAATTCTCCCTCCATACAATATCTTAATAAACCTTTTTCTCTGCCTTTATATGCCTTCATCTCCCAAGGAATATTCCATGCATATTCAACAATTCTATAATCACAAAATGGAACTCTTACTTCAAATCCGTTAAACATACACATTCTGTCTGTTCTATCTAAAAGAGTTTGCATAAACCAATTTGAAGTTAAATATATAAGTTTTCTGTGCAATTTATTGTCTTGTGTATCTGTATTTAAAAATTCTACTTTTGACAAAGACTTCTCATATTTTTCTGATACATATTCTTTTAAATTTATTTTACTTGATATATTTTCATGTAAAAGTTTTTGTCTTTCATCTAATGCTATAGACCATGGAAAAGTATTACTATTTAAAGTGTCTTCTCTAAAATACCAAGGATATCCTCCAAAAATTTCATCTGAGCATTCTCCTGAAAGTGCAACTTTTATATCTTTTTTTACGTTTTTAAAAAATAACAAATATGATGAATCAACATCTGCCATTCCTGGGAAATCTCTTGCTATCATTGCATCTTCTAAGCTGTCAAATAATTCTGGAGTATCTAATACTATTTTTTTATGATTTGTATCTAAATAGTTTACCATTAAATCAATATAGTAATTATCTGTATTTGGTTGAAAATCATTTTTTACAAAATTTTTCTCTTGATCTACATAATCAACAGAAAAAGTATCTAATTTTTTTCCATATTTTCTTTTATAATAATCACTTGCATATTTAGTTATTATACTAGAATCTAAGCCCCCTGAAAGTAAAGTTCCTATTGGTACATCAGAAACTAATTGTCTTTCTATTGAATCTTTTATTAAAAATCTTAATTTTTCACAAGTTTGTTTTAAGTTATCTGTATGCTCTTTTGTTTCTATTTTCCAGAATTCTTCTTTTCTAAAGCAATTTTTATTATATACAATAAAATGTGCTGGTTCTAATTCTTCTATTCCTTTAAACGGCGATATTCCTTGAGTATGCCCTGGTCCTAAGCCAAAAAGTTCTGAAATTCCTGTCTTATCTATTATTGCTTTACTAGCAGGATGTGCAAGTATTGCTTTTACTTCTGATGCAAATATTAAGTTTTCACCAGCAAAAGAATAATATAATGGTTTTATTCCAAAATGGTCTCTTGCTAAAAATAGTTCTTCTTTTTTACTATTCCAAATTGCTAAAGCAAATATTCCATTTAAATGTTTACATACATCTTTACCATAAAAAACATATGCTTTTAAAATAACTTCTGTATCTGAATGACCTTCAAACTTGAAGCCATTATCTTTTAAGATTTGTCTTAATTCTTCTGTATTATAAATTTGACCATTATATACTATTGTATATGTAACCTCATCTAATTTATAACTCATTGGTTGTTTTCCATTTTCAATATCTATAATACTTAATCTTTTGTGAGCTAAATTCACATGTTTTTCGCAAAATATTCCATCTTCATCTGGACCTCTTCTTGAAATTTCCCTTGACATATTTCTAATTACAGATTTCTGATCAGATATATTTTCTCTGTAATTTACAATTCCAACAATTCCACACATAAAAAATCTCCTTACATAAAATAAATTTCATTATATTTTATGTAGTATTTAAAATAAGTGATACAATTATGTATAAATTGAAAATATGATAAAATAAATTTATTAAACTCATAAAAAAGTAATTATATATATTATCCCTTGTTCTTTGCTGGTCGGTTGTGCTTTGCACAATCCTCCCAAGGCTGCGCATCACTGCGTTCTAATATATATAATTACTTTTTATTGTTTGTTTTTTAATATCTAATTTATTTTATCATATCTTTCAATTTTACTAATGTATTTAGTGCATCTATTGGTGTAAGTTCATTTACATTTATCTTATCTAATTCATGTGATATATCAGCAAGTTTCATATTAAATAAGTCAAATTGTCCTTCTACTTGCTTTTTGTCTTCTTTTTCTTCTTTAACTTTTACTCCACCTTTTTCTAGTGAACGTAATATTTTATTTGCCCTTGTAACTACTGCTTTAGGAACTCCAGCAAGTTTAGCAACATGTATACCATAACTCTCATCTGTTCCACCTTTTATAATTTTTCTTAAGAAAATTATATCTTCTCCTTTTTCTCTTACTTCAACTTGATAATTTTTTATTCCATCAACTTTATCTTCAAGTTGTAATAATTCATGATAATGTGTTGCAAATAATGTCTTACAGCCTATTTTTTCTTTATCTGCAATATATTCAGCAACAGCCCATGCAATCGATAATCCATCATAAGTTGATGTTCCTCTCCCTATCTCATCTAAAATTACTAAGCTTTTTGGTGTAGCCTCTTTTAAAATATTTGATACCTCATTCATTTCAACCATAAAAGTACTTTGCCCACTACTTAAATCGTCTGAGGCCCCAACCCTTGTAAAAATTTTATCTACTATTCCTATTATTGCCTTATTTGCTGGAACAAAACTTCCAATTTGAGCCATTAGAGTTATTATTGCTACTTGGCGCATAAAAGTAGATTTTCCTGCCATATTAGGTCCTGTTATTATTGCTACTCTTGTATCATCACAATCTAAATAAGTATCGTTTTCAACAAAATTTCCACTATCAATCATTTTTTCTATAACTGGATGACGCCCACCATTTATGTCTATAATATTATCCTCATTAACTACTGGGTATGTATAATTATTATTTTCGGCTACAACAGCTAGTCCTGTTAATACATCTACATTAGCAATAGTATTTGCTGAAGTTTGTAGTCTTTCAATATTTTTTGCTATTTCATTTCTAATTTCTATAAATGCATCATATTCTAAAGATACGCTTTTCTCTTCTGCACCTAGAATTTTATCTTCTATATTTTTTAGTTCTTCTGTTATGAATCTTTCTCCCCCTGTTAAAGTTTGCTTTCTAATATAATTTTCTGGAACTTGATTTAAAAAAGATTTTGTTATTTCTATGTAATATCCAAATACTCTTGTATATCCAACCTTTAGGTTTCTTATTCCTGTTTTTTCTCTTTCTCTTGCTTCTAATGATATAATCCAGTTTTTACCTTCTGTTGAAGCTTCTCTATATTCATCAATTTCTTTACTAAAACCTTTTTTTATTATTCCACCTTCTTTTATTCCAATAGGTGGTTCTTCAACTATTGAATTATCTATTAAACTACATATGTCTTTTAATTCATCTAATTTTTCATATAATTTCTTTAATAAACTGCAATTTGCTATAGATAATATTTGTTTTAAACTTGGAAGATTACTTAAAGAGTTCTTAAGTGAAATCATATCTCTGGCATTAGCATTTCCATAAGATATCTTACCTGCTAATCTTTCAATATCATATACCTTTTTTAATGTTTCTATTATATCTCCTCTAAGCATTATATTATCTTTTAATTCTTTAACAGCATCAAGCCTTTCATTTATTTCTTTTACATCTAATAACGGATCATTTATCCATCTTCTTAAAAGCCTTCCTCCCATAGAAGTTGATGTTTTATCTAATACCCAAATTAAAGTTCCTTTTTTAGATTTATCTCTCATTCTTTCTGTTAACTCTAGGCTTCTTCTCGCATTTATATCTAGAGCCATATATTTTTGCACTTCATAAATTTGAATTTTATTTATATGTTCTAATTTTACTTTTTGTGTTTCTGTAAAATAATTTAATAATCCATTTACAGCTTCTACAATTAATTTTTCATCATTAAATTCTTCTTTTTGTTTGTCAAAATTATCGATTATTGTATAAAGATTTAATAGTTTTTCTTCATCATCTTCAAAATTACTATCTTCTCTTACTGTTACAAATGTACTATTTCTATCTTTTAATATATTTAATTCTTTTTCTGAATTTCCCATTGCAGTATTTACAACAAGTTCTGCTGGTGAATATCTTGCATATTCATCTAATAGTTTTTCAAAATTATTTTCTGGAAGCTTAATTTGCGTTGCATAAAAGTCTCCAGTGCTAATATCGCAAATTCCTATTCCATAATACATACCTCTTTTAGCTATACTCATTATGTAATTATTTTTCTTTTCTTCTAGCATATTTGTTTCAATAACAGTTCCTGGCGTTATAACTCTTATTACATCTCTTTTTACAATTCCTTTTGCATTTTTAGGATCTTCTAATTGTTCACAAATTGCAACTTTATATCCTTTTGCAATAAGTCTTGAAGTATAAACTTCTGCTGCATGGAATGGAACTCCACACATAGGTGCTTTTTCCTCTAGCCCACAAGATCTACCAGTTAAAGTTATTTCTAGTTCTCTTGATGCTACAATCGCATCATCAAAAAACATTTCATAAAAATCGCCTAATCTATAAAATAATATACAATCTTTATATTGCTCTTTTGTATTCAAATAATTTTGCATCATAGGTGATATTTCTGCCATATACATCCTCTTTTCTATTTTTATTAGTATATTTAATTCTTAATTTCTATTTTACTTTTTCTTCAAATTTTATTTTTATATTTTATTATTTATATTAAATTTTATTTAATATTTAATTTAATTTTTTATTATTTTAACTCATCTAAATTTATTTCACTATTATCTAAGTCAAATATTTCTACATTTTCAATTATTATTTTTAATATATTTTCTTTTAATCCATTATTTATAAAAAATGAAAACTTATCACTTAAATAATCTGGTTTAAAAGTTAAAATCTCCCCTCTATCTTGAATTATAATTTTTTGAGATTCCCTATCCTCAACTACTAAATTTAATAATCTAATATTTTGTTCTAATTCTCCTTTTTTCATACTTAAAAATTCTGGAGTTACTTCTAATGCATTTTTTATTTCTTCTTCATTTAAATATTTTTTTAGTATATCTCCATTTTGTACAATAGTTTCTAAGTTTTCTGTTACAAAAGTTATATCTTCTTCTATTACAATTCTTATTTGTCTTGCATCTAATCCTAAAGAAATTAAATATTTTATTTTTTCATGTAATACCTTTCTATCAATTTCATTACTTGCATACTCTAATATAGAAGAAATTTCCTCTTCATCAAATCCAATTTTCCTAAGATATTCTTTTATAGTTATTTCCTGTTTTTCCATGTACAAAGTTCCTCTCTTTTACTCTACTTTTTTAAATTATCTCTCATCAAAATACTCATCATCACCATATTCTTCTCTTACATCAAATTCACTCATCAAATTTTTAGGATCAATATTATAGCTTTCTAGTCTTCTTGTTGTTAAAAACAGCTCTCCTTCTCTGCCCTTTTTTTCCCATAACTTTATTAAAGAATACATAAATTCTGGTGAAGTTCTAAAAGCTCTTGGTTTTTTTAATGCAAATTCTAATGTTCCAAAATCTTTTAATATCCTAATTTGTAATGCTGTTCTTTGAATAGAACTTCCAAGTATTGCAGGATTATGTTTTAATACTCTTGAGCTATCTTCAAAACCTAAATGTTTATAATCTAAAGCTTCTACTACTGGTTTTATTTTATCTGATAAGCTCATTGATAACATTGTTGGGAAATCAAACATCATCCTTAACAAATCATCTTTAGATATCCTTGCATCAGAATCTAGTACCTCAGAATTTCTTTTTTCAAAATAGTTTATTAATCTATTATATTTTCTGTCAAGCATTTCATATGGATATGTATTTCTACCAGAAAAGGTTCTTCTAATATTTAATCTTTTATATATACATTTTTTCTTTTCTGCTTCTGATAAATTTTCAAAAAAATCTTTTTCTTGATTAAAGTTTTGATTATCTCTTAAAATTTTTTCAAATTCTTTTATAGCAATTTTATCTCCATCTAAAAAGTCAATTATTGCCTTTCTTACTGTTTCTCTATTTTTTCTAAGTACTTCTGAAACTTTTGTTAAAGATTTTCTTTCTTCTACAATTTGTTTATATGCTAATTCTATTTGCTCTTCTGTTAAGTCTTCACTTGAAACTTCATCTAAAGAAGTAACTTCTTTATGCATTTTTTGGCTTGCTTTTCTTAAAGCTAGTTTTATTGCATTTTCTTCACTACTATTTGCATATTTATCAAGTATATTGCTTATTTTAGTTCTTCCATATCCAGAATGCAATCATGAAATTTCTCTAATAGATAGTCTCTTATTAACATATTCATCAATAATTTGTAATTCTATTTCATCAAATTTAATCATGTTATACTATTTCTCCTTTTAAATACCATTTATGAGTTTCTATAATTTTTACAGAAACAATATCTCCTATTTTATTTTCTTCATTTGGATTAAATATAACTACTTTATTTGTATTTGTTCTTCCTTCTAACATTTGTTCATTATTTTTACTTTTCCCTTCAATTAACAAACTTTGAATAGTATTTAAGTATTTTTCATTATTTTCATCAACTCTTGATTCATAAAGCTCTTTTAGTTTATCAAATCTTTTATGTTTTATTTCTTCTGGAACCTGATCTTCTCTTTTATCAGCTACAGTTCCTTCTCTTTTGGAATATATAAACATAAATATTTGTTCAAAATTTACTTTTTTTACTACATCTAATGTATCATCAAATTCTTCATCAGTTTCACCTGGAAAACCTACTATTATATCTGTTGAAAAAACTACATTTGGTATTTTTTCTTTCATTTTTTCTACTAACATTAAATATTGTTCTTTAGTATATTTTCTATTCATTTCTTTTAGTACTTTAGTATTTCCAGATTGAAGAGGAAGATGTATTATCCTAGTAATTTTTTCATTTTTAGCAATTACTTCTATTACGTCATCTGTAAAATCTTTTGGATGAGGTGATATAAAATTAACTCTTTCTATTCCATCTATTTTACAAACTTCATTTAATAGTTCAGCAAAATTTTTTATATTGCCATTTCCTATATAAGAATTCACATTTTGACCTAAAAGTGTTATTTCTTTATACCCCTCATTTGATAACTCTTTTACTTCTTCTAAAATTTTCTCAGGATTTCTACTTCTTTCTCTACCTCTTACATATGGAACTATACAATATGTGCAAAAATTGTTGCATCCATACATTATTGTAACTGATGCTTTAAAATTACTTGTTCTTTTTATTGGTAATCCCTCATAAATTTCACCATCTATATCTAATATATCTTTTACCTTTTCATTTTTTATTATAGCTTTATAAATATTTTCTGGTAAATTTTGCATTGTATGTGTACCAAATATTACATTAACAAAAGGATAGCTGTTTTTTATTTTTTCCAACATATTTTTCTCTTGCATCATGCAACCGCCTATTGCTAAAATAACATTTCTGTTTTCTTTAATCTTTTTTATTTCACCAATTTTTCCAAATAATCTTTCTTCTGCGTTTTCTCTAACACAGCAAGTATTAAAAATAACTAAATCTGCATTTTTATAATCATCTATTTGATAATATCCCATATTTTCAAGCATTCCAGCAATTTTTTCAGAATCGTTTTCATTTAATTGGCATCCCATAGTTAATATAGAATATTTTAAATTTTTTCCTTTATTTTTTTCTTTTACTAATCTAATAAACTCTTCTTGATTTTCTTGCACCTTTATTCCTCCAATACTTTCACTATTTTATAACACTTTTTGTGTTTTTTCAAGTACAAAAAATGCACTCATATTTGCATGATTTTTACTTTTTGATTGTTTTATTTTTTCATTTTATATATAATAAATATAAATAAATTTAATTTGGAGATAAAATGAACTATTACGATATTTTAGGTGTAGATAAAGCTGCTTCTAGTGAAGAAATTAAAGAAGCTTATAAAAAACTTATTAAAAAATATCACCCAGATTTATATCAAGGTGATAAAGCATTTGCCGAGAAAAAAACAAAAGAAATAAATGTTGCTTATGATATATTATCAAATCCAGAAACTAAAAAAAATTATGATGAAGAAATCTCACCACCCCTTGAAAATATAACTTATGAATATACTCCACCAAAATACAATAATCCATCTTCTTATTCTTATTACAAAAATACTTCAAATAATTATTCTGAATTTGGTGATTATAATAAAAGATATACTAATTATCATCGCTCAAAAATTCCAAATTCTAACTATACTTATGAAAAAAACATTCATGATGAATTTTCAGATAATATTGTAAAATCAATAGATAAATTATCTTTTTCTACTAAAATAAAGGGATTAATTATATTATTACTTGTGTATTTATTTATAATGGTTCTTGCATTATATAATTTTAGTTCATTTTATAAAGGTGAAACCACTGGAACTATATTAAATCAAAAAAAAGCCATACCAAACAATAATACTATTATTAATAATACTACTGCTCCACAAACTAAGCCTGATAATTTTGAAGATTTCAATATTAATGAATATTATTCTAATGAGGAACTTTACAAATTATACCAAGATAATTATTCAGATATATTTAGTACATTTGGAGAATTTAAAAAAGCATTTTCTTATTATGTTTACTTATACTATAACTTTTAATCAAACTCTATGTACAAAAATCTATTTTTAGAATATAATATCTTAAAATAAGTTCTATAACTTTATTTTAAAATTATAAACTTTTCATATAAGGAGGATAAATATGAAAGAATATAAATTAGCTGTTATAGGTGCTACTGGATTAGTTGGTAGAAAAGTAATTGAAGTTTTACAAGAATACAATTTACCAATTTCTAGTTGTGAATTTTTTGCAACAAGAAAATCAGCTGGAACAGACTTTTTCTTTAATGGAAAACAAGTTTTAGTAAAAGAATTAAAAGATGATTCTTTTGAAGAAGGATTTGATTTTGCAATTTTCTCAGCTGGTGGTGATGCAGCAAAACATTATGCTCCTATTGCAGCAGCTACTGGATGTATCGTTGTTGATAATAGTAGCGCATTTAGAATGGATCCTAATGTGCCTCTAGTTGTACCTGAAGTAAATCCTGAAGAAATAAAAAATAATCATGGAATAATTGCTAATCCTAATTGCTCAACTATTCAAGCTGTTGTTCCTTTAAAAGCTTTAGATGATAAATATAAAATTAAGAGAATTGTTTACTCTACATACCAAGCTGTTTCTGGTGCTGGTCATGAGGGTGTTGCAGATTTAGAAAGAGGCTTAAATGGAGAAGAGCCTCACAAATTCCCTTATCCTATTGTAAATAATTGTCTTCCTCATATTGATACTTTTATGGAGAATGGATACACTCGTGAAGAAGAAAAAATGATAAATGAAACTAGAAAAATACTTAAAAATCCAGATTTAAAAATTACTGCAACTACAGTTCGTGTACCAGTTATGAACTCTCATAGTGAATCTATAAATGTTGAATTTGAAGAAAAATTCGATTTAGATGAATTAAAAAATGTTTTAAAAAATGCTAAAGGTGTTATTGTTCAAGATGATATAGAAAATAATGTTTATCCGTTAGCTACAACTGCTAATGGTCATGATGAAAGTTTTGTTGGTAGAATAAGAAGAGATTTTAGTTTAGAATCTGGAATTAATTTTTGGTGTGTAGCTGACAATATTAGAAAAGGTGCTGCTTCTAATGCTGTTCAAATAGTTCAAAAATTAATTGAATTTGATGAACAATAATAAAATTCTCAAAGTAAAATCTTTATATTATAGAAAATTGCTCTGCAATTCCTATAATACAAAAAATGGGAGCTTTGAAAGCTCCCATTTTTAATCTCCAATTTTTTCTATAAAACTAATATACTTCTGTTTACTTAATTCTAATTCTTCTAAATTTACTGCATTTTTAAATTCTTCTAGCAATATATATATTTTATTTAAATTATAAGAATGTTCCTTCATAAAATCTACATCATCCATCATTTCTTTATACTTATTTTCTGCTGATATAACTGTACTTTTAGCATCTTCCCATTCCAAAGAATTGCAAAATGAAAAACTTGATAATACTAATGATTTTAATTTCATTATATTTACTTTGTTTTTATCATTTCCTTCATATTTCTCCAAATATGTTGGAAGTAATGAATAAACATAACTTATTTTATCTAAAAAAACTTTTTCATCTTCATTTGATATTGCTATTAATATATTATTAATCTCATTTCTTAAAGTTATTAGTTCTTCATTTGATATATTAACCTCAGATAAATCTAGCATTATAGTATCTAATACATCATTTATTTTTTGTGCATCGTCATTTACATCCTGCCATTTTATCTTATCTTCGGATTGATACTCACCTTTTGTATATTTATTTACTACAGTAAAAATTTCTTCTTCTAAATATTTTATTTCTTCATTTGTTTTATCTTGAATTGTTTTGTCTTCATTATTTAATGAGCAACCTGTCATACAAAAAAGGCAAAAAATTATAAAAAGTATATATTTTAAAAATTTATTTAGTTTTTCCCTATTCATTTATACTTCCTTCCATATTTTATAAAGCTTTATATTATTATTTTATAATTTTAGGAAATTTATACTAAGAATAAAAAATTTTTTTCTGCTAATAATAAATTTAATCTAGAATAATAGTGAATAACAAGTAATGCTTAAAAAGTTTTACTAAGCATCTCTATTTTTCGAATTTGTATTAAAAAACTTTTGGTAAAAAAACTGGAAAAACTTTATTTAAAAGGAATTTTTATGAAAACTTCAATAAATTTTTATAGTGAAATAGCAGGTGAAATAAAAAAATTCTTAGAAAACTATTATTCTAAGAACTTTGAACTTTCTGATAATTTAACTTATGCCCAAGAATTTGATAATCCTATTGATATGATAGATATTATAAGTTGCTTTATTGACAATAATGAAAAATTTAAAATGAGTCTATGGATAAGCTTGGATAAAGATGTATATATATGTGTTACAGAAAAAAATCTTAATAACCTAATAAAATACATTTATGAAAGATATCCATATTAAATATCTATTTTTCTAAAATTATTGTAACTGGTCCGTCATTTACTAAAGAAACTTTCATATCTGCTCCAAAAACTCCTTTTTCCACAATAACACCCTGTTCTTTACACTTTTTTAAAAAATATTCATATAAAGGTTCTGCCTTTTCAGGTCTTGCAGCCGCTATAAAACTTGGTCTGTTTCCACTTCCCATACTATCTGCATATAATGTAAATTGAGAAATAATTAAAAGTTCCCCTTTTACATCTTTTAAAGACAAATTCATTTTCTCATTTTTATCTTCAAAAATCCTCAAATTACATAATTTTCTTGCTAAAACATCTGCATTTTTTTCTGTATCCTCATGTGTTATACCACATAAAACTAAAAAACCTTTATTTATTCTTCCTACTGTTTTTCTTTCTACTTCTACACTTGCACTTGAAACTCTTTGAACTACTAATTTCATAATTTCTTCCTAACTTTTAAAAACTAAATATTATTTTGAATCAGATTTTTTATTTATTTTCTTCATTATTGTTTTCATTTTCTGTTTCTTCTGATTTTGAAGTTACATCATTTACTTCTATAACTTCTGCCTCTTTTGCTGTTTTAGGTTCTTCTTTTTTTATTTCAACTTTCTCTATTTTAGGTTGCTCTTTTCCACATTTTGAGCAAAATTCTGCTGACAATTCTAATTCAACACCACAATTTATGCATTTTTTTATTTTTTTAACTGCTAAAATTTCAGTTTCCAATTTTGAAATTTCATCTTTGCTTCTTGATATTTCTTCGCATTTAGCTATAACAGCTTCCTTTGAAACATCCTTTCCCTCATTTACTTCTTTATAAACAATTTCTCCAATTTCAGAATATCCTTTTTGTATTTTTTCCTTTAAATCACTTATTTTTCCTTTTAGTTTTAACTCCTCTGATAATGTTGTAGCCTTCTCTTTTGTAGCTTGGTAAGTTTCACTTGCTTTTTTACCTAATTTGTTTAAAAAATCCATTTTTAATACCTCCTACTTTTATTTTTACTTATTTTACTTATTTTATTTATTTTTCTCTATTTATATTATTTTATTCTTCTTTTAAGTTTCTTGTCATTAAGTTTTCTACTGCAACTTTAGGTTCTAATCCATTATATAATACGTCATAAACAGTATGTACTATAGGCATTTCCACATTATACTTTTTTGATAGTTTATATGCTACATCAATATTATCTATACTTTCGATTGTCATACCTATTTCTTTTTTAGCTTCCTCTATTGAAAAGCCTTTTCCTATCATCTCTCCAGCTCTTCTATTTCTACTATGCATACTTCCACAAGTTACTATTAAATCGCCTAAACCTGTAAGACCATAAAAAGTTTTTTCTTCTCCTCCCATTGCTGTTCCAAGTCTACTAATTTCCACTAATCCTCTTGTTAATAATGCTGCAAAAGTATTATCTCCCAAGTTTAGTCCAACACAAACACCTGCACAAAAAGCTATAATATTTTTTAATGCTGCACCAAGTTCAACTCCTCTAACATCTTTAGACGTATATAACCTCATAGTTGAACTTTTAAAAGCTTCAATAATTTCATTTTTTACTTTATCATCTGTTGACGCAATTACTAATGCTGTTGGTATATTTAAAGAGACTTCTTCAGCATGACTTGGTCCAGAAAGTATACCATATTTAATATTTGGTAATTCTTCTTTAATAACATCATCTAAAGTTAGCTCAGTTTCTGCTTCAAATCCTTTTGAACACATAACTAATATTTGATTATCTTTTATAAATTCTTTATATTTTTTTATTGTACTTCTAACAAATTTAGATGGAGTTACATGTAAAACAATTTCTGCATCTTCTAATACTTCTTTAAAATCACTAGAGCAAATTATACTATCTGGTATAACAGCCTTTGGTAAAAATACACATTTTCTTTCATTATTAATCATATTTTTTTCATCTTCATTAAAAGACCAAATTTTTACTTTATTTCCATTTTGAGCTAAATAAATTCCTAAAGCTGCTCCCCAGCTTCCACTTCCTATTATCGCAATTTTTTTCATTAACTATTTCTCCTATCTAAATAAACTAATTCTTTAAAATCAATATATGTCCCTGCCTGGACAAAAATGTCCAACGCATAGGTTTACAGAATGCATAAGCATTCTGCATACTGAAACTGTAAAAATTAAAATTTAGTAGTCTCAGCAAAACGTCCCTAAAAGAACATTATTTATCTTCCTTTTTACTAAAACTTATTTTATTTTCATTTCCTGCAAGTATTCGTTTTAAATTACTTCTATGATTGAATATAACTAGACTAGCTAATATAACACCAAATATTATATAACTTCCTTCAAATTCAGCTATATAACCATCTCTTATAAATACTGTTAATACTGCAAATAAGACAGCTGCTGAAATTGAACCTAAAGATACCATTCTTGTTATTGCGATTAATACAAGTGCAAACACTAAACAGATTAAACCAATTTTCCAATTTACTAATAAAATTACACCTAAACTAGTTGCAACACCTTTTCCACCTCTAAATCCGAAAAATACTGGAAAAGTATGACCTATTACAACAAATAAAGCTGCTACTTCTACTAGTATTGCTGGGCTTACATTTTTTACAAATTTTCCTACAATAACAGCTATTAAAATAGAAACTATTCCTTTTGAAATATCACAAATAAGTGTTAAAGCTGCTGCTTTTTTTCCTACTGATCTTAAAACATTAGTTGTTCCAGCATTACCACTTCCTTTTTCTCTTACATCAAATCCAGCCATTTTTTTGCTTATTAATATTGAAAAATTAACACTTCCAATTAAATATGCTATAATTCCAATTATTATATATGCTACCATAAATCCATTCCTTTCTAAATTTTATTATTTTAGTTTTTAGATATTAATTTTATAGTATTCCTTTATTATACTTTTCTTATAATGTTCATAAAATTTATTATCAATTTGCTTTATTTAACTCTCACTTTTTGTAATTTTATTTTTTATTATTTTTGTAATTGCATTATATACACAAATTGTACAAAAAGCAAGAAATAATGGATATGCTCCAGACAAATATAATGGACCTATTGAATTACATGCTGTTAAGTGATTATAAGATACTCCGGCAAGTAATGTTATAAAGGCTCCTAAAATTCCACTTAATACAATCCATTTTTCAACTTTTTCATATTTCTTTT
Organism: uncultured Clostridium sp.; assembly: GCA_947570695.1. Lineage (GTDB taxonomy): Bacteria > Bacillota > Clostridia > TANB77 > CAG-508 > Scatovivens. The sequence goes on from CANOVB010000004.1 coordinate 117,688, forward strand.
TAAATATTTCTATAAACATTGTTATAGTTAATGCAATATAATATATTACTGCTATTATTCCTATAATAACACCTATTACTCCATAAGATTTTGTTAATATTTTTAAAATCTCATTTTTAGTATTTAAAGATTTTATATATTCCTCTTGTGTTTCTAATTCTTCTATTGGCATACCATCCATATTTATAGCATCTTCCGGATATATTGCTCTATTTCTGCTTATATCTTCAAATTCCTTTACTAAATATGAAGGTTTATCATTACTAATTTCTTTATTTGAAATTTCTATACCATCAAATGTTGATATATAAATAAGTCCTTTTGTAAATATTTTAGCAAGTTTTAGAGTATATCCCTTTTTATATGGTGATAACAAAGCAGAAGGCATAACTTTTTGCCTTTCTAAAAGTCCACTATCCATAGCCCAATTTAAATCTTCAGCTACTTTTTTATAAAAGCTTTGTTCAAGTTCTAAAGTATTATATCCACTTTCAACTGCCGCAATCCTTATAGCCCATAATATCCAACCATCATCTACTTCTCCATCTCCTGGATTTCTATCTAAAGCTCCATATCCGCCTATTTTTTCGTGTAATTTAGGCGCTATTCCTGCAAAAGTCGGCGATACTGATGCCATTCTATCAACTTTTTCTTGTGTAACAGTTACAGATTCTACTACTAAATTAGGTCTTACTGAATATATTGCATCTATTGCTTCTGTAAAAGTACTATCTTTTAATACATTTGTAGTTTTTAACCCATAAACTTCTTCATTTTTACTAGCAATCCAATTTCCAAACAAAATTAATGAAACTATTGGAATAATTGTAAATACTGTTTTTGAAATAAACTCTAAATTTATTTTTCTCTCGTTTATAAATTTAGCAATAATTATAGAAGCTGTCATAAATATCACAAATGGAATAATCCACATTGAATCTTCTCTTGTATAATAAAATGCACTTAAAGATACTGCACAAATTAAAGACCATAAAATTAAATATCTATTCTTTTCATTTCTTCTTAAAAATATCGCTATATAACTTCCAGTTATAAGTAATGCAAATGATGGTATTAATGCATTTCTGTAAACTCTTTGGATTATTGCATGTGTATACATTATTGGATTAAATAATAACACAGCAAAAATTGCTATAAATATATATTTGTTTTTAATTAATTTTCTAACTGCTATCATAAATATAATACATGAAAATGTATACAAAGCTGTCATAGTACCTATAAAAGGAAGCCCTAATTTATACATTCCTGCAAGTATAATTGGAAAAACTGGACCTTTCATTAATGTGTTATATCTATATTCACCTAACCAATTACCTTCTAATATACTTTTAGCAAGATTCATCATAAGTCCATCATCTTCACCTGCTGAAACATATCCAACTATTGGAAAATCTTGTATAAGCATTTGCTTTAAAATTGCTAAAATAATTATTGCTATAACAATAATTATAATATCTTTATTTTTCTTTATTACTTCCATAATATTTTGCATTTAATTCTCCTATTTTAATTTAAGTCATCTTATTATTTTATAATATTTTGCATTTTACTTTATATTTTAATTCATCCATTTTTATATAACTTATTTTTTAATAAATTTAGCTATCCTTTTCACCTTTTTCTCTTACAATCAGTCTTACTGGTGTTCCCTCTAATCCAAAATTATTTCTAAAACAATTTATTAAATATCTTTGATATGAAAAGTGAAATAGTTCTTTATTATTTACGAAAATTACAAAAGTTGGTGGTTTTGTACTAGCTTGTGTTCCATATAAAATTTTTAATCTTTTTCCTTTATCTGTAGGAGGTTGAACAACAGCAATAGCTTCATTTATAACCTCATTTATTACGGATGTAGAAATTCTTTTTGAATTCTGCTCTGCTACATTATTAATCATTTCAAATAATTTATTTACTCTTTGTCCTGTTTTAGCTGATATAAATATTATTGGAGCATAACTTGCATAAGAAATTTGATCATAAACTTCTTTTTTGTATTTTTCTAATGTTCCTGTTTCTTTTTCAACTTCATCCCATTTATTAATAACAATTATTATACCTTTACCGGCTTCATGCGCTTCTCCAAGTATTTTTGCATCTTGGTCTGTTACTCCTTCTACTGCATCTATTAAAACTAAACATACATCTGCTCTTTCAATAGCAAAAAGAGTTCTCATTACACTAAACTTTTCTACACTTTCATTAACTTTGGCTTTTTTTCTAACACCTGCTGTATCTATAAAAGTATATTTTCCAAATTCATTTTCAAATTCAGTGTCTATTGCATCTCTGGTTGTTCCTGCAATATCACTTACAATACTTCTTTCTTCTCCTAGAATTTTATTTGTAAGTGACGATTTACCTACATTTGGTTTTCCAATTATTGCTACTTTTATTCTTTCATCATTATCATTTTTTTCTGATTTTGGTGGTAATTTTTCATATATAGCATCTAATAAGTCACCAATTCCTATTGCATTCGCTGCTGATATTGGATAAGGATCTCCTAATCCTAAATTATAAAATTCATAAATTTCAACTGGTGCCTCTCCATAATTATCAGATTTATTACAAGCCAAAATAATTGGTTTTTGTGACTTTTTTAGCATCATTGCAATTTCTTTATCTGCTGCTGTAACACCTTGCTTTATGTCTGTCATAAATAATATTACATCTGCTACATTTATTGCAATATTGGCCTGCTGTCTCATTTGAGAAAGAATTATATCATTTGTTTCTGGTTCTATTCCTCCTGTATCAATTATTGTAAAATCTCTATCTCTCCAAGAAGTCTCAGCATAAACTCTATCTCTCGTAACTCCTGGTGTATCTTCTACTATTGAAATTCTTTGTCCAACTACATAATTAAAAAATCTCGATTTTCCTACATTTGGTTTTCCAATTATTGCTACTATTGGTTTAGCCATTTTCTTCTCCTTCCAAAATTAATGTTTTTTCCAAACATATATAATAAAAACTATTCCTGATATTATTGAAACTGCAAGTGATATTTGCATTACAGCAGTTCCTCTATATTTTACTTCTAAATGTTCTCTATCATTTGATCCCATTGCAAAACCTAAAAATCCATTCTCAGTTTCAAATGTATCTATAATTGTTCCATCAAGTCTTACTTCATAACCAGGATAATATATATAAGGTAGCTCAAAAATTGTATATTCTGCTCCTTCTGTTGATATTTTAGCTTTGTATATAGTACCTTTTTTTTCTTCATCTTCTATTATAGCTTTTCCTTCTAAAATATATATATAATCTTCTCTTGTAGCAATATAAAATCTATTATCATAAGCTTTTACTGGTAAATACTCTGCTTTCGCGGTTCCAGCAACTACTTCAACTTCTTTTCCAGACATATGTCCTAATGTATAATTTGTTATATCTTTAATTTCTGAATCATAAGGTATATATTCACTAAATGCCATTAAATATAATATTGATATCATAGAAATTACAATTACATCTTTATATGTAAATTTTTTTATTAAAGTAAGTACATTTATACTGCATACTACACTCAAAAAAAATCCAGATATTTGTAACAGTCTCCAAGGAAATTGTATAATACACATCTCTTCAGGTAAAAGTTTCCATGGAAAATATTTTGTTGACATCCATAAACTTATAACAGCACCTATAAGAAAAAATCCATATGTTTCTTTTATATTTTCTTTTACATTTTTTATTCCCATTATTGAAAATGCTAACATTACAATAATATGTGGTCCTAATTCAAATACAAAAGAACCATCTTTTCTTGTAACAAATAATTGAGTAATTGTTAATCCATGATTTCCAGTATCTTCTGGAGTTGCCATCATTCCATCTTCATACACTTGATAACTTGTAAAAAACTTAGTTTCTATTAATGGTGCCCAGAAAAAACTAGTTACTAAAACTATAAATAAAACATTTAGTACTAATCCTCTTTTTACTCTTGTTTCTTTAAGTTTTTTAATATTTATTCCAACATATATAATAGAAAAAAACGCAACTATTGCAGTAGAAATATTATGAGTTAGTATTAATCCTATTGCCCCAATACTTAAATAATAATGATTTTCAGTTGTATATAACAAATTATATAATCCTAAAAATACTAATGGAATAAAAATAAAAGAAACAAATTCTCCTAAAGCATTTCGAGTATATAAGTCTGTTAAATGATATGGGAAAGTCATATATAATATTCCAGCAAGAATTGCTGCATTATTATTTCTTGTAATACTAAAAATAAATTTGTACATTGTGATTCCAGATAAAACTAAACATGTAAAAACAAATAATTTATATGCTGATAAAAAATTATTACATATGAATTTAAAAATAATTATTCCATAAGCAGTAAGAGGTCCATAAAATAAATTCCAAGAATATCCGAAATTATTTGAAAAAGATGATATTACATTTCCACTAAAAAATCCATTACCTAACATACTAAAATATGTACCGCTAGCTCTTGCTATATGTTGAATTCCATCATCAATGTAAACATTTAAGTAAGAATTTAATAATGGTAATCCTAATATTAACCCTACTATTATTAGAATAATTGTATCTATTAAATTTCTATTTGCTAAAAGTTTATCTTTCAATTCTATCCCCTTTTATATAATTATCTTTAGACTTTTATAAATCTTAATATTCTAATTGACCATTTAAATATTCATCATTTTCAATCCAATCTTTTACATAAAGCGTTGTATATTCATTTTTATTAATTCTAACAATAACTTTTTCTATACCAGAATTTATTATTAGTTTTCTACACATAAGACAAGGTGCAGCTCCTTCTTCATAATCATTTGTTTCTGTTCTTCGTCCAACTAAATATAAAGTAGAGCCCATCATGTCATTTCTTGCTGCACTTATAATAGCATTTTGCTCACTATGTACAGAACGACAGGCATCATACCCTCCATGTCTTTTATCTGGCATTAATTTCTTTTTAGTGCAATAACCTAAATCACAACAATTTATTCTTCCTCTAGGTGCTCCGCTATATCCTGTTGCAATAATTTGATCATGATTTACTATTACACTTCCATATTTTTTCCTTAAACAGGTAGATCTTAATGCAACAGTTTCTGCTATATCTAAATAATAATTTATTTTATCAATTCTTTGTTCCATTTTTTACTCCTTATGGCAAATTATATCATTTAAATTGCTTTCTTTCAATATTTTTATTAGAACAATTTTGCAAAGTAAAATTTATATTTTAGCTATTACAGTATCAGTATGTTAATATTTTAAATATTGACATCATTTTAAATTTGTGTGCAAAATTAGCATAATCTTTTATTTAGTAAGAAGTGCAGAGCTCTTTCTTACTAAATAAAAAAAGAGCGAAAGCCCTCCTTAAAACAAAATTCTCTGTTTTAAGAAGAGCGCTCGCTTCAAACTGGTGCATTTGTAATGTACTTATGCACACGCCATCATTCTGGCTGTTTTAAGTAAGTTTAACAGCAATCGTATGCTCGGCAAAGGTTTCGTGGCTCTCTCCCAGATTGCACACTCTGCCTTCAAAGGGAGCATCTGTCGAAACATAAACTTCCCTCTGTCCAAACTCGTGCTTGTGGGGCCCAATCTTGCCATCAAGATACTCAACAAGGAGCTTCCGCCATTTCCCTCCAACGTAAAGCTTGATGCTATCTCCCTTATACGTCTTAACACCGCGGAAATTCTCCTTAGTAGTCATCTGTGCCGGCCCGAACTCGTACTCCACCACAACCTTGGTATCCAGGTTCTTTGCCAGGGAAATAACCACAGATTCCAGACCGACTTTTTTGAAGAACTCCGCTGTTCCATTCAAATAGTTGACAACGAAAGTTCCTTCAGGAATCCCTACCAAAACAACGATGCTGTCGTCACCCCCCTTCGCATTGATAGCTTTCTCTGCCATAGCAGCCACTTGGAATTTCATGCTTTTTCCTCCTTCTGTTCTCACGCGTTGCTAAAATGAAATTCTTAGCTTATAATGACCTTCAAAAAATTACAAGCTTATTATATTATATCATTTTTTTATAATAAATTCAATTATATTTACCTATCAAAAAAAGACATATCTTAATAGATATGCCTTAAATTAGCTAATATTTAGTAATTTATTTTCTAATAAAATTTTAGATTATATTTCAAATAATATTTTCATTACTCAACAAAAAAGACATATTTACTATGTCTTTTCATAAATTAATTTTTATTTTCTTTTTTTGCAATTACTTCTTTTCCATCATAGTAACCACAGTTAGCACATACTGTGTGTGGTCTAACTGGTTGGTGGCAATGAGAGCATGTTGATAAATTTTCTTCTTCTAATTTCCATGTTGATCTTTTTAATCCTGTTCTAGCTTTTGACCATCTTCTTTTTGGTTGTGCCATTTTAATCCCTCCTTTAGTGACTTACTTTTATATGTCAAAATAAATTTTATTTCAAAGTTACTAAAATAGTATACAACCTATTTAGGCATTTGTCAAGTTGTTTTTCGCATTTTTAACATTATTTGGAATTATAAAAGCAATCTTTTTTTCTATTCCTCTTGCTTCTGCTATTTGGTTTTTTATTTTTTCATTTTCTAGTTTTAAAAACTCAGTTTGTACTTTTATATTTCCAAATATACCTTTTGGCTTTTCTTTGTGAATCACTGGCAAATATGACTTCCCATTATTTATTTTTTTACATGCTAATTCATATAATTTTTCATCAGAAATTTTGGAATTATTCTCAGCGTAATATTTTTCTTTTATATTATTATAAATTGTACTCATTTCAGGTGTAAAACTTCCACCAAGATCTACTATAGCACAAGCATATATATCTGCTAAAAGATCTTTTAATTCATATTTATCTATATCTTTATCCTTTTTAGCTTGTACTAATTCTATTTTTAATCTTACATTTTTCATTTTTTCAATTTGCAAATCATTTTTTCCAGTAATACCACCAAAAAACGAAAGACCTTCAGAAGAAATCTCTTGTCCTTCTTGTATATATTTTTCTAATTTTACATTTTTTATAATAGTTTGCACATCATCATACAATTTTATTTTAGCTTTATTTTTGGCTTTTTTTATGTTTTCTTTCTCTAACTCGTTGTTTTCTTGTACTTCGACACTTTTATCTATTGTATCCATAAGTTACCTCACTTTATGAAACTATTTTATCAATACAATATAAATATTTCAATACATTTTTTCTAAAAGTCTTCTTATTTTTTTGACACTTAAAAGCAAAAGAGGACATTTAATAATTGCAAAAGACAAAATTTTACTATCCAAATATGTTCTCTCCATAATAACTTATCTGTAAAAATCTAATTACTGAATCTAAAAAATATTTGATATATAAAAATTGCTAAAGGCTTTATTTAATAGAAAGTGTAGAATATTTTCCTATAAACATAAAGAACATTTTATATATATAAAATGTTCTTTTTTTAATAAATTTTTATGCAAGTTTATTTGCTTTTCCTATTTCTGGGTAATCTTTCAATATTTGTTCTGCTAAGTTATCATTTACTTTAAAAGCTTTTACGTATCCTTCCAAAAAAGTAGCTTTATCTTTTAGTGCTTCAACTTCTGAATTCACATATATATTAGCTTTTCCTTTACCATTTTTAGCTTCTTGAACTAAGTTTGAAACAGGCGAATTTCCATCAAATGCAACTACTATTGAATTTCTTCTTTCAAATATTTCATAATTGAAACTTTTATAAATCCCCATTTCTTCTCTTTCAGTTGATATTCTAATTCCATTTATATTTTCTTTTAAAATTCCATCAATTTCTTCTGCAGATATCTCTTTGGGTACAATCGCATTTATTTCAAATTTTTTATTTAATTCTTTTGCAGCATCTAAAACTGCTTTTTCATAACCATTAATTTTGTGCCCTACTACAAAATATACTTTCTTTTCATCTAAATTTTCTACAAGTTTTCTAATAACTTCTTTTCCTTTTTCATCTAAAACAGTTTCTCTATTTTTAGCATTAAAACTTCCACCAGCTATAACTACAGGTACTTTATCTTCTGGTAATTTTTTTATTTTTCCTTTTAACTTTTCCTCTGAACTTAATTTATTACTTAATCTCATTGGAATTATATTATCTTTACTTTTTTCTATATTTTCTTTTTCACATTCTAATATAGCTTCTCTTATTGACCTTCCAGCTAAAAACTTTTCAAACTTTTTAGCTTTTTCTTTAAAGTATTTTTTTGAATGATTTATTATTTCATCTTCAACTTCTCTCATTTTAGAGAAATCTTCCTCTGAAAGTCCTATTAAATTCTGAAGTGCTAATTGCTCATCTATTGTATCTGAACCATAAAATCCACATCCATCAGTTCCTTGTACACATTTTATCCCATTACTTAAATATTGTTTTAATGGATGTTTATCTAGAGCAGTTAAATTATTTAATCTTACATTAGAAGTTAATTGAAATTCTAATACAGCACCTGTTTCTTTCATAGATTTCATTAAAGCTTTACCTTCTTTAGAATTTAAGTCAGCTGTATATAACCCGTGTCCTAATCTAAATCTTGGTATTTTTTGTCCCTTTAATAAAGATGATTTTATACATTCAATAGATTTTGCAACATTATCTCTTAAACTATCATTTTCTCCAGCATGTATTCTTATTGTAAATCCTTTATCTTCATTTACAGCATATTGAACAAGTTCTTTTATAACTGGTTGTAGTTCTGAAATATCATTAATTTCTTCTCCTATAAAATCACTACCAACTACATAAGGACTTTTTGCAACTGCTTTTAATACATCTAAATTTTCTCTTAAATAATTTGAACTTGTTTTTTGATCTTTAATTATTGTTAAAGGAATTCTTCTTATTGCAAATAATAGTCTTATTTGAACTCCTGTTTCAGCTTCAATTTTAGGCATAATTTCGTGTACATCCTCTAATACTTTTACTGCTGGTTCTCCAAGTTTTGCTAAATCTGTGTCTGCTATTTCTGTATAAATAATTCCTTGTTTTTGATATTCTCTTGCTATCCACAAATATTTATCTTGTCTTAAAGTATTATGTTCAAAAACGCTTCCTGTTTTTTTATCTTCTAACATCTTTTTAACATAAGATACAATATCATTTTCAGGTATTTTTTCTATATCTTTTATATTTAATTTAATTTTGTTTTCTGATACTGTTCCTTTACAAAATACATATCTATAAATATATAATTTTTCAAGATTTGTGAAAACTGCCTGCCCATCTTTTAGTAAAGCTAAGCTTGTTCTAATTTTTAAAATATTTTCTTCAGCATTTTTTAAGTTATTTAATATTAAATCTGCAAAATTTATAAAAGTGTTATCATCTATTTTTCTTGTTAAATATTTACCTTGCAATTCTGAGTTTTCAAATTGTTTTTCTACAATTTTTCTATCTTTATATATTGCTTTTTCCTGCTTTTGTGTTAATTTTAAATTTAATTTCTTTATATAATATAATGGATATCTTAATTGATTTACTATTCCAAGTGAAATTAGAACATCTGGTGTTAAATTTGCATTCATATGTGTATGCAAATCTGTTCTAAATTTTGATTTTTTAAATATATAAGACTTTACTATTGTTTTTGTTATATCAAATTTATAATCTTTTGTTTGCGACATTAAAGTTTTTGTTATTGCTGGCATTTTTGCTTTTACTTCAATTCTATTTTCATATATATTTGCTATTTTAGTTCCTGCTAACCTAAAAATATATACCTCTTCATTGTCGCCATTAATTGAAGCAGGTATTACATCTTTTATTATTTTTAAATTATTTTCATCTTTAATTGTTTCAAGATTACATAGTTTAGCTAAATTTGAAATTAAATTTCCACTTTTATGATTAGGAGTTCTTATAATATATGTTAATTCATCCTCAGCTTTTTTATTTTTATATAGTTCTACTACAATATCTTTTTCTTTGTCTATATAAAACTTGTTAAAGTATTCTAAATTTTCCATTATTATATTATCTCCTACCTTTCTTTTTTATTTATACTAGTTAATTTTATATTATACCAGAAAAAGCAAAAAAGTGCAAGTTTTTGCACAAAAAAACAAGATACTTTTTGTATCTTGTTTTTCAAAATTGGGAATTATATATTTCTAATTACCTAAAATTGAGTCTTTTAGGAATTGGAAAGCATCATACATACGTACATTTCCGTCTCCACTATAGTCTCTTATTTTTACATCTATTGCATCTAGAGTTGCTCCTGGAATTATTGTATCTTTTAGTATTTGAAATGCATCATACATTCTTGCATATCCGTTTCCTGTTACATCTCCTGGTACTACTGCTGTAATTTCTGCAAATACATTTCCAAGTTCATCTTCAATTTTTATAACAGCTCTTGAGCCAATCTTATCTGTATTTTCTTTTTCATTTCCGTTTTTATCTAATATTTTTACTTCATAATTATTATTTATTGCTGGGAAATTTTCAACATTTACATAATCTTTTACTCCTATTGCTGTTTCGAATGGTATAATTGTTACATCTTTTTCATTTACTTTTACTGCTTCTAGTTTATCTGTTTCACTATTTACTTTAACAAATTCTCCATCTAATGCTACAAATTCAAAACCTTTCTCATTTGCTAGCTCTTCTGCTTTACTTCCTTTATATCCATAAATAACTGGATTAAAATCACCTTTTTCAAAAAGATATTCTTCTGCTAAAAGACTAAATGTTCTTGGTAATACTAATTTTTTCATAGCTGTACATTTATAAATTCCACAAGTATCAATTTCTGTTAGTCCCTCTGGTATAACTAATGCTTCTAATGAATTGCATGCAGCAAATGTATTATGGTCTATTTTTTTTATATTTTTTGATAAAGTTATTTTTCTTAAATTTGTACATCCACTAAAAACTCCTCCTGAATACCCTTCAGTATTTCCTGTATTATCTCCTAAATAAACTACAGTATCTGGAACAACCATTTCTGTTATTGATGTGCATCCATAAAAAGCCATTCCTCTAATATCTGTTACACTTTCTGGTATTATTACATTATTTAAAGATGTACATCCCCAAAACAATCCATAAGATATTATTGTAATATTTTCTGGTAAAGTAATATTTTGTAGTAATTTGCATTCTTCAAAAGCTTCTCTTCCTATCTCTGTAACACCTTCTGGAATATTTATGCTTTTTAATTTTTGACAATTAAAAAATGCTCTATCTCCAATTTTTGTAATTGTTTCTGGTAATATGATTTTTTCTAAATTGTAATCTGCATAATCTCTATAAAAAGCTCCTTCTCCAATTTCAACTACTGGCAAACCTTCATAAGTTTCTGGCACAGTTACTTCTGTTTCATTCATTCCAAAAAAGTCTTTTACTATATAGCCTGTTCCTTCTGAATTTAATTCATAAACAGGACCTACCATTTCATAATATGGGTCTTTTTTTACATTTACTCCTCTAGTTTCCAAATCAGCTAATACTTTAGAATTTACTTCACTATCTTGAGCAAATGGATTTGAAGTTAAATCTACACTTTTTAAATTTGATAAGTCTTTTAAAAAGCTTATATCTTGTATTTTATTTCCTTGAGCTGTTATTGTTTCTACACTAGGGCAATTTGATATATTTACTTCTGTTACTTTTGCATTAGCAAATTGAATATCTTTTAATTTTGGTAAATTTCTCAAAGTAATTGTTTTTTCTTTATTACTTGAAATATTTATATTAAATGTTTCTAAATTTGATAAATCTGCTAAATTTATTTCATTTAAATCTGTTCCACCTAAATATATTGTTTTTAAATTGTTTAATGAATTTATCCCAGATGCATCTGTAAGTGGATTGTTAGTAACTTGAATAGTTTCCAATTTAGTTAAACTAGATAAATCTGGTATTGATGTAATTTTATTATTTGTTAATGATAATCTCTTTAAATTAGTACAACTATTTAATGCAGATATGTCTATTATTTCATTCGTTGCTAAGTCAAGAGTTTCTAAACTACTAATACTTGCAAGTGGAGTTACATCTTTAATACTATTATTGTTTAAAATTGCTGATGTTAAATTTTGAAGTTTTGCAAGTTCTGACATATTAATTATATTACGTGCCATAATTGTTAAATTGCTTAAATTTGTAAATCCTCCTATTCCTGTTAAATCTATATCTTCTTTTGTCCCTGCTCCTAATACTTGTATCCACATTGTTTGTATTCTTTCTTTATTTGGATAATTTGCTAAAGGTACAAGACTTTTAATTGTTCCATCAATAGTAAGTGTTCTTAATGAAGTAGCATAAGTTAGTGCTGAAAAATCACTAGGTAAAACATCTTTAAATGTTATTCCTACTAATCTTTCTATTTCATTTACTGAAATTTCTCCATCTTCATTTGCATCTAACATTTCTCTTGGACTTATATTTATTACTGTTTTCAATAAAAGTGATTTTAAATTTTCATCTTCTATTGGTATAATATCATCTCCTGTAAGTCCCTCTTCTACTGCAAAAGAATTTGGCATTATCAACAATAAGGCTATTGCAAATACTGTTAAAATACTCAATATAATTCTTTTATTCATGTTTTCTCTCCTCCTTTTAATTAATTTCGTTTTCTATTAAAATTCTTAAATATTATATATTTTTGATAGGAAAATATAGCGAGAATTTCTACTCACAAAATTAAAAATCTAGCTTTTATTTGATTAATAATCTATAAAAAATAAATGAAAATTTAAAATTAAACTTTCATTTATTTTTCTATAATTTATCCTAAAATTGAGTCCTTCAAAAACTGAAATGCATCATACATACGTACATTTCCGTCTTCATTATAATCTCTTATTTTTACATCTATTTCATCTAAAGTTACTCCTGGAATTATTGTATCTTTTAGTATTTGAAAGGCATCATACATTCTTGCATATCCATTTCCTGTTACATCACCTTTTACTACTATTGTATATTCTGCAACAATATTTCCACTTAAATCTTCTATTTTTATAACATTTCTAGAACCTATTTTTTCATTATTATTTTTAATATTGTTTGATAAATTGTAAAGTTTAACTTTATAATTTATATCTAATATTGGAAATTTTTCTGAAGTTAAAATAGTATTAAAACTTGTATTTTTATTAAATACCATAATATCCTTTGAAGAAATTTCTGCTGTAGGAATTGTTGTATAAATAATATCTAATATTTGTACTTTTACATTACATGTTGCTGTTAATTCACTTCCATCTAAAGTTTTGGCTGTTATTATTGTGGTTCCATTTTTTAGTGCTGTTACTACTCCTTCTTGATTTACTGTAGCTATACTTTCGTCATCACTAGTCCAATAAACCTCCTTTTCACTTGCATCTTCAGGAAGTATTATAGCACCTAATTTTTCTGTTTGGTTCTTATATGAAAAACTAATATTAGATTTATTTAAAGATATACTTTTAACTGGATTCACTACAAATACTGTTACATAAGTTTCTGGTGTCATTTGAGTTTTATCCTTAGAACTGAATCCTTTTGCTAATATATTACAAACTCCTTCTCCTACTGCTGTTATATTTCCTTTTTCATCAACTGTAGCAACATTTTCATTACTACTTCTAAAAAGTACTTCTCTATATGTAGCATTAGTTGGATTAAGTGATACCGTTAATTTAGTCTGTTCTCCAATTACAAGTCTTTCTTTTTTTAATTTTAAATTAACACTTGAAAGTGGTATAAATTTATTAACCAAAACATAGCATTGAGCTGTTTTTCCATTGCTTGTAGTTGCTGTTATTATTGCAGTTCCATTACTTATTGCTTTCAAGTTTCCATTATTATCAATAGTTACCACAGCATTATTACTTGACTCCCATGTAATAGTTTTATCATCTGTTGTATCATTTGGTAATATAGTTGCTACTATCTTTCCACTTTCGCCTTCTTCTAAATTAATATTTTCTTTGTCTAATATTATACTTTCTATATGTATATTGTCTAAAACAGTTATATTATATGTAGCAGTAGCATCTCCAATGCTTGCAGTAAGAACTGCTTTTCCTTGACCTGTGGCTGTTATTTTTCCATTTTTGTCTACAGTAAATACATTTGTGTCTGAACTTTTCCAAGTTAAATCTGAAAAAGCTATTGAAGTTTTGGCTGATTTATAACCTGCATTTGTATTTTTTACAGAAGTTGGTGATAATGTTTCTCCAATAAATAATGTGTTATTTTCATTTATTCCTTTTATGCTTATATCTATATATCCTTTTCCAACTGCTACTTCTACTGTATTATTCACATCTTTTTTCCCTGATAAAGTATTTTCATTATCTGAATTACTTTTTGAAAACAGCTGTACCCAATATGTTAATCCATTAATTTGATAGCAGCCTACTCCAATAGCTTTGTGTGTTTCCTTTACTATTTGAGCTTTATGCCCCGATGAATTCATCCATTTATCCATTATATTTAATGTACTACTTGACCCTACTCCTATATTTTCTCCATTAATTTTCTTATTTACAGAAAAGCAAGAAAGTCCATTAGGTCTATCATGATCCCAATATATTGAAATTTCAGTAGCTCTTTGCATAGCTGATTCCATTAAACTATTATCTATTGTTAGTAAACTTAGTCCAAGTTTTGATCTTTCTTCATTTACTAAATCTACTACTTCTTTTGCTTTGTCATAATTATATGTACCACTTATATTTACATTTACAATTTTTCTATATGATCCATCACTTAATTGAGTAAGTGTTGATGGAATCGTATATTCTGTAAGTTTTGGGCATGCATTTTTAAAAATATTGCTTATGTAATTTAATGTAGATGGCATTTTTACAGTTGTTAAATTTGGACAACTATCAAAGGCATAAGCATCAATTCCTAATATTCCTTCAGGTAATATAATAGTTTTCACAGTAGAATTATTTTCAAAAGCAAGTATTCCTATCATTGTTACTTTTTTATTATCTATCATACTTGGTACTGTGACAGTTTGTTCAGTTCCTGTATATCCTACTATGCTTATTGTTCCATCACTTAAATTATCATACTTATAATTACCACTTGAAGTTGATGCATAAGATTTATTATTTAAAATAAATTGCCATACCAAAACTAGTAAAATAATTAAAATTGTTTTTACTTTTTTCACTATAATCCCTCTCTTTTTTAATTATTAAATTAATCAAAATTTATATAAATTATCTATCTCAAAATCGAATCTTTTAAAAACTGGAAGGCATCATACATACATACATTTCCGTCTTCATTATAATCTCTTATTTTTATGTCTATTTCATCTAAAGCTACTCCTGGAATTATTGTATCTTTTAGTATTTGGAATGCATCATACATTCTTGCATATCCATTTCCTGTTACGTCGCCTTTTATTACAGCAATATATCTAATTAATTCTTCACCTGCTTCATTTGAAATTACTATTGCATTTTTTGAACCAATTCTTTCATTTTCCCCTTGTTTTATGTTTTCATCTTTATCTACTATTTTAATTTCATAAATTCCTAATACTGGAAAATTCGCTTCAGTTAATACTGTTTTTATTAAATTATCTTTTCCAAAATTTAATACATTTTCTAATTTCTCGTCTAACTTTAATGTTGTATATATGACTTCACTTCCTGGCACAATATATACATTTGTTTTTTTGCTTTCAGTACTTGAGCCTCCATTTACTAAATCTGTTGTATCATAATAAAATTTATTATTCCTAAATTCTACTGAATATACTATTTTGGCAATATCTTCTAATCTATAAAGTTCTTCAATTTCTGTACCATCATAATTCATTTTCCAAATTGCATGTTGAGTAGTAAAATATAAATTTTTACTATCTTCTGTTAGACCTGGAAACCAAAAAATGAAATCTGAAACATTTACTGTTATTTTTGAAGTTTCATTATTTCTGTAATTTATTTTTGTAAGTTCAAAACTATTTCTAGATTGATCATTAAAACTTTCTGGATTTTTTATGTAATACCAATAGTCATCTTTATAAATTAAATAATTATCTACAAAAAACCAATCTGAATTATCATATTTTTCACTTGTTCCAGCAACATCTGATACCCAAGAATAATGTTCTCTATTATTTAAAAATTCTTTATCACTTACTAAAAAATATTTATATTGTGTTTTTCCATCTCCTTTTATATCATTCCATGTAACATCTACATGATAGTAATTTCCATCTAACTTAACTAAATTCCATGCATGATTCATTGGATCACTTGTTGTAAGTACTGCTTCTATTTGGGCTTGTTTTAATAAATACATAAAAGCTTTAGAATATCCATCACATACTGGTCTTTCATCTACTAGTGCTGCTACCATTGTATGAATTCTTGGAGAGACTAAATCATCTGAATATTCACATTTTTTGCATAAATAATTATTTGTGTAAATTATTTTTTCCAAGTCATTCCATTCTGGTTTTATTCCACTTAAATACTCTTCTACAACTTTATTAATTACTTCCCAATTTGAACTTATTTCTTCTTTAGTCATTATATAATTAAAAGTTACAGTTGTAGTTATCCCATTTTGATATCCACTCCATGTTGCTCCATATACCGCAAAGAATTCTGGCTCTCCATATAGTAGTGTTATATATTTTGCAGTTTCTGCAAATGGTATATTATAAGCTGTTACATCTATATTTTCATTATGTTTTTTCATTTCTTGTAGCATATAATCTCTAAAAGATAAACTTTCAGAATCACTCATATATATACTTGGTTCATAATAATTATCTTTTTCTTGAGTATGTATTTTTTCATTCATTTCATAATAATTATCATAATTTATAATAATTTCACTTTCTACAATTTGATTATCTTTAATGTCACTACTAATTTCTTCCTCTTGAATACTTGAAATTGTTTCTTCATCATTTACACCACTTACAATCTCATCTGTAGCCAATACTTCTGGACTAATTATCAAAAGCATTATAATTAAACTAATACTAAATAAATAACTAATCTTTTTCATTTCTTACTCTCCCTTATTATAATTTTCTCCACCTGTATATACTGCATGAACTAAAATTCTATTTTTTCCTGTACTATCACATGTTGATAATGTTAATACTTTTCCTTCTTTATCTGGAACTATGTTGTATAAAATTGAACTTCTTTTTAACATTTCTTTTATATATTTTCCAAATGCTCCTTCATCTACAATATTAGATTTTGTAGCATAATCTTCAGGCTCTTCCATATAACTTGAAAATACTTTATATTCTAGTTTTTCAGCTTCTGTATATATTTCAATAGTTATATCTGTTCCTAATTCATTTTTATATATTTTTTGTAAGTCAGCAAACATTAATCCTGATTTTATATTATGTCCATATAATACCGTATTTTTATCTATAAATGCTTCATGATTTTTATAATCCATAAAAATCCAACCACAAGTACTATACTTTTTCTCTATATCTTTATGAAGATAAAAGTCATTATCCTTTGCTTGAACTATTGGATAATTAATATCAGTATCTTTTATACGAATCCATGCAACTACATCTTCATTTTTTTCTTTTAAACTATTAAGATCTACTGGATTTTTTCCTTCTTCTTGTTTCTCTAGTTCTACAAAGTCTTCTTTTATAATTTCTTTTATTTGATTTGAAGATTTAGTATTATATATTGCCCATCTTGCTAAGTTTACTGCTGAAAAAACAAAAATACTTGCAAATATTACTAATAATACGATTTTTATTATTAGTATTTTCTTTTTACTGTTTTCTTCAAAACTTTTTAAAATTACATGTTTGCTTTTTTCTTTATTAAAAAAATTGCCTTTTTTACTATCTTTTAAAATTTTGCTTTCTTCATTATTCTTTTTTAATTTTTCTTCTTTATTTTTTTTATCTGACTTTTTTGAAATTCTATTCATTTTTTTACCTCATACTGTAACAATAAATTCTTAAACTTTTTAGTTATACATTTAAAAAGTTTAAGATAATATAAATTATATAAATTTCATATTATAATTTTGGCTAACTTAAAATTTACTGAAATATTATCTTAATCTAAATATTTATAATAAAAGAGGCATAATTTTAAAATTGTATATTATGCCTCTTTTGTTTTAATTATTTATCTTGACTATTTCTTTTTTATTACTAATACCATTCCTGCTAAAGATATTATCATCATAGCTGAAAGTCCTAATATATTCATATCTCCTGTGTGTGGTGAATTTGTTAAGCCCTCTACTGCTGGTGCAGCTGCAGGTCCTGCTGGAGCACCTGGCACTGCTTGTGGTACTGGTTTTTCTTTTATAATTAAGCTTATTTGTGATTTTACACCATTTTGTGCTGTAACTGTTATTACTACTTCACCTGCTTTTTTAGCTGTTACTAGTCCTGTTGAACTTACTGTTGCTATTGAAGCATTTGATGTTTCATAAGTAAATACTTTGTCATCAGTTGTATTTTTTGGATTACATCCAACATATATTTGAACTATATCACCTTCTTCAAGTGTTGTGTTTTCTGCTGTTAAATCTAATGATGTAATTGGTATTTCTTTTACTTCAACTGCCATTGTTTTTACAATATTTTTAGTTGGATCTGCAGGATCTACTATACATGTTATTGTAATTGTTGCAGTTCCTTTTTTAATACCTGTTATTTTTCCATTTTCATCTACTGCTAAAATAGTTGGATCACTTGATTCAAATAAAACGTCATCTGTTACTTCTTCATCTGAACCATCTGTGTTTGTAAATAATAATTTAATTGTTTGACTGTCTTTTCTATTTATTAATGGAATTAATGTTTCGATTTCCATTGTATCTGCATGAACTTCTGTTACACTTACTGTTCTAGTAGCTGTCATTTCAGAAGATCCTGATTTTTCTGTTCCGTTTTTATCTTTTGGTTTTCCATAATTTACTGTTATTGTCGCTGTTCCAGCTTTTTTAGCTGTTACTTTTCCTGTTTGATCAACTTCTGCAACATCTGCATCTGATGATGACCATACTGGGTTTTCTGTTATATCTGTTGCATATTCTGGTGTATATTCAACTGTCAAATTCTGGCTTTGTTTTCTTTTTAATGCAAGTGTAGTTCCTGAATCTTTTATTTCTACACCTGTTAATGGAGCTACTACTTTTACTTCACAATTAACTGTCTTTCCGGCTAGAGTAGCTGTTATAACTGCTGTTCCTGGTTTATCATTTGATGCTGTTACAATACCATTTGCTACAGTTGCAACATCTTCATTTAATGATTTCCATACTACATCTGCTACATCTACTGAAGCATCTGTAGGGTTTTTAGTTACTGATAAAACATCTGCTCCTTGAGCTGTTTCACCTGTTTCTAGCAAAAAATTGGTTTTATTTAATATTATTGATTCTAAATCTGCAGTAACTGTTACTTCTACTGTATCTTGCATTCCTCTATCTGTACCATTTGCTGCTTTTGCTTTTGCTGTTATTGTTACTGGTGTAGTTGTAACTGCTACAGCTGTAATATTTCCTTCACTATCTACTGTTACTTTAGTTGGATCTGATGATGTCCATTCTATTGTATCTGTAGTATTATTTGGTCCTACTGTAACTGTTAATTTTTTTGTTTTTTCATTATCATCATTTCTTATTAAATTAATTGAATCTGCTCCATTTATTGATACAGAGTCTGCTGGAACTTCTGGTACAGTTACTGTTAAAGTATCTGTTTTTCCATTTACTGAAGTAGCTGTTATTGTTGCTGTTCCAACTTTTAATGCTGTTATTACTCCATTTTCAACTTTTACTGTAGAATCATCACTTGATGTATAATTAATAGTTTTTGCATCACAAACATCTTGAGGTGTGAATTTTGTTCCAAGTGTTTTTGATTTTCCTTTTTCTAAATCTAGCTTTTTACCTGCAAATTCTGTTGTGTTATTCTCTTCTGTTATTGTTATTGCTGATATATGTGCTGCAACTTTTACTTTAAGTTTTTTTGTAAATTCTGTTCCATCTTGTTTTGTAATTTTCGCTACTAAATTTGTTTCTCCATTTCCTGCTGCTGTTACTACTACTTGTGAAGTTTTATTTCCTATTCCTTGTGTTGGACTTGCCACTGTTGCTACATTCGTATTCTCTGATTCCCATGTAATTGCCCCTACATCTGTTGTTTCTTCTGGATTTTTAGTTGCTACTATTGTAGCTGTTTCTGGTGTTCCGTCATCTCCTATTGCTATTCCAACTTCTGTAACTTGATTTCCATCTTTTGTAAATACTATATCATTTAAATTATTTGTAACTGTTATTGTACATGTTTTTGTAATACTTCCGCAACTAGCTGTTATTGTAACAGGAGTTGTTGTTGGTTCTAACATATTTAATTTTACTGTATTTCCTATATAAGTTCCTGGCATAATCTCTCCATCTATTGCTACTTTTGATGAATCTGATGATGACCATGTTATTTCTCCATCTGCATCTGCTGGTACTTTTTCTGCTGATAATGTTATACTATTTCCTACATTTACTGATTTTGAAGTAACTACATTATTTCCTTCTTTTATATTTATACCAGTTAATGCTACTCCAACAGTTACATAGCAACTAGTAGATATATTGGTTCCTTTTATTTTAGCATCTAGAAATGCTGATCCTTTCGCATTTGCTGTTACTTTTCCTGTTTTATCTACTGTTATTGCATTACCATTTACATTTCTTACTGACCATTCAATTTCACCTGTTGCTCCATCTGGTAATAATTTAGCTGTTAAATTTTTTGTTGTTCCTTTATTCATACTAAATGCACCAGCTGTATTATTATCAGCTAATTTATTTGTTCCATCATAAATTTCAAAGCCTGTTGGGTCCACTTTTGATTTGATTGTAAATTTATTTGCTATATTTAATAAATTAGTAGGTACTTCATTGGGATTATCTGGATCTGCTGGGTTTCCCTCAAATCTTACAAAACTCACTCCTTGAAAGCTTACATCATGACTACCTGATTTTAAAACTTTAAATTTAATTGTTCCTAGTTTTCCTGAACTAGCTACTTTTTCTATTCCCTCACTAAAATTCAATGTAGTTTGACCTTTATCGTTTTCAACCATTCCCATAGCTATAGTAAAATTGCTAGCAAAACTAGAATCTATTGATCTACCTGCTACTAATCTTGAGCCCAATGCTCCACCAGTAGCATCCGGAATAACCTCTAATGCTTCTTTATCATATTGAAGAATTACTGTTAAACCATCTTGATTTTCCAATCCATTAGTAAAACTTATATCTACATTAACTGTTTCCCCTATTTCTGCTGTTGCCTCCGTCGCTGTTCCTCCTCCTAAATTCATGGTAAAACTAGGCTCTGCAGCATAACTTATTAAGTTAGGCAATAATGAGCTAAGTATTGCTGCAATTAATAAAATTGCAATTCCCTTTCTTTTTAATTTCATTTTTTTCCTCCTTGTTTTTTATATATTATTAAAAATATTAAAACCAAAATTATTACAATAACTACTAATATTATTATGTACTTAATATTTCTATTTTCTTGCTTTTCTTCATCATTAATGTTATTTTTGTTATTGCTTTGTGAATATAATTCATTATTTGAATCTATATTCTCATCATTTTCTAGTTCTTTAACTTCTAGTTCTCCATTTACTTGACTAGTATAACTTTTTTTATCTTCACTTGATGTATAATTTGAGTTATCAGTTCTTCCTGTTCCGACTACTGCTTGAGCTTCAAAATCTAATTTTCTATCTGTTCCTGAAATTTTTTCTACTTTTCCACTTTTTACACTAACTTCTACATTTCCTAAAGTTTCACCATTTAATTTTATTCTTACATTTGTTGTTCCATCTTTATTAGGAATCATTAGTCCATCATTTGATACTTCTAAAATACTACCATCTTCTGTTTCATAAACTAAATTATCATATCCTAAAACTTCTATATTTCCATCTTCTGTTATTATTTCTTCTAATGTTGTTAATTCATTAATATCATTTTTTTCAAAATTTTCTATTTTCTGATTTTCGGGTGATTTTTCAATTTTTTCATTATTGTTCTTCTTCTCTGAACTAATTTTTATTTTTCCACCTTTTGCATCCACTTTTACATCATTTCCTTGTGCATCTGTTGCCTCACTAATATTTATATCTACTGAAATGTCGCTGCTACTATCTTTTACTTTAAATGTAACTGTATAATAAATTCCATCATCTTCAAAACCTGATGTCTTTATTGCTCCTATTGCAACTCTTTTTTGATTTGGTCTATCTTCTGCAAGTTGCATTTCTGCTTTTAAATCTTTTCCTTTTTTAGAACTTACAAATTCTAATTTTTCTGTATCATATTTAACATCAATTCCTAATGTAACTAAGCTTCCATTCATATTTTCTGCATGTATTTCAAGAATAGCCTGATCAGAATCTTTATATTTAGTTACATCTTTTATATATACGTATGGATTTGAATTTGCACTTGTTGTATGTATATTCAAAAAAAATATAATAAAAATTACTATACTACTTGCTATTTTTTTATTCATTATTTCCCTCTTTTTAAGCACTCTCAATATCATCATTAGAGTCCTCAATAACTTTTTTTAATTTATTTAAGTCCAAATCTAATACAATTCCAAAGGCTATTAATTCAAAATCTTTTACGCTCATTTTAGAATTCTCAATTCTATATATTTCGTTCCTATCAAACTCTATTCCTAGTAATTCTAGTTTTCTACATAAATCTGCTTTGGAATATCCCCTTTTTTTACGTTCTTTAGCTAGAACTTTGCCTATTATATTGGGCTTTTGGTTATACTTCTTCATTTACTTATTTTTCCCTCAAACTAAACAAATCAAAATTCATGTTACGATTTTATAACAATATAAAAAAAAGAATGAGTATGTTTTCTACTCACTCTTCCTTTTTTTTAATTTTATATATTAAATTTTAATATTTTTTATTGCCTTATGTATTGTTTCTTTATTTTTATAAATATTCTTAATTTTATTATTTGACTATTATAGTTTAAAATCAAACCTTTTAGATTCCAAATTTTCCTCTTCGCTTGCTGCTTCAATCATTATATTGCTATTTTTTTGTGTTTCTAATTTATTAGATATTGTAAGCATATTATCATCAATATTATTTATTACTCTTGCATACTTTATAAGATTTTTAGATTCTCCTTTTGGGATATTCGGATTTTTATATTTCAATTTATGCTCTAAACTTGCCCAAAAATCCATTCCTAATGTACGAATTTGAATTTCTACTTTTACATACATAATTCCTGAAGAAAAATTTACTGGAACTTCTGTAATCAGGTGATAACTCATATATCCGCTTTTTTTAGGTTTCTTCATAAAATCTTTTCTATTTAGTATTCTTATATCTTGAAAATCCTCTATAATTTCAACCAATTTATATACATCACTCTTAAAATTACAAACTATTCTTATTCCTGCAATATCATTTATTTTTTCAAACATATTTTCATATGTTAATTTACATTTTTTTCTTCTTAGTTTTTCCAATATATTATTAGGTTCTTTTATTCTTGTTGTTATATATTCTATTGGTTCATAATTTGAAAACAATCGTAATTCATCTTGCAGAATTTCTATTTTAGTTTTTACCTCTTTTAATGCAGAACTATATAAAAACATTATCTTTTCAAAAGTTTCATCTTTTATATCTATTAATTCTTTATTAACCAAATTATTTTCCATACTTATGAGATATTCATCATTATCATCTTCAATCATTTAACCACCCTTTCTTTATTATTTTAAATTATTTTATATATCCTTTATTAAATTAATATTAAATATTTGTAAATTCTATGTGAACAAAATTAATATAATTTTATTCCTGATTGTTTTAATAATTTAAATGCAATTTCATTATATTCATCTCTATTGTGAACTTGTGAATTATATGTTTCTACCGCATTTTTATGTATTTTTATTTCTATATCTCTATTTTTCTGATTGAAATAATTTTTAAGCGGAATTGCTAAATTAAGCACGCATATATCTGTACAACAACCAACTATTGTTATTTCTTTTAAATTATTTCTATTTTCTAAATTACTTATAAAATCCTCAGCAAATATTGCACTTGTAGAATTTTTCTCAAAAACAATAGCTTTTTCTTCATACTTTTTTAGTTCATCTACTATTTCAGCTTCTTTGGTACCTTTTATACAATGTTCAGGATAGCTTTTAAATTCAGCACAATCCTTATTATGACAATCTTTTATAAATATGACTTCTTTATTCTCCTGAATTAATTTCTCTATTTCAGGAATAATATGACTAATATATTTATCTGCCATAGCTCCTTCTTCAACAAATCCATTAATCATATCAACAACAATTAGTATTTTTTCTTCTTCCATTTTAAACTCTCCATTTTCAAACAATAAACTTTATTATACTTAATATTGAAATAAGTATCGAACATATATATACTTGTTTTTTCAATAATTTGTTTTTTTCGCTCTTTACTCCTATTTCTAAAAAAATTATACCTATTGATATTGCAACTAGCATATACCTAGAGTGCATTGAACACGTATATGGCATACTAATATTTAAGTAAAAATAAGATATCCACCACGATAAAAAAGTTAATGCAAGCATTTTATTTTGCTTATAATTTTTTATAATAAAATATATTACATCTAAAGCTAGTATTATTACTAAAATAGCTAATACTATATCATACATATTAATTTCAAGTTTAAAGGCAAAATTTAATGATGAATAAATCAGGAAATTCCATATATTTACTGCACTAGTAGTAAATATATTTGGCACTCCAAATCTTTCTATAAAACTTTTATCTTTTATACTTAAATACTCAAAAGGATCTATAATTCCCAAAGTATTTAGTCCATTTGCTAAACTTCTAAAATGGAACCACAAACCTAATGATCCAGAAATTACCGCAAAAATTACTAACTGTATTAATAGATTTACAATACTTTTATCATTATTTACAAATTCAAATAATTTTTTAAAATATATATATATCGCTGGAATAATCATTACAATCATAGAAGTTTTAGTCATAAGTCCTAATCCAATAAACAAAGCAATTAAACTTGCATTTTTTATATTTGGTTTTTTTTGCCATTTTATTAAATATAATATACAAATTATCCCAAACATTGTTACTAATTCGTCATTATTTATAGAACCTGACATAAAAATATATAGTGGATAAAAAGAAAATAACATCATTGGTAAAATTTTATTTTTGCTATCTAGTTTTAGTTCTTCTAATATTTTATATAAAGAAATTAATATTATTATTGAATAAACTAAAGTAATAAATTGCATACTTTCAAATTTAAAACTACTACTATTTGAAAAAAAATCTACAATTTTTAACCAATTTGACATTATAAAATGATGTAAAGGTGGATGATAAAATTGACCTATTATTTCATTTGGAAGTGAGTTATAAGTATATAAATGCATTATATAATTTATATGTCTCCCTCTATTTGGCTCTTCATCAAAATTCTCGTATAATTCATTATAATCGTCTTCTGTTGCTAAATCACCTATACCCACATCAAATTGAAAACTCGATATATTAGTCTTACAAACAAAAATTATTCTAATTATTATTGCCAATATAATTATTGATATTAATATTAATTTATATTTGTATTTTAACTTTTCCATAATTATTATATATCACAAATTATAAATTATATCAATAGATATAATTTATAATTTCTTGCTAGAGTCTTTTTTAAATAAAAAACCGGTAGCCAGCAATCGCTGGCCACCGGTTTTTATTCGCCTAAAATTCCACCAAGTTAATTTGTTCTTTAGCTGCATCATCAGCCTCGAACTGTGACATTGTTTCAAATCCAAAAAATTTTGCAATAAGTGCTCCCGGAAAATTTCTAACTTTTTTATTATATTCCGTGACCACTTCATTATAGTTAAATCTTTGGACATTAATCCTGTTTACGGAGCTTTCCAGCTGTGACATAAGGCTTGAAAATTCTCTGGTTGCATATATTTGAGGATCTTTTCTTGAATACTCAATAAGTCTATTGATCGCTATTGAAAAATCATAGTTAGCATTCTCAATTTCCTCAAGATTTCCACCAGTAATTGCCTCTTTTAAGTTCTCACTCGCAGAAGTAACTTCCTCGAATATCTTTTCCTTATGTTCTGCAGCTTTACTTGCAACCTTAACCAGATCTGGTATTAGTTCGGTCCGCCGTTGCATTGCAGCTTCAACATTTCCCTGCTCTTTTTTGGCTTCTTCTTGCAAATCAACAAGTTCATTATAAGTATCAATGCAATAATTGCCAAGTTTAAGCAAAGCATTTCCCATACTCAGGACTAAAATAGTGATAACTATAGCCAGAATAATCCGAGGGTTTCTTCTATTAGTTTCTTGTTCATAGCTTTCCTCATTCTGACAGTCATCAAATTCGTTATACTCGTTCATTTGATTACCTCATGCGTTAAAGTTTCTTATGAACTCCACCGCCACTTGGGCGTCCACCTAAGCCTCTATGAGCTCCCCCACTTGGGCGGGTCCCCATTCCAGAACTACGGTGAACTCCGCTACTACTTGGTCTGGCTGATGGTCCCTTAGAAACTGATGTACTTCTTGAAGAGCCTGCAGAACTCGAAAATCCACTCATTGGACTTCTCATGCTGCTTGCCATTGCTATGGAATTATATGTGCTTTGCCTGCGAATTCTTTCCCTTTCTGCTTCTTGCTCTTCATAATCTTCTCTTGCCTGCTTTAAAAGCTGGGTTAACCGCTTATAAGTGCTTGCATCGAAATACTCTTGTTGCTCATCAGTTAATTCGCTATAGCATTGCTGGGCAGCTTCAAGCTCATCAAGATCGTCTTCATCAGCTTGATAAATGGCATCAACAATACTCTTTACTTTTCTGTGAGCTTCAGTGGCAGTTTCAAAGTTCGTAAGATCTTGCTGTGCAGCCCGTTTTTCCTTATCCAAACGTGTTATAAGTTGCTGATCGGGGAAAATCGCTTTTTGATCTTGTGTAAGAGACTCATATTTACTATAAGCCTCCTTAAGATCATCATAGTCCTCTTTTCTCCCATTTTGAATCAAGAGCATAATTTTTTTGATGTATTCGTAAGCAGTTTTTACTGCTTGCTCATCTTGCCTTTTCTTTTGCTCCTGTTCAAATCTTTGCCTAAGGTCAACAGATTGCTGATATAACACCTTTAGCGTTTTTTCTCCGATTCTCAAATACGGTCTAACAGCTTCTGGCACACTCGCAAATGTTTCAAGTGCTTGTGAAAACTTTTCTACGTTCTCCTTGCTCGCTGGTAACCTTGCAACTCTTATGAGCTGCTCATCAAACTTACCCGCCTGTTCCTTAAGTTCGGATTTAATCATATTATCAATTTCCGAATCCATCCGCGGATAAAGTTTTTTTGCCCTTTCATATCGAGCCTTCAAAGAATCAAGCTCAGTCTGCAACTGTGTACGCTCTTTAAGAGCTGCTCTATGCTCTTTGCCAAGAACCTCCATCCTTTGACGCATAGCTTTTAGGAATTCTTCTTTTTTCTTTTCGAAGTCCTCCTCAAGCTCTTGAGCTTTGAGCTTACTTGCCCCTTTTTCTTTTTCAAGTTTTTGCTCCAAGCGATTAATTTTTTTATTGTTGGAGCGTTCCCTTGCAAACATAATAAGTGCAAGTAAAAATCCGATACAAATTGCAGTAATTGTTATCCAATCATACTGTGGCCTTGATATATTTACTGCATTGTTTTTGGTGTTGGAAATTTGCTCTTGGTCGGCAGATACTTTATCAGGGTTATCTTCAATCCCTAAGTCTGCTTCCCAATCTTTTGGTACCACAAGCGGTATTTCCTGAATTATTGCATATTGAAGTTCATAGATTCCTTCTGCAAATTGTCCTGCCCTAAGCAGATCCATTGCTCGCCTCTCAGAAATGTCATCAAGCAATTTATCTGTAAGATAGATTTGCATATTGAGTCCTGACTCAATATATAGGTCCTTGTCCTCTGTTGCAATAACAATAAGTATTCCCATGTCTTTTCTGCCAATCTCATATTGGGCATACATAGCATAGGCATACTCATCAGCAGTGCTTTCTCCAAAGCTCTTAACTGTTGTTACAACAACCTGGACGCCGTCGTAGTCCTGTTCAAGACAAGCTGCATTGTTAATCATGTCATTTTTCTGCTGATTGGTAAAAATTCCAGCAAAGTCATTGACATAAAACTCTGGGGTTGGGTCTTCAACTTTCACCTTATATGGATTGTTAAATTCCTCAGGTGATTCGCCGGTATTCACTTTATTGGTACTGGGCACTCCCGCAGTCGCTTTTTCTCCACTACAGCCAGTAGCAAAGCTGACTATTAGGAGCAAAACCACCACCAACCATGAACGCCGCGCTAGGTTTGCTTTTAAGCTCATACTTTTTCCTCCGTTTTCTTTTGATGTAATAGGTATTTACGCCTTGCCAAAGATACTGGATCATCTCCCTTCCATTATTCGAATTTAGAGATTTTGCCTAAAGTACTAACTTTGATATTATACAATACTTTTGTTCAATTAGCAACAAATTCGTTAAAATTATGTTAACTCTTTAGGAACAAGTCCGAAAAAATCAAAAATTCATAAGTAAATCTTTGTGCAAGTTTTACAAATTCCTTTATATTATAAAGTTGCAGGTAATTTACTATAGTAAAACAAAAGATGGTATTATGATAATTGCAAAAAAAAAACTAAATGTAAATGTCCTCGTCTTTCCTATAATATAAATAAAAAACCATTCTTTTACTAGAATGATTTTAGTTATTTTCATTTATACTAATAAACACAGTTTCTTTTTCTGAATTAATTTCTATTTGTATTTTTCCAATCTCAGCAAACTTAATATTTTCGCTTTTCATTTTATCTATTGCAACAAAAAAATTATTATTTTTAATTTCTTCTACAAATTTACTTTCATGAGCTTTAGGCATAAAATAAATTGTATATACTTTTAGTTTTTCTTTTCCTTCTATATAACTAATTAAATTTAGTAATTCAGCATATACTTTTATTGTTAAATTTATATCATTTAATGATTTCATTAGTGGACTTACATATCTCATTAGCCTTAAATTGTACATATTTTCTATAAATTCGTTTTTGTCTATATTATAACTTTTTAATATGTCATCTAACTTATTTTTTAAAACCTCAAATTTTATTTTTCCGGCAGTATCGCAAATTCTTTCTATTGCAACTTTTTCTTTATTTCTATTATGTTTTTCTCCATTAATAATTTCTTTAAAAAATATATAGCAATCTTTAGTCCTTTGATATTTTGAATCATCCATTATGCTTTCATCTACTCCTGTTATATCACTATATCCCATTACAAATAAAACTTCAGGAATCTGTTTTTTTATATTTGCAATTTCTGGTATATTCTCTATTAGATTTCTAAAAGATTGTTCAACAAATTCATCATTTGCTTCTGTAGACAAAGCACTTATTAAAGTATGATAAGATATTAATATTTGCAGTGTTTTAATTAAATTTTCTAAACTTATTTTTATTTTATTTTCATCTAACTTATTTTGAGTTAATCCAATCTCTTCTAAAACTTTCTCAACATATTTGCTACCTAATACATCATGATATGTTATATCCTCAATAACACCTATATCATGAATTAAACAAAAAACTTTTAATAAGAATCTAGATTCAAAGCTTAAAGTTTCATATATGTTATGTAATTCATTTAATTGTTCCTTACTCTCTTTACTTCCATTAAAATTAGTAATTTCAATATTTTTAGGTATATTGTAGTTTGCAATCTGATAAACATATAATGTATGTGCCATCCAGCCATTCATTTTATAGGTATTTGTTCCGCCTCTAATAATAGTGTTTTCTCTTTTTAATATAGTGCTTATTTTATCTATATAATTTTCATTATTATTATATTTGCTATAAATAATCCATAAATATTTTATAGAATTTTCATCCAATATTAAGTCTATAAAATCTGATTTTAATTTTTCTAAATCTATCTGTATTTTATTAGAATTAGAAAATGTTTCTTGTTCTTTTTTTCTCAAATCATCTTGAAGTTTTTTATCTGTTACTTTTTTTAAATTTAATGCTAATTCCTTATAATATTTATCATAACTAAAATTCAGGTCTTTTTCAGTTATATTTTTTATTCCATAAAATTCCATAAATCATATCCTTTTTATACAGTTAATTTTTCATAATCCATTTTATATCTTCAATAGATTTATCAATGTTAAATCTTCCATTTCCTATTGGATAGTATACAGAATAAAACTTATATTCTTTACCATTAATTTCTTTTTTAAATAGCTTTTTTCTGCATTGTGATACTGATATTTTTTCATTAAGTATAATCGAACTCACTTGATTTCCAAATAAAATAATTACTTTAGGATTTACTATTTCTATCTCAAGTTTTAACAAATCCAAATATTCTCTATAAACATTATCTGGAAGTGGTCTTGCATCTATTTGAGTACATTTCCCTAAATTTGTAATAAAATACTTATGATTTTCCACATCTTCATATACTTTTTCTGCAAATTTTTCTGTCCAGTCATTTGGTTTAATTGTTTTTATTTTTTTATAAATATCTTTATCCATTAAATCTAATTCATAAAATAAATCCCAAATATTTTTAGTTCCAATCCATGGAGATTTTCGTCCTTTCCATTCTTTTGAAGAAGCAATATTCCTTCCTGTAGGATTCATAAAAACAAAACAAATTTCTGGATTTCTTGTGCACCCTCCATTATATATTGAATCTAAATTTTCTGCTCCATATTTTTTCTGTAATTTATCATATTCTAATTTTAAATCTTCTAATTCCATTATTTATTCCTATTTGCTATACTTGCATTATTTTTAACTGTTCTTTATATTTATGTATTTTCACTCTTTAATTTAAACTATCTTTTTCTAACTTCTCTCTTATTATTTCTAATGCTTTTCTTCTTGCACTGATTTCATTTTTTTCGTGCATACTTAATTCAGCTAAAGTTTTTCCATTTTCTAGTTCAAAAATTTCATCAAATCCAAATCCATATTCTCCTCTTGGAGCCTCTGCTATATAACCATCTAAAATTGTAACTGCTGTAATAACTTTTTCTCCTTCTGCTAAAGCAATAGCTGTTATACATTTTACTTTCCTATTTTCTTTGCTAACACCTTTTAATTTATTTACAATTTCCAAATTTCTATCTCTGTCACTTCCTTTATGCCATCTTTTAGTATATACACCTGGAAATCCATTTAAATATTCAATTTCCATTCCAGTATCATCTGAAATACATTTTTTTCCATTTAAATGTTTTGATATTTCAGTTGCTTTTTTAATAGCATTACCTTCAAAAGTATCTTTATCTTCTTCAACATCAATATCATCTGATACTTCACTTAATGGTATTATTTTAAATTCGCTTAAAATTTCTTGTGCTTCTCTTATTTTTCCTTTATTACCAGAAGCAATTACTATTTCATCTTCAGACATAATTTTCTCCTTAAGGATTGATTTTATTCACTTTTTAAATCATGATAATATATGATTTCTTTTCCAAGTTTTTGTGCATATTCAATTTCACTTTTAGTGCTACTTCCTATATATCCGTTCACATCAACAACAAGTATTGAATCAGACAATTTTATTTTCTCTTTATGCATTTCATCTAAAACTTTTACTTCTTCTTCAGAATATGCATCTTTATCAGGATTTGTTGGATAAATCACAGTTAGCACACAATTTCCTTTTAATTCCATTTCTTCTGCAATTTTCATCATTTCATCTTTAAATTTTAAACTTCCACAGATTGTTATTATTTTCATTTAATTTATTCCTCCTATTTTTTATTTAGTTAATTCATAACTTTGGTCTATTAACTCTTTTACTAAATTACTATCTATATTATTATTTAAAATAATTGTATTCCAATGTTCTTTGTTCATGTGATATGCTGGAATTATATATTCGTACTCATTTCTTAAAAGCTCTGAATATTCGGGATTAGTTTTTATATTTAAATATATATTTCCTTTTACCTCCATCATAAGAGCAAACCATTTTTTATTTTTTTTGTGTTTCATTACAACAGAAATGTTATCATCTTCAAATGGGTAATCTTCAAAAGTGTTTTGTAGAGTTAAACAATATTTAATAACTTCTGATTTATTCATTATATAACCACCTTTAAAAAATGGAAATAAAAATTAAGGAATATCCTTAATTTTCACTTCCATTCATGTAATTAATATATCCATTATCAATATTTCGCCAAGTATCTATTTTACTATCTAAATTCTTCATATCTAATTCATTACTTGAAATGGTTTGATAATTTTTTACTATTTCTTCTTTATATTTTTGTGGACATCTTCCTATTATTCTTGCTATATCTGAATATTTATCTCCAACTCCTGCAAATCCAAAATCTATAATAGCTGAAATATGATTATTTTCATCTAATAATATGTTACTAGAATTTAAATCTCCATGTACTAAACATGGCTCTTTTGAATCTGTAAAACTACTACAATTCCAAAACTTTCTATCTTTTTCACTTAAAAATGTATTTACAAGTTCATCTAAAAAGTCTTTAAGTTCTGTCCAATTTTCTTGCTCATCAATTTTTATATTATGCAGTTGAACCATAAATTTTGATATTTCATTTGAAACCTCTTTCACTTCTTCTGGTTTCAAATCTTCCATTTTTTCTGCTAATGTAACTCCTTCTATTTTTTTATGTACACTAAATGGTCTTCCTTCATCATAAACTAAATTTAATTTTACTGTATTAAAATCAGTTTTATTATGAATAAACTGAGAAAATTTTGCATCTTTTACTATTGTTTTTATCCAAAAGTCATTTCTTGGAAATCTGAAAAAGAAATCCCCATTATCTGTATGAGCTTCAAACACCATATTTGTCCACCCTGTAGATATTGGTTTTATTTCTAAAACATTAAATTTCTTTAATGTATTTTTTATTATTTTTTCAAAATCTTCATCTAAGGTAAAATATGTTTTTTTCAATGTAAATTCCTCCATTTATATAAAAATACTCTTACAAATTATGATTATTTCATTTCATTTTTTATTGCATTTATTACTTCATCATCAGTTTCTTTAGTATACCTATTATATATGATTTTGTCAAACATTTTTCTTAAATTTTCATCTGTACAAATTTTATTATAATGATCTTTTATTTCTGCTATTCTATCTTTTTCTACCTCTGGTTTTAGATGTCGTTCTTTTGTTTTTTGTATCGGAATTTCAAGACTTTCAGGTAATAAATAAAGTGTTTTAAGATTCTTACATACTTTTTTTATATTAGCAAGCTCTGTGTAATGTAATTCAAATACCATATTTTTGTCTGTAAAAAAATCTTCATTTTTATAAGCATAAATATTTCCTAAATATTCAAATTCATAAGCTATTTTTTCTTCATCTTTTAGGTTTTGTAGTTCATCTTTTGTAACAAATATCTTGTCCTCATTATTTTTTTCACCAGTTCTCATTTCTCTAGTTGTTATAATTTTAACTTTATTAAAATTTAGTTCATTAACAATTTTATCTTTATAATAAGATTTTCCAACACCCGTAACTCCTGCAATACCCAATAACATACTAAATTCCTCCATCAGCTATCTTATTTATTTTTTCTTCTAATTCTAACCAGTTATTTACTCTTTCTATATTTGTATCTATTGTTTTATTAACATCAGATGTAAATAAAATTCCTTTTATATTTTCTTCTTGAATATCACTACAATATTTAGCAGAATCATCTACCATTACATCAATATTATTTTCTTTACAAATTTTAGCTTTTTCAAAACAGTCAAATAAAATTTTAGTATATCTTATATTATTTTCTTCAAAATATTTTAAGGTTAAATCTACAGAATCTTTATAGTTTTGTTCTCCTCTTGAAGTAACAATAAAAATTTCATTTCCAGTATCTAATAATCTTTTCATAACTGTACTTGCATTTTCTTTAACTTTAGCATTTTTAAAAATTTCTATACAATTATTTTTAATAAAATTCTTTACATTTTCATTAGGAATTTCACCTCTCATAACTTCTACCATATATTTTGAAACATCACCTGTTTTGTCATATTTATTAATATATTCTTTCATTGATAACGATGTATCTGTAATTACATCATCAATATCTATTCCTATTCTCATTTTTACTCCTTAAAATTATATTTTGTTTTTACATTTTAGCATACTTTTACTAAATTTACAATCATTATACATATACATGCTAATTTTATCATTTTTAAAATTTATTTTACTAAATCTAAATTTCCATTTATTACTATTGGAGAAAATGCCGATAGCTCATCATATAGCATACCTTCTGGAATATCATTATAAAAATATATTTTTTTATTTTTCATAAATGCTTCATAAACCTCAATAAAAGTTGCTCCTCCAATATAATTTTTCTTTCCGTTTTTATCAAAATTTAATGTTAATACAGCATCCATTTGAGCAATTCTTTCTTCACTCATTCTAAACATTCTTGATTTAAATTCTGCATGTTCTTTTTTTCCTAATTTCCAACTTTTCTTTTCTGCATCTATATCAAAATAGGAATTTGGATATTCAACTATATGACCTTTTTCTTCCAATTTATTTTTTATTGGTTCTATATCTTTATAAAACGCTTTACTACAAATAATTAATATTCTCATCTTTTATTCTCCTTTATTTTATAATTCTTTATTTTTTGCTATAATTTTGCACATTTAAACTTTTTATTTTAAATAATTTATAATATTCTCAAATGTATCATATCCACTTTCACTATTGATATGTCCGGCATTTGGTATAAATACTTGGTTTTCTGTAACTGTATCTGCAAACTTTTTTTCTGCTTCATATTTTACATAAGGATCATTATCTGAATAAAAACAAATAATTTCACTTGCAAATTTCTTTACATCTTCTAAATTATCAAAATACATTGATTTATTTACAGTATCATATTCTTCATTTATTCCAAAATAGTTATTAAATCCACATACAAAAATTAATTTTTTAACTTTTATTTTATTATCCACTAAAAATTTTGATATAAATACTGGTGCAATACTATGACCTATCAATACAGTATTTTCATTTATTAATCCTAAATCTAAATAATATCTTAGTAGATTACTCCAATTTTCATAGTTTTGATATCCAATTCCAATAGGGAAATTAGGTACATATACTTGTTTCCCTTCACTTTCTATATACTCATGTAACCAGCCTATCCAATTTGAATATGGGCTACTATATGATCCATGTATTATAAAATAATTTTCCATATACTTATACTCCTTTAATTTTCTTTAAATATTTTTCATTTAGTTATTTAGACCTTTAAAATTATCTGATAAGGTTATATCCATCCATGTAAACATTTTTCCTTTTGTAAATCCATACTTCTTATAAAACTCAGTTGCTTCATCTGCCAAGCAATTTACATTATTAAATTTCCTATTTTTTAATTCTTGCAAAATTCTATCTAATATAGCTGTACCTATCTTATTTTTTCTGTATTCTGGTAATACATAAATATTTTCTATTTCTGCCTTTCCTAATGATTTATTTAAGTTTACTATAGAAAATCCTACAATCTTTTCTTCCTCCTCTACAATATAAAATATAATATCTTCTTTATTAATACAGTTTTCTAATATTTCTTTTGGCCAAAATATAACAACATTTTCAGCAGTTTTAAATTCAGATACGTTATTTCCTATATTCCAAACTTCTTGTACATCTTCTTTTTTTGCTGTTCTTATTTTCAATTTTAGATTCCTCCATACATTTTATTTACATTCTTCTAGTTTTACTAATAAATTGTACATTTCATTTCTATCTTCTTTTCTTTCTAAATTATCTAACCTTTCTATTGTATATTTTCTCCAAATAATATTTCCTTTGCTTCTATTAATTCAAATTTATTATTGTTATATTCTAATATTGTAGTTGCTACGTCGTCTATTTTCTCAATTTTTTTGTTTATATTTAATATATTTTTGAATATACTTCTATGTACTCCACTATGTGTTACTATTGCAATTTTATCTAAATCTTTACTATCTTTTATTATAAAATTAATGGCCTCTTTTACTCTTTTATCAAATTCTTTAATATCTTCTCCACCTAAAAATGTTTTTCCTAAATAATATCCTATATTTTTATACTCTTGTTTTTTATATACATAGGAAAATATTTCTTCTGCTAATTCCTTATTTACTCCAGATCTAATTCCATGAGAATTTAATTCTCTAATGTCATCTATAATTTTCATTTCTACGTTTATATTCTTATTAAGCAGTTGGGCTGTTTGATATGCTCTTTTATATGGACTTGTATATATTTTTTCTATCCCGTAATTTCTTATTTGTTTTTCGCGTTCTCTTACTTTATTTTTTCCAGCTTCTGTTAGTTCAAAATCTGCAATTCCACCATAACAATTTTCTATATCATCTATAGATTGGCTATGTCTTATTAAGTAAATTATCATATTTTATATTCTCCCTCTTATTTTGCAAAAAGTATACTTACTATATTTTCATATTTTTCTTTTAATACTTCTTTTGTTCTTTGACTTAATTTATTATAATCTCTTTCTAACTTTTTCTTTACAAATTCAGTTCCCTCTTCTAATGATAGCCCCATTTCATTTTTTCCAAATGCTAAATGAAATAAAGAAGGAATACAATCAAAATGTGCCATAACATCTGCGTCTGCTACACATTGCTCTTCTATAGTATTTCTAGGTAGATCTTTACTGCCTCTATGCCTTAATATACATTCTTTCACACTTTCTTTTCTGTCTTGTGGATAATTAAGTTTTGTTAGTAATTCATCTGCTATTTTCGCACCATAAATATTATGTTCTTCTCTAGGTCCAAATTCTGAAGGCATTGCTATATCATGTAATAATGCTCCCAATTCTACAATTTCAATATCAGCCCCATATTTTTTAGCTAATTCTATAGCATTTTTTACAACATATTTAATATGATCATTCCAAAAATCATAATTATATTTTTCATTATATATATTACATCTTTTAAGTAATTCTTTTTTTATATCATTTACTATATCACTCATAGTTTTTCCTCTTTACTAAATTAATTTATTCTTACATTATATTTTTTAAATCATTTTATACTTAATATTTTTAATCATTCTGTTTTATTACTTTTTTTACTCTATCAATAAACTCTATTTTGTTAGATAATGCTTTTCTTAAATTTTGAATTGATCTTTCAAATTCCTTGTCTTCTAAATATATTTTTGCATATCCACATTCTCCATATTTTTCTGTTAAATGTCGATATATTTCTTCTATTTGCTCCTCTTCTGTAAATTCTGGAAAATTCTTCAATCCATATGAATATGTTCTCCTTATAACATTATCTATATTAATAATTGCCCTATCTGCTGTACTAATTATTTTTCCATATATACTTCTAGGTTCGCGATTACTTGATGCTCTATGATCCTCTATTGCTTCTTTAATAATTTTTCTTTCCTCATCCGTAAACCATTTCTTCATATTTTCGTCTTTCATAAACATTTCAGCTGATATAATTTCATGTGTCTTTCTATCTATATAATGACCTATATCATGATAAGATGCTATTGTATAAACTATATCTAAATCAGCATCATAATTTTTTGCTAATTCTAAACTTCTTTTTATTACTGTTTTTATGTGTTCTATTCCATGCCCTTCTTCATTTCTACTATACAATGGAAATATTTTATTTGTTATATATTGTATTATTTCTTCATCTATTTCATTTTTAATATTTAATAGCGTTTCATTATTTTTATCTTTTAAAATTTCATTCATTCTTTTGCTTACTCCAATATATATTTTTAGTAAAATATATCATAAAATCTTATTTCTCTCAATTAAATTTATAAAATTTTACAGAAAATAATATAAAGAGATAAAGTTTCTTTACTTTATCTCTTGTATATCTGGTTTTTACTTGATTTTGTAAAGCACATTATAATTCATGGATAGGATTTTATTTTAAAATATATACTTTTCCATTATATGCATCTAATTCTATCATTTGCCCATCTTGTATTTCTTTTGTTCCATTTATTGTTCCCACAATACAAGGTACATTAAATTCTCTAGAAAGAATCGCCGCATGACATGTAATTCCACCTTCATCAGTTATGAAGCCAGATGCTTTTTCCATTGCTGAAACATAGTCAGGAGTTGTCATTGTTGCTACAATTATATCTCCTTTTTCTACTCTATAAATATCTTGATATTTGGTTAAAACTCTAGCTATCCCTTTTACTTTTCCTCTATTTGCAATACTTCCTGAAATTATTTTGCTATTAGATTTTTCTTCTTCATCACTTGATGTTTTGTAGGCTTTTGCAATTTCATCTTGTAATTGCAAACTTTCATTTCCAAATACAGTCTGAACATTTCCATTAATCCAAATCATAGCAAAACCTTTTTTCCTATTTTCAAGTACATTTTTTATTTCTCTACTAATAATTCCTTGATTTTTCAAAATATCTAATATTTCTTTATCATCAAGCATAATCAAATTCTTATTTTCAATTCGAGTTCTATTAGAAATCTCTTCAAAAATCGTATGTCTTCCCACATAGAATAAATGGTCTGAATATTCTGTTGTATATGTTCTTAAAAATATAAAATTTCTTATTGCTGTAATTAATTTTTTAGCTCTATGAGTAAAATTATATTGTTCTAATATCTTTTCATATTCAATATCATTATTTTTTCTAACATTATTGATATTTTCAATTTTCTCTTCTATATCATCATTTATTAAATTGTCTAATCTTAATAAATAATCTTCTTTCGTAAAAGCAGTATCTTCAAATTCTACAGGTCCCCTTATCCATGAATATTGTTGAACATGTTCGTCAATTAATTCTTCCACATTTTTACCATTTTTGATTTTCAATGCTAATTTTAATAAATCTAATGGTTCTTCACTATATGAAAGTTGGAAATAATTAGGACATGTAGAAATCTTTGAAAATATAATCTCAATATCTTTTTCACTAAAGTTTTCATTAATTAATTCTTTTTCTAATCTATATATCAAATAATCCTCTGGTCTTGTCATTCCAGGTATAAAGCTTTTAATATATAGATTATTAAACATTTCCATCTCTTCATATAATTCATTAAAACTTAATGTTTCTAGGTTTTTGTTTTTCAAATATTTTAAATAATCTTTAATTTCTTCCACCAAATCAAATTCTATTTTTGCAAATTTTTCAAAAAAGTTAATATCATTTTGTAAATAGTTATCAAGTTTTTTACATAATAATTCAAAATCTGAATCTAATAAATATTCATCACCATTTAGACATAAATAATTTTGAGTTGCAATTTCAAATCCTAATAATTCATTTTGATATTTTTCTAAGCTTGCATAAATTTCTGTATTTTCTACAAACCAATTAAATTTTCTTGAAACATAAAATTTCCAATTTCCTATTTTCTTTATTTTCTCTACTAATTCATTTTTCTTTATTGTAGTAATAGGTCTACATTGCAAAATATATATTTTACCATTTTCAATTCCATATTCTATATCTACTGGAAAACCATAAAAATCCTCAATTTTCTTAACTAAATTAGATAATTTTAAAACAATTTTATCATCTAATTTTTGTAAATTTCCATCTTTGACTTCTAGCCATTTATTTATTCCATTTTCTTTAACTAATTTAGTTTTTTGACATTTTATTGCTTTGTTTATTATTGTATTATCTTTTTTACTTATAGTATAATTATCTGGAGTTATCTTCCCTGATACAATAGCTTCTCCTAATCCTAAAGCACTTTCAATAACAATTTCATCTAAATTATTATTAGTTGGATTTATTGAAAATGCTACACCAGACACATCACTTTGTAACATTTTTTGTACAATAACAGCAACTGTTATATCTGATTTATCATTATTTTTTATTCTATAAAAGATAGCTCGTGGACTAAAAATTGAACTCCAACATTTCTTTATGTTTTCTATAATATTCATTTCATCTACGTTTAAAAATGTTTCTAATTGTCCTGCCCATGCATGATTTACTCCATCTTCTGAAGTTGCTGATGATCTTACCGCAACATATTTACAATTTAATTCTTTATAACTTATCATAATTTCTTTTTCTATAGTATCTGATATATAGCATTTTGAAATAATTTGAGTTATTTCATTTGATTTATTTTCTATATCTTTTTCATCATTTATATTACATCTATTAATTATTTCTTGT
Organism: uncultured Clostridium sp.; assembly: GCA_947570695.1. GTDB lineage: Bacteria > Bacillota > Clostridia > TANB77 > CAG-508 > Scatovivens. Next base: position 158,081 of record CANOVB010000004.1, read on the forward strand.
ATTTTTTCTTTAACATTATTTTCATCTAAAAATTTATCAAATACATTTGCCATAATTATATATCCATTTGGTATATTAAACTCATTCTGATACATTTTTGCTAGAGATGATCCTTTTCCACCAACGCTATCTATTTCACTAATATCCTTAAAAAACTTTACATTCATATTCATTCTCCTATCAAATCTAAAATTATAGTTTCCCAATCTTTTGTAGGTAGTACTCTTATTTCTGTTTTTTCATCATCTCCATAATATTCACTAATAACATTATCGAATTTTTTATTTTTTATTTCTTTAGCATTTTTTGCTGATAATTTTATTGATTTATTATTAATTCCATTTTCTATTATTAATTCTTTTGTTCTAAATGAAATTGATAAATTACATATATCTTTTTTCATAAGACTATTAAAATAGCTCATAAATGTTGCAAACTCTTCATTTGAAGCATCTCCATAAAATACCATATTAATGATATGATTTTCTTTTTCTCCAATTTTCTCTAGATTTTTCTTGAATAATATAATTTTATTTATATCCATGAACTTCTTTCTGTCATATTCAAACATTAATACATATCTTTTCATATCTCTATTCCTCCATCTTCCTTAAGATTTATTATTGAAATTAATTTTTCAATACACTGTGCAATTCCATCTGAATTTTTCCAATCTCCAACAATAATATTTCTGTCATTATATGCTTTTTTTCCAATATTAGATAGTGCTATAAATACAGTAGAAATTCCTAATTTCTTCATTCTTTCTTTATTTTCTGTATACATTTTTAAATCTTCATCTTGAGAATCTCCTCCTATTATTATAAAAGGAATTTCATATTTTTCTTTTAATTTCTTTGTTATCATTAATACTGATTCAGATTTTGAATGTTTTTTAGGTTTTATATCACATTCTTTTCCATAAGAATCATAATAAGTAACTGATTCTATATCGTCATATCCAAATATATTTTCTATTTGTTCACTCACTCTTGCTAAATCCGTTCTAGTTATATCATCAAAAACAATATTATACATACTTGTAACTTCTGGACTTATTTTTCCTGCATATTGCTTAACAATATTTTCTATTTCTGGTCTTTTTTCTAATATCCTAGTATCTAATGTTAATAATTGACTAGATTTATCCTTTTTAATAATAAACCCACAATATTCTGCAACTACTCCATCAAATAAATTAGGAATGCCATAATTTTCTGCTAATTCACAAAGTAACTTATATTTACTTTTAGCTGATTCAAATGATGAACCTGTAATCATTGTTATTTGTACTTCTGAATTAAATTTTGATTGTAGTGCTATAATTGAATCAAAAATTTTTTTTACATTTTCTGCTCCGCCTTTTAATAATAAATCAGTAGTTCCAGAATAATCTAAAAACAAGGGAATAACTCTTTTTTTATTTATCTCTTTATATTTTAGAATATCACCTGGCTGACATTCTAAAATTCTACATATTTCATCTAACGTACTAAATCTAATTGCAGAAATATTTCCGTTTTTAATATTTGACAAATTTACTGGAGAAATTCCTACTTCTTCTGCTAATTTTACAAGATTATATCCTTTTTCTTTCATTATCTCTTCTAAATTTGTAATAATTGCCATAACTTATTACCTCCATTTTAATATATAAATTATATCACTATAACAGTGTTTTTGTCAATTTCATATCGCTTATCATATTTTATTATTCGTTTATCATAATTATTAAGTTGGAATGTATTATAAATAAAAAAGAAAGCCTTTTACCCAAGACTTCCAATTTAAGTTTTATCTCTAAACATTTATATTTTTTATTATTAAATTATTACAATATTAAGACAATGTAGTGCAGCAAGTTGAAACATTCTCTAAATATTTCATAAGTAATCTGTAACTCACTTCGTTCGAACAGCTTACTTAACTACTTCGCACACCATGTCAACTTCTATCGTTACCCTAATTTTATTATTTTCTACTCTTTTTATCTTATTTCTGCCTTTTCTCTCAAAGATAATAAAATCTTCAAAAGCTGTAAATTCAACTATTGAATCAAATCTTTGAGTGATAGCACCGAGCAACACTCCACGTGATGTGTAAATGGAAACATATCACATATTGAAATATCTTCTAACTTATATTTCTCCTCAAAGATTTTCAAATCACGTCCAAGTGTAGCTGGATTACAACTTACATAAACAATTCTTTTAGGCATTATTTGCATAAGAGTTTCAATAGCAGTCTTATCACATCCTTTTCTTGGTGGATCCAAAAAAACTACATCTGGAATTATGTTTCTCTCTTTTATAAATTCTGGTAAAGTTTTCTCAACATCACCCACAAAAAATTCTGCATTTTTTAAATTATTTAGTTTAGCATTTTCTTTTGCATCTTCTATTGCCTCAGGAATTGTTTCTATTCCATATAATTTCTTTATTTTATGTGATGCAAAAATTCCTATTGTTCCTATTCCACAATACAAATCAAATACTGTTTCATTCCCCTTAAGTTTAGCATATTCTATAGCTTTACTATATAATTTTTCTGTTTGTACTGGATTTACTTGATAAAAAGACATTGGAGAAATTTTAAACTTAAAATCTCCTAAATAATCATATATGTATCCTTTTCCATATAATATCTCATTTTCATTTCCTAAAATAACATTTGTATTTTTATTATTAATATTTTTTACTATTGTTTTTACTTCTGGATATTTTAATGTAATATATTTTACTAATTCTCTTTCCTTCTCAATTTCTCTTGTATTAGCAACCAAAGTTATCATTACTTCATTTGTTTTTTTGCCAATTCTTATTACTATATGTCTTATACTTCCTTCAAGATTTGTTTCATCATAAACTTTTATCTTATTTTCACATATCCACTCAAATATACTATTTGCTATTTGTTGGCTTAACTCATCTTGAATTTTACACTCTAGTGTTGGAATTATTTTGTGTGTTCTTTCTGCATATACTCCCATTACTGGAATATGGGTTTCATCCATTCCTACAGGATACTGAAGTTTATTTCTGTAATTATATGGATTATCCATTTTTAAAACTTCTGAAATTTTTACTTCTCTTCCTAATGATTTTTTTAGAGTTGATTCAACAGATTTTTTCTTTATTTCTAATGTATAATCATAATCTATATGGCGAATAGCACATCCTCCACATTTAAGATATGTTCTACAATCTGAATTTTTTCTAAATTTCGAGTTTTCTAAGATTTCTATAACTTTTCCAAATGCATGTGATGAAGTTACTTTCAATATTTTTATTTTTACTTTTTCTCCTTTTATGCAATTTGGAATAAATACTGTCATACCATTAATTTTCGCAATTCCTTCTCCTTGAAATCCATTATCAACTATTTCTATAACATATTCCTGATTTTTCTTTATACTATCATTCATTTGCAACAGCAGATTCGCTCCTTTTCTATTTTTTATCTATCTCCTCTTGTTCTTCCTCCACCACTTCTTGTTCTTTCTTCATTTCTCTTTTCTTTTTCCTTTTCTTTTGTTTTAGCTCCGCCTTTTCTTTCTCTATCATCTCTATTTTGAATAAGTTCTTTTTCTTCTTTTGTTCTTTCTTTTGATTTATATAACTTACCAACTAATATTACTTTATTTATAGTTTCTAAATCGCATCTAATTCTTTCTTCAAATATTTGCCTATCTGATTTCCTTTTCTTTCTTTTTAACCTATCTAATTTAGATTTATCTATTATTCCTAAAGTAATTAATTCTTCTTCCATTGCTTCTAGTTCTTCTACTGTTTCAATAGCTTTAATTCTTTCTTTTAGACATTCTAATTTTTCAATCTCTTCACTATTAATACTTTTTTTATTTTTCTTTCTAAATATTTTATTAAATATATTTTCCATTTTTCTATCCTTATTTAAAATTCTACTCTTCTACTTCTTCCTCATCTTTAAAATATAAATCATATTTTATTTCATTTTTATTTGAAACTAATTCAAATGCAATTTTTCTAAGCATTTTATTTGCTTCTATTACTCTAATTTTAACTTGATCTCCTATCTTAAAAACTCTATTTGTTCTTTCTCCAACTAAAGTTTTTCTATTTTCATCATAAATAAAATATTCATTTCCCATATTCTCAAATCTAATAAGTCCTTCAATCGTGCTTTCTAGTTCTACAAACATACCAAAAGAAGTAATTGAAGATACTATTCCTAAATATTCTTCTCCAATTTTATCTTCCATAAATTCAGCTTTCTTAATGTCTTCTGCATCTCTTTCAGCTTTAGTTGCTATTTTTTCTGCATCTGATGAACTTTCTGCATATTTTGTAGCTTTTGCTTCTAATTCTGTAATTCTTTCTTGCTCTAAATTATAATTCTTTTCTAAATATTCTGAAATTACTCTGTGTATAAATAAATCTGGATATCTTCTTATTGGTGATGTAAAATGACAATAATATTTACTTGCTATACCAAAATGTCCTTTATTATTACTTTCATATTTTGCTATTTTTAATGTTCTTAATATTAATGTAGATATTACTTTTTCATATTCTGTGCCTTTTAATTTCTCTAAAACATCTGAAAAAGCTTTTGGTCTTATGTTATCTTTGTTTACTTTTATTTTCTCTCCAATATTATATAAAAATTTATTAGTCTCTTCAATTTTTTCATATTCAGGTTCTTCATGAACTCTATATATAAACGGAGCCTCTAACCAGAAAAACTTTTCTGCTATAGTTTCATTTGCTGTTAGCATAAATTGTTCAATTATTTCATTGGCAAATGTTGTTTCATATTTTTTTACTTCTATAGCTCTTCCATTTTCATCTAATACTATTTTACTTTCTGGAATTTCTAAATTTAAATATCCTTGAGCTAATCTTTTATTTTTTAATATTATAGCTAACTCTTCCATTAATTTGAAATAACTAATATATTTACTATATTTTTCTGTTACTTTTTCATCTAAATTATTTATAATCTTATTTACATTAATATAAGTCATTCTTTCAGTTACTCTTATAACTGATTTATAAACATCTGATGAAACTACATTTCCTTTTTTATCAATTTCCATGCTACATGATAAAGCAAATCTATCTTGCCCCGCATTTAAACTGCAAATTCCATTTGAAAGCTCAAAAGGAAGCATTGGTATAACTCTATCAAACATATATACACTTGTTCCTCTTTTTATTGCTTCTTTATCTATTTTACTGTTTTCTTTTACATAGTAACTAACATCAGCTATATGAACATCTAAAATATAATTTCCTTCTTCTGTTTTTCTTACGCATATAGCATCATCTAAATCTTTAGCATCTTCTCCATCTATTGTAAAAATAACATTTTCTCTTATATCTCTTCTATTTTTTATATCTTTTTCATTTATTTTTTGAGATATTTTTTCTGCTTCTTCTTTTACAAAACTAGGAAACTCATTTGGAAGATCGAATTCTTTAATTACTGATAGCATGTCTACTCCAGCTTGGTTTACATTTCCTAATATTTCAAGCACTTCACCTTCTGCATTTTTTCCTCTTTCAGGGTATTTTATAATTTTAGCTACTACTTTGTCATTATTTTTAGCCTCTTTGCATTTACTTTTAGATATAAAAATATCTGTTCCAAATTTTTTATCATCTGGTACAACAAATCCAAAGTTTTTAGATTTTTGAAAAGTTCCTACTACAGTTTCTCTTTCTCTTTTTACTATTTTAACAATTTTAGCTTCTGCTCTTTTTGTTCCTTCTTTTCTCTTATAGATCATAACTTGAACAGTATCGCCATTTAATGCTTTATTTACACTATTGCTAGGAACAAAAAGGTCCTCTTCTTGTCCTTCTACTTCAACAAATCCATACCCTTTTTCATTTGCTCTAAAAATTCCTTCTATTTTCTGTTTTTTCTTTTTACTCATTACTTTTCCTTTAATCTTATTTTAATATATTTTTATCTTTTACTTGCATAAATATACAAAAAGGACAGTATTCTACTGCCCCTAATTTTTATTTAAATAATTATAAGTTTTATATAACATATATAATTCCTAAAGCTATTGTTAAAACAGCAAACACTACCATTAAAGCTATTGTTGCTCTTTTCATTTTTCCTTCTGTTGTTTTTCCTTTATTTTTTTCATAAAAATTATTAGCAGAGGCTCCAACAATAGTTCCAGAAGCTCCTCCGTCTTCTTTAGATTGTTTTGTTATTAAAACTATTAAAGCCACACATATCACCGCATATATCGCCATTACTATATACTTTACTACTTCCATCTGCTTAACCTCCAAAATTCTTCTGTTTATTAACTATTATAGTTTACCATAAGAAAAAATAAAAAGCAACTATTTTAAAAAATATTTTTATTTTATAAAAATTTGTACTTTCTATAGTTATACATTAAAAATACTTGAATATTTCGTTTTGACATATAATATATTTGCTATTTTGCTACCTTCACAAGATAAACTGGACTTAAACTATAATTTGTTGTTTGACTATATACAATTTCTCCAGCCTCGATAATTGATGGTACATTTTCCTTTGGTTCTACATTTCCCACATATATATATGAAATATTATACATTTTGCATAACTCAATTATTCTTTCTTTACTTGCAGAAGTGTATATTTCATAACTTGCTTTTGATCTTTCTTGCACTTCTTGTGGTGACTCATAATTTTCATCAGCTCTCCATATCCATTCATGATGGTTCCATCCTAATAATATAGGATTTGCTGTAAATACTGAGATTCTTGTTGGAATTTGATATGCACTTGATGGTGCTTCTAATATAACTTCGTCTCTACTAAGATTTGCTTTAATCCACTCAATAGCATTATAATCATCTCTATAATTTTTCTTTATATATTCATCTATACCTGCATAATTTTTAGGAGTTCTAAAAGCTTTTAACTGATAATTTATTGCATTTAGTCCATAAGAAAATGTTGATAAATGAATAATTAAAAATATTATTCCTAATATTTTATTTACTTTGTTTTCTTTTTGAAAAGCAAATTTTACTAATATATAACTTGTTGATATGCTAAACATTATATAGGCTTGATATGTTAATTTAAACATTGTATTAAATCTTTTATATTCATCTCCATATATATCTTTTAAATATATAATCTCTGGAAGTACTACTAATCCTAAAGCACAACAGCCTATTATTACAATAAACACATCTGATTTATTAACCTTTTGAATTTTCTCAATTAACTTTTCATTTTTATTTTTAAATATTTCTACAAGTACTAATATTGTATTCCATATCATACAAATAGTAGGTAAAGCCCATAATACAACCATTTTATATAGTGGAGAAGTTACATTTGTAAAACATACATTTGTAGCACTTATACTTAAATCTCTTGAAAATGGTAATGTAACAAGTTCCTCTAATATTAGTATTTCTAAAACTTGAGCAAATGTTATTAATACATTTTTCTTTTCTAATTTATATTTTGTTAAACTATTAGCAATTATAGTAACTATTATAACAACTAAATATATTGGGAAATCCCAATAATTTGTCATTTTTTGAATTCCCAATATTATAGCTAAAATTAGAATATTAAAATTTAATAATCTTTTTTTTGTTTCCTTTTTTTCATCATTTATCAACAATTCTAATAAAAGTGCTAGAGTTGTAAAAACAAACATTATATCTAAATAATGTGCATGCAAATCGTTTGTTATATTTGTATATGCAGGTATCTCTGTATTAGTTTTATCATTTGTTTCAGGTTTATATCCAATATATCTAGTTGATTCCCAATAATAATATGTGTCACCTGAATCTCTTGGGATTATCCAGTTATATATTGGATAATGAAGTGTGCCCCCTATTGATACAGATAGTCCTGTGATTATTGCTATCACATAAGGAATCACTTTTCTTCCTTTTTCTTTTATTAAATTTTCTCCTAGATTATATGAAATTGAAAATGGAAGAGAAAAAGTTAAACTCGCCATAAATGCTAGCATTACTCCATATCCTTCATTTGCTTGCATAAAAGAAATCTTACTTAAAAATGCTGATATATATTGTCCAAAGTAATAATAGTTTATTTTATTTCCTGAAAGCCAAATATCTTCAACTGGAAAATATGATGAATTAAAAATTTTATTCATAAATCCATAATCCATAAATTGTTCTGTCGTTTCATCAATCGCTACATGAAAACTTCTAATAAATAGCCACTCTATAAAGGAAGCTGAAAATATGATTTCTGATACTAAAATATTTTTAATTAATTCTTTATTTAGCTCAAGTTTTTCTTTTTTTATTCTTAAAATAATTAAACTTGCAAAAAAAACTACAAAAGCTATTACATATGAATTTAATATATTAAATTTTACAAATTTAGCATAAGATAAAAGCCATAATATAATTGCAGTTACACCTATACCAATTATTTTAGAAAAAATCCATCCTTTACATTTAAACTTTTTAAATATTTGATAGCAAAATGGAAAAAAAGCTATTCCAATAACCAAAACAGCTAACCACATTTTTACAAAATAAATAAAATTATCTTGTAAAATTATTTTTCCTAAAACACCTATAATTCCTAAACATACTGCTAAAATAATATTCTTTTTCATTTTTTTACCTTCTATAATTAAATTATATATATATTATCAAAAAAAAAATTACTTTTCAATTTTTATATAAAAATAAATTTTTTATTTCTAACATTTTTAATAACAAAAGTAGGCAATATTTAATATACAAAAAATAAAACTTTATTGAATTGTCCACGTCTTTGTGCACAAAATTAGTGTAAGCTTTTATTTAGTAGGAGACACAAAGGACTTTCCTATTATATTAAAAAAGAGGATATTATAAAAATTGCATTTTTTAATTTTTATAATATCCACATACCTTTTCTTGTTATAAGATAATTAATTATTATACCAATTTCTTATTATCTCTTTTGGTATTTTTAAATTTCCTTTTCCTATAGCTAAACTTATTGTAGGTTTATTATCTCCATGGTAATCGCTTCCACCACTTTTAAATATGTTATTTTCTTCACAATATTTATTTAAATGTATTATTTGTTCTTCTGTAAAATCACTGTGATAACATTCTATACCATCTATATCATAATTATTTAATAATTCCTCTAATTCTACTTCTATGTTTTTCATCCACTTATAAATATATATATGTGGCAAAAACACAAGTCCATCTGCACTTTTTATTGCACTTACAGCTTCTTGAACACTTGGATAGTCCTCTGATTTATCAAGATACCAAATCGTTTCTTTATTACAATAATATTTTTTAGAAAAAGTTTGAACTCCATTATTCCAAAAGTCTTCTGGTAATTTTTCTTTATTTTCAGGATGACGTTTTATCTCATCATATACTGTTTTTCCACCCCAATCATTTTCTGGATTCCATATTATATCCTCTTTTTTAGACATAATTAATCCTTGATTTTCAGCTATATCATACAATTTATTAAAGTATTTTGTTTCAATTATTTTCCTATCTTTATATTTGTAAAATTCATCAACCCATTTTTTCATTTTTTCATAATTATAATTATATCCTAAAACTTCTATTGTACTGCCTTTATAAAAACATTTAATTTCTATACCTTTTATAATTTTCCCAGAATAAAATTCGCTTATATTAATATCTTTTAATTCTTCATAAGCATCACATTTATCATGATCTGTAATAGATATATAATCCAATTTTAAATCTTCTGCTTGTTTTAAAATTTCTTTTACAGTTTTTGTACCATCTGAATAAGTTGTATGTATATGCAAATCAATCATTTTACTTCTCCTTCTTTTTCTTTTGAAATTGTTTTTCCTATAATTCCTTCTAGTTTTTGTAATTCTTGTTCCTCATCATTAGTCATCCCAAAACCTTCCATTTTTTCTCTTATTGTTTTTAATCTATCTGGATAAGTTGATATTCCTTTTTTCAATGTTTTTTGTCTAATTGATTGCATAGCTTCTATTACATTTGAATATCTTGTACTTGTTTCTCCTTGACTATCATATTCAAGATTTACAAAATCATGTTCTGTTTCTCCCCTTGAATGAACTAAAGTTCTCATTCCACTATTTTCTAATCTAGATGCAATTTGGTCAAGCGCTATAAATCTTTTGTCATGTGCTTCTATACTTACTAATCTTGCAACATCTGCTGATTCTTTCATTTTAATATATCTTTCAAAATCTGATAATAATGATTCTTCTCTAGGAACCGCCATTAAAGCAAGCCATACAGTATGAACTCCACTTTGTATCATTCTATCAACTACAATAGTATCTCCTAAAGTATTTTCTATTATAATACTTGTTTTTTGCGCAATAGCCTCTTCTATTAAGTTCTTTCTCATTCTTTTAACAACAGGGTCTGTAACTCTTGAGGCACTTTCTGGATATTCTGTTGCAATTCTATAGCTTCCTGGCACACAAAATCTGTAAAAATCAGCATTATTTATTACTGCATTAATACCATATTTATTAGATAAAATATTTTTATAAGTTGCAATTAATGCTGATTTTCCAGCACCTGGCTGACCACCTAATACAACTGCAATAGGTTTTTCGTCACTTTCTGCTTCTCCTTGTTCCTTTTTTGCTTCTTCTCTTGCTAAAATATCACAAAAAATTGGATAATATTTAGATATATATTTTTCCCAATCTTCTAATGTTGTAATATGAGATGCAACATCATTTAATCTATCTTCAATTCCCTTTTTATCTACTCCTTCATTTCTTGACTGAAATTCTCCCGTATTTTCCATTCTTGTTTTTTTACTTTTACTTTCCATTTTGTATTTCCTCTTTAATTTCCTTTCCATAAACATTTATTACTTTTTCTATAGTTTCTTTATCTCCTAGTGCAACTAATTCTTTTTCTTTTAAAATTTCACTCAATTCTTCTTTGTCAAACATACATTTAGAAAATTTCATTGCTAGTATTTCCATAGCAACTGATATGTCTGTAGCAATATTATTCATTTTTTTCTCCTCTCAAATTGATTTTCTTAATGTATACCACATATAACCAAACTCAACAATAGTTTTCATCATAAATTCACTTAAAGTCTATTTTTTTCATACAAAAGACACAAAAAATTCAAATCAAAATCATTTTCTATATATTATTTATCATTATTCTTTTAGTATTTCTTCACAATCAAACTTTGTTTTCATAATATATATTATATAAACTAAACAAAGGAGGTTTTTTTATGCGTTGTTGTAATTGTAGACAAAAATGTAACTCTTGTAATTCTTGTAGATGTATGAATAATAGCAATAATAATATATATGCTAATATATGTAATTCTAGTACTACAGGAGCATTTCCAGATAATTATTTATACGGTCATGCTTATACTCCAAATCAAGTAATGAATAAAACTTATCAGCCTGAAATAGGACTTGAAAATGGAACTATATTCCCCGAACTTGTAAGTCCTTATTATCCTGGTCAATCAATAGATTTTATTAATTATTTAAGAAATGGAGGATGTAACTATGAATAATTGTTCTTGTAATGATAATATTAATAAACAAGCTTTATTACACGAAATAATGGCATTAAATTTTGCTGTTAATGATTTAGTATTGTATTTAGATACTCATCCAGAAGATTCTAAAGCAATTTGTATGCATAATGAATATGTAAAAAAAGTTATTGCACTTACAGAAAAATATCAAAGTTTATTTGGTCCATTAACTGTTAACTTTACTTCAGATACTTGGGATTGGATTAATGAACCATGGCCTTGGGAAAGGGGGGCTTATTAATGTATTACTATGTAAAAAGTTTACAATATCCTATTAATATAAAACACAGAAACCCACAAATGGCTAAAAATATTATTTCTCAATATGGTGGTCCTGACGGTGAGCTTGGAGCTTCTTTAAGATATTTATCTCAAAGATTTGGTATGCCAGATCAAAAATCAAAAGCAGTATTAAATGATATTGGAACTGAAGAACTTGCCCATCTAGAGATGGTAGGTACTTTAGTTCATCAACTAACAGATGGATCAAGTCCAGAAGAATTACAAAAAGCTGGCATGGGAGATTATTATACAGATCATGGTTGGGGTGTTTATCCCCAAGCTGCTGCTGGTTTCCCTTATACAGCTGCAAGCATGGCTGTAAAAGGAGATCCAGTTGCAGACTTAACAGAAGATTTAGCAGCTGAACAAAAAGCTCGTGCAACTTATGAAAAATTAATTGACTTATGCAAAGATGATAGAGATGTAGTGGATGTCTTAAAATATCTAAGAGAACGTGAAGTTGTCCATTTCCAAAGATTTGGAGAAGCTTTAAATGGTGTTCAAGAAAAACTATATCAAAGAAATAAGTTCTTTATGCACAATGGAAATAATAATAATAATAATAATTGTGGTTGCATGAATTAAGTATTAATAAAACTAGAGAAACGCAAAAAACTAATTAGCGTTTCTCTTTTCTTAATATTTTCAATTTATTTTAAATAGCTATGCATTTATATTCAAATAAACCTAAACAAAAAAACATTTTTTTAAGATTTTTTTATTTTTTTTATAATCATAAAACTTACTATTACAATACCTAAAGCAATAAATACACTAGCAAGTATAATTTTAATTGAATTTGGATCTTTTTTTGCTTCATTAGTATTTAGTATTACATCATTAGTCATTTTTATCTCACTATTGGTCTGCTGAACTTCATAAATTTTCTCAAGCTTTTTTGTATTTTCCTCTTGTTCTTTTACATATAATTTTTCTTCATTTGTATTCCTTTTATACGCATTTATTTTATAACTTTTTTTAGTAATTCCATCTTGTGCTACAATCTCAATTTTAATAATATTATTTCCTACTTTTAATTCTTCATTTCCAATAATTTCAATTTTAGCACCTTCACTTTCGGGAACTGCCAAAATATTTAACCTTTCTATATTTTCTGATATTTCTACGCTATATTCATTTATATTTGCATCAAATGGAGGATTCAACAATATATTCTCTATAGCTAGTGTTTCAAGTTTAGCATTTTTATTTGCCAAAATTTCTATATCTTCTATATTTTCTATATTTACATTTTTTATATCCTCATTATTTGTAATTTGCACATCAATATCCTTAAACTCTGTTTGCATTAATTGAAATTTATCATTATAAAAATCTCCATCTATACTAAAAGTTGCTATTCCATCTGCTTTAGCCTTAAAAATAAATTTTGCAATCTGACTGTTTTTAGGACTATCTCCCCCTGTTTCATCATGCCAAACATGAATAATTCTATTATTTATTACATTTGTATTTTCTGGACCTGAAATATATTCTAATTTTTCATTATCATAATAAAGAGCTAGATTAAAAGCTACTACACTATTATTTTCTAGAAATGCAAAAACTTCTATCTCTTCTCCTTTTTCTAATATATTTTTATTACTATTTAAATAAACTGTTTCTGTAACAGCATAACTCATATAAAAACCACAGTATAAAATAAATATTATTACAAATAAGAAAATTATTTTTTTCATTAAACATTTTCCTTTCTAAATTATAGACTATCTATTGATTAATAAATTGTATTTCTAAAATATGTCTTTGTATTAGCAATAAATCTATTGATGTTGGTTTTACTGCAGTTTTTCTTATATTAGCAGATTTAATGTATATTTCATTCATCCTCTCTATTTCTAAAATATGGCGTTGTAATACTAATAAATCTATACCATTTATTTTTCCATCTCCATTATTATCGCCATATAAAATAATCTTATATTCTCTTAAAATATTTCCGTTTTCTTTTACTAATATTCTACTTCCAGTCCCAACTAAACTTGTTTCTTCTAAAATCTCTCCTTTGTTATTTATAAACTCTATATCTAAATTAGTAATAATTAAATTTCTTAAATCAGAAACTTTGTTATTTTGGTAATCGAGTCCACTAACTTCTAAGCTTTCAACTCTTAAAGGACTTTCAAAATGTATTTCTGAATCTTCCATTTTTCTTACTACAATTACCTTACATTCCGACTTTATACCCGAATTTTCTTTAGAGCTTGCAACAATAGTAGATTCACCTATCTGTTTTGCTGTAATTATTCCATTTTCATCAATATCCAAAATATCATTATTTTTACTTGCATATAAAATTTCTTTTTCATTTGCATCATTTGGTTCAACTACTCCATTTATTTTAAAAGTATCACCTATCTGCATATAAATTTCTTTTTGATCTAATATGATTTCAGTTACTTTACTATATACTTCTATATTAATTTGAGCTTCTACATTATTTTCTTCAGATTTTACATTTATTGTAGCATTCCCTGATTGAATGCCTTTAATATTTCCATTATTATCAACAGAAACTATATTTGAATTACTAGAACTATAATTTACTTTATGATCGCTTGCTTCTTCAGGATAAATTTTAACTTCTAATCTTTTAGATTCCCCTTTTTGTAATATTTCATTATCTATATATAATTCTATTTTTTCTATTTGAACTGGTAATTGAATACTAATATTAGTATCAGGATTTGGTGGTATTATTTTTGGCATATTTTCATAAACAGGAATTATAAAAGATATAGATGAATCTAATAATCCTATTTTTTGATATCCGTTATATATTGATTTTGATTCACTACATGCGGCTAATACATTAGTCATATACTGATGCCAAAACAAACTCGTTCCTCTTTCATCATTAACATCAAATTTCTGTAAATATATTGTGTTTTGACCTACATTTATATAACTTGATCCTATAAAAATAGCTCCTCCTATTATCGCCTTTTCTTTTGTATCCCAAGGTATTAGGTATTTATCTCTAATTTCTTGATTTTCTGTTTTTCCACTTTTTGCAAATTCAAGTCCATTTTTTATTGCCCCCATATATTCCGCTGAACTTGTAGCTCCTATATTATAGAAATTATAAAATCCTCTAAATCCTTCTACTGTTCCACTTATTGAGCTATGTGTTAAAAATGGTCCAACTTCTTGTTTTATTCTTGATGCTAAATGATATGGACTAACTTTTGATATTTGACTAGCTTTTAATATTAAATTAGAATATTTTTCATTCATATTTATATTATTTCCATTACTATCTATATATGAAACTTGTCTATTATAAAACTCTGTACCATATAATATCTTCTCTATTCCCTCTAAACTATTTATACTTTTATCATAAGATAAATCTTCAAATTGAAAAATTTGTGATTCATTTAGAAAATTTCTTGG
Source organism: uncultured Clostridium sp. (assembly GCA_947570695.1). Taxonomy (GTDB): domain Bacteria; phylum Bacillota; class Clostridia; order TANB77; family CAG-508; genus Scatovivens. The sequence goes on from CANOVB010000004.1 coordinate 173,342, forward strand.
ATCCATGCAATACTCTATTGCTTTTCTAGAAACATCTACCCAACCACGATCTACTTCTACATTATATTCCCCTAATTTAGTATTTTTCCAATTATCTGAATAATTTTTGGGCACTAAATTCTTACCAAAAATATTTTCATTATCTATTACATAATTCCAATCTAAATTAGTATACAATGCTGTAAACTTCCAATTTGGATATTTTTTTGAAAGTTCCATTAAAAAACCTCGATAACTACTTGGGAAATTTTCAACTCCTTCTAATTTAGTTGATGCATTTACAATAGGACTATAAAGCATACTTTTTATTATAAAAGTAACCACTATAAACATAAAAAAATATTTAATTAGTTTTCTCATTAAACATTTCTCCTTCATTTGCCTCTCTCTTTTGTTTTATAATATTTACTTTTCCTTTTCTCTACTATTGTTTAATGCTCTAATACATAATGAATTATGTATTTTATAATATAAGATGCTTTGCAAAATCAAAACATCTTATATTATAAAATAATTTATTTCCATTCACTTTTTCTTTTCCTATAAACATAAATTATCACTAGTGCAGTTATAACCAAAGCTGTTGGAATATAAATATTTACACCCGTTTTTGGTAATTTAGTTGGTTTTGCTGAACTAGTATTATTTGTAATTGCATTTGTTTGTGCGTCATTATTATTATTATTATTATTTATCGCTCCTACTGGTGGCTGTACTTCATTATTTTCTTCTGTAACATTTATTAAAAAAGTACTACTTGCAATAGCTCTATCTGAATTATCTCTATCTATTAAATTCAAAGTTACTGTATAACTTCCAACTTCACTAAATATTCCTCTTACTTTTAAACTTTGTGCTACGTCTTTTCCACCTATTTTAAAGCCTTGTGCATCTCCCCAGCCGCTTTGTATAATATCATGTTCTAAATTCGCATTATCTGTTCCTAAAATTTTAACAGTTCCTCCTTGTGGAGTTGTAGCTTCTGCTACTAGTCTTGCATGTTCATAAAAACGTCCCATTGCTGATGAATATGTTATTGTCATTTCTGTTTCTTTTCCTTTTATAATAGTTTGTGGTCTATCTAATTTTATTGTGTAATCCGCATAAATTGGTTCAACTGTTACATTTTTTACTATTGGCGTTGTTATATCATCAAATGTAACAGATGCATCTGCATTAGCTAACCCTTCCGCTGTTATAGTGAATTCTGTTGGATTAGATGTTGTTATTTCTTGTTTAGCTTTAAATGTTACACTCATATTATTTCTAGGTGCTGTTCCACCTGTTGTATCATGAAATACAACATTTACTTTATCAGACGTATCATTAGCATTTCCTCCTTCTGCAGATACATATTCAAAAATATTATTATCATATCTTACACTAACTGTATAAGTTCCTAAATTTTCTCCAAAGTTTATATTTACTTTTACTTCTTCACCTGGATTTACAGTTGTTTTACTTGTTTCTACATCTATTGTATCTAATGATGCTGCATAACTACTATTAATAAAGGCACTTGTTAATAAAACAGTTAATATAATAATTATACTAATCAATTTCTTCATAAAAAAATCCTCCTTTTTATTTGATATTACTATTATGTCATTTTTTATCAATATTATTTTGCCAATAATTTCAATTAATTTTTATATTAATTTTATTGTTTTAACTTTTTTAACTTACATTTTTTATTAGAACAATTAAAATTTTTATTTAATATGAATACAAATAAAAAAAGAGTAAATTTTTCACAAATTAATAATTAATTATAAAAAAAAATACTCTCTTTTATTCGATTTACTTTACTAAATTTAATTTTCACTACTTTATAATAAAGTTTGTTTAACATATAATCTGATAAAACATATTTTTTGTAAAATTTCTCTAAAAAACTTGACACTATATTATAGATGATTTAATTCGATGTACACAAATATTGGCATAAGTCTTTATTAATAGGAAATACAAAGTAATTTTCTCCTAAATAAAACAGTCCCTCGAGGCAAAGCCTCGAGGGACTTGAAAGCACGTGTATTATACTATGTTCATCGCATATTTTTTATTAAGCCAAAATCCATAAAAAGCGTGATCATAATATTCGAAACTCACTGGTACACAATTTATTACCCGTTTGTTTAGTTCTTTTTCGCCAACCAAATCAGGAGCATAATGATATATACTCCCATACTGGTAGCATTCTGGGCCGAGACTCAAGCTATATTGCTCATTTCTAACTTGAGTTGCTTTTTCTAAAATCTCTTTTGAAATTGTTGTACCACTCAGTGCCAATATGGCTGCATCTATATCCGCCTGTGGAACATCTATAACTTCAGTTCCATCCAAATGATAGACATGATATACTCCATTTTCATCTAATTCTGCACCATAGCCGCCTTGTTTCAAAATTGCAGGTATATCGCTTCCATAAACTCCACTTGCAATTCTGCTTACCAAGCCTTCAGCAACAAATAACTTGCCTAAAAATGGTTGATTCCCTGATTCTCTAAATACCACTTTACATATACAAAGAAAAAGTTCTTGATTTGCTTGATATGCTTTTTGGTTATCTATTGCACTGCTTATATCAACAATCACATCTGTTTCCGACTTTCTCTCTTCTAATAACATCAGTGGTGCCTCTGGCTTATCCTCGTTTATATGTATATATACGATTCCTGGGAGTCTGCTATCAATCATTGATACTGCTGGTTCTTCTTCCTGCACTATCACTTCTTGATTTTCGGGTTCTTGCTCACCTTCACTCTGGCTTGGTTCTATCACCTCTTTTTCAATGTTTGTAGTATCATCATCTGATACTAAATTGGGAACTTGGTATTTTTCTACCGGATGTTCTCTTTCAAATGAGTAACCTTCAATCTTGTTTTCCTTGCCATAAGCAGTATCTGAAAAATTCTCAAAATCAGAACTTACTGTACAATATGTCTTTACAGGGTATTTTAACACAGGATAACTTATAGACATAATTGCTGTGACATAGAAAATCCAAAAGAAGATCCCCACTCTTAAGACTTTAATATTCCGTTTGTACATGCTTTATCTTTCCTTTCAGTTTTTAATTAAATTTTCTGAACATTTATCTATCTGGAAACGTCATCTTTGACGATAACACATTTTTTAATTTTATTATATAATAAAATTAATTTCAAGCATTTTCTTTAAAAAATAATATTTTTTATGTTAATTTTATTGTTTACGCTTAATTTTTTTATTAGGACATCTTAATATGAAAGCAAAAACCTTTACTATTAAATAAAAGAAAGTAATTTTCTCACGAATAATTTACGTAAAAAAACTACTTTCTTTTATAATTTTTACTAAATTTGTTTTAATCTCTAAATTTCATTTTCACAACTTTATTTTGTGGTGGTAAAATATTATTATTTTTTCCTGCTTCAATACATTTTAGCATCCATGCCATATTTTTGCCTAAATTATACATAGTTTGCATTCCTTCTAAGTCTTTGTTTACTTCTTCTCTGGTATTCCCATGTATATTGTTCCAATATGTTGATGAAACTATTGGCATTTGGCTAATTGTAAAATATTTGTTTAGGACGTCAAATGATGCTGTCGTTCCCGCACGTCTGGCACTTGCAATACTTGCCCCTGGTTTAAATTCAAAAACTTTTTTTCCCGCATAAAAAGCTCTATCCAAAACTGATAAAATTCTTCCTGTTGGATGTGCATAATATACTGGTGTCCCAAATACAAATCCATCACTTGTCTCTGCTTTTTCAATTATTGTATTTACTATATCATCATTGAATGTACATCTTTTTTTGCCTTCTTTTGCACACATTCCACATCCTATGCAATCTCTTACAGATCCTGCTCCTAAACTTATTATTTCTGTTTCTATATTCTCTTCATTTAAACTTTCTGCTACTTTACTTAATGCTGTATATGTACATCCTTCTTTTGAACTTCCATTAATTAATAATACTTTCATTTCAACCTCCTTTACTTAACTACTGTTTATATCATATTTTATTTTTATAGTAAATATGTTAAATTTTATTCTTTAGTTTTGATTTTCTACTAAAGTATAGTCACTTAAATCTGGTAGGCTTTTATATTCTAATTCTAATCTATAGTTCAAAAAGAGTTGAAATTTTAAAATTTCAACTCTTTTATTATTTTCTTATAAATGAACTATAAACACATTTTTAAAATATTTAAAACATCTTCTTCATTTAAAGGAACATATGCTTTACTTAAATCTCTATGTGTAACAACTAAATGGCTCATTTTTTCAAGCAAAGAATCATCTATTCCAAGTTTTCCTAAGTTCATAGGTATTCCACATTCTGCAAAAAATTTTTCTGTAGCATCTATTCCTTTTTTAGCTACTTCAAATTTATCTCCTGAATTTTCAATTTCCCACACATTAACTGCATAATCTACAAATTTATCAACTGTTTTTTCAGATAAAATATATCTCATCCATCTTGGGGTAAGTATTGCAAGTCCAACTCCGTGAGTTATATCATAAAATGCACTTAACTCATGTTCTATTGGATGGCAAGACCATACTTCAGTATCTTTTCCTCTTCCACATAATCCATTTAGAGCTAAACTTGATGCCCACATTAAATTACTACGTGCTTCATAATCTGTTGGATTTTGAAGTGCAGTTTTACAATATTTTATACATGTTTTTAAAATTCCCTCTGAAATTTGATCTTGAAGATATGCTTGTTCGTTTTTAAAATAGTTTTCTATAACATGTGACATTATATCTGCTGTTCCTGCTGCAGTTTGAATAGTTGGTAATGTATATGTATACTCTGGATCTAGTATTGAAGCTTTTGGACACATATTTAAAGATGATGTGCTAAGTTTTTCATTAGTCTCTGGATTTGAAATAACAGCTGTTTTATTCATTTCTGAACCTGTAGCAGCTATTGTTAATACTGTAACTATTGGTACTACTTTTCCAATTTTTGATGAATCTTTTACTAAATCCCAAGCATCTCCATCATAATATACTCCTGCACCTATTGCTTTTGAACAATCTATTGTGCTACCTCCACCTACTGCTAAAATAACATCTATTTTACTTTCTTTGCAAATTTCGATTCCTTTTCTAACAGTTCCTATTCTTGGATTTGGTTCTATTCCTGGAAGCTCCGATATTTTAAAGTTCTTTAATAGGTCACATACTTTATCATAAATTCCATTCTTTTTAATACTTCCGCCACCATAAGTTAAAAGTACATTTTCTCCATATTCTTTTAAAATTTCTGGTAAATTTTCAATTTGCCCTTTTCCAAAATAAATTTTTGTAGGTGCATGAAACACAAAATTATTCATATTTTTTTCCTTCTATAATTTAATATTTAGGTTTTTATTAGGATATACCTATAAACCTCTCTTATAATTTATTTTTGTTCTTTATTTTCCCTTTGTTTAGATTTATGCAATTTTTTCTACCATTCTTTACTTATTCTTTTTCATCAGTTTCTTCTATTTCTTCTGTTTCTTCTATCTTCTCTATTTTGCAAGCTTTAATTTTTACTATTCTTTTATCTTTTACTTTTTCTATTTTATAATTAACATCTTCTGTTTCTATAACTGGAATTCTCTCTTTTTCAGCTGGTATTCTTCCTAAAAGTTCTATTAAATATCCTGATATTGTATCATAATCTCCTTCAGGCACTTCTATATCTAATAGTTTCTCTACTTCTGATACTCCCATACTTCCATTTAAAATAAATGTATTTTCGTCAATTTTTTCATATATTTTCTCTACTTCGTCATATTCGTCATAAATTTCACCAACAATCTCTTCTAGTATATCTTCCATTGTAACTATTCCAGCTGTTCCACCATATTCGTCTACCACTATAGCAATTTGTTTTCGATTTTTTCTAAGTTCTTCAAATAGCTCATTTACAGGTTTAGTTTCTGGTACAAAATAAGGTTCTTTTATCAAATTTTTTACTTTTACATTTTTATTTTTTGTAGATAATAAAATATCTTTTACATAAACTACACCTTTTATTTCATCAATAGTTTCATCATATACAGGAACTCTACTATATCTAAAATCCTCTGTTAATTCTTCAATAACTTTTGATATTGATAAATTCATGTCTAAAGCAAAAATTTCTTTTCTTGGTATCATTATTTCTGTTACTGCTTTATCATTAAATTCAAAAACATTATTTATCATTTCTTTAGCTTCTTTATCTATTGTTCCTTTTTCTTCTCCAACATCTACCATCATTCTAATTTCTTCTTCAGTAACTGTTTCTTCTTCATTTCCAGATACTCCAAATAATTTTGACACTATATTGGTTGAAAAAGTTAAAAATTTTACAAATGGTGCTGTTATAATAGATATTGCTTTTATAATTCCAATAGTTGCAAATGCTATTTTTTCATAATTTTTCATAGCCACTCTTTTTGGAACCAATTCTCCAAAAATTAATGTAAAATAAGATAAAATAATTGTGATTAATACTATTGAAATACTATTCCATACAACTAAACTTACTGCTGGTATTAATCCATGTAATACTGGTGCCAATTCACTAGCAAACGCTTCTGATGCAAAAGCACTTGATAAAAATCCTGCAAGTGTAACTCCTATTTGTATTGTTGCTAAAAATTTACTTGGATTTTCAAGCATTCCTTTTATTTTTTTCGCTTTTTTATTTCCTTCTTTTGCTTGAAGATCAATTTTAGCATCATTTAAAGAAATAAAAGCAATTTCAGCAGCAGCAAAAAATGCATTAAGTGCAATTAATACTACTAATAAAATAATTTTCGTCATTTTTTTCTCCTTTTATATAAATAACTTTTCTCCTATATTAATTAGAAAACTTAATTTTTAAATTTTGTCCTCTTCCACAATTCGAATTTGATAAAGGACACTTTCTAAAACAACCATTACAATGAATATAACTTAAATAGTTTTTTCTATTCTTTTTTAAATTTTCTATCTCTTCTTTAGTTTCAACAATTTTAGAATAAATATCACTATTATTATCTTTATATTTACTAGAAATATAATGTACTTCTTCCATAATAATCCTCCAAATTGTTAAATTTATAAAGACTTTATAAATTGAAAAATCTTCTGTACAATTATCTTCAAAGTTCATTTTATAAGAGAAAGTAATTCTTTTCCTATAAAATCACTAATTTCACTTTTATTAAATTTTTTATATAATAGGAAATTGCTCCGCGATTCCTATTATATAAAGACTTTGGCAAAATTTGCACACAATTTTACATAGTAAAATTGGCGTAAGAACAAAAGACGAGAACATTTGCATTTAGTTTTGTCTTTTACAATTATCATAATGTTCTCTTTTGTTATTTTAACATTTCTTCTACTAAAGAATTCATTTGATTTTCTGAAGTTTCTGTAAGCTTTGTTTTTATTGTAACTACTGGTTCACAAATTGTTATATCTTTCATTTTATTTAATTTTTCTTTCATTACATTAGCTGCAAGTGGTGCCCATGTTCCATTCTCTATTAAACCAACTTTTCTATTTTGATAGTTTTTACTTTGTAGCTCATTTAAAAATCTTTCCATTGGTGTAAATACTCCTGCATCATAGGTTGAAGCTGCAAGTATCATTTTATCATATCTAAATGCATCTTCTATAGCTTCTGCCATATCATCTCTTGATAAATCAGCAATAGATACCTTTTTAGCACCTTCATTTTCAAGTCTTTTTGCAAGTTTTTGTACTGCTTCTGCAGTATTTCCATGTATAGAAGCATAAGCTATAAAAATTCCTTCATCTTCTGGCTTATAGCTGCTCCATATATCATATTTATTTATATAATATTCTAAATTATCTTTTAATATTGGTCCATGTAATGGACATATCATTTTAATATCTAAAGTATTTAATTTTTTTAGTAAACTTTGAACTTGAATTCCATATTTACCACATATATTAAAATAATATCTTCTTGCTTCACAAGCCCAGTCCTCATCTGTATCTAATGTGCCAAATTTTCCAAATCCATCTGCTGAAAATACAATTTTTTCAAGCTTTTCATAAGTAACCATAACTTCTGGCCAATGTACCATTGGTGCCATAAAAAACTGCAAAGTATGTTTCCCAATATTTAATTCTTCGCCTTCACTTACTACTACTTTTCTTTCTTCTAAATTTTCTATATCAAAAAATTGTGTCATAAAAGCAAATGTTTTGTTATTTCCTACAATTTTCATATCAGGAAACTTTTTGGCTAAAACATCTACATTATATGCATGATCTGGTTCTAAATGTGATACTACTAAATAATCAAGTTTTTCTCCTGATAAAGCTTTTTCTAAATTTTCTAACCATTCATCAGTTTTTCTTTTGTCTATAGTATCCATTACTACATTTTTTTCATCTTTTATAAGATATGAATTATAAGAAATTCCATTTGGAACAACATATTGACTTTCAAATAAATCTATTGTTTTATCATCTGCTCCTATATAAATTATGTCATTTGATATACTAGTATCCTTCATAAATTCCTCCATATTTTGATTTTCACATTTCAATTTCGCGATAATTATATTATAAAATATTTTAAAAATCAAGCTGTGAAAATACCAACTTTCACAGCCTTTATGTTAATTTCAAATTCTTAAAAAATTTCTGTTACTTTAAATCCTTCTGCTTCAATTACTTCTTTTATTTTTGAATTCTCAATATCTTTATTTGTTTCAATACTAGCTTTTTTATTTTCTAAATCTACATTTACATTTGTTATTCCTTCTATAGAATTTAATGCCTTTTCAACACTCATTTTACAATGATTACATTGCATTCCCTCAATCGATATTGTTTTCATTTTAGTTTCCCCCTTTAAATTTTTATTCTTACAAACACCCATATCACAAGTATTATTTTCATTTAAACTTTCCTTCATAAGACTTTCTTTATGCTCATTTTTAGTATTATTTATACTTTTATTTTTTGTATCTTTTCTTTTAAAATTTTTAAGTCTTAATGCATTTGTGACAACACATACTGAACTTAAACTCATTGCTGCAGCCCCAATCATAGGATTTAATTTTAATCCAAAATTCAAATAAAACACTCCAGCAGCTACAGGAATTCCTATTATATTATAAAAAAATGCCCAAAATAAATTCATTTTTATATTTTTAATAACTGATTTACTTAAAAGAATTGCTGTATCCACATCTAATAAGTTGTCTTTCATCAAAACTATATCAGCAGATTCAATCGCAATATCTGTTCCTGAGCCTATAGCTATTCCAACATCTGATTTCGCCAGTGCAGGACTATCATTAATTCCATCTCCAACAAAAGCAATCTTTTTACCTTGATTTTGAAGTTTTGTAACTTCTCTTTCCTTGTCTTGTGGTAATACTTCAGAAATAATATTATTTATCCCTACTTGTTTTCCTATAGTTTCTGCTGCTAATCTATTATCACCTGTAAGCATTACAACTTCTAAATTTTTCTTTTTTAGTTCTTCCACTGCATGCTTACTTGTATCTTTTATTTTATCTGCTACAGCAATCATTCCAATAAGTTCCTCTTCTTTTGCAAAATAAATTACTGTCTTTCCTTCTTTTAATAATTTCTCAGATTTATTTTCTACCAAATCTATATTAATATTATTTTCTTTCATAAAAGCTAAATTTCCAGCAAAATATTGTATTTTCTCAATCTTACCTTTTATACCTCTTCCTGAAACTGATAAAAAATCTGTTACTTCTAAAATATCAATATTATTTTCTTTTACCTTTTCAAGTATTGCTATAGCGAGAGGATGTTCAGAATTTTTTTCTAAACTTCCAGCAATTTTTAGCAACTCATTTTCAATTTTTTTAGTATTAACAGAATTTTGTATAACTTTTACTTTATTATTATTTAGTTTTTTAGTATCTCCAAGTAAAGATTGGCTTGTTATAATATCTACAACTTCTGGTTTTCCAACTGTTATAGTTCCTGTTTTATCTAAAACTACAGTATCTATTAAATGTAATAATTCTAAACTTTCAGCAGATTTTATTAAAATGCCATTTTCAGCACCTTTTCCCGTTCCAACCATAATAGCAACTGGAGTTGCTAATCCTAATGCACATGGGCAAGATATTACTAAAACAGCTATAGCTGTAGTTAACGCAAATTCAAAACTTTGTCCTAAAATAATCCACATAAGCCATGTAATTATAGCGATTAAAATTACTGTTGGAACAAATACTAAACTTACTTTATCTGCAATCTTAGCTATTGGAGCTTTTGAATTACTTGCTTCTTCAACTAGTTTTATAATTTGTGAAAGTGTTGTATCTCCTCCAACTTTTGTTGCCTTCATTTTTAAATATCCATTTTTATTAATTGTTCCTGAAATAATATTATCTCCAACCGTTTTATACACTGGCATACTTTCACCTGTTATGCTTGACTGATCAATAGAAGAATTTCCAGATATAACTACTCCATCAACAGGTATACTACCTCCTGGTTTTATTACAATTACATCTCCTATAATAATTTCATCTATTCCAATTTCTATTTCTTTTTCATCTCTTATAACTATTGCTGTTTTTGGTGCTAAATTAATAAGTTTGCTTATTGCATCACTTGTTTTTCCTTTTGACTTAGTTTCCAAATATTTTCCAACTGTTATTAATGTAAGTATAGTTCCTGCTGACTCAAAATAAATATCCATAGAATATTTATTAACAATATCTAAATTATTATTTCCCAGTCCATATCCAATCATGTAAATTGCAAAAACTCCATATACTGTTGCTGCCATACTTCCTATAGCAATTAATGAATCCATATTTGGACTTTTTTTTAATAATCTATCAAATCCTATTATAAAATAATTTCTATTAACATACATTATTGGAAGCAATAACAAAAATTGTGTAAAAGCAAAATTAATTGCATTTTTAGTACCATGAAATAGATCTTTTATTATACTTGGAATTGGTAGTCCAATCCATTCATATAACATATGATTCATTGCTATATACATAAGTGGTATTAAAAAACAAATAGAAATTATTAATCTTTTTTTCATTGATTTTAAGTTTTCTTTTGTTTTATCCTCTTTTTTAACAACTTTTTTTATATTATTGGCAACACTTGCTCCATATCCGGCATCAACTACTAATTTTATTATTTTATCACTATTTAAAACCTTTTCATCATATTCAACTACCATATTATTTGAAAGTAAATTTACAATTACAGATTTTACTCCATCTACTTTTTTTACTGCTTTTTCTACATGTGCCGAACAACTACTACAAGTCATACCTTGAATATCAAATTTTTCTTTTTTCACTCTTATCTCCTTTCCTTATCTTTTATATTTTACTTTAAATAATTTTTCCTCCTCCAAGTACTATATCATCAATATAAAATACAGCTGACTGTCCTGGAGTTATTGCTCTTTGTGGCTCATTAAATATAACTTTTATATTTTCTCCACACTCTATAATTTTTGCTTTTGCAAGTTTTGAAGAATATCTTGTTTTAACTTCAACCTCTATAAAATCATCGATTTTATCTACTAAAAGTAAATTTACATCAGATACTAAAATTTCTTTTTTGTATAAATCCTTTTCTTCTCCAACTATAACTTCATTTTTTTCTTTGTTAAATCCCAACACAAATAATGGCACAGGATTTGAAATTCCTAATCCTTTTCTTTGACCTATAGTATAATTATATAATCCAGTATGTTTTCCTAAAATTTTTCCTTCTAAATTCACAATATTTCCTATTTTGGGCTTTAAGTCTGAATTATTTTCTAAAAACTTTTTATAATTTCCATCTGGTATAAAACATATATCTTCACTATCTGGTTTATTTGCGACTTTTAAGTCTTTATCTTTTGCAATTTCTCTTATCTGTTCTTTGTTTTCAAAATCTGCAAGTGGAAATATTATATGTTCTAATAAATCTTTTGATATATTCCATAAAACATAACTTTGGTCTTTTTTTCCAGCATTTGATTTCTTTAAAACCCATCTTCCATATTTTTTACTATATTCAGTTTTAGCATAATGACCTGTTGCTATGTAATAACAATCTAACTCTTTTGCTTTTTTATACATCGTACCAAATTTCATATATTTATTACATTCAATACAAGGATTTGGAGTTCTGCAATTAGAATACTCACAAATGAAATTTTGAATTACATGTTTTCTAAATTCTTCTTTAAAATTTAAAGTATAATGTGGTATATCTAAGTAATCACAAATTTTTTTTGCATCTAAAGTTGATGATAAACTGCAATATTCATCTTCAATTTCATTTTCAAATAATTTCATTGTTATTCCTATTACTTCATACCCTTGATTTTTAAGTAAAACAGCAGCTACAGAGCTGTCTACTCCACCACTCATACCTAATAAAACTTTTTTATTTTCCATATATTTATTTCCTATTTTATACAATTTAGTTTTTTTATTATATCACACATTTATATAAAACAGCAAGAAACTACTTTTAATTTGCACTCTATAATTTAACTAGTGCTAATTTAAAAGTAGTTTCTTATAATATTTAATGCTATATTTTACTTTTTTAATCTATTTGAATAAATTTCTTCTCTTCTAATTTTTTCTCTTGTGCTTTAGGGATTGTTAATGATAAAATTCCGTTTTTAAAACCAGCTTTAATATCTTCTTCCTTAATATCATCACCAACATAAAAGCTTCTTGAACATTCTCCATAAAATCTTTCTTTATGAATATATTTTTCATTTTCATCGTTTACACTATTATTAACTTTAGCAGTTACTTTTAAATATCCTTTTTCTAATTCTATTTCAATGTCATTTTTTTCATATCCTGGTAAATCAACTTCTATAACATAGTTGTCACCTTTTTCTTTAATATCTGTTCTCATTAATTTTGTTTCTCTTTTTTCAAAAAATGGATCATCAAAAATATCCTCAAATAAATTAAACTCATTTCTTTTTCTTGGTATCATCATCATAACTATCACTCCTTACAAAAATTATTCTATGTGTTGACACCATTTTCTGGTAGCACATACTTTTTAACTTTCCTTTGCTAGCTTTAGAAAGTTATATTAAAAGTACTTTTTTCTTTTTACATTATTTATTATACCACTTATTTTAGCAATGTCAATACTAGAGTGCTAATTTTTTTAAAAATTTTGCACACTTTATTTTGCCCTAAAAATACTATATTTATACAAATAATATAACAAAAAGATACTATAATAATTGTAAAAGTAAAACTAAATGCAAATATCTTCGTCTTTTCTCTAAAATAACTTATCTGTAGTTCATTTGCTATAGATAAAAAATGTTTAACCTGAAAAATTACTATGCAATTTTTCTGTGGAATGTTGCTGAAAGCTTTATTTAATAGAAAGTGCAGAGCACTTTTCTATTAAATAAAAAAATGAACATTTTAAATAAATGTTCATTTTTTATAAAAACTTACTTATCAAAACTAGATTTCTATATATCCACCAATCATTCTACTTGATTTCACATTTTTAACATAGTTACGTCCACCTGATATAACTACTCTATCACCTGCTTCTAATATTCCTTTGGCTTTTAATTTTTCAATACCAGCTTCAACTGTATTATCTATAGAATCTTTTGGATCAACATATACTGGATGTATATTCCAAGCTAGTCCTAATTGACGGAATGTTCTTTTGCTATCTGTAATAGCTAAAATTGGACATCCTGCTCCCATACCTGATAATCTTCTTGCAGAATCTCCTGTATGTGTATATGCAACTATAGCATCTGCATTAGTATTTTTAGCAATTACACATGTTGAATATGTGATATTATCTTCTATTGTATTTAATATTATTTTATCTTTATCATCAAATCTTTTCCAATAATTAACTTCTGGTTCGATTCTATTAGCTATTTTAACCATTGTTTTAACACACTCTACTGGATATTTACCCATAGCACATTCTCCAGAAAGCATTATAGCACTTGTTCTATCATATATAGCATTAGCAACATCAGAAGCTTCAGCTCTTGTTGGTAATGGATTACTCATCATTGATTCAAGCATTTGTGTAGCTGTTATTGCTGGTTTATATGCTCTATTACATAATTTTATAAATTTTTTCTGCATTACAGGTGGTTCAGTAAAATCTGTTTCTGTTGCCATATCACCACGAGCTATCATTTGAGCATCAGCAACTTTTGTAATGTCTTCCATATTAGATAAACCTTCAACATTTTCAACTTTTGTTATTATTTTAATATCTTTTCCACCATTATCATCTAATACTTTTCTAACTTGTGCTATATCATCTAAATTTCTTGCAAATGAAATTGCAACATAATCATAATCATGTTCACAAGCTGTTTTAAGATCTGCAATATCTTTTTCAGCTAATGCTGGTAAACGAATTATAGTACCTGGTAAGTTCATTGTTTTTCTACTTCCTAAAGGATTTCCATGAACTACTGTACA
>CANOVB010000005.1 GCA_947570695.1 uncultured Clostridium sp.
TAAACGCTGAAAGCATCTAAGTGTGAAGCCCACCCTAAGATAAGATATCCCATATTGTAGAATAGTAAGATTCCAGGAAGACGACCTGGTAGATAGGCTGGAGGTGGAAGTGTAGTGATACATGTAGCTAACCAGTACTAATAGATCGAGGGCTTAACCACAAAAGAGAGTTTTGCCCACGGGAGTAGTATTTATCTATGTATTTTTGAGTGTGTTATAGAAAACATACAAAGAATTTCTGGTGATAATAACGAGGAGGAAATACCTGTACCCATGCCGAACACAGAAGTCAAGCTCCTTAGTGCCGAAGATACTTGAGAGTTACCTTTCTGGGAAAATAGGAAGTCGCCAGTTTTATATTCCTCTTTAGCTCAGTTGGTAGAGCGCTCGGCTGTTAACCGATAGGTCGTTGGTTCGAGTCCAACAAGAGGAGCCAAAAGGACTGATTACTTATATAGTAGTTAGTCTTTTTTATATTAATACTATCTTTTTTGATTAAAATAATGTATAATATATTAGATTTATTTTTATAGGGAGAAGTTAAATGCTTAAATATTCAAGAAAAATACATGGTGGAGAAATCTGAACAAAAATAAATAATAGATAAATCTTGAAAAATTCATTTAGGAATAAGCAAATTTCAACTTGGGAGGATAGATTAATAAAATATATTTAATAAAATATAAATCAAAAGAAAGGATAATAGTTCTTATTCAAAAGAAATATCTATAAAAGACGGATTGCAAGCGAATAAAGAAATGCCTAGTTATCAAGAAAACTCAAATATAAATTGTGAGGTATACGAAGAAAAATGTACACAAAATGCAGATTGTTTAATACATCAAGAGAACTGTAATCAAAACATGAATTGTGGGATATACGAAGAAAAATTTACACAAAATGCAGATTGTTTAATACATCAAGAGAACTGTAATCAAAACATGAATTGTGGGATATACGAAGAAAAATGTACACAAAATACAGATTGCCTAATACATCAAGAGTATTGTAATCAAAACATAAATTGTGAGGTATACGAAGAAAAATGTATGCAAAATACAGATTGCCCAATACGTCAAGAAAATTGTAGTAAAAATTTAGAATGCCAAGGAAATTATAATCAGTATAAAGAAAACGGAGATCATCATAAAAGAAATAATAATCAATATTCAGAAAAAAGTTCTCATCAAAATTCTAAAAGACATTGTAATAGATAAAAACAAGCAGAATATCAGTTAAGAAATTGATATTCTGTTTTTGTAATTATTTTAAATAAAATAATTTTAGTATAATATTAATATGTATTTGATAAAAAAATTATTTGTGATAAAATAGAAAATAATTTATTAAATATTATTTAATAAATTATATTGGAGAAAAATATGAATAAAGAAGAAATACTAAATTGTGTAGAGAAATTAGTTCAAATGCACAAAAAAGGATTATTAGGTGGAGAAGTAATGCCAGAAGATAGTAATCCAAATTTAGAAAAAAACTCTATTGAGAATTATAATTATTTTACTTTACCAATGGCATTAAATTATCAGAGAAACTCATATAAATTATGGGAAAGTGCTAACAAAACTTGGAAAGATAAAGAAACTCAATTTGTATTTGATACAATTAATTTGGAAAAGGCTAATTTTGAGCAAATACAAAAAGCTCTTTTAAAATATAAGATTGCACTGCAACCTAATAAACAAACTGAAATATGGATCAAATTATGTAATACAATAAATGAACTATTCAATGGTGATATTAGAAATTTGTTTAAAATAAATGAATATGATGTAAATAAAATACGTAATTATATTCAGAAAGATAATAAATCAAAATTTCCATATTTATCAGGAAATAAAATATGTAATTATTGGCTATATGTACTATATCAATATACAGAAATAAAATTTAAAAACATAGAGGAATTAACTGTAGCCCCTGATACACATGTAATAAAATCTAGTCACAAATTAGGAATTATAAGTGATGAGGAACTAAATTTAAATAATGTTCAATTAATTGTTATTGATAGATGGAATGAATTATTAAAAGATACTAAATACTGCCCGATAGACATACATACTCCAATGTGGTTATGGAGCAGAAATGGATTTAAAGAACTAATATAGTTTTAATAATATATAAAGAAAGGAAAGAAAGTATGGGATCATATATAGAAACAAATGATACTTTACAAATAACTAGAGAGCAAGGATTTCCAAATGAATTAAATTATGAAAAACATAAAGTTAATCCTTATAAAGCAGAAGATTTTGAAGGAAAAATATTTGAATTTAAAAATAAGCCTAATATAAGAGTATATCATAGACCACCAGTAAGAAATTTTTTAGTAGAAAATATAAATGGAAAATGGTTATATTGGGGATTAATACATATATTAGAGATACATCATGATTATATAAATAATACTACTTCTGGAAAATATAAAATTATATATATAAATACACCAGAAGAAATGGTGCATGCGCATAATATTATAGATAGAAATGAAAGCACTAAATATATTAACTAAAAAAATATAAATTTTGTACAATAGATATGCACATAATTATGTTTTATATCATTACACTAATACAAAATTAAACGATATAACAAATAAATTTGGCTTGAAAAAAATATACCTTATGATATAATGAAAAAAATATTTAAAATATAATTTGGGAAGAAAAATATGGAAACAAAAGAACCTATAAAATTTGATATGATTGATTATATCGCAAAGAATTCTACAATGTACGATTTAATGGATAAATATTTAGGAGGATATCTTAATGGAGATTTTTCAACTATTTCATTAATAAATCATTGTAGAACTTTTGATGATGATTTTAAATCTTCAAGTCCTTCAAAATTTTATGCATATAAAAGTATATTAAAGCCATTAGTAACTAATTTATTACAAGCTTTAAAAAGTGAAAAATTACCAGAAGATGGAAGTATAAAAAAGGCTTTAACAGATGAAGAAAAGGCAGAATTATTAGCAAGATTACAAGATATTGACCCTAATAGGAGTATTACTTCTATTGAAGAAGCTATAAGCTTATTAAATAACAATTTTAGTGAGGAATATTATGCTAATATTGATTTTTATTCTAAATTAAATTCAATAATCACTGAAGCTGCTTTAGATGTATGTAGTGATAAAGCACTATTAGATATAAGACAAATGGTATTAAAATTCGGATTTTTACCTCATATATCAAATGAGCTTAAAGCTAAATACCCAAATAGAGCAGTAGAATATGTTCCAGAGTGGGAAGAGTTTGATTTTATATCTAGAACATTAACTAATATAGAGAAACTTCAAAGATATGATGAAATTTTAAGAGAACGTGATGAGAAAATAAATAGATCAGAAGAAAAAATAGTTACAGAGATATTTTGTACATTTAAAAGAGAACGTTTTGTTATAGAAAAATTAGTAGAAGGAATGACAGATGATGAAAAAGACAAAGTTGCTAGAACAGGATGTATTGAAGATGTTCTATTTGAGAAGCCAACAATTTCTCCTAAACAGGGAAGTCATATTTGGTATATAGACTTGTATAGTGATCCTAGATTATTGATGGACAAGATTGCGAAATATTCTGAATCGGGAAAGGAAAATGAAAGAGTTATTGTAATTAGTTACGGTAGATTTGGATATGACAGCATGTTTAACGGAGAGGGAAAACCGGCAATGTCTGGAGAAGCAATGGACTTTTTAGGAGTAACTCGCATAGGAGCAGATGGAATCAAAAATAATTTTGTTCTTGCTCCAATAAGTCAATGTGCTTTTACAAAAACTATAGTAGCAGAATCTAATGATAGAGAAATTAGAGGAGCAATAGGTAGTTTGGATGAAAATAATATTTTACAAGCATGGAATCTTTCGAGAACAAGCCTTATTCCAGAAGAATTGGAAGCATTTTATGCAACAGTTGCATTTTCAACTGAATATATGCAAGCAGCTATTAAAGAAAATTTTAGATATATTGGAGAGGTTTTTGGAGGAACAAAGCCAAGAGTAAATGCCACATATAGGGCTAATGCAAATGATTTAGAAGCGGTAGCATATGCTTCAAAATTTTCAGGAGTTATAGGAGATATTACAGTTAAATCATTAGATCAATTTTGTCAAGCACCACAAGTGTTGGCTAGACATTTAGAAGTAATTAATGATTTTGGAATTAATACAAAAATAAAACCAAGAGAATATCATGAAATTGCTAGAGGAAGAGATATTGTTGCACTTAAAGCAAGACAACCTAGAAGAAGTAAAAAGATTGATGATAGCAACGTTATAATTACAAAAAGAAAAAGAGATTTATCAACTGAGGAGGGAACAAGATAGTGGCAAAAAAAATGTGGAAACCAGGAACCTTTATATACCCTATACCAGCTGTTTTAGTAAGTTCAGGAGATATGAAAAATTCAAATATATTAACAGTAGCTTGGACTGGAATAATAAATACAAATCCGGCTATAGTATATATATCTGTTAGACCAGAACGTTTTTCATATAAATTGATAAAAGAAAATAGAGAGTTTGCAATTAATTTAACAAATGAAAAACTTGCTTATGCTACTGATTGGTGTGGAGTTCGTAGTGGGGAAAAATATGACAAATTTAAAGAGATGCATTTAACAAAAGAAAAAGCTAATTTCATAAAGGCTCCACTAATAAAAGAAAGTCCAGTTTCTATAGAATGTAAAGTAATAGATGAAAGAGATTATGGAAGTCATACAATGTTTACAGCAGAAGTTCTTTCAATAGATGCAGATGAAAAGTATTTTGATGAGAATGGTGCTTTTGACATATCAAAATGTGATTTGATAGCTTATGCAAATGGTGGGTATTATAGATTAGGTAAGAAGCTTGGAAAATTTGGATTTTCAGTAGAAAAGAAAAAACATAAAAATACTAAATTAAAAAAATAATGAAGAAATAATACCAAAATAAAACAATTTAAGATTTAGAAAATAAAGAGAAATATAATGGTAAAAAAATGAAAAAATGGTTGACATATCATGCGTTTTGTGGTAAAGTATATAAGCATGTATTTAAGATATGTGCAATCACATCGTTAAAATAAAATATAAAATTAAAAATAGGCTTCATTAAAAGCAAAACGGAGGTGTAGTTAGAATGGCGGCAAAAGGACCAAGAGAAAACATTACATTAGAATGTACAGAATGTAAAAGAAGAAATTACATGACATCAAAGAATAAAAGAAATAATACAGATAGACTAGAAATAGTAAAATATTGCAAATTCTGCAAAAAACGTACAACTCATAAAGAAACAAAATAGATAAAACCTTTAGTAGGAGGAGTTAAGATGGCTAAAGAAGTAAATAAAGATAAAAAAAGTAAAAGCGAGAAAAAGGAAAACAAGAACTTTTTTAAGGAATTTAAAGCAGAATTAAAAAGAGTTAGCTGGCCTACATTTAAACAACTTGTAAATAATACTGTAGCAGTACTTGCAATAGTAATATTACTTGCAGTAATTGTTTTTGTTTTAGATGTTATATTTGAGAATGCTAACAAATTTGGTGTAGAAAGATTAAAATCACTAGTTACATCTAGCTCAAATGAAACTGTAGATAACAATAATGAAGCAGAACAAGCAGAAAATAATGAAAATCAAGATAATGCTAATACAGTTGATGAAAATGAGAATAGTACAAACACTGTTGAAAATGCAAATACTACAAATACAACAGATGAAACAGATTCTAACAATTCTGTAGAAAATAACTAGTAGTTAAAATTACTAATTTAAATAAAGAAGAATATAAAAGGGAGGCTAAAAAATGTCTCAAGAAGAGAAAAAATTAGAACCAAAATGGTATGTAGTTCATACATATTCTGGTTACGAAAATAAAGTAAAAACTGACTTAGAAAAAACTATAAAAAATAGAGAACTTGAAGATTTCTTCTTTAATATTGTTGTTCCAATGGAGGAACAAGTAGAAATAAAAGATGGAAAGAGAAAAACTAATTTAAGAAAAGTTTTTCCAGGTTATGTTCTTATAAAAATGATAGTAACTGAAGAATCTTGGTATATAGTAAGAAATACAAGAGGCGTTACAGGATTTGTTGGTTCAGGAACAGACCCTATACCACTTACAGATAGTGAAATAAGAAATATGGGATTTGATGAAGTTCCAGTTAATGTTGATTATGATGTTAATGATAATGTTCAAGTAGTTAATGGACCACTTGAAGGATTTGTAGGAACTGTTCAAGAAATAAATAAAGAAAAACAAAAAGTCAAAGTTTTAGTATCTATGTTTGGAAGGGAAACCCCAGTAGAACTAGAATTTTCACAAGTACAAAAAGTTAATTAGAAGGAGGTGCTAAAATAAAATGGCAGACAATAAAGAAGTTGTAAATGTTATAAAATTACAAATAGAAGCAGGAAAGGCTACACCAGCTCCACCAGTAGGTCCAGCATTAGGTTCAAGTGGTGTTAATATCATGCAATTCGTTAAAGAATTTAATGATAGAACAGCTAATCAACCAGGAATGATAATACCAGTTGTAATTTCTGTATATAAAGATAAATCTTTCACATTTATTACAAAAGTTCCACCAGTTGCAGTTCTTATCAAAAAAACATTAGGAATTAAAAGTGGATCTGGTAAACCAAATAAAGAGAAAGTTGCAAAAATAACAAAAGCTCAAGTAAAAGCAATAGCTGAGCAAAAAATGGAAGACTTAAATGCAGCATCAGTAGAAGCTGCAATGAGTATGGTTGCAGGTACAGCTAGATCTATGGGTATAGTTGTAGTTGACTAATAAAAAAATATTTGGGAGAGTATGTTTAATTACTCGTTTGTACCACAGGAGGAAAAAATGAAAAGAGGAAAAAGATACGTAGAAGCTGCTAAATTAGTAGATAGTACAAAACTTTATGAAGCTAAAGAAGCTTTAGAAATTATTGAAAAAATGCCAAAACCAAAATTTGATGAAACAGTAGAATTACATGTTAAATTAGGTGTAGATTCAAAACATGCTGATCAACAAGTTAGAGGTACAGTTGTATTACCTCATGGAACAGGTAAATCTTTAAGAGTATTAGTATTTGCAAAAGGAGATAAAGCTAAAGAGGCTGAAGCTGCTGGAGCAGATTATGTTGGTGCAGAAGAATTAGTACCAAAAATTGAGAAAGAAAACTGGTTTGAATATGATGTTATAGTAGCAACACCAGATATGATGGGTGTAATAGGTAGACTTGGTAAAGTATTAGGACCAAAAGGATTAATGCCTAACCCTAAATCAGGAACTGTAACAATGGATGTTACAAAAGCTATTTCTGAAATTAAATCAGGTAAAGTTGAATATAGATTAGACAAAACAAATATTATTCACTTAGGAATTGGTAAAGTTTCTTTTGGAGCTGAAAAGTTAGCTGAAAACTATCAAACAGTAATCGATGCTGTTATAAAAGCTAAACCAGCAGCTGCTAAAGGTCAATACATTAAAAGTGTTGCAATAACAACAACAATGGGACCAAGTGTATATATAAATCAAAAATAAACTATTCATAAATAAATTTTAATATTGACCTAAGACAGTAGGTATAAAATAAATCCTACCGAGGTAAAAAATAAGAGCGGATACTCCTCTTTTGTTACCTTGTATATTAGGTCAAAAGAGGAGATTTTTTAATAGAAAATAATCACATTTTCCTATTAAGTGAATACTTCGATAACTTTATATATAAAGTTTAGTTCATTTTAAATTAGTTAAATAAAAAATTAAATATATAAAATAAATTGGAGGTGAAATTAAATTGGCTAGTGAAAAAATTATTGCACAAAAAGAAAAAGAAGTAAAAGAATTAGCTGAAAAAATGAAAAACGCTAGTTTAGTACTTCTAGTTGATTACAGAGGTATCAATGTTGCAGATGTAACAAGTTTAAGAAAATCTATAAGAGAAGTTGGAGCAGAATATGCTGTTATCAAAAATAATATCACAAGAAGAGCATTAAAAGAATGTGGTATAGACTCTTTAGATGAAATTTTAACAGGTCCAACAGCAGTTATAATTGCTCAAGATGAGTATTTACCATCTTTAAAAGCAATATATAAATTTGCAAAAGATAATGACTTCTATAAAATAAAAGGTGGGGTATTAGAAGGAAAAGTAACAACTGTTGAAGAATTAACAGTTCTTGCACAACTTCCATCAAGAGAAGAACTTATTGCAAAACTTGCTGGTTGTTTACTTGCAAATGTTTCAAAACTTGCTGCTACACTTGATGCAGTTAGAGTAAAAAAAGAAGCAGAAGAAAAATAATTAAACATTTAAAACATAATAAAAATTGTAAAATGTTTTACAATAAAAATAGTACTGAATTTAAGTACAAAATCACTTAAATGATAGGAAGAACTATCAGAATTAAATAAAAAAATATTATTAGGAGGATTTTAAAATGAGTGAAAAAACAGATAAAATGTTAGAAGAAATTGATAGCTTAACAGTAGTTGAATTATCAGAATTAGTAAAAGGAATTGAAGAAAAATACGGAGTAACTGCAGCAGCAGTTGCAGCACCAGCAGCTGGAGGAGCAGCTGAAGGTGGAGCTGAGAAATCAGACTTTAATATAGTATTAACAGATGCTGGATCAAACAAAATAGCTGTAATCAAAGTAGTTAGAGATGCTACAGGATTAGGATTAAAAGAAGCTAAAGAATTAGTTGACGGAGCACCAAAAACAATTAAAGAAGGTGTAGCTAAAGCAGAAGCTGAAGAATTAAAAGCTAAATTTGTTGAAGCTGGAGCAACAGTTGAATTAAAATAATTAAAGTTTAATTTAGCCATTAAATTTCGAAAGAAATTTAATGGCTTTTTTTATATAATAGGAAAATGCTCGGCAATACCTATTATATAAAGGCTTCGACAATATTTATACACAAATTTACTGTGTAAATTTTGCACGTAAAACATTTTTTAGCTGTGTGAAATGAAATGAGCTACAGATAAGTTATACATAGGAAAGACGAGGACATCTGCATTTAGTTATGTCTTTTGCAATTTTCATAATGTCCTCTTTTGTTCTTTAATAGGAAAGTGTTCTGCCAATCCTATAATAGAAAGCCTTTGACAATTTTGTACAGAAAGTTGCTTTGTTTCTATACTAAAATTAAAATGTAAAAGTTTATAATAAAATTTTCATAGACTTTTTTTTATTTATATGATATAGTTTTATAAATTAGAGCTTTAAATAGAGAAGAAATTAAATAAATTATAGTAAAATTCTTACTGTAGCTTAAGGATAAATTATGAAAAATCTAATTATATATATTATCATATTTATGATGGTAATATTTGGGGTTACAATTATAACAACATATTTTAAAAGTAATATTAATGTGATTGAACAGGAGCTATCGAGTACTTCTGAGTATACTAAACTAAATTTATATTTTTTAAAAACAATAAAAAAAGATGGTATAAAAATTAAGAGTTATGGATTAACAGATGAAGATTTTTCAAGTTATTATATTACTTTTGAAGAACTGGATGGTTCTAAAAATACTTTTATAAAAGTTAATAATATAATTTATTTTAATAATATAAAGTTATGTGATGATGTACAAGAATTTAAAGTAATTGTAGATAAATCAAATAAAGAAAGCATTTCTGTTGATATTACAATGTCAAATGAAGTATATAAGTTACAATATGTAGTAGACTAATAAAACAAGTTGCAAGAGATAATAAATTAGATTACAAAGGAGAAAAACAATGTTAAATAAAATATTTTTAAAGATATTTGGAGTATTTGATATTTTAAAAGATTTTATAGTAACATGGGGGATAAGAATTTTAATTGTTTTATTCATTTGTGTTATATTGCATAATGTTTTAAAAATGGGAGAAATATCATCAAAATATTCAGGAGATTATAAGCATTTATATTCTATATATGAAGATGACGAAAAATCTATGAATATTTATACAGTAGGAGAGGGTGGAAGAACTATTGTTATATTACCAGGATTTGGGTCACAGTCTCCAGCACTTCAATATAAGGCTTTAGCAGAGGGATTAAAGGATAATTATAGAGTAGTAATTGTAGAATACTTTGGATATGGATTTAGTATGGCTAGCAAAAAGCCAAGAACAAATGAAAATATTACTTACGAGATAAAAACGTTATTAGAGCAGGCAAATATAGGTGGACCATATATATTAATGCCTCATTCTATGTCTAATGTATATGCAATGAGTTTTCAAAAACGCTATCCAGAATTAGTAGATAGTATAATTTCAATAGATGGATCATATCCAGCAGAAGTAAATGATAGATATAGATTAAAAGAATTAAAAAGCACAATATCAAATGTTAATATAACTTCAATATTTGAATTAACAGGATTTGAAAGATTACTAAGTTATGTTATGGGAGATGTTTTTTATATAGATAAAATGAAAGCAATGAAGGACATATATACAAAAGATGATATTTCAGTTTATAGAAATAGAATAGGAAGTTCTTATTTAACAAGAACGATGGTAAGAGAAATAGGTAAAGCTGAAGATAATATGAATGAAATGAAAGACTATGTTTATCCATCTTATTTACCAGTTTTGCAAATTTTATCAGAAAATACAGCAAAAAAATATAATGAAACTAAAGTAAATGGAGAATCAGAAGTTAATTTAGTGGATTTAGCTCAAGGAGTTATTACAAACTCATCAATACAGAAAGTAGAGCAAATAGAAGGAGATCACAATTTACATTTAACAAATACTACAGAATTAGTTAATAGAATAAAGAATTTTTTAGTTAGTAATATATAATGT
Organism: uncultured Clostridium sp.; assembly: GCA_947570695.1. Taxonomy (GTDB): domain Bacteria; phylum Bacillota; class Clostridia; order TANB77; family CAG-508; genus Scatovivens. The sequence continues at coordinate 10,823 of CANOVB010000005.1, forward strand.
AAAAAATAGTATAATTAATTTAAGCTTAAATGCCAAAAGATTATACTATTTTTATTTTATAGAAAGAATTCCTATTATATAAAAGCTTTACGAAATATTGTACACAAATTGAAAAGTTAATACTAAAATAGTGCCATACTGATAATATAATAGTTAAAACTTAATAGTATTAGTAATTTGGCAAACAAATTTAATGAAAAAACTTTGACTTTTCAGATCTATTTGAAAAACACTTTAATTTCTATAAAATCAAAAATTTTATAGTATATATGTTTTTGGCTAAAATAAATATTTTTACACACATTTTATGCTGAAAGTTAAAATATTAATAAGTTAAAAAATTAGTATAGCAAATGGGCTAAAAATGATATTTACATAATATTGACAAATTTATGAAAACGTAGTATTCTTATATAATATGAATAAAGAAAAAGAGGAGATTATTTTGAGAAAAATAGTAGTAGCTTGTATAAGTTTTATAATATTAATAGTGATAATGGTTTCTATAGTAGCAATTTTTAAAACAGAAACTATTATTGAAAATAATAATAAAATACAAATAGTAGCAACTCTTTTCCCGCAATATGATTTTGCAAAACAAATTGTGGGTGATAAGGCAGATGTAAAGTTATTACTTAATTCAGGCGTAGAAACTCACAATTATGAGCCAACAGCTAAAGATATGATAACAATATTAAATAATGCAGATATTTTTTTATTTACAGGGCAAAAATTAGAAGTTTGGACAGAAAATATTGTTAAAAGTTTGGAAGAAACAAATTGTAAGATTGCTGATATATCAAAAGGAATAGAGTTAATAAAAATAGAGGAATTTGAAGAGAAACATATAAATTCAGAAATATATATGGACGAGCATAAAGAAGAAAAACATCATCATGGAGAAAATTTAACAGAGATTTATGATGAACATATATGGCTAAGTCCCAAAAATGCTATAACAATGTTAGAAAATACATTAGATGTAATTTGTCAAATAGATTCAGAAAATTCAGAATATTATAGAAAGAATGCAGAAAATTATAAAAAAGAAATTGAAAAATTAGATACGGAAATAAGACTTACAGCAGAAAATTCTAAAAGAAAAGAAATTGCAGTAGGTGGAGAATTTGCATATAGTTATCTAGTAAATGATTATGATATAAATTTTGTTACTGTTTATACAAACTGTGGACATGGTGAAGATCCGAGCATTTCAAAAGTAAAATCAGTAATAGATTATATAAATAAATATGATATGCCTGTAGTTTATTATGAAGAACTAAGTGAAGGCACTGTCGCAAAAATGATTGCGGAAGAAACACTTGCAGAGCCTTTGATATTATATTCAATTCATAATGGAAATTCAAATGAGGATACTTATGTATCACTTATGAGGAAGAATTTAGAAAATTTAAAAAAAGGATTAAATTAAAATGACTATTTTAGAAGTAGAAAATTTAAAAGTTTCATATTCAAATCATGTTGCTTTAGAAAATATCAATTTCAAAATTGATAATGGAGATTATGTATGCTTAGTAGGCGAAAATGGATCAGGAAAAAGCACATTAGTAAAAACCATAGTTGGACTATTAAAACCAGACGAGGGAAAAATTAATTTAAATATTTCTTTGGATGAAGTCGCATATTTATCACAAACAAATCTAAAAGAATTAGATTTTCCAGCTACAGCAAAAGAAATAATAATGTCAGGTGTACAAAAACATAGAAAGCTTCCATTTTATACAAAAAAAGATAAAGAAGCTTATGAAGAAATAATAAAAAAATTAAAGATAGAAGAATTGCAAAATAGAAGGATAGGTGATTTATCAGGCGGGCAAAAGCAAAGAATTCTTATTGCTAGAGCACTAATTAGAAATCCGAAACTTTTAATTTTAGATGAACCAGCAACAGGACTAGATTATAATATAACAAAAGAACTATACAAAATTTTAGAAAATGAAAATAAAAATCATCAAATGACAATAATTATGGCAACACATGATTTAGATGAACTAAATGAAATTAAACCTAGAATTATTTATTTAGCGAAAACAATTAAATATGACGGTGAGTTAGAAGCTTGGAAAGGATTTTAAAATGGAAGAAATAATGAATTTATTATCTTATGTATTTATGCAAAGAGCAATTATTTGTGGAATAGCAATATCTTTTTCAGCTGCTTTAATAGGTGTAATACTTACACTTAAAAATTATTCTATGATAGGACATGGGTTAGGTGAAGTAGGATTTGCAGCATTATCATTGGCACTCGCTTTAAATTTGCCTTCAATAGCAATTTCAATTCCAATAGTGATAATTGCGGCAATAATTATAATGTTTATAAGTCAAAAGAAAGGTGAGTCAGCAGACATTATAATTGCATTAGTTGCTACTGGAGCTTTGGCTCTAGGTGTAATAATAACAACATTTACAAGCGGATTTGGTACAGACAGTTATAATTATATGTTTGGAAGTATACTTACAATGACACGAAGTGATGTAATATTAAGTATAGTTTTAACTGTATTATCAACTGGAATATATTGTTTGTTTTATAATAGACTATTTTTAATAACTTTTGATGAAAGATATGCTAAAGCAAGTGGAATAAATGTAACTTTTTATCAATTTTTAATAGCATTAATAACAGCATTAGTAGTTGTTGTAGGAATGAGAATGATGGGAACAATGCTTATTTCAAGTTTGATTGTTTTTCCAGCAATAATTGCTAAAAAGTTTACAACAAGTTTTAAAGGATTAGTAGTAATGTCTGTATTAATATCAATATTATGTTTTTTAATAGGTATATTTGTATCATTTTTCTTAAATATGCCAACAGGAGCAGGAATTGTTTTTGTTTATATAATACTTTTAAGTATAAGTAGCATTTGCTGTAAATTGGCAAAAATATAAGTGAGTTAATTAATACAATATATAGTTTGCAAAACTAAAATAGAAGTAAAAAACAACAGGAATAACTTTTAATGTTATTACTGTTGCTTTTTTATAATTAATGATATAATAATCAAAACAATAAAGGAGGAAATAGCATGATACCAAATAAATTAAAACCAGGTGATGAAGTAAGGGTAATTGCACCATCAAGAAGTATGAAAATATTAGGAGAAGATTGCAAAAAAATAGCAACAGAAAGACTAGAATCTTTAGGATTAAAAGTAACATTTGGAAAATATGTAATGGAAGCAGATGATGATTATTTAATAGCTTCTGCAGAGCATAGAGCAGAAGATTTAAATGAAGCATTTAGAGATAAAAATGTAAAAGCAATATTAACTGTAATAGGTGGATTTAATTCAAATCAGATTTTAAAATATATAGATTATGAAATGATTAAGAATAACCCTAAAATATTTTGTGGATTTTCAGATATAACAGTTTTATCTAATGCAATACATGCTAAAACTGGTCTTGTAACCTATTCAGGTCCTCATTATTCAAGTTTTGGAATGTTAAAAGGATTTGAATATGAGTTTGAATATTTTAAAAAGATGTTTTTTAATGAAGAAGAATTCGAAGTTATTTCATCAGAAAAATGGAGTGATGATGCTTGGTTTATAGATCAAGAAAAAAGAGAATTTTTTGATAATGAAGGTATGTATATTATAAATGAAGGTGAAGTAGAAGGAGATATAGTTGGAGGAAATTTATGTACATTAAATTTATTACAGGGAACTGAATATATGCCAAATATTGAAAATAAGATTTTATTTTTAGAAGATGATGGAGAAGCAGGAGAAATATTTTTAATGAATTTTGATAGAGACTTACAATCCTTAATTCTTATGCCTGAGTTTAAAAATGTAAAAGGAATTGTATTGGGAAGAAATCAAAAGAATTGTAATATGACAAAAGATAAATGGACAAAACTTATAAAAACAAAACCAGAACTTAAAAGTATTCCAGTAATAGCAGGGGCAGACTTTGGACATACTACACCAATATTTGCATTTCCTATTGGAGGAAATGCGAAAATTTCTGCTAAGAATGGAAAAATTAAGATATTAATAAAAGGATAGAAACAATTAATAAAAATATGAAATTATAAAAGAGGAAATATTTATGGTATATGAATTTGAAGTTATAGGAACAATAGAAGGAAAAGCAAGGCCAAGATTAGACATTTATAATGGGAGAATATATACACCTAAAAATACTAGAAGTTATGAAGAATTAATTAGACAATATTTTATGATAAAATATCCAAGATATGAAACTCTTGAAGGAAGATTATCAGTAAAAATAATAGCATATTTTAAGCCAGCGAAAAATACTACAAAAAAAACTAAAGAACTAATAGAAAAAGGCTTAATAAGTCCAATTAAAAAACCAGATATTGATAATATAGGAAAGGTAATGTTAGATGCATTAAATAAAATAGCCTTTAAAGATGATAATCAAGTAACAAAATTAGAAGTAGAGAAAAAATATAATGATGAAGAAAAAGTATATATAAAAATTGAAGAATATTAATTAGAAAATATTGTAGGTAACTGAAGGTTTTAAAAGTTATATATAAAAATGATGTTCTACTTAAACCTCCGAATGAATACACTTAAACAAAAGTATTCGTTTGGAGGTTTTCGTAAGTTATGAGAGGTTTATCTATAGAAGAACGTGCAATAGCAGTTGCACAATACATAATTGAAACAGAAGATACGGTTAGAGGAGCTGCAAAAAAATTTGGAATAAGTAAGAGTAGTATTCATAAAGATGTTAGTCAGAGATTATTAAATATAAATTATGCACTTGCAATGGAAGTAAGAAAAGTTTTAGATAAAAATAAAGCAGAAAGACATATACGTGGAGGGCTAGCAACCAAATTAAAATATAGTCAAAATAATAGAGATATAACAGAGAAAAAGAATGCGTAAATTGTATTTTTAATAACAAAACAAGAAGGAATAAAAACTATGTACTGATTTTTATTTTATAAAATCATGCAAATTTTGCTGGAGTAGTTATAGAAATTGCAGAGCAATTTTATATAATACAAAAAAAGAAATTTAGAATTTTTCTAAATTTCTTTTTTTAGTTATGCATTATTTCTAGCTTTTTTAGCTTTTCTGCATTCTGGACATCTAACTGGTTCATTTGTAAAACCTTTTTCAGCATAAAATGCTTGTTCACCTTCAGTAAAAATGAATTCTTTACCACAGTCTTTACATACTATTGTTTTATCTGCCATCTAAAGAAACCTCCTTTTTAGATATTAATTTAATTTTACTTAAAAGACCACTTCATATTCTAAAAAGAAGATTAGAGTTTTTTTGCAAATTAAATTTAGATTTTTATTAAATCCAAATATATTATATATGTAAAAAATATAAAATACAAGCACATTTGGAAAAAAAATAAAAAAATGTAATAATTATGAAACAAATATGTAACACAAAAGATAAAAATGGCAAAATGAAACATGAAAGCCTTGAAAGAACTGATAAATAGGAGATAGAAAGACTCCGACCTTTTTTGACAATTTAGCGCTCCTGTGATATAAAAAAATCATCAAATCGAAAGAAGTAGGTGATTGGAAAATGGGAATTTACAGATCTGAAATTGCAGACTTAAGAAAAAATATTGGAGAAAATATAGGACAAAAGATTATTATAAAAGAGTCACCAGGAAAGAGAAGTAAACCTCAAGAAAAATCAGCGATAATTGAAAATGTATATCAAAGTTATTTTAGAGTAAAATTCGAAGAGGCTGATAGGGTTGGTTCTTATAATTATACAGACCTTTTTACTAGATCAGTAGAAGTTAGTATGTATAATGGTGAAAGCTATGAGCCATTAGTACAGCCACAATTAGAAATAAAGAAAACAAAAATAAGTCAACCTGTAACAGAAAATTCCTAAGTTTTAGGAATTTTTTTTTGACTTCCTCATATAAATGTTATAAAAGATAACATTTAAGGAGGATTTTTTTATGGAGAAAAATGTTGTAGTTATAAATAAAAAGACTGCTAGTAACACTAAAATAATTGAAATAAATGGAGATATTATAGTTCCAGATATAAAACCAGATATAGTAAATATAATAAACACAAATGCAATACCATATATTTACAAAGAAGAGGTAAGTTCTGGAAGAGTGAGGGTTGACGGAAATGTAGATACATGTATAGTGTATCTTGCAGATAATGGAGAAAATAGGAGTATACAAACTACACTAACATTTGTAGAAAGTATAGAAGATAGCAATATTAATGAAAATAGTATATCAAAGCAAAAGGTTTATTTAGAGAATATTGAAGCAAAAGTTTTAAATGAAAGAAAAATTTCAATAAAGGCAAGCTTAAAAATAAAAAGTGATGTTTTTGAAAAAAGCGAAATTTCAATACAAAATGATTTTGAAAATATTGGAGATGTCCAAAAATTAAAAGAAACTTTAGATATAAAATCTATAATTGGAGAAAATAAAGTTAAAACATCTATAAAAGAAGATATATCTGTTGACAATAATTATGAAATAGCAGAAATATTAAAAACAGATATACAAATAATTAATTTTGAAAATAAGATAAGCTATAATAAAGTTTTAGCAAAAGCAGATGCTAGTATTAAAATAATATTTTTAGCGGAAGATGGAAGAATAGGTGTTGCAAGTGCACAAATTCCAATTATGAGCTTTATAGATATAAATAATGTAACAGATACTAATATATGCAATGTAGAATATACAATTAGAAATATGCTATTTAAAGTAAATTCAAAAGAAATGCATAGTATAAGCTGCCAAGTTGACTTTGAAGTAAACTGCGAAGCTTATGAAACTAAAACTATAGAAGTTATACAAGATATGTATGGAATAAAAAATACAATCGATTTTATTAGAAAAGATGTGGAAGTACAAATAGATAGTAATGAAAGAGCAGAAATAACAAAGATAAATGAGAAAATATTAATTGAAGATATTATGAATATTTATGATGTAGATTGCAAAGCTAATGTTGTAAATAGTAGTAAATCAGGGATCTTTTATAATTATGAATGCGAATTAAATTTAGATTTTTATTATGAAGCAGATAATAGAAATGGGTTAAATGTGAAAAATGTAAAAATTCCATTTATGGTAAAATTTGAAGGAGAAGATGAAAAGATAGAATTTTATATAAATAAAAAGGAATTTCAAATTAGTAATGAAAATGTAGATTCTGAAATTGAAATTTTAGTAAAACAAAATAATATGAATTTGAAAAAAATTAGCATAATAGAAGATGTTGAAATAAAAGAAAATCAAGAAGATAATGAATATAAAATGTTTATGTATTTTGTAAAACAAGGAGATACTATTTGGAATATTGCTAAAAAATTTAAAGTATCAATAAATGATATATTAAAATTAAATGAATTAGAAAATCCAGATAAAATAAATATAGGAGATAGATTATATATAATGAGATAAAGGCGGGAAACCGCCACTTTTTAATATAATAGGAAAGTTATACTTTCCTATTATATTAAATCCTTGCTAAATTTTTTATACAAATTTATTACATAAATTCGGTACACGAACAAATTTACTGAAAATTCGAAAATTTTTCAGATTTGTTTTTATAGGAATTTGTTTTGCAATTTCTATAATATAAATTCTTTGCCAAAATTATATACGAATTTGTTGAGAAATCTTTGATTTTCAGTTTTATAGGAGGTGAAATGAAAGATAGATTATATTCAAGAAAGAGAATAAAATTGCCAGATTTTAGAAAAATCAATAGTTTTAAAATAATATTATTAATTTTATTGGTTACAATAATCATATGTATTATAATTTTTTTAAATACAGCATATCCTGTATTTAAAGCGACTTGTGAAACAGCAGCTTCATCAAAAGGTAATAAAATTATAAGTGATGAAGTAAGTAAAATCATGAAAGATTATAATTATGATAATCTTATAAATATAGAAAAAGATGTGGAAGGAAATATAACATTAATAAAATCAAATGCAATAACAATAAATGAAATAGTAAGTAAAATAACAAAGAATATTCAAAAAGAATTTGATGGAATTCCCACAATTACAGTATTAATAAATATGGGAGCAGTTAGTGGAATAAGTGTATTAAAAAATTTAGAACCAAGATTTGAAGTAGAATTGGAAAGTGCAGGAAATTTAAATGCAAGTTTAAGAACGGAGTTTAAAGCAGTAGGAATTAATCAAACACATCACAAAGTTTATTTACAATTAGATGCTAGAGTTGGAATATTAACTCCATTTGCCACATTTGGAAAAGATATAAATTCAGAAGTATTATTAACAGAAGCAATAATAGTTGGTAAAGTACCAGAGTCATACTATAATTTGAATGGAGTGGAAGAAAAGGAAACATATAATTTTATAGAATAATTAAATATGGATACAATAAAAGTGATGGAAAACATCACTTTTATTGTTTAAAAGAAAAATGTGTTACACTTTTTATTATATATGGATTTAAGTAACTTTGTACAGAAAAAATCGAAGAAAATTTTTGAACTTGTAACTCTTCTTATCTGTAGCAAATAAAATGAGCTACAAATAAGTTGTTATATAGAATTAACGAATAATATATTTTTAATATTAATATTGTATACAAACTCTACTTAAGAAGTTTTAGGTTTAAAATAAACTATTTTTATTAATTGAAATAGGCTAATTGTAAAATTTAGAATTTCACTCATATAAATAGATATAATATAACCTAATAAACCAAGTTTAGGTACGCAAAAATAAATAAAACTTACACTAATTGCTAAATCTAAAATATTTATTAGCATAACACCAACTTGAGCATCTAATCCTCTAAGAATACTATCAACAACAGTGTCAACATAAATAAAAGTAGCAAGAGGGGCTAAGATTTTTATATAATATCCAGAAGTAGCATCTTTGTAAATTAAATTTCCTAAACAATCAGAAAAAACAAATAGTAATATAGTTAAAGATAATGATGCGATACCAATCAATAATAGTAAAATAGTAGTCATTTGTTTTGTCCTTTTAAAATCCTTTTTTGTATAATATCTAGCAAATTCAGGAATTAAAAGACTAGCAAACGATTTTACTAATATATCTGGAAACATAATAATAGGAAGAGCCATTCCATTAATGATTCCATATTTAGATAGAGATTCTGCACAATTAATACCACTTTTTTCTAAACTAGAGGGAATTATAAGCTGTTTTAAAGTAGTAAGACCAGAACGAATATAGGAAGTAATTGCAATAGGTATTGAGATTCTAAGAGTTCTGTAAGTATAGTTATTCTTTTTTGCAAGTTCTGGTATATTGTTGTATTTCTTTTTATCTAATAGGTAAATAATATAAATATATACAAAAGATATAATTTCAGAGATTAAATCACCTAAAATCAATGAAAAACATGCATAATTTAGACCTTTAGGCAAAAATAAACTTATTAAAAAAGCAGAAACTAAAACTTTAGCAACATGTTCAATAAATTGACCAATAGCATTTTTATAAATTCTGCGAACTCCTGCAAAATATCCAGAAATTGCAGATGACATTGCAATTAAAGGTAAGGCAAGACAAACAAGATGAATAACAGCAGGAGAAACTTTGTTATGTAAGCAATTAGAAATTATAAAATCAGTATTTATCCAAAAAATAGTACTAGTTGAAAGACTAGTGATTAAAGTTATGTATAAACATTTTTTCATAACATTTTTTATACCACCAGAATTATCAAGAGCTAACTCCTCTGAAATAATACGAGTAACAGCTAAATTAATTCCAGAAGTAGCAAGAGTAATTCCAAATAAATATACAGACATAACTAGTTGGTAAATACCTAAAGCTTCAGTTCCAATTTTTCTAGAAACATAAGCAGTAAAATAAATATCAATTCCTCTAAAAATAAGAGAAGTTATTATAAGAATTGATGTGTTAAAAATAAAAAACTTAAATCTTTTCAAAATAATCACCTTAAAAATACTTTTTTTAGAGTATATGAAAGATGCCATATAAATAGAATAAAAAGGTGCGAAACATATATGAAACCACTTTGAAACAAACGATAAGAAAATGACATAAAAATGATATAAATATTCCAAACAATAGTAAAATAGGGAAAAAATGGCAAAAAAACAACTAAAATAATGTGAACATATCATGAAAAGCTTGTATCCGTAGCAAATATGTGTTATAATTAAAACTGGTTATATGGAATAAAGCAAGAATTTATGAAAGTTTTTTAGGAGGGGAGAATTGTGGAAGAAAACGATATAATAATTCCATTAGATATCGAAAACTTACAAGAAAACATTTCACATAAATTATATAAAAGCACTAAAGCAATAGTAAAATCTATAGTAATGAGAATTATAGAAATAATAATATCATTAATAGGAATTATTGCATTAGTACCATTAACTATTGTAGTATTTTTCCAGAACTTAAAAAATAAGGACTATGGAAGAATATTTTATGTGCAAGAAAGAATTGGAAAAAATGGAAAAACATTTAAAATGTTTAAATTTAGAACAATGGTAGAAAACGCAGATGAAATATTAGAAGCGATGTTACAAGATAAAGATATAAAAGAAGAATATGAAAAATATAGAAAACTACAAAATGATCCAAGATTAACAAAATTTGGAAAAGTATTAAGAAGAACAGGGTTAGATGAGTTTCCACAATTTATAAATGTATTGAAAGGAGATATGAGCTTAGTAGGACCAAGACCATATTTACCAGAAGAAAAAGAAAGAATGGGAACATATTATAAATACATTATACAACATAGACCAGGAATTACAGGTGCATATCAGATATCTGGAAAAGAAAAAATAGAGTTTTTAGATAGATTAGATATGGATGTTAGATATCATTATAGAAGCTCAATTTTATTAGATATAAAAATTGCAATAATAACAATGCTAATCACTTTAAGAAGAAGAGAAACGTATAGAGTTGGAAGTGTAACAGTAGATACTTTAGGATATATATCTAGAGGAATAACATTATTTGTAAAAAGAATCATAGATATAATTGGAGCTATTTGTGGAATAATAATTTTAATACCACTTACAGCGATAGTAGCTATTGTAAATTTTATTAATAAAGAAAATGGACCATTATTTTATTCACATGAAAGAATAGGAAAAGATGGAAAACATTTCAAAATGTATAAATTCAGAAGTATGGTTGTTGGAGCAGATGAAATATTAGAAAAAATGATGTCAGAAGATGAAGAAGTACGTAAAGAATTTGAAGAAACAAGAAAATTAAAAAATGATCCAAGAATAACAAAAATAGGAAAAATTTTGAGAAAAACAAGTTTAGATGAATTTCCACAATTTATAAATGTATTAAAAGGTGAAATGAGCCTAGTAGGACCAAGAGCTGTTATAGAAGGTGAAATAGAATTATTTGGAGAACATAAATCAGAAGTTTTAAGCGTAAAACCAGGAATTACAGGATATTGGGCTGCTAATGGTAGAAGTGATACAACTTATGAAGAAAGAGTAAAATTGGAAACATACTATGCAAATAATATGTCTATACCTTTAGATATTGAAATACTAGCAAAAACAGTTATTTCTGTTGTGAAAAAAGAAGGAGCTATATAAGTGAAAAATACAGAAGAACCAATTAGAGTTGCTCAAATTATGGGTAAGATGAACTCTGGCGGCGTGGAATCTTGTGTAATGAATTATTATAGAAATATTGACAGAACAAAAGTACAATTTGATTTTATTGTTATTGAAGGGTCAACATTACCACAAAGAGAGGAAATTGAAAAATTAGGCGGTAATATTATAGAAATTCCGTCTTATATACATATTTTCAAATATATTATAGAGTTAATAAAAATATTTAAACAAAATAAATATAAAATTGTTCATTCTCATTTAAATACTTTAAGTATATTACCATTATTTTCTGCTTATATAGCGAAAGTGCCTAACAGAATTGCTCATTCTCATTCTACAAGTAATAAAGAAGAAACTATTAAAAATATATTAAAAAATATTTTAAAACCATTTTCTAAAATTTTTGCTACAAAATTTATTGCATGTAGTGAATATGCCGGAAGATGGCTTTTTGGAAGTAAAGCATTTGAAAATAAAAAAATTGAAATAATGAAAAATGCGATTGACCTAGATAAATTTAAATATGATAAAGAAATTAGAAGTCAAGTAAGAAAAGAATTGAATATTGAAGAAAAATTTGTAATAGGACATGTAGGAAGATTTATGAAGCAGAAAAATCATGAATTCTTGATTGAAACATTTTATGAAGTCCAAAAAAAGAGAGAAGATTCAATCCTTTTATTAATTGGAGAGGGACCTTTAGAAGAAAAAATAAAGAAAAAAGTGAAGTTATTAAATATAGAAGAAAAGGTCATTTTTTTAGGTGCAAAGAATAATGTAAACGAATATATGCAAGCAATGGATTTGTTTGTATTTCCAAGTTTATATGAAGGACTAGGAATTGTTGTAATAGAGGCTCAAGCTTTAGGAATAACATGTATTTGTTCGAATAATGTACCTAAAGATGTAGATATTATCGGAAATGTTGAATTCCTTCCTAATAATTCGCTAGAAAAATGGGAAAAAATGATTGTAGATTGTGAATATTTACAGAGTGAAAGAAAAATTGATGTAGAAAAAATAAGAAGAGCTGGATATGATATTAAAATATCAAATTTACAATTACAAAATTGTTATTTAAATATGGTTAACAGAGGATAAATTAGATGAAAAAAAATAAAATTTCAGCTGTAACAGTTTTATATAATTTTGACGAAAAAGTAATTAGTAATATAAAAACTTATGAGAATTATGTAGATGAAGTAATTTTGATTGATAATTCTGACACTTCAGATTATTTTAATTTATATAAAGAACAATTAAAAAAGTATACATATATATCGATGAACGGAAATACTGGAATAGCTGTAGCTCTAAATAGAGGAATTGAATATTCAAAAGAAAAAGGATATGATTGGGTAATTACTTTTGACCAAGATAGCTATTTAAGAAATAATATAATTGACATATATGAAAATTATATAGATAAGCTTAATGATGACAAAATTGTTATTTTATCACCAATATACTTTTTTGACAGAAAGAAAACAGAAGAATTTATAGGAACAAAAGAGTTAAAATATGTAATGCAATCTGCAAATTTAGTTAATATAAATAACTTTTTTAGCATTGGAAAATTTAAAGAAGAATTTTTTATTGATGTAGTGGATTATGAATTTTGTCTAAGAGCAAGACAAAAAGGATATAAAATAATTTGTTGTGGAGAAGCAAAGTTAGAACATTCTCCAGCTATTACTAGGGAGAGCAAAATTTTAAAAATAAAATTTGGCTATTGTAGTCCTCTTAGAATATATTATCAAGCAAGAAACTTATTATGGACAGCGAAAAAATATAAAAACATAAATATGCTAACTATATTAATCTACAAACTATTTAAAATTATAGTATTTTTTGATAACAAAAGAAAATTTTTAGATTACTATTTTAAAGGGATTAAAGATTGTAGAAAAAATAGATTTGGAGCTTTTAATGAAAATGAAAAAAAGTAAAGTATCTATAGTATTACCAATATATAATGTAGAGAAATATTTAAGAAGATGTATAGATAGTGTCATAAATCAAACTTTAAGAGAGATAGAAATTATCTTAGTTGATGATGGCTCACCTGATGATTGCGGGCAAATTTGTGATGAATATTGTAAGAAAGATGAAAGAATTAAAGTAATACATCAAAAAAACAGAGGTTTATCAGCAGCAAGAAATTCTGGAATAGAAATAGCAACATCAGAGTACATATGTTTTATAGATAGCGATGATTATATTGAAAAAGATATGATTGAGTATTTATATAATAATGCTAAGAAATATAATACAGATATAACTTGTTGTGGTTTTACAAATATTTATGAAAATGGAATTAATGAAAAAATAACAACAGTAAAAGAAAAAAAGATTTATTCTAGTAAAGAAGCACTAGATATTCATCTATTATCAGGATATATAGAGGTTGTAGCTTGGAATAAACTATATAAATTGGAGTTGTTTGCAAATATAAGATACCCAGAAGGGCTATTATATGAGGACATGCTAACAACTTATAAATTACTAGATATTTCAAATAATATTTTATTATTACCAGATAGTAAATATTATTATTGCAAAAGGAAAAATTCTATTGGAGCAAATACATTTTCAAATAAAATGCTTAAATTACTTGATGCATGTGATGAAGTAACAAACTTTACTATAAATAAATATTCAAACTTGGATAATATAAAAATAGCACAAATACAATGGTATATAGTGGTATTAAATAAAATGATAATATCGAATGATTTAGATAAAAAGTTATTAAATAAAACGAAGAAAATGATAAAAGATAATTTATTTATTTTAATTAAAAACAATTATTTAAATAAGACTAGAAAAATTCAAAATTTATTATTATTAATTAATACAAAATTATATATTTTTATATATAAAAAATTTTTACAAAAGTATAGATGAGGGATAAATGAAGAAAAATAAACTATTATTATTTATAATATTAATATTTCCTTATATAGAACCACTTAGTTTTAAAGATATTCCATTATTAGATAAAGTGTATTCTGCAATGAAAATTTTATGGTTTTTCATTATATGTTTAATATATTTTTTAAATTTAAGAAAAAATGGATATAAGATATCTAAATTTATTTTTTTAGTGGTACTTTTTCAAGTAGAATTATATATATCTACTTTATTTAATTCATGTTCATACAGTGCTTTATTTGGTCAAACAGTGTCAATTATAGCTTCTGTTATGTTAATGGAGATGTATATAAAAGATGGGGATGCTAAAATAGCTCTTTTAGGAATGTCATCTATATTATTTGCTTTTTCTTTAATTAATATTATAACTATGGTATTTGAAAACAATTTTAATTATAAAGAATCTTATTCATTTTTAGGCATGGATAACAGGTATATTTTCTTTTTATTACCTTTATGTATATTTTCAATAACTTATAGTTTACAAAAATATAATAAACTAAACTTTTTTGCTTATTTAGTTATTGCTACTTCAGCTTTTCAGCTTATTTATTCTTGGGCTGTTGGTGCTGTATTGACAATAATATTACTAATAGCTTATGTATTAGTTTTTGATAAAATTAAATTTCTTGAACGAATATCATTTAAAACATATTTTATAATTATTTTAGTTTTTAACATTTTACTTGTTTTTCTACAGGTACAATATTATTTTGAAGATTTTTTGGTTAATTACTTACATAAAAATGCAGATTTATCTGGAAGAGTATACACATGGAATTTAGGAATCAAGAGTGTTAAAGAACATTTCTTCTTAGGAATTGGCGGTCAAACTCCAGAGGTTATGCAATCAATTTATTATAAAACAAACCAACATGCTCATAATTTGTTTTTAAATGTATTGGTTAATGGGGGAGTAATATCACTAACAATTTTATTTGTAATGTATTTGCAAATTGGAAAAAAGTTAAGCTCATGCAAAAATAAAAAGATTTCTTCAATTTTATCATTTTCGATTTTTTTAATTTTATTTTTGTCAATAGCAGATACATTTGATACATATATAGTTTATATTATTTATACTTTGGCATATCATGTAAATGAATTGGAATTTGTAAAAGAGGAGAATATTAATAATGAATAGTGTTTTTAAGTATTTTATATCATTATTTAAAACTATTTATTTTAATTTTAAAGTATTCAATTTTAAAACGGCTATTAAATTGCCAATTTTTGTATCATATAATACAAAAATTCTAGAAATAAATAAAAATTCTATTGATATTAAATGCAAAGTAAAACCAGCTCTTATTAAGATTGGTTTTGGAGGAACAGACTTTATTCCTTCTCAGAAAGGAATAATTAAGATTGAAAAAGGGTCAAAAATTTGTTTTTATGGAAAGACTTTTTTAGCTGAAGGAACATGTATTTCATTAGAAAAAAGTTCTGAAATTATTTTTGGCAATAATTTTGCCTCAAATAAAAATTGCATATTTCATTCATGTAAATCTATAAAATTTGGAAATGATGTACTTGTTGGATGGAATGTTAATTTTAGAGATAATGATGGACATACTATTTTTAATGGAGAAGCTTTGAATGATAATGAGAAAGAAGTTCTTATAAAAGATCATGTTTGGATTGCTTCTTATGTTGATATATTAAAGGGCGTAACAATAGAAAAAAAATCGGTAGTTGCAACGAGAAGCTGTGTTACTAAAAAAATAGATGAGGAAAATGTCTTGATAGGAGGATATCCTGCTAAAATTATAAAGGAAAATATATCATGGAAAAAATAAATAAAAAAAAAATAGCTATTTTAGTTAATACATATTTTCAAATAATTATTG
This sequence comes from uncultured Clostridium sp., assembly GCA_947570695.1. Classification (GTDB taxonomy): domain Bacteria; phylum Bacillota; class Clostridia; order TANB77; family CAG-508; genus Scatovivens. The sequence continues at coordinate 27,224 of CANOVB010000005.1, forward strand.
CAATTAAATTAAAGACTTCAAAATATAAAGATGATGAAGTTGATATAATTATTTCTAATCATTCTACAGATTCAGTTAAGATATTTAATAAATTAACAAATTTGAGTATTTTTAGAAAAGTCTATTACATAAATAGTAAAGATGTTGAAAAAAAAAGAAATAGAGTATTAGATAATATACATTTTTTATTATTTCCTAATATAGTGTTATCAAAATTAGATATGAACCTAAATTATTATGATGAGTATATTTTTTATAATATAGACAAATATACCTATTTAATATATGATGCTTTAAAAGTAAAAAATAAAAATTTAAAAGTAATTAGATTTGAAGAAGGATATATTTCGTATTTACATATTAATTTAGGTGTTTCTAACAGTTATAGGATTTTAAGAAAAATATTAAATAAAAAAAGTTTTGAAAAATCTATTGATATAAATCTATTATTTAATCCAGATTTATTATTATATAATATTGATTCTGAAGTGGAAAAAATAGAAAGTTTTGATAGAAAAGATGAATACTGTTTAGAATTAATAAACAAAATATTTGACTATAACTGTTTAGAGGATAAATATAATCAGAAATATATTTTTTTTGAAGAGTCATTTTTTTGTGATGGAAAAGATATAGATGATTTAACTCTTATATTAAAAATAGCTGATATTGTTGGGAAAGAAAACATATTAGTAAAACTGCACCCAAGAAATAAAGTCGATAGATTTTCAAAATATGGTATCGTAACAAATAAAACTATTGGAATTCCTTGGGAAGTAATCCAAATGAATAATAATTTCTCTGATAAAGTATTCCTTACAATTTCATCAGGCAGTGTATTAGCATCAAGATTATATTTTGGAGATACAATTAAGACTTTTTTATTGTATAATTGCACAAATAATATGTCAGATATGGTAACAGAAAAGTACTTAAAATATTTAAAAAAAGTAGAAGAAAAATTTGGATTAGATAATTTTGTAATTCCTCATAATGAAGAAGAGTTTTTAAAAATATTAGGAGAAATTAATGGAACTAAAAAAGGAGAAAAATGCGATTAGCAAACAAAATAGATTAGAATATATAGATGTTGCAAGAGGAATAGCTATAATTCTAATGATTTTTGCACATACATGTCATGAACCAATAACTCGAAGAATAATATATTCTTTTCATATGCCAATATTTTTTGTTATATCAGGTTATTTTTATAAAAAAAGAAAGTTTAAAGAAGAATTAGAAAAAGACTTTTTTTCTTTAATAATACCATATTTTATTACATGTATTATAGTTTGTTTTTTAGACTATTTTAATAATAGAAATTTACTAATGACTAATATTAAAACTTCTTTATTAGGAATAGGCGTTACACATGGAATTTTAAATGATTTAACAACAGTAGGACCAATATGGTTTTTAGCATGTATGTTTTTTTCTAAAATATTATTTTGTATTATTAATAATATAATTAAAAAAGACAAAATTTTATTAATAGTGTGTATTTTATTTAATATAGTTGGATTTACTATAAGTAAATTTATTTTTTTACCTTTCAGCTTAGATGTTGCGTTTATAATACAAGTATATTTATATGTAGGAAAATATATTAAAGAAAAAGGGCTATTTGAAAGAAAACTATCAATTAAAAGTGTAGTAATATTATTAAGTATGTGGATTTTGGGGATTATACTTGGAGAATTTAATTATGTAGGTAGACTTTATCCTTATTATCCTTTATGTATAGTAACTACAATAGCTTCTAGTTATTTATTTATAAGGATATGTAAATTTTTTTCAAGTAACACATATTTTGAAATATTTTCAAAAATATTTCAATTTTATGGAATATATTCTTTATATATTTTATGCATACATAGAATAGAAAAGGACTTTATTGATTATAATTTGCTTATTCATACTAGTATGAATAAACTAAATATTATACTAATATTTAGTTTAAAAATGTTGATAGTTACAACTATTGCTTTTTTACTTACATACATAATAAAAAAAGTGAAGAAAAGAGAAAAGGTTTGTGAAAGATAAAATTGAAAAAAGAGATAAAGCTATAGATATTTTAAAGGGAATTGGAATATTGTTTGTTATTTTAGGACATATGAATCAAGTGATACCAATTAATTTATTGATATATATTTATTCTTTTCATATGCCTTTGTTTTTTTATATTTCAGGATATTTATACAAAGAAAAATATCAGGAAATGTCATTTAAAGATTATTTCAAGAAACGATTAAATCAACTTTTGTATCCTTATTTAACATTTAGTATTATAAATTTTGTTTGGATTTTAATTAAAAATCACTCAATTCAAATTTTAGCCAAATGTTTTATATCATTATTGTATTCTAATTATATTTTCGAAACTAATTATATTGGAGCAGTATGGTTTTTATTATGTTTATTTGTTGTAGAAATAATGTATTATATTATTCAAAAATACTTTAAAAAATATGAACATGTTATTATAAGTATTGGACTATTATTAGGAGTTTTATTAAATCAAATTATAAATATTAAGTATTTTAGATTACCATTTTGGTCTGATATAGCATTATTTGCATTAGTATTTTACCATGTTGGATATATTGTAAAAAGACGAAAAAATAAAATAAAAATAAATTTAATCGGAAAACTAGTTTTTTTAACTATATTTATTATAATAAATATAGTTGTAATTATATATAATTACAACTATTGCTATACAGAGAAATTTTTGGGTAAAACAGATATGCTTTATTTGCATTTTGGTAATTATGTTTATTTTTTCATTTCAGCTTTTGCAGGAATTTTTTCTTGGCAGATTATTTCTAATATAATTAATTCAAATATTATTTTAGAGTTATTTGGAAAAAACACACTTACTATTATGGGAATACATATTATTATTTTACAAATCGTTATGAAATTTTCAAATTTAATATTAAATTACAATATATATTTACAGATAGTAGTAAATTTTGGTATAATTGCAATAACTAGTTTAGCTTGTTCTTTTATAATAAAAAGATTTTTACCAAGGCTAATTAGTATAAAAGATTGAAATTTTGAAAGAGGAAAGAAATTGTTAAATATAAAGGAGAAATTAAAAAAAATACCAAAACCTATGATTTCATCTGTTGTATATATGACAGTAGTATTTTTTCAAAGTGGAGTTAATTTAATAATGACTCCAATATTTAGTAGAATTTTAACAACAGACGAATATGGAATTACAAGCACATATCAATCTTGGTATAATATATTGGCTATTTTTATAACTTTAAATTTAAGTGCAGGTATATATAATAATGCTTTAATTGATTTTGAAAAAGATAGGGACAAAGTTACTTCTTCCTTTCTTTCTATTAGTGTATTATTAACTATTATTACTTTTTTTATATATGTATTATTTAAAGAGCCAATAAAAAGGGCGTTAGGATTATCTGAATATTTAATAGATTTTATGTTTGCTAATTTTTTAACTGCACCAGCATGGGGATTTTTTTTAACTAGAGAAAAATTTGATTATAAATATGTGAAACCTCTAATAATTACAATGATTACATTTATATTAAATCCTATAATAGGCATAATAGGAATAAATATTTTTCCTCAAAGTAAAGCTGTTGCAAAAGTTGTATTTTGTGGTTTGCCTACAGTTGTTGTAAATTTAGTTTTACTAATTAAAATTTTTAAAGACGGAAAATGTTTTTATAGTAAAAAATATTGGAAATATGCTTTAGTATTTAATATACCGCTTATACCACATTATTTATCTAATGTAATCTTATCATCTTCAGATAGAATAATGATTCAAAGAATGGTTGGAGATTCAGCAGCAGGAATATATGGAGTTTCTTATAATTTGTCACAGGTTATACAAGGTGTTTTTGTAGGAATAAATGCTGCATGGATACCATTTACTTATAAAAGTTTAAAAGCGGAAAAATATAAAAAAGTAGGTAAATATTCTAATTTGTTACTTATGCTAGTTGTGTTTTTTTCAATAATGCTTGCGATTTTCGCTCCAGAAATAATAAGAATTTTAGCACCAGTGGAATATTATTCTGCGATTTGGGTTATTCCTCCGATTGTGTTAGGACTATATTTTTCATTTTTATCATCACTATTTGCTAATATAGAATTTTATTATAAAAAAAATATTTTTGTAACTTTAGCAACAAGTTTAGCAGCTATTTTAAATATTATTTTAAATGCAATATTTATTCCTAAATTTGGATTTGTTGCAGCAGGTTATACAACAGCAATAGGATACTTGGTGTTAGCTATTGCGCATTATATTTTTATGAAAAAAATACAGTCAAATAATATATATGATTTAAAAATGCTACTACTAATATCTATAGTTTTGGTTGTTATTATATTTTTAATTATATATTTATATAATTATTTTATAATAAGATATATAGTGATAGGTTTTGTAAGTATAGTTGTATTATTTAATATAAGAAGAATAGTAAGTTTTATAAAAAATAGTAAAGGAGTTATTAATGAAGAAAATTAAAATGCTTTTAACTGATGTTGATGGATGCCTTACAGATGGTTCTATTTATTATGGACCTAATGGTGAAAAATTTAAAAGATTTAATATGCAAGATGGTATGGGAGTAAATCTATTAAGAAAAAACGAAATAAAAACAGGAATTATATCAGGAGATAATAGCAAAGCAACAATATATAGAGCAGAAAATTTAAATTTTGATTATATATGTGTAGATGTGGATAATAAATTAGAGAAGTTTGAAAATATATTAAAAGAATGTAAAATTTCAAATGATGAAGTGGCGTACATGGGAGATGACATACAAGATTTATGCATTTTAAAAAAGGTGGGAATTTCAGCAGCACCTAGTAATGCAGTTGAAGAAGTGAAAAAGAATGTGGATTTTATAACACAGAAAAATGGAGGAGAAGGAGCTTTTAGAGAATTTGTAGAATATATTATAAAATTAAATGGAGGAATTTAAAATGAAAGTAGTTGCTTTAGTACCGATAAAACTAAATAACCAAAGATTACCAAACAAGAATATACTAGATTTAGGTGGAAAACCAATGTGCTATTACATGACAGAGAATTTATTAAATGTAGAGGGAATAGATGAAGCTTATGTTTATTGTAGTGATGAAAGTATAATAAATTATATGCCAGAAAAAATGAAATTTTTGAAAAGAGATACATATTTAGATGGAAATCTAGTAAAAGGGCAAGAAATATATGAGAGATTTATAAACGAAGTTGATGCAGATATTTATGTCTTAGCCCATGCAACTGCTCCATTTATAAAAAAAGAAACAATACAAAATGCGTTAAATAAAGTTTTAAGTGGAGAATATGATTCAGCATTATCTGTAAAAAAAGTACAAACTTTTACATGGTATAAAGGAAAAACTTTAAATTATGATTTAAAGGATATTCCAAGAACTCAAGATATAGAACCAATATACTATGAAACTAGTGCGTTTTTTATATTTAAAAAAGAAGTTTTTACAAAAATGGGGAAAAGAAGAATTGGAAACAAACCATACTTTCAGGAAATTGATGATATAGAGGCCGTTGATATAGATTATTTAGAAGATTTTAAATTTGCACAAGCTATTATAAAAAGTAGAAATTGTGAAGAGGAGGAAATAAAAATATGGAAAAAGAAATAGAAGAAATAGTAAATGCCAAAAAATTCACACTAATAGCGGGGCCATGTGTTATTGAAAGTGAAGAAAATGTAATGCTAATAGCCAGAAAAATGAAGGAGATAACAGATAGATTAGGGATTAATTATTATTTTAAAGCTTCTTTTGATAAGGCAAATAGAACATCTATAAATTCTTATAGAGGACCTGGAATAGAAAAAGGACTAGAAATATTGAAAAAAGTAAAAGAAGAGCTAGGATTAAGAATTGCTACAGATATTCATGAACCATGGCAAGCTGAAAAGGTTGCAGAAGTAGTAGATATAGTACAAATTCCAGCATTTTTGTGTAGACAAACAGATTTACTTATAGCTGCAGCTAAAACAGGAAAATTAGTAAATGTAAAAAAAGCACAGTTTTTAGCTCCTTGGGATATGAAAAATGTTATCGGAAAGTTAGAAGAAAGTGGAAATAGAAAAATAATGTTATGTGAAAGAGGATCTTGTTTTGGATATAACAATTTAGTTGTAGATATGACAGGATTAGTTGAAATGAAGAAATTTGGCTATCCAGTAGTTTTTGACGCAACTCATAGTGTACAAAAGCCAGGAGGCAAAGGAAATGCGACTGGTGGAAATAGAGAATATGTTGAGTATTTGGCAAAAGCTGCTGTTGCAGTTGGAGTTGAAGCTTTATTTATGGAGGTACATCCAGACCCAGACAATGCGTTGTCTGATGGACCTAACATGGTAAGATTAGAAGATATGGAAGATTTGTTAAAAAAATTAATAAGAATAAAAGAAGCTATAGCTTAGAAAGAAAAGACAAGTTAATAAATAATAGAAAGGGATAAATTATGGAAAATTTTAATATAGTAGAAGAGGGAAAAAAAGTTTTTAGTATTGAAATAGATTCATTAGAAAAAGTAAAGAATTCATTGAATGAAGATTTTGAGAAAATAGTGAAAGTTGTATCAGAGTGTAATGGGAAAATAATATTTACAGGGATGGGAAAACCTGGACACATAGCTAAGAAGTTAGCAGCAACTTTTGCAAGTTTAGGAACTCCTTCTTTTTGCTTACATCCAGCAGAGGCACAACATGGAGATTTAGGAATGGTGTCAAAAGATGATGTAGTTATTGCAATTAGTTTTAGTGGGGAAAGTGAAGAAGTTACTAGAATTCTTCCAAATATAAAAAAAATTGGGGCTAAATTAATTGGAATATCAGGAAATAAAAATTCTACTTTAATAAGAGAGTCTGAACTATGTTTTGTACTACCTCAAATTGAAGAAGCATGTTATATGAAATTAGCTCCTACATCTAGCACAACGGTAGCGTTAGCTTTAGGCGATGCTATAGCTGTTACATGTGCAAAAATGAAAGCTTTTTCTAAAACAGATTACGCATTATTTCACCCAGCAGGTTCTTTAGGAAAGAGTTTAATATCAACAGTAGGTGATTTAATGAGTAAAGGAAAAGAAAATGCGATTGTAACTTTAAATGATTCTTTTGAAAAAGCAATAGAAGAAATGTGTAGGACAAGCTTAGGAATGGTAAATGTAGTGGATGATAGTGGAAAATTAATAGGAGTTTTTACAGATGGCGATTTAAGAAGAAAATTATCACAAAAAGTAGATATATATAATATGAATTTAAAGGACATAATAATTACAACACCTGTAACAATAAGAAAAGGAATGCTAGCTGTTGAAGCATTAAGATTAATGATTGAAGGGGAGAAAAAGGTTTCTGTAGCACCAGTTATAGATGAAAATGGAATATTACAGGGAGCACTATGTGCTAAAGATATAATTAAGTCTGGAATTGTTTTATAATTGGTTAAATACTAAAGAATAATTTGAAAATATGATTTTTTAATGAGGTAAAAAATGAAAAAAAACATAATAAAAATTATTACTTTAATAGTTTTGACACTATTATTAATATTGAATTATAGTAAGAACATTTTTGAAGATAACAGTATAGAATTTTCTAATTTTCAAAGTGATTCTGAGTTTATAGTGTTTTCAAAGATATTCCAAGATAAATATAATGTAGAAGGTCAAAGAAAATATGGCTTAATAAACGCAATAGAAAAAGGAACAAATAAGAGAGTTGAAAATATATGGAATTTAATTGAAAATTATAATGAAGAAGAAACAGAAGTAGAAATGGTGGAGTACCCAGCTAATCTCGGATTACAAGGATTTTTTTATTCTTATTTATATAATAATTTAAATATGCCATTTTGGGTTATGAAGTTTATATGTTGCTTTTTATTAGCTATTATTGTAATATCAATTTGTACTATTATATATAAGAAATACAGTAGATTAATGGCAGTAGTATTTTATATAACATTTCTATTATCACCTTGGATTGTTGTATTTGCACGTAATTTATATTGGATAGAATTTATTTGGTTTTTGCCAATGCTTTTGTCACTAATGATATCTATTAATTATAAGCATAAAAAAATTCTTGTACCTTGTATTTTCTTTACTATATTAATAAAATGCTTATGTGGTTATGAATATATAACTACTATAATGTTATCAACAATAGTATTTTTTGTTGTAGATTTCTTTGATGAAGAATACAAAGAAAAAAGAAAAGAAATTTTTAAAACAACTATAATAGTAGGAATTAGTTGTTTATTAGCTTTTGCATTAGCAATATGTATACATGGTATAATAAGAGGTGATGGAAATTTACAAAAGGGAATAATAGAAATTTATGAGAAAGATATTGTAAGAAGAACAATAATTGATGATGATAATGTAGAAGTTGCTAGTAAGTATAAAGCGTCTAAATCAGCTAGTGCAATAGAGGTAATAAAATTATTTACTTCCTTTAAAACTAATATAATATTAGGGATAGAAGGTAGGTTTTTTAGATTAATGTGTATAGGTACTATAGCAATATTAGTTTATAATATTATAAACAAAAAGAAGAATAGCTACAGAGATTTAGTAATGTTTATAATGTTTTTATCTACTACTTTATCTTGGTTTATATTAGGAAAAGCTCATTCATATTGTCATACTCATTTAAATTTTGTATTATGGTATTTTGGATTTGTACAAATATGTCTTTATATTATTTTTAAATTTATTTGTGAAAAAAGTTATTGTATTGGAAAAGCTATTAATGAGGCTCAGGAGGAAGAAAAAATATGAAAACGCAATTAGTAGGATATACTGGGTTTGTAGGTTCTAATTTAAATGGGCAATTTGCATTTGATGAATTATATGATTCTAAGAATATAATTCAATCTTATGGAAAAAATCCAGATTTATTAGTATATGCTGGAGTTTATAGTCAAAAATTTCTAGCAAATAAAAATCCAGAAAAAGATTTTGAAAATATAAAAAGTACAATAAAGAATATAACTGAAATAAAGCCAAAAGAAATTATATTAATTTCTACAGTTGATGTGTATAAAAATCCTATTAATGTAGATGAAGATACGAAAATTGAAATTGAAAATTTACATCCATATGGATATAATAGATACTTTTTAGAAAACTGGGTAAGAGATAATGTAAAGAAACATTTAATTATACGTTTACCCGGATTATATGGACAAAATATTAAAAAAAATTTTATATATGATTTAATAAATATAATTCCACAGATGTTAACTGAAGAAAAGTATAATGAATTACTTAAAAAAGATGATTTAATTAAAGAATATTATAGAAAACAGGAAAACGGGTTTTATAAAATTAAAGAATTAGAAGATATAGAAAAAGAGGACTTAAAGAAATATTTTAACAAAATTGGATTTAGTGCTCTAAATTTTACAGATAGTAGAGGAAAATTTCAGTTTTATAATTTAAAATTTTTATGGGAACATATACAAAAAGCAAGGGAGAATAATTTAGAAATTTTGAATATTGCTACTGAACCTGTAACTATAGGTGAAATATATCAATATATAAAAAATGAAGAATTTATTAATGAAATAGCATCAAATATACCAAATTATAATTTTAAAACAAAATATGCAAAAATGTTTAATGGACAAAATGAATATATATTTGATAAACAATTTATATTGCAAGATATAAAAAAATTTGTAGAGAAAAATATTTAAGCTTTGGAGATTGAAAATGAAATTATCTATTTCTAATTTAGCATGGAATGAAGAGAATGAGGAAGAAATTTTAAAAGAATTGAAAGAAAATAAATATAGTGGAATAGAAATAGCTCCAACTTTATTTATTGGTGAAAATCCTTATAATAAGAAAAAAGAAGCTAAAGAAAAAATGAAGAAAATAAAAGATATATATGGATTAGAAATAGCATCAATGCAATCAATTTGGTATGGCAAAAGTGGAAATATTTTTATAAAAGAAGATGCAGAAAAATTTATAGAGTATACTAAGAAAGCTATCGATTTTGCTAGTTCTATAGAATGCAATAATTTAGTTTTTGGTTGCCCTAAGAATAGAAATTTATTAGATAATCAAAAAGAAGATGATATTATGTATTTTTTTAATATTTTGGGAGATTATGCAAAATTGAAAAATACTGTAATAGCGTTAGAAGCAAATCCAGATATTTATGGAACAAATTTTATAAATACAACTAAAGAAGCGTTTAGTTTTGTGAAAAAATTATCAAATAAAGGTGTAAAAGTAAATATCGATTTTGGAACAATTATTGCAAATTCAGAATCATTAGAAGAAATATTTAATAATATTAATTTAATAAATCATATTCATATAAGTGAACCTTATTTAGAAAAAATACAAGAGAGAAAAGAGCATAAAAAATTATTTGAATTATTAAAAAATGCTAATTATAATAAATATGTGTCAATAGAAATGAAACAACAAAATGATATTCAAGAAATAAAACAATGTATAAAATATGTGTCTAAAATTTTTTTATAGGAGAAAGAAATGTATTATAAAGATATTGCTGGAGTTCCAAATTTTGAGTCTTGTGAATATAAAAATAAAATAAATAAATATTGTGTTTGTATACCAATTATAAATGAAGGTGAGCGAATAGCAAAAGAACTAGAAAGGGCAAAAAAAAGCAACATAGATGAATTAATAGATATTATTATATGTGATGCTGGATCTACAGATGGTTCAACTGAAAGAAATATATTAGAAACTTTGGGGGTAAATACTTTACTTATAAAAAAAGGTGAAGGAAAACAAGGAGCTCAATTACGAATGGGAATTTATTGGGCATTAAATAGGGGATACGAAGGAATTATTACAATAGATGGTAACAATAAAGATAGTATAGAAGACATTCCAAAGTTTATAGAGAAATTAGAGGAGGGATATGACTTTATACAAGGTTCTAGATTTATAAAAGGAGGACAAGCCGTAAATACTCCAGCTATAAGATATTTATCAGTTAGATTAATACATGCACCATTAATATCAATTACTGCAAAAAAATGGTATACAGATACTACTAATGCATATAGAGGATATTCAAGAAAGTATTTAGAGCATCCAGAAGTGCAACCATTAAGAGATATATTTATGACTTATGAATTATTAGCATATTTGTCAGTGAAAGCAGATCAGTTAAAATTAAAGACATGTGAAATTCCAGTAAAAAGAGAGTATCCTGCTAATGGGAAAGTACCAACGAAAATTAGTTTTTTTAAAGGAAATATGAATTTAATGAAAATTTTATTAAAAAACATGAAGGGAGAATATAATGTTAAAAATATAGGAGGCAAAAGTGAATTACGATAAAATAATAATTGGTGCAGGAATATATGGCCTATATGCAGCAGTGTTTTGTGGAGAAAGAGGAGAAAAGGTATTAGTAATAGAGAAAGAAAATGAAGCATTTAAAAGAGCGACATATATAAATCAAGCTAGAGTTCATAATGGATACCATTATCCACGTTCATATTCTACAGCAATTAAATCTGCAAAGTATTTTCAAAGGTTTCATGAAAATTATGGTTTTTCGGAATTAACAGAATTTGACCAAATTTATGCAACATCTAAAAATTTTTCTTGGACAAATGCAGAACAATTTAAAAAGTTTTGTAATTCTGCTAATATAAAGTGTGAAGAAGTTTATTCGGGTAAATATTTTAAAGATGGACTTGTTGACGGAAGTTTTCTAACCAAGGAATATACTTATGATGCTAAAATATTAAAAGATTATTTTTTAGAAAAAATAAATAAATTAAACAATGTAAAAATAGAGTATAATTGTAATATAACTAATATAGTAAAAAAGGAAAAAACGTACCAAATTATATTAGATACAAAAGAATCTTATGAATCAGGTTTTATTTTAAATGCTACATATGCTTCTATAAATCAAATATTGAGTAAGTTAGATTATGAAACATTTAAAATTAAGTATGAATTATGTGAAATTATTATTTGTAGTGTAAATGAAAAATTAAAGAATACAGGTATTACAGTAATGGACGGACCATTTTTTTCTATTATGCCATTTGGAAAAACTGGATATCATTCATTAACATCTGTTACATTTACTCCACATACAACAAGTTATGAAAAATTACCAAATTTTGAATGTCAAATGAAAAGTAATGGATTTTGCACAAAAGAGAATTTAGGAAATTGTAATGAATGTTTAGCTAAACCTAAAACAGCTTGGAATTATATGTCTAGTTTAGCAAAAAAGTATTTAAAAGATGAGTATAAATTTGAGTATAAAAAATCATTATTTTCTATAAAACCAATACTAATTGAATCTGAAATTGATGATTCGAGACCAACAGTTATAAAGAAATTTTCAGAAGATCCAACATTTGTAACAGTATTATCTGGTAAAATAAATACAATATTTGATTTGGATGAGGTATTAATATGATAATAAATAAGGAAAAAAATTTTATATCAGTAGTTGTATATGTTCATAATAATGAAGACAATATAATAAATTTTTTAGAGAAAATAAATAATAAATTAGATGAAAACTTTGAAAATTATGAAATAATTTGTGTGAATGATAAATCAAGTGATAATAGTGTGCAAGAAATTAAAAAATTTTTTAACAAGTTTCCTGAAAATACTGCTAGCATTGTTAATATGAGTTGTTATCAAGGAATAGAACTATCAATGAATGCTGGTGTGGATGCGGCTATTGGAGACTTTGTTTATGAATTTGATAATATTTATATTGACTATGATTTAGATATTATAATTAAAATATATAAAGAAGCCTTAAAAGAATATGATATAGTTAGTGCTATATCTGATAGCAAAAGTAAGTTGTCTTCTAGGATTTTTTATAAAGTTTTTAATAATAATTCAAATAATATGTATCAAATACATACAGAAACGTTTAGAATTCTGTCAAGAAGAGCAATTAATAGAATAAGAAGCATAAACAAAACTATTCCATACAGGAAGGTTGCTTATGCTAATTGTGGATTAAAAATAACTTCAGTTAATTATAAGTCTATAAAAAAAATTAAAAAGCAGAATATATCAAAAGAAATTAAAGAGACTAGAACAGAATTAGCAATAGAAAGCATCATTTTGTTTACGGACATTTCATATAAATTGGCTAAATTTATGTCTTTTATTATGATTTTTACAACAATGCTTACTGGAATTTATACAGTATCAATATTTTTGATGGCAAAACCTATTGAAGGATGGACAACTACAATGTTACTATTATCATTTGCTTTTTTTGGAATTTTTGTAATACTAATGATTATGCTTAAATATTTATCAATTTTGATTGACTTAATATTTAAGAAAGAAAAATACTTGATTGAATCAATATATAAAATTAATAAATAATATATTATTTTTATTATATTTACAAAGTATAACAATGTGATATCGAAAAAATAATCATTATAAGAAAGAAAAATATATTACATAAATTGTGAAAAGTATACAAGAAATATAATGAGGATTTTAGAAAAGATTTATAATAATAAATTTTGGGGTAATTATGGAAGAAAATAAAGAAGAAATTAAAGAATCAAAAAAGAGAAGCTTTTTTTAAGATAAGAAAAACATTGCAATAATAATATTATTATTTCTATTAATATGTGCGATTGGCTCAAAACCACAAATAGAAGTAAAGACATTAAATGAAAAAAATTTCAATGCTTTCATCTCAGGTTAATGAGTTAAACCAAGAAAATAATAGGTTAAAGAGTATTGCTAATGATGTGGCAAGAGAAGAGAACGAAAGTACATCAAAGCAAACAAAAATAGAAGAATTAGAAAAAAGTATTTTAGAAAAAGAAAATAACTTAAAACAAATAACAGAAGAAAAAGAAAAGTTATCTACTCAAATAAAGGAATTAATTTCCAAAAATCAAGAGTTAGAAAAGCAAGTACAAAATTTAACAAGTGAGAAAAATACTTTAGAACAAAAAGTAAGTTCTACAACTAAATCTACAACTACTTCTAAAACAGCTAAAAGTACAGCAGCAGAAGCTCCATCAACTGAAAGCTCTTATACAGTATATATAACTGATACTGGTAGCAAATATCATAGCAGTAGTTGTAGTTATCTAAGAAAGAGCAAACATTCAATAGATAAAAATTCAGCAATTTCACAAGGATATACAGCATGTAGTAGATGTAATCCATAAATAAAATTCCCATTTTGCTAGTTAGAAAATGGGAATTTTATTTTATAAAAACTTAAATAAAGACTTAAAAAAATAGACGTATTACTTAATCAAATAACTAACAATAGCATGGCTATCTAAATTATCATGCACATAAAAATCACCAATACAAAGATTATACTCTTGATTAAAATCATTTCTATTAAGTAAAATAATAGCAATGCTATTATCAAGATTTTTAAAAGCAGTTACTTCAATATTATTAGTATATCTACTAAAACCAATTCTTTTGGCACCAGATTTTATATATTTACTAAAATGAGATATATAGTAAAAACTCAAATTTTTAATATAATTAGTAGCATCTTTATTAAGCATAATAGGACTATTACAGAAATTTAGTTTATGGTTTGGACCGCCTTTATTATCTAACACCATATTCCAATCAATATAGGCATTTATTCCAGCATTTAAATCACCTAAAATATCATGCCCATATATTTCAGCATTTTTAACTTCGTCATTCGGATTAAATTTTGAATATCCTGTACATCCCTCTGTATGAATTAATAATTTTCCAGGAAATGCATCTCGAGTTAATGAAATGTTTTCAAAATGATCACCAGTATACCAATGAAAAGCAATTCCAGAAATAGCTTCTAAGGCAGAATTATTTTTTAATTCTTGAATTGCCCTATTAAATAGTTTTTCTTTGTTATGATCCCATATAAATATTTTAGTATTAATATTATTTCCTTTAAAAATAGGGAATAGATAGTTAATTGCAAGGTTAGCTTCTTCTTCAGGTGTGTATAAGCAAGATTCCCAAATTTGAATTGCATTTGGCTCATTTTGAACTGATATATAGTTAATATTTATTCCTTCTTTTTTATAAGATATTATATATTTTGATAAATAATCAGCATAAATTTTATAATACTTTTCTAAAAGCTTTCCACCTAATACTAACATTTTATTTGATTTCATAAATTTTGGTGGACTCCATGGAGAAGAGAAGAATTGTAAATTTGGATTTATTTTTTGAGCTGATTTTATAGTAGGAATAATATGCTCTTTATCTTTTTCTATATTAAAGTCTGATAAATCAGGTTTACTAGAATATGAATAAGAAGTACTACCAAAATCTGAACTACCTATTGGAAGTCTACAAATTGAATAATTTAATCCATTTAGAGAAAAACATTCGTTTAAAAGCATATTTTGCTTTTCTTCAGATAATTTTTTAAATGATGAACATGCAGCTTCCGTAAGAGCTCCACCAAATCCAATTATTGCCTGATAACTAATTTCTGGATATATATTAATTATTTCATTTTGCAATTTTTCAGTATATTTTTTCGGATTTATATTTGTGGTTTTAAGAAACAAGTTTCTTTTATAATTAGTTTCTATTTTTGTAAATTCCATAAAATCTCCTTTAGTTTATTTAAATAAATATAATTTATATTATTATATTATAAATTTTTTACAATATAAATTAAAATTTTATTAATTTTTAATTTAAAATATATTGACTAATTAAGCTTAATCATGCTATTATATACGAAATTTAAAATAGCTTTATTCAAATATTTCTAATGGCATTTCGCCGAAATTTCAAAAAAATAATACAAAAGATAACAAAATACCGTATTGAAAAAGAAACAATAATATGTTAACATGAAGGAGGTGAGGGATTGCCAATAATATCACAATTTTATGGGATAATAATAAGAATATTTTTTAAAGATACAGGAAAACATTATGGAGAACATATACATGTTGAGTATAATGAATATTCTGCAGTATATGATATAAATGCAATTAGTATTCTTGAGGGCGAAATGCCTTTAAAGCAAGATAGAATGATAAGCGCATGGATGGAAATTCATAAAGAGGAACTAGAAGCACTTTGGAAAATATCACAGTCAGATGGGGAATTTTTTAAAATTGACCCCTTAAAATAGGAGGAATTATGATACCGCCAAGACCAAAAAAAGTGGAAATACTAGAAAATTATAAATTGAAAATATTGTTTGAGAATAATGAGGAAAGAATTTATGATATGAAAAATATGCTAAAGGAAAAGTTTTATGAATCACTAAAAAATGAAGCTTATTTTAAAACAGTAAAAGTATCAGGAATAACTTTAGAATGGGAAAATGGGGAAGACATTTGTCCAGATGAACTTTATAATAATAGTGTAAAAGTTAATTAAAATATAATAATTATTAAATTAGATAGTTTTAAATAATAACTATAATTCTATTAATTAGAGTTTAACTAAAAGAAAAATATCAAATTTAAGCTATTTTAAATTAAATTACTTGAAGAATAATCAATTATATAGTATAATCTATCAAAGATAAGGGAGTAGTTAGCATAAAATTATGTAATAAAGTCAACATAATGATAGGAATATCTGGCTTTATTTTAAATAATGAGACTTATCTGCATTTTTGCAGATAGGTCTTTTTATATTTATGCAATAGGAAATTAGTATTTTTATATTATATAAAAGTTTTACTAAATATTGTACACAAATTAAATAATGTCAATATTTTAGTATTGACATACTGATACTTTAATAGATAAGCTTAGGCAGTATCAGTAATTAGATATACGAACAAATTTATTGAAAGATCTTAGATATTCAGAGTTGTTCATTGTGAAAATATTGTACTTCAAATTCAATAAACATTTATGTTATTAATGGTGTATGGACAAAAAAATATTAAGTTTAAATATAAGAATTAAATGTTCTGCAATAAAAAAACAATCATAGTATTTAATTATAATAGGGGGAAAATATGGGAGTATTAGAAATTGTTTTTATTAGTATAGGACTTGCGATGGATGCTTTTGCTGTGTCTATTTGTAAAGGTCTATCAATGAAGAAAATGAATTGGAAAAAAGCTGGAATAATTGGATTATATTTTGGAGGTTTTCAAGCATTAATGCCTGCAGTAGGCTACTTTTTAGGAGTAGGATTTGAAAATAAAATAAAAAGTATAGATCATTGGATTGCATTTATATTATTATTTTTATTAGGTGCTAATATGATAAAAGATGCAATTAAAGAAAATGATGAAGAAAAAGATAATAATGATGATACTGATTTTAAAACAATGATAGTTTTGGCAGTTGCTACAAGTATTGATGCTTTAGCAGTGGGAATTACATTTGCATTTTTAAGTGTCAATATTTTACTTGCAATAGCAATAATAGGAATTATAACATTTATTATTTCAACTATTGGCGTTAAAATAGGAAATGTATTTGGAGATAAATATGAAAAAAAAGCAGAAATTGTTGGTGGAATTATTTTAATATTAATTGGTGTTGACATATTGCTAGAACATTTAGAAGTATTAATTTTTTAAATTCTATGTTGAAAGATATATAGTAAAATTTAAAATTTGTGTTTTTATGAAATTTATGATAAAATAAAACATAACCAGTTTGAAAGAGGTGCGAATATGGAACGGACATATGAAAATTGTTCGGGTGTACAGGCATTAATATCAAGTACAAACCTGTCATTGCCTGAAGGAGCAGTGACCTATCCAGGTGATTTTGAGGAAAGGGCAGAGGCATATATCATTGCTCAAGAACTTGGAATCAAGGCTGGAGTGGCTTATGGTATCTTTACTTATATGTTTTCTTATGCAGACTGCAAAGCTGTGCAGGAGCATATTCGTAAAAAGCGTGTAGAAGCGCATTACGATTAAGAAAATAGAGGAAGAACAGGTCATAAAAACAGAGAAAGCTTGCAAAGGCTTCTCTGTTTTTCCTTTTACTATATTTGATACATTATGTAAATTGTGATATAATAAATTTGTAAGTCCTTATAACCAAAACATCGCCCAATAAGGGCAGGGAGGAAAAGACATGATTAAGTATCCAAGCTATGAGGAAGTGCACGACCAACTGGTGAAAGAGTTTGCAAATTATCCGGTGGAAATTTCGACCGATGAAATTTCTAATTTAAGCCAGGTGGTGAGCAGCTATTTTACTGAGATGATGGATAAAGCCTATGAGGGATTTGCCATCCATACTCAGGAAACGCCGTGCATTTCTGTGTGCCGCTGGCAGACAGAAGAAATCAGAAGTGAGCGTATGTACTACTCGATGGACTACAGTTCCGTCAGCATTAGGAGTTTGGACTACGCCCATCTGACGATTCATGTTGTTGTTGCCTGGGGCGTAAAGCGCGTCGAGCTCCACTTTGTGGCCCCCATGACCGACGGAGAGAAAACCGATCTGAGTGACCGTATCGACGATGTCATGAAAAGACTGAACATTGGGGCGGAAAACAGTGGGGATATCAAGAAAATGATTATGGCAAGAGCTTGCCAGAGCTGATCTTGACTTCCTCATAAAGCAAATGTCTTAATAGTAAAAATCGTGTTGTAGCAAAAGGAAAAAGTCGGACGCTGGGGGGATTCCTCCAGCGTTTTGACTTTTTATGAATTTTATTATATTAAAATAATAGGAGAAAAATTAAAGAGATATAGAACAAACAACAAAAACTCGCTAAGAAAATTAGCGAGTTTAGTATTTTTATAAAATTATCTCTTAGAGAATTGTGGAGCTTTTCTAGCTTTTTTAAGACCGTATTTTTTTCTTTCTTTCATTCTTGGATCTCTTGTTAAGAAGCCATTAGCTTTTAGAATTGGTCTGAATTCTGAATTTGCTTCATTTAAAGCTCTAGAAATTCCATGTCTGATAGCACCAGCCTGACCTGTATAACCACCACCAACAACTTTTACTATAACATCATATTTCCCAACTGTATTTGTAACAGCAAAAGGTTGATTTACAATAACTTTTAATATTTCTGTTCCGAAATATTCATCTAATTTTTTTCCATTAACAGTGATTTCACCTTTACCAGGCATTAATCTTACTCTTGCGATTGATTCTTTTCTTCTTCCTGTTCCTTGGAATACAATATTTTCAGATTTTTTTGCCATTTTATTTTACCTCCCAAACTTCTGGTTTTTGAGCTATATTTTCATGTTCATTACCTGCGTAAACTCTTAATTTTTTAATCATTTGTCTTCCTAATCTTGTATGAGGAAGCATTCCTTTTACAGCTAAAAACATAGCTTTTTCAGGAGTATTGTCCATCATTACTCTAGCTGGAGTTTCTTTCATTCCTCCAATATATCCTGAATGATGTCTATAAACTTTTTGATCTAATTTATGACCTGTTAAAACAGCATTTTTACAATTTGTTACTATTACATAATCTCCAACATCTTCGTTTGGTGTATATGTTGGTTTGTGTTTTCCTCTTAATAGTTTTGCAACCTCAGTAGCAACTCTACCTAATGATTTATCAGTTGCATCTATTATATACCATTTTCTTTCAATTTCGCCTTTTTTTGGGCTATATGTAGTATTATTCATGGTATTAATACCCTCCATTCAAATTTAAAAATAATAGTAAATTGTATAGTTTATAACTACCGGGGAGAAGTTACAAAATATAACTATTTACATATAATGCTTAATTATTCTAATACAAAATACTATAAAAGTCAAGCTTTTTTATGAAAAATAAGCCGAAAATTTTATGTTCATTAAAAAAATAATAATAATTAAAAATTAATAAACATGAAACAATTTTACCAAACTTGACAAATAAGTAATGCTAATATTAAGAAAATATTGACATTACTTATTTGTTTATTTAAAACTTTATTTTTTAGTTTCAATTTATTTTTCAAAATCTTGTTCAAAGTCGTTTTTAAATTTATTCATTCTTTGCATAATCAAAGTATTGTATACATCCGAACCAATAGTAATAGCTTCTCTAGTAGTTCTTTCTTGTGGATTATGACTTCCTCCTTCTGAAGGAATAAAGAAAAGAATTCTTTTTCCAGTTTTATTAGAAGAAGGAAGCACGCATGCTAAATCATGACCAGGCCAAGAATGCATAATTTGGCAAGGATATTTTTTTATGTCACATATTGATTTCAAATCTTCTAAAAGTTCATTACTTGTTTGCATAGGATTTCCAGAGGATGTAATTCTAAAGTGAATAGAATCTTTTTTTGACGGATTGTTTCTTTGTATATCTTTTAGCATTTCAAAAACTGTATTTTTTGTAACTTCTGATGTTGCAGGTGTTTGCTGTCTAATATCAACAAAAAGTTCTGAAAAAGGACTTTGTTCAATAATAGCCCATTCTGGATCAGATATTTCAAAGGATACATTAGTTTTTTCTTGAACATCTTCGGCAAAAGCTTTAACTATTCCTAAAGCAGCTTGTGGCTCAACACGTAAAACTAAGTTAGCATTGTCTTGAATTTGATTTGCGCCCCATTTTTCTGTAGATGTTCCCAAAAATTCAAAATATAAATTAGGATTTTCCTGTTTTAGTTTGTCTAGCTTTAAAATAAGTTCTGAAAGACCTAAAACAGCATCTTTTCTTCTATCCATTGGTGTAGCACCTGAATGGTCACTTGCGCCAATAGATGTTATTTTTACTAAATTATTATTTTCACTTCTTACAAGTGTTTGTTTAGAAGCTCCAGAAATTGAATCAAATTGTGGAATTGTTATTCTAAGCATTTCTTCTGAATTATCACCTTTTGAACTAACAGCAAGATTATTAAGAGCTGATATAATTCTTGCAGAAGTTACTATAGAATCTTTACCATTTATGTATATAGTGCCACGTAAAGGTTTTCCGATTGAATCAACTATTCCTATTGAGTTGTCTGAATCAGATAATATTTGAGATTGCTCAATATGAGATTCAATAGCTTCTGAGATTTCTTTTTCTGATAAAACTTTATCTACTAATTCTATGTTATTTAAATCTATACCATATTCAGATAAATGAGAGAATATATAACCTTTATATTCGGAAACAGCATCTGCAAAACTGATTCCATTTTTATCTTTTAGATTTGATAATTGTTCAAAAGATAAATCGCCACTAAGGTAATAACTTCCTAGGCATGCGGAACTAAAACGAGTAGATTCTTCACAAGCATATATAACAGTTTTTAGATTACCATATTGTTTTGAAGAAGTACTTTTGAAATTTTCAGCTGCATTTAATGCCATATATACACCAACTGGACCGTCAAATTGACCGCCATTTGTAACAGAATCTGTATGAGAACCCATTACTAAACTTTTATTTTGAGAAAAGTTTGCAGGAAAAGTACCACAAATATTTCCTACATCATCTATATAAATTTGCATTCCTAAATCTTGCATAGCTTTTATACATTTTAATTTATATTTTGCATCTTCTTCTGTATAGGCAATACGATTTACTGCTTCATGATTTTCAAAGTTAAAGAAATCATCAATATTTATTATTCCCATTTAATCCTCCTATATTTACTAAAATAAATGATAAATGAAATTATAACACGAAAATGCTAGAAATTCAAGGAATAGAAGAAAATTATATAAAACTATTGCAAAAAAAATTTTTTATGATAGAATGTAGCAAAAAGATGTTTGGAGGAAAAACGAAAATGTTTGCTTATATAAAGGGAAAAGTAGAAGAAAAATCAAGTAATTATGTAGTTATAGATGTAGGTGGAATTGGATATAAAATTTTTATGTCTAATATTTCCATAAATGAAATTGGTGAAATAGGAAAAACTATAAAAGTACATACATATTATTATGTAAGAGAAGATAATATTAGTTTATATGGTTTTTTAACAAAAGAAGAATTAAGAATGTTTGAACTTTTATTATCTGTTAGTGGAATTGGAGCTAAATCTGCAATAGCAATGCTTTCAAATATTACTCCTTCAAGCTTTGCTCTTGCTGTTATTTCAAATGATATTGTAAAATTAAAAAAGGTTCCAGGTATTGGTGCAAAAACAGCACAAAGGATAGTATTAGAGTTACAAGATAAATTAAAAGCAGAACAAGAACTTACATCTGATGATATGCCTGAGATTGTAGAAGTAGATAGTAATGAAAATGTAGTAGAGGCAACAGCAGCTCTTCAGATTTTGGGATATAACAAGAAAGAAATTGATAAAATGTTTGAAAAAGTTGATAAATCAGACTTATCTGTTGAAGATTTAATAAAAAAAGGATTATCATTACTTGCAAGAAATTAAAAATAAGATTACAAAGCAATATTAATTTTATATTTTAATGTAGTGTAACAAGGATATTTAGAAAGGAAAGAACATATGGATTTAAATCAACCATTAGCCTATAGAATGCGACCTAAGTCTTTAGAGGAATTTGTTGGTCAAGAACATGTAGTAGGACAAGATAAGTTATTATATAGAACTATAAAGGCAGATAGATTATCTAGTTTGATTTTATGGGGGCCTCCAGGTTGTGGGAAAACATCACTTGCAAAAGTTATTAGTGAAACAACAAAATATAAATTTACTAAAATAAATGCTGTAACATCAGGTGTTGGAGACATAAAAAAGGCTATTGAAGAGGCGGATAATCCATTACTTAATCCAAGTGGAAAATGTATATTATTTATTGACGAGATACATAGATTTAATAAACTTCAACAAGATGCATTACTACCTTATGTAGAAGATGGTACAGTAATTTTAATTGGTGCAACTACAGAAAATCCATATTTTGAAGTTAATAAAGCTTTAATATCAAGGTCAATGGTTATAAAACTGGAGCCTTTAAAAAAACAGGATATTTTTAAAGTTTTAAAAAATACTATTACAAGTAAAGAAGGGCTAGGCTCATATAATATAAAAATTTCTGATGAAACTTTAGAAATAATCGCAGATGTTTCTGGTGGAGATGTTAGAACAGCTTTAAATGGATTAGAAATAGCTGTTCTAACAACAAAAATGAATTCAGAAGGTATTATTGAAATTACAAATGAAATTGCAAGTCAAAGTTTAAATAAAAGAAAAGCTATGTTTGATAAATCTGGAGATAGCCATTATGATAATATTAGTGCATTTATAAAATCAATGAGAGGAAGCGACCCAGATGCTACAGTATTTTATCTTGCAAGAGCTATTAATGGAGGGGAAGATCCTGTATTTTTAGCAAGAAGAATTGTTATTGCAGCAGCAGAAGATGTAGGCCTTGCAAATCCTAATGCTTTGGTTGTTGCTACTTCTGCAATGCAAGCGGTAACAATGGTTGGAATGCCAGAAGCTAGAATTATATTATCTGAAGCAGCAGTTTATATTGCAAATTCTAAAAAATCTAATGCTTCTTATAATGCTATAAATGCGGCAATAGCAGATGTTTCAAGTAAAGATACTGGAACTATACCAATGCATATAAGAAACGCCCCTGCAGAAGGAATGCAAGAGTTTGGATATGGAGAAGGATATAAATATCCTCATGATTATCCAGGACATTGGGTTGAACAACAATATTTACCAGATAAAATGCTTGGAACAAAATATTTTATTAAAGATGAAAATATTGAATAAAAAAGTGTAAGAAATTTAATGTGTAAAAACAATAAATATATATTAATTAAATTTAAAATAGTAAATAAAGAATAATTAAATAAATTTTGCAAAAAATACTCTTATGAAAAAGAGTATTTTTTTATGTATGATTGCAGGATTTTTTGCTGGGATAATTAGTGGCTTTTTTGGAGCAGGAGGAGGACTTATACTAGTTCCATTTATGACTTTAATACTTAAAGAAAATGAAGTTACTGCTAGAGCGACTACAATTATGTGTATATTTTTTATGGTTTTTACAAGTTCGTTTTTTTATTTTAAAGAAAAATCGATTGATTGGTGGATAGCTGGAAAATGTGCGTTTGGTGGGATAATAGGTGGATATATTGGATCTAAACTATTAATTAATTTAGATAAAAAAGTTCTAGAAATATTATTTATTATTTTTTTGATTTATGCAGGAATAAAAATGATTTTATAAATACTTTGCAAAATTAATATAAAATATAAATATCCTTTTTAGAAGTAAGATAACTATAATTAAAGGGAGAGAATTAATTTATGAAAGAAATTTTGATAGGAGGAATATCTGGAACAGTTGCCGCTTTGGGAATGGGAGGAGGTACTATATTAATTTTACTATTAGGGCTATTTACTGAAATGGGGCAACATTTAATTCAAGGAACAAATTTAATTTTTTTTATACCAACCTCAATAATAGCGATTTTAATGAATATTAAAAATAAAACAATTAATTATAAAAGAGCGTCTATTATAATTATTTCTGGAATTATTGGAGCAATCATAGGAAGTAAAATTTCTTTTAAAATAGAAAATCAAAATCTAAAAAAGTATTTTGGAATTTTTTTACTTTGTATAGCATTTTTTGAAATTTATTCATTTTTTAAACAGTATATATTAAGTAAAAAAGAAAATAATAGTTAATAGAACAAAAAAGGAGATTATGATGATTGCAAAATAAAAATGCAAATGTTCTCGTCATTGTTCTATGCGTTGATTTTGTAAAACAAAATCGTGTGCAATTTTGGCGAAGCCTTTAGTATAGAAATTGTGAAGCAATTTTCTATAATATAAAATAAAAAAAGGGGGAAAAATTATGAGTTTTGTAAAAGGTATTATGATAGGTTCTTTAATTACAGCTGGTACAATGATGATGTATTCAGAAGGACTAGATGAAAACAAAAAGAAAATGATGAAAAAGGGAAAACAAATAGCTAAAAGAATAAAAATGGCTATGTAAATTCGAACATAAAATAAGTGGACAACATTTTATCTTTTGAAGATTAAATGTCGTCCACTTTTATTAAAAGAAATTATTTTATAATAATTTACTCTTCACAATCACATTCTTCTTTTTCTTCTTCAAAGTCTTTTTTTGGTTCTGGTCTAAAATCTGGTTCACAGCATAAGTCAACACCTTTTAAGCATTTTCCCTCATGATTACAAACTTTACAGATTTTTACGTGTTTTACTCTGTTTACCCATATTTCAATAGCATAAGATTTATGAGGACAAAGTGGTCCGAAAACAAATTCCCCCTCTTTATCTGTGAAAGTATGAGAAACTGGTTTTCTTTCATCTTTACATACTTCAACTAATTTTACAACAGCATCACAAACTGGTTTTCCATAACAATCTCTTATAATTCCATAAACAACATTTCTGTTATCTTCTGGTAATCTTAAATCTAAGTCAAATTGTTTTCCTGTTTCTACTACACCGTCAACATCAACTATAACTTTTTTATCAAATTCCATAATTTTATTTTCCTTTCAAATTTATTAGACAAATGTCTATAATAAAGTGTATGAAAGGAAATAGAATTTTGTTAATATTTACAAAAATTTAAAATAGGTGTATATTTAAGTTCTAAAATAGTATTAATATTAAATTAATTACAAATAAATATAACAATATTATAGTATGTTGAATAAAATAATTGATGAAAATATTAATATAAAGAAAGGGGAAAAGATTATTTTATTAAGTAATCATAAAGTAAGCTATGGAAGTTAATTTTTTAAGAAAAGAATATCCCAAATTTATATATAATGATTATAAAATAGGTGAAGATAATGAAAAAATTTATATAGAGTATGATTTTGAAATTGAAAATTTGACCAAATTTAATCCTAAAATAGAAATTTTAAAAAAGAAATTTAAGTTTAAAAGTATAAATTCAAGTATTGTAGAAAATATTGTTTTTAGTTTAGGAATGGTAGAAGCAATTAGTTATTTTAAAGCTACATGTTCTCCACAATTTTTTATAAAATGTGGAAAACTAAATAGTTTTCAAGAGAATTGGTTTAAAAAATTATTTTATTTAGGTCTTGGAGAGTTTAGATATATTAATAATATTAATATATCTAATGAAAACTGGGTAGAATTTATTTCAGAGGGTAAAGAAATTGATGTAACAGAACAAGCGGAAAATTTAAACGGAATTTTGATTCCTGTTGGAGGTGGAAAAGATTCTAATGTTACTTTAGATTTATTAAAAGATTATAAAAAAGATTCACTTATTTTTCGTATAGGTAGTAATAAAGTATCAACTGAATGTGCAAAAGTTGCAGGATTTACTAGTGAGGAAATAGTAGAAGTTAAAAGAACTATAGATAAAAATTTGTTAGAATTAAATGATAAAGGATTTTTAAATGGGCATACACCATTTTCTGCAATAGTTGCATTTTTAACTTATTTATGCTCATATTTACTTGGAAAAAAATATATAGCATTATCAAATGAGGATAGTGCAAATGAATCTAATGTAGAAGGTGAAAATATAAATCATCAATATTCAAAAACTATCGAGTTTGAAAATGATTTTAGAGAATATTCAAAGGAAATATTAAAAGCTAATGTAGAATATTTTAGTATGTTAAGACCAATAAGTGAATTACAAATTGCTATGTTATTTTCTAGATTAGAAGAATATCATAGTGTATTTAAAAGTTGTAATGTTGGAAGTAAATCAAGTGATTGGAAATGGTGTTGTAGGTGTCCTAAATGTTTATTTGTTTATACAATTTTAAGTCCATTTTTGTATAAAGAAAAACTTGTGAATATTTTTGGAGAAGATTTATT
This sequence comes from uncultured Clostridium sp., assembly GCA_947570695.1. Taxonomy (GTDB): domain Bacteria; phylum Bacillota; class Clostridia; order TANB77; family CAG-508; genus Scatovivens. Next base: position 53,950 of record CANOVB010000005.1, read on the forward strand.
TGAAAAGAGAGATTTATTAAAAACATTTATTGAACTTTGCGGGTTTGGAGAAACTAAACCTTTTGAATGTGTTGGAACATATAGAGAGATTAGATTTGCAATATCTGAAACGATAAAAAAATGCGGAGAAAAATTGCCATTTTTATTAAATTATTATATAGAAAATTTTAAGCTTACTGAAGAAAAAGAGTTATTATCATATTATAATGAAAATAATAATATACCAAAAGAATTTGAAAATATTTTAAAAAATAAATTAGCTATATAGATTAAATGATACAAATTGTAAAAATGATAAAAGAGTAAAGTATATTTTAAAGGAGAAAAAATGTTAGAAAAATTATTAGATTATTTAGAAAATAAAAAAATAGTAATATTAGGATATGGAATGGAAGGTGAATCTACTTATAAGTTCTTAAGAAAATATTTTCCAGATAAAAAATTATTTATAGCAGATAAAAAGATAGATTTGCTTGATAATCATTTTGAACTAAATGAAGATGTTAATTTAGAGGTGTCACTTGGAGAAGAATATTTAAACGGAATTAATGAATTTGATTTAATATTAAAAGCACCAGGAATTTCACTTAAAGATATAGATATTTCTAATTTTGAAAATAAAATTACAAGTCAGCTAGAACTTTGTTTAGAATTTATTGACATTTATTCCATTGGAATTACGGGAACAAAAGGAAAAAGCACAACAAGCTCTTTAATGTATAAAATTTTAAAAGATCAAGGAAAAGATGCTTTTTTACTAGGAAATATTGGTGAGCCAATTTTCAATAATGTTGAAAAGTTTTCTAAAAATAGTATTGCTGTAATTGAAATTTCTTCACATGCATTAGAATATGTGAAAAAGTCAACTAATATAGGAATAATTTTAAATATTTTTGAAGAACATTTAGATCATTATAAATCTTTAGAAAAATATATAGAAGCTAAATTAAATTTAGCTAAATTTCAAAGTGAAAATGATTTTTTAATATATAATTTTGATAATGAATTTATAAAAAATTATAAATTTAAATATAAAAAAAATGATTATGCAATTTCTCTTAAATGTAGACCAGATACGAAAAATGTAGTATGTTTAGAAGGAAATTTCATATATTGTAATAATAAGAAAATTTTTGATATTAATACTCATATGAATTTAAAAGGCATGCATAATATTAATAATATTATGTTTTTAATAGCAGTTTGCGATATTTTGAATTTAAATATTGATACTGCATTAAAAACAATAAAAGAGTTTAAACCATTAGAACATAGAATGGAATTTGTTGCAACAGTAGACCAAGTAGATTTTTATAATGATTCTATTGCAACAATACCAGAATCTACAATCAATGCAATAAATTCAATTCCAAATGTAAATACATTAATTGTTGGTGGAAAGGACAGAGGAGTTAATCTTGAAGGATTAATAAAATTTTTAAATAATAGTGATATTGAGAATATTATATGTCTTCCTAAAACAGGAGAATTTATAAAAAAGGGACTAGAAAATTCAAATAAAAATGTACAATTTACAGAAAAATTAGATGAAGCAGTAAGTGTGGCTAAAAAGATCACAAAAAAAGGAACAGCTTGCTTGCTTTCTCCAGCAGCTTCAAGCTATGGATATTTTAAAAATTTTGAAGAAAGAGGTAGACTATTTAAGAAATATGTAATATCTAATAATTAGTGTATTAAATAAAAATAGTAAAATAATATAGTTAAGAACATACTTATTAACATAAACAAAATTAAGTTGCAAATAATGAGTTTACAAATAAGTACTACGGAAACAGGATAAAAATGATATAAATATTTGGAAAAATAGTAAAAATATTAAAAAATATCCAATTTTATGTAGACAAAAAAATAAAAATGTGGTATACTATAAGTGTTTTAGGGTAAAAAACAGAAAAAAGATAAAACATTATATTGAAATACAGTAGATAAATTTTAAGGAGGAACGAGAATTGAATACAAATTATTCAGAAAATAATCACTTAGTATTAGTAGGAAAAGTAGTAAGTGATAAAAGTTACAGTCATGAAATTTACGGAGAAAAATTTTATGTTTTTAATTTAGAAGTTGTTAGATTAAGTTCAACTGTTGATATCATTCCAATAACAGTTTCTGAAAGATTACTAACTGATTTAGATTTAAAAATAGGAAAAAAAGTTAAAGTTGAAGGACAATTTAGATCTTATAACAATTATGAGAATGAAAGAAACAGATTAATTTTAACTGTTTTTGCTAAAGAAATCATAGAAGCTGAGGAAGTTTCTGAAGAGAAAGAAAAAGAAGAATTAACAAATGAGGTTATTTTAGTAGGTTATATATGTAAAAAACCTATATACAGACAAACGCCATTTGGAAGAGAAATTGCAGATGTATTATTAGCAGTAAATAGAGCGTATAACAAATCAGATTACATACCAAGTATAGCTTGGGGAAGAAATGCAAGATTCTGCCAAAATATGGAGGTTGGAACTGAAGTAAAAATAACTGGTAGAGTTCAATCAAGAAATTATGAGAAAAAATTTGAAGATGGAACTGTAGAAACAAGAGTTGCTTATGAAGTTTCAATAGCAAGTATGGAAATTGCAAATAATGAAGATGAAACTGAAGAAGAGCAAGCTCAAGAAGAGGTTGTTTAATAAATTTTAGTATATAAATTAATTTATATAGATTTTAGCAAATTATAAACGTTCATGTGCTAACAAAGGTTGGTATATGGACGTTTAATTTTTATGTAATAGATGTACTCTGTACTTTTTATAAAACGTTCTGCAGAGTTTTTACTTTTTATTACATAATACTCTAATGAAGGTTTATTTAATGTTGTAAATACAAATAAGCAAGATACAAGGTTGACATAAAAATGAAAGCAATGTATAATAGAAATGTAGGTTTAATCTTAAATAAAAGTTTGGAGGTAAACATGAAACAGAAACAAGAGCGGACTGTAAGCCCTCGCAGAATTGCAGCAGTACTGACTGTGGTAACATATCTGTTGATATTGCTGACTGGCTGCGGAGGACCCAGCAATGAGGAAAAACTCACGGACCAGGTAAACCAACTTGTTGAGCAGACCAATAGCCAGAGCGAGACCATTGCAGAGCGAGACAAAACAATTACTGAACTGCAAGAGCAAATCAAAACTCATAAAGAAACCATTTCCAACCTTGAAGAAAAAAAGGAGGATCAGGAAAAAGTCCTTGAGGATTTAAATATAAAGGTGAAAAACCTTGAGGACGAAAACAAACAACTGTCTCAGCTACTCCAGTCTATCAGCGAAATTCCCGAAAGATACAAGGAGGTGTTTGTAAAAACATCTGAGTTGCAGTTTGTAGCAACACTGTTTAACACGGACATCCGTGCCCTTAAGATTGACATTAAGAACAACAAAGTTACCGACATGCGCACCGATACAGAATTGGAACTGAAGGGGATTCATAACAATATACAAAGCAGTTATGGATATGAATTCACGATGGAAGAGTTCTTGAGCGGTGAGACAGGCATTGAAATTAATGGAAAATACTACTCTGTAGTTGGTATACCAACTATGCTGGAGGGAAAGGCAATGGATGGTAAAGTAAGCCTGTATGATATCTGCCAAACCCTTGTTGTTCTCAGAGCAGAGAAAGATGGGCAATTTTTCTACAGCACGCAATACTAAAACTGTATCATAAACCAACAAGAAAGAGTCCCTTAATAGGAACATTAAGTCCCCAGCCACTTTAGAATGAGATATATCTAAAGTGGCTGGGGCGTTTTTAGGCAAATTGTTTGAAAGAGTCTATTTTACATATGAAGCCCAAAAAGTGAACTTTTAAAAAGCAAATTAAATGAATAGACTCAAAAATATTTAAATTAGTGAAGAATAAAAGTATTGACAAACAATAAAAATTGTCAACATTTTTTATTTAAACTATATATTTTTTTTTTTTTATTTGATATAATTTAGTATATTTATATTCAAGGAGTGTTCATGAAAGAAGAGAAAGTTGAAAAAATAGATATAGATAAAAAAGATTGTAAAAATCAAGAATTGACTGAAGAGGCTGCTAATAAAAGTGAAAATATTAATTTAGAAGAAAATGCAAATAAAGAAATTGATAAAAAAATGATTAAAATTAACAAAATAAAAGAAATAGCTTTTCATATTATTGCATGTTTGTGTATAGCTATGTTTTGTGCAGCAATATCGCCAAAAACTTTGCAAAATGATACTTATTATACAGTAAGAATAGGTGAGTATATATATAATACTGGAGTTTCTGATTTAACAACAGATTTATATTCATGGCATAATTTACCATATACATATCCGCATTGGCTTTATGACTTAAGTATGTTTTTAGTATTTAATTCATTTGGACAAGCTGGAATATATGCTTCAACAATGATATTATCTGCTGTTTTAGGAATATCAATATATAGTTTAAGTAATAAAAAGTCGAAAAATAAAGTTGTTTCTTTTGTTATTGCAATAGCTTCTATTTATTTAATGAAAGATTTTATTGCTGCTAGGGCACAACTTGTTACATTTATTTTATTTGTTTGGACAGTTGAATTTATAGAAAGATTTTTAGAAACAAAAAAAATTAAGTATGCAATAATGCTAATAATTTTACCATTATTAATTGCTAATTTGCATTGTGCTGTATTTCCATTTTATTTTGTACTATTTTTACCATATATAGCGGAATATCTACTTATAGTAATAGAAGATAAAGATTTAGATTTAAGATTATATTCATTAATAGTTAAAATAAAAAGAAAATTAGTTAGAAAAGAAGATAAAAAAGAAAAATGTAGCAATAAAATAGAAAAAATTAAATTTACTATATCAGAAAGAATTAGAAAAAGAAAGATCTTAAGGGAAAATCCTTATAAAATTAAAGCAAAGAAAAATCATACAGTATTACTTCTTATTGCTGTTATGGCATTAGCAGTACTTACAGGTTTTTTGAATCCTGCAGGGGACGGAGCATTTACTTATTTATATAAAACAATGCAAGGAAATACTACTCAATCAATAAATGAACATTTACCACTTACATTAATTGAAAACACTGAATTTGCTACAACATTAGTAATATTTTTATTAGTATTAATATTTACAGATACAAAAATAAGACTTGCAGATTTATTTATGTTTGCAGGTATAACATATTTATCTTTTAAATCAAGAAGGCAAGTATCTATGTTTGCAATATTTTGTGGACCAATACTAGCTACTTTAATTGCACAAATGATAGAAAAATATGATAAAGAAACTTTTAAGAAAATAGAGAATTTTATAGCTAATTGGTTTGGTGGAACAGTAGTTATATGTTTGTTTATATTATTTTCTATAAATATTTTAAAACCAAATTTAAGAAGTGATTATATAGATGAATCAACTTATCCTGTTGCAGCTTCAGATTGGATACTTAGCAACTTGGATGTAAAAAATATGAAATTATATAATGAATATAATTACGGAAGTTATTTACTTTTTAGAGGAATACCCGTATTTATTGATTCAAGATGTGATTTATATTCACCAGAATTTAATGAGGATAAGGAAAATGGAATAGAAGGTAGAGATATTTTTTCAGATGCATTAAATATTGCAGGAATTGCAGTTGATTATGAAAGTAAATTTAATGAATATGGAGTGACTCATATTATATTATATGAAAATTCAAAACTTGCAATGCTTTTAGAAGAGGACCCAGGATATAATTTAATTTATTTTGAAGGTAATTTTAAAATTTTCGAAAGATTAAAGGAGACTTCTGCCAAAGGATAAAATTACAATTAATGGAGGTAGAAATTTGAAAAATAAAGTAATTAGAGTGCTAGTTATAATAGTAACTATATTAATTGTAGTTGATCAAATAAGTAAAATTTTAGTTACAAGTTTAGTTAAAGATTTTGCAGGAAATGATTTTTTTAGATTAGAAGTAACTAGAAATACTGGTATGGCATTAGGGTTTAATGAAGGAAATATAAGAAATATATTTTTAAGCTTTTTTGTTTTAGCAATAGTTATAAATTTTATAAAAAATCAATTAGAAAGAATTGATAAAAGAACAACAGTAGCATTATCACTAATATTAGGTGGAGGAATTAGTAATTTAATTGATAGATTTTTTAGAGGTGGAATACTTGATTTTATAAAAATATATAAATTTCCAATTTTTAATATTGCTGATATATGTGTTGTAGTTGGTTGGATACTATTAGTAATATTTTTAATAGATTTTTCAAAAAAGAAATAGGAGAGGAAAACTTTGCGAGATACAGTTAGAATATTAGGTATTGATATAGATAATATAGATGTTGAAGAAGCTGGGCAAATAACAAAAAAACTAGTAAATGAAAGTAGCAAGAGTTGTAAAATTGTAGTTGCCCCAAATACAGAATTTATAATGATGGCACAAAAAGATGAGGAATTTTATAGAATTTTACAAAATGCAGAATTATCAACACCAGATAGTGTTGGAGTAATGCTTGGCGGTAAAATGCAAAAAAAATCTTTTAAACAGCGAATTCCTGGACAAGCTTATTTTAGAAAAGTTTTGGAAGTTGGAGAAAAAGAAAAATGGACTTTTTATTTACTTGGTGGAAAAGATGATGTAGCAGAGCTTACAGCTAAGCATGTTAAAACAATTTATCCAAATGTGAATATAGTAGGATATCATGAAGGTTTTTTTGAAAAAGATAGTGAGGAAGACGTTATAAAGGAAATAAATGAACTTGAGCCAAACGTATTATTTGTAGCTATGGGAGCACCACTTCAGGAAAAATGGATAGCTAAGCATAAAAATGAATTAAAAGTGGATATAGCAGCGGGTCAAGGAGGAACTTTTGATTATGAATCAGGAAAAATAAAAAGAGCACCTAAAATTGTTCAAAAACTGTGTATAGAATGGTTATGGAGATTAGTTCTTCAACCATCAAGAATTTTTAGAATGATTGTGCTTCCAATTTACTTAATAAAGATTACATTTTCAAAAGATATAACAAAAGGAAAATTTGATAAATAATAGGAGAAAAATTTTGGGTATAACAAATTATAAGATAGAAGAAAAACTAGTAGGCGAAAGATTAGATAAAGCTGCTAGTATATTAGATGAAAGTTTGTCAAGAGCAAGAGTACAAAGATTAATAAAAAATGAGCTTATTTCAGTTAATGGTGAGCCAATTACTAAACCAGCTTATATTTTAAGTTCAGGAGATGTTGTTTCAATTCATAAAAATGATCCTATATCTATGATGCTTGTACCACAAGACATTCCATTAGATATAGTTTATGAAGATAGTGAACTTTTAGTAGTAAATAAGCAAAAAGGGTTAGTTGTTCATCCAGGAAATGGAAATCCAGATGGTACTTTAGTTAATGCAATTTTAAATAGATATAAACATTTATCAGAGGTTGGAGGAAGTTTTAGACCTGGAATTGTACATAGAATTGATAAAGATACATCTGGTTTATTAATAGTAGCTAAAAATGATGAAGTACATATGAAAATTAGTGAACAAATAAAAAATCATGAAGTTAAGAAAACATATATTGCTTTGATACGAGGAGTACTAAAAGAAAATAGTGCAACAATAGATATGCCAATCGGAAGAAGCACAGAGAATAGAATTAAAATGGCTGTTAAGAAAAATGGCAAATCTGCAGTTACACATATAAAAGTACTTGAAAGATTTAAGGAATATACATTAGTAGAAGTTAATATTGAAACAGGAAGAACACATCAGATAAGAGTTCATTTATCTGAAATTGGCTATCCAATAGTAGGGGATTTTGTGTATTCAAATGGAAAAAATCCTTTCGGAGTAGAAGGGCAAATGCTTCATAGTATGAAACTTGAATTTATGCATCCTGTTATAAATAGAGTAATGAAGCTTGAGGCTCCGATACCAGAGTATTTTGAGAATGTGTTAGAAATTTTAAGAAAAGAAAATAACTAATTGAAAGGAAGTTTATGAAAGAGATAAGACTACAAAAGTTTTTAGCAGAGCAAGGAATAGCTTCTCGTAGAAAATGTGAAGAATTAATATCAGAAGGTAAAGTAAAAGTAAATGGGAAAATGGCGGAACTTGGAATGAAAGTGAAACCAGATGTAGATAAAATAGAGTATAATGGAAGAGTAATAAAATTTGAAGATAAAGAACATATTTATATATTACTTAATAAACCTATCGGATTTGTTACAACTGCAAGTGATCAATTTGATAGACCAACTGTTTTAGATATTATAAAATTAAAAAAAAGGGTAGTACCAGTTGGTAGATTAGATATGTATACATCAGGAGCTTTGATATTAACAGATGATGGAGATTTTATTTATAAAGTAACACATCCAAAACATGAAATAACAAAAACATATACAGTAACTTTAACTGGGATTGTATCAGATGAAGAAATTAAAAAGCTTCAATTAGGAGTTGTAATAGATGATGAATATCTAACGAAACCAGCAAAGGCTAAAATTTTAAAAATAGATAGTGAAAAAGGCATATCTAGAGTAGAAATAACAATACATGAAGGAAAAAATAGACAAGTAAGAAAAATGTGTGAGGCGATAGGGAAAAAAGTTGTTGCATTACATAGAGCAAAGATTGGAAATTTAGAAGTAAAAGACTTAAAAATAGGAACTTGGAGATATTTAAAAAATGAGGAAGTAAGAGAAATACTAGAAGGTAAGAAAGGTTAAATTTAATTTACGAAAGAGGAGAGAAATAATGGATTACCAAAGATTTATTCCAGAAGGTTGGATAAATAAAACTCAGGAATTTAATGAAAATATAATTCAAACAGCATATAAAGAAGGAAATGTATTACAAGGATATGTAAATGATTGTGATTTAAATTATAATTTACATGTTAATTTGGGTAATAATATAAGTGGAATTATTCCTAGAAATGAACTTGAGGTATTAAATGTCGATGAATTTGGATTTTGCAATCCAAGTATTTGCAAAAATAAAGTTAATAATTTTGTACAATTTAAAGTAAAAGAAATTTATGATGATAATATTATACTTTCAAGAAAACAAGTTCAACAAGAGGCACTAGATTGGGTAAAAAATGATTTAAGACCTCGGAATGATAGTAAATGGAATAGTAAAGAATATAAGAAGATTTGGAGCATTTGTTGAGATAGGTGGAGGAGTAGTTGGACTACTTCATATAGAAGATATTTCTGTATCAAGAATAAAATCACCAGAAGAAAGATTTAATATTGGACAAAAGATTAATGTTATGATAAAATCAATAGACAAAGAAAATAATAAGATTGTTTTATCTTACAAAGAATTATTGGGAAATTGGGAAGATAATATAAAAGAATATGATGAGAAAACAGTTGTAGAAGGAACAGTTAAAGAAACAGATAAATATAAAAATGGAATTTTTATAGAATTAAAGCCTAATTTAGTTGGAATGGCAGAGTATAAAGAGGGCTTAGAATATGGACAAAAAGTAAATGTTTATATTAAAAAAATTATAAAAGATAGAAAAAAAATTAAACTTTTAATTATTTAAGGAGGTTTTAAAAAATGGTAGAGGACGAACAAATAAAAACTACCGTTTCTCCATTCGCTATTAGAGAAGGAGAAATAAAAACATTTGATGGGAAGGACGGATATGTTTCAATAAATCAAATTATCCATAAAATTAATTTAGGGCACATATCAGATGTACATTTCAAAATACTAGATTTAGTAAATGAATTTGAATTTTTAACTTCAAGACAAATTTATCAAATGCTTGTACATAATGGAGTTGAAATAAAATCTCAAGACAAGCTAAATACAAAATTAGATCAATTAGTTAAAACAAAAATATTAACTAGATATTATTTTACATCTGAAGAGGGTAAAGGAATATATAGAGTATATTGTATGGAAAAAATGGGAAAATATTTACTAACTTCTAAAGAAGTAGAATGTAAATGGCAACCTACAGATAATACAAAACCAGTAGCATTAATTAAAAAAAGATTAGCTGGAAATCAAGTTATAGTTGCATATATGAGAAAATCTAAAAATTTTGATTCATATAAAGTAAAAACTACACTAACTGCTAAAATGAATGGAAAAACATTTAAAGGACATGGTGAAGTAAAGATTGCAAAATCTGGTAAATCTTTAAGCTTAATATTCGAATGTGTTAGAAGAGAAGATGATTGGGAAAATAAATTTGTTGATAGAATGAGATTATATAAAGATTTCTTAGAAAACTTTGTTCAATTTGATTCTGGATATGAAGTAAGACCACAATTAATTTTAGTTTGCGAAGATGATAAGCACATGGTTGAAACTTTTAAAGAAATAGTAAAAAAAGATTTGAATATGGAAAAGGTAAAAATATATTTTACTACAGATTTAAAACAAAATGCTGGTTCACTAGAGAAATCTTTAACTGAATTTGCTAAAAACGAGGAAACAGGAAAATTTGTAGCTAAAAATGTTGAGTTTAGAATTTTAGAGTAAAACTAATAACATATTTATAATAAAAAAGTAATTATATATATTAAAGTGCAGTTCTGCGTAGCTTTGGGAGTTTATGAAATAAACAACTAGCAAAGAACATACGATAATATATATAATTACTTTTTATTTATGAGTTTTTAACTTTTTTATTTAATGGGAAAGTGCTTTGCATTTTCTATTACACCAACATTTGTACACAATTTTTACTCTAAAATTTTATTCTTTTAATAATTTTCTAATTGTGTCATACAAAAATGGCTTGTATTCTTCAATAGGAAGCGGCTCATTGTAAAGTATTGAATTAAAACAAGTTGAGCTTACGAGTTCTATAATCATAAATAAAGTTACATCTGGATTTTTTAATGCTATGTTATTTTCTTTAACTCCTTTTAAAAATAATTTATAAATTCCTTCATCTTCATTTTCTGTTTCCTCATATATCTTTTTTACAGTTTGACTATAAATTCCCCAAGATAGATTTTTAGATATAAATTTTAATAAAATAGGATTCTTATTAAGTTCATCAATAACATAATTTACAATGAATACAATTTGATCAGGTAGGGAAGCGATATAATTTTTCCTTAAAAGACAAAGTGCATCATTAAAAAGTTTGTGAGACTTTTTGGCAATTAAAATATCTCGAATTTCGTATTTATCTTTGAAGTATAAATAAAATGTTCCTTTACCAACATCTGCTGTATCTACTATTTCTTGTATTGAAGTATCTTTTATTCCTTTTTCTGTAAAAAGTTTAAATGCAGTATTTAATAACCTTGATTCTTTATTTTCTGATTCTTCATTTTTCATATTTTTATTCCTTTCAAATTCTTATAAAATAAATCATTTAATAAGCTATAACTTTATTATTGCACAAAAATGACTAATAGTCAATAAAATATATAAAAAGTATTGACTATTGGTCAGTGAAGTAGTATAATATCAAAAGTGACCAATAGTCATAGAACAAAAAGGAGGTTTATTAATGGAAAAATTTGGTGAATTAATATGCAAATATAGAAAAGTAATTTTAGTAATTGCCATAATTTTAATAATTCCAGCTATTATAGGAATGAAACTAACAAGAATAAATTATGATATATTAGTATATTTACCAGATAATATAGAAACTATCAAAGGGGAGAATATATTATCAGAAGAGTTTAATATGGGAGCTTTTTCTATTATAGTTTTGGATAATATGTCTACAAAAGATATTTTAAAATTAGAAGAAGAAATTAAAAAAATAGATAATGTAGAAATGGTTGTAAGTATAGCAGATGCTTTGGGAACAAGTATACCAATAGAAATGTTACCAGACGATATAAAAGATATTGCATATAAAGAAAATTCTACACTTATGATGGCAACATTTAAAGAAGCAATATCTTCAGATGAAACTTTAAAAACAATAGAAACATTAAGAGAAATAACTGATGAAAGATGTAAGATAAGTGGTATGTCAGCTGTAGTTTTAGATACAAGAGATCTATCAAATTCTGAAGTTGCAATATATGTTATTATATCTGTTATATTATGTTTTATTATATTACAAGTGGCATTAGATTCATATTTAGCACCACTATTATTGCTATTAAATATAGGAATTGCGATTCTTTATAATATGGGAAGTAATATATTTTTAGGGGAGACTTCTTATATAACAAAAGCAATAAGTGCTGTTTTACAATTAGGTGTAACCATGGATTTTGCAATTTTTCTATATCATAGTTTTATGCAAGAAAAGGAAAAAAATCCAGATATAAATGTAGCTATGGCAAATGCAATTTCTAAAACTTTAGTGTCAGTTGTAGGAAGTTCTTTAACAACAATAGCAGGATTTTTAGCATTATGTAGTATGAATTTAAAGCTTGGAAAAGATATAGGATTAGTAATGGCAAAAGGTGTCTTTTTAGGAGTTATATGCGTTGTAACTGTATTACCTGCTATGGTACTTGAATGTAATAATTTAATTGAAAAAACAAAACATAAAGAGATTATGCCTAAATTTACAAAATTAAAAGATTTTACAATTAAACATTATAAATTAACGATTTTAATATTTATAATTATTTTACCAATAGCATTTTATGGATATCAAAATACAGATATTTATTATAATTTAGATAAATCATTGCCAAAAACTTTAGAAAGTATAACAGCTAATACAGAACTTAAAGAGAAATTTAATATGGTATCAACAGAGATTGTTTTGTTAGATAAAAATATTTCTAATGAAAAAACAAATGAAATGCTTGCTAAAATAGAAGAACTAGATGGTATAGAATGGACTTTAAGTTTATCTAAAATTGCTGATTTAGGAATTCCAAAAGAAGTATTGCCAGATGATATTTTAAATAAGGTAGAAAATGATAAATATCAATTAGTAATTTTAAACTCAAGTTATGAAATGGCGACAGATGAGCTAAATGAACAAGTAGATAAAATAAATACTATTTTAAAGGAATATGATGAAAATGCAATTTTAGCAGGAGAAGGACCTTTAATGAAAGATCTAGTTGAAATAAGTAATCATGATTTTAATAGTGTTAATACTGTTTCAATAGGAATTATCTTTGTAATAATGATATTTGTATTAAAATCTATTAGCCTACCAGTTATACTAATTTGTGTTATAGAGTTTGCGATATTTATTAATATGGGGATTCCTTATTACACAAATACAATATTACCATTTATAGCATCTATTGTTATTGGAACAATTCAACTTGGAGCAACAATAGATTATGCAATTTTGATAACAACAAAATATATTACCAATAGAAAACAAGGAAAAGATAAAAAAGAATCAATAAATTTAGCATTAGAAACTTCAATAGGTTCTATTGCAGTAAGTGGTTTATGTTTCTTTGGAGCAACTTTTGGGGTAGGAGCTTATTCAAAAATAGAAATGATAGGTTCTCTTTGTACATTAATGTCAAGAGGAGCAATAGTTAGTATGATTACAGTAATTGTGGCATTACCTGCATTTTTATTGTTATTTGATAGGATTGTTTGTAAAACAACAGTAGGAATGAGTAAACTCAAGAATTAGTTTTTGAAAGTAGAAAATATTAAAATTAAATTCTATTAAAAATAGAAATGATAGATAATTAGAGAATAAATTAAGGGAGGAATTTTTATGAAAAAATTAAATAAGAAGATTATTTCAGCTACAGTATTACTTACATTATTAATTTATACAATGCCAATATTAGCTTTTACAAATGAAGAAACTGTTTATTCGAAATTAGATTCAAATGGTAAAAAATATAAAACAATAGTAAGTACTTTTTTAAATGAAGATGAAATCGTTCAAAATGAAGTTCAAAAGGATTTACCAGTTGATTGTAAAGTAAAATATGAATTAGATGGAAAGGAAATTTCGTCAGAAGAATTAGCAGGAAAAAATGGAAACGTAAAAATAACATTAGAGTATATTAATAAGTTAGAAAATGAAGTCGATATTAATGGAAAAAATGAAACATTGTATACACCATTTTTTGTAATTTCAGGAACAATAATTGATAATGAGAATAATAAAAATATTAAGATTTCAAATGGAAAACTCATTAATGATGGAAGCAAAACTATAGTAATGGGAATTGCAATGCCAGGAATACAAGAGAGTTTAAATATTTCAAAAGAAGAAGTAGAGATTCCAAGTAAAATAGAAATTACTATGGATAGTACAAATTTTGAAATGGGAAACATAATGAGCTATTGCACACCCAAGATATTGGAAAATGGAGAAATAGATGATATTTTAGAAAAAACAGATGAGCTTTTTGAAAAAGTAAATGACCTTCAAGATGCAACTAACAAAATAGAAGATGGAGCTATAAGATTAAATGATGGAGTTGTAGTTCTAAATGATGGAGCAAAAAAATTAAATAGTGGTGCAAATGAATTAAGTGATGGTGTTGGCACATTAAAAAGTGGAACTTCTAAACTTACAACAGGTGCTAACTCTTTAAAAAACGGTGCAACAGAATATACATCCAAATCAAAAGAATTTAATGGGGCAGTAAATAGTTTAACTGGTGCAATAGGCACAATGAATTCAAGCTATGATGCTATTAATGGAGGTCTGGCAAGTTTAAATGCAAATGCTCCAACATTATCTGCTGGTGCAAATTCTGTTAGCTCTGGTGCACAAGATTTATATAATGGACTAAATGCTCTTAATAGTACATTAAATGGAATACCAGTAACTAAAAGCACTTCAAATACAGTATCAGTAACTCCGAACAACTCAGATAAAATATCAAAAATTCAAGGTATAACATCAAATAATGAAGATTTATTAGATACATTAAATGCAAATAATGAAGCATTAAAAATAGTAGCAAGTACTTTAACAGATGAGAATGCTAAAGCAAGTATTGAAAGTCAAATAGCTGCAAATACAGCTACAATAGCAGCACTTAGAGGTAATGATGCAGAACTAAATGGAGTAGCTACAAGTTTAAATGAACCAATAACTTATACTGCAAATAATACATCAGCAAATACAGATGTTATGAATACAATAAAAGGAACAATAGGAGTTCTAACAGAAGGTGCAAAAAAAGTTTCAGATGGTGCTTCGGCAGTTGCTAAAGGTGCAGGGGATGCACAAAGTGCTATATCAGCATTAAGTGCAGGATCAAGTAATTTTAAAGGAGCATTAGATCAATTAAATTCCTCATCATCACAACTATTGTCAGCAAATAATAAATTAACAGAAGCAGCTGGAACAATAGCAAGTGGAGCAAATGAACTTGCAAATGGAGCAATAAGCTTAGACCAAGGTGCAAATAAATTATCAGACGGAACAAATAGTTTGAAAAATGGAACTAATGATTTAGAATCAGGTACAAATACATTATTAAATGGAAGTAATGAATTAGTAGATGGAATAAAAAAATTTAATAATGAAGGAATAAAAGAAATTAATAATTACGTAAATAAAGATTTAAAAAATACAGTAACAAGAATTGAAAAATTAGAAAACTTATCAGCAGACTTTAATAAATTTGGCTCAGAAGAGCAAAGAGAAGCTATTAAATTTATTAATATATTAGATAGTATAAAAACAAGTGCTAAAGAGGAAAAAGAGGAGGATATAATGTTAACAACTGGTGAAAAAGAAGAAAAGGAAAAATAAAATATTTGTAAGTGTTTTGAAAAGATAGAATTTTAAGTTTATAATGGTAAATAAAAAAGTGGGTATTCAGGCTTCCCACTTTTTATTACATATTTATTTTAAAAAATTAATTATTATTTGAGTTAAATGATGTTATTGCATCTTCATTATCGAACTTATAAGATAAATTTGATTCATTATTTTGAATTGGATCCATATCATTTGGATTATCTGGTTTAGCATGGAAATTAATATTTCTTAAATCAAATTTATTTTTGCTATAATCATCATTATCACTACCAGCTGTTGATATTCCATTTGTAAATTTATTAAAATTATATTTTTTAATTTTTTGTTTTTCTTTATATCTTGATTCCAAGAAATCGATTTTTGCTTGACCAACAAGGTTTTTACCTTTTAAATCTTTTGTTTTATATATAATGAATTTAAATTTTAATGCCTGAACCTTACCAGCCTTAAAGTTTGGTATCCATTGCCACTTGATGCTCTTGTAAGTATCATCATATTTACCTTGATCTGTCTTATAATCATGAGTAAACATCCAACGTCTCTTATCTCCAAGTTCTTTTTCCCACCATTCATTATCTTCTGGGGTGTTATTACCAAATATAACTTTAGTAGTACAGTTAGCTAAAATTGTTTGTCTAAAGTTATAATCATTTTTAATACCAAATTGTGATAAGTTTTGAGATGATATAATTGTTCCAACTCTATATTTTCTATATAAAGTAAATATATCTTCTGTTGCTTTACATACAAAAGGTGGAAATTCATCAATATATAGGAAGTGGGGGATTCTAGTTTTTTCGTTTCCTGGTCTAGATAATACTGATTGTTGCATAAGTAGTATAAAGAATAGACCAAAAGCTTTGTGTATACTAGCTCCTAAATCGCCACGTCGTGTACATACTAAAGTTACATCTCCATTTACTAAAGCTTTATCATAATTTAAATTATTTGCTCTGTTACATAATATATTTCTAACACCTGGATACCTAAGTAGATTTTCAAGTTGTGAAGCAGAAGCTTGTAAGTATCTTGCTGTTTCTTCACGACCTTGAGCAGTTTTATAGAATGTTTTCTTAAAGTATCCAAGCTGAATTTTATATTCTTCAGCAAGTTCTGGATATTGCTTCATTTGTTCTGCCATTTGTTCTATTAAATCAAAATCATTTAATAGTTCTAATAAATCTTCTAAGTTTGGAAGTAAGCCTTCATGTTCTCTAGGATAAACTTCTTTTAACATTAATACTAAATTTTCAATGGCTTGAGTAACTATATTTTCCATAAAAGCTTCATCATGATTTCCAAAATTTGGTACTTCTTCAGATGCGTACATTCTTTTTAGGATAGAAGATATAGCTATTGAAGTTTTCATAGGATCTTCATAAGTGAATGGATTTAATCCTATAGAGCTATTGTCATTTGGGTCTATGATATGATATTTAACACCAAAGTTATTTGCAATATCCTTTACATGAGTTATTGATTCATAATCAGGAGCCATATAAGTTATACCAAGATTTTTGTAAATTGAATTTTCACCATCATAATTATAAAGCATTTTTGCAAAATATGCTTTGAAAACTTTTTCTTTACTTGGTACAGGTGTAATCATATTTAAATTAAAGTTTTCATTTATATAATCATTAGAAAAAGGACAAGAAAGAGTAGCTATATTAGTACGCAATGCTGTATATCCTAATTCTTTTGAAGTTTCTTTGAAAAAATATTTTTTCTCTAAATCTCTTGCAATCATTGGCTCAAACATCATTGAAGTTTTTCCTGAACCAGATACACCAACAATTAAAGTAGATTCAAAACGCCTAGATTCTGGAGTTTTGATTGTTTTTCCAGTTTCTCTGTCTCTACATAAGAACATTTCACAAGTAAATGGACCCATTCCAATAGATTTGTCTGATAAATCTATTCCGCCATAATCCCAAATTGATTCTTTAATGTATAATGTGTCATCAACTTTTGTATATAACCATTTAAAAAATGGGAATATTGTACATACTGGAATATACCAAGCAAATGCTGAAAAAGCAGGCTTTATTAAATCCATAAAATTTGCAATAATATAAGAATAGTTTGGTACAGAGAAAAGTAATAACCATCCTAAATGGTTTATCCATTGAACAATCATTGATATTACTACTATATGTAACGCTGAAGCGTATATATAAAAGAAAGATGTTTTTGTGTATTTATCTGTAGCAAATTTTGATGAAGGAGAGAAGTAAAATGCAAATACTGGACATGCTAAAGCTAGTGTATATGTTATTGGACCCCAATAAGATACAGATAATCCAGAGAAAACTATAAATAGTACTTCTACAATTCTGTCAACACAAATATAGATAGAAATCAATGTTAAAATATAAGTAGCAAAGGTATTCCTATCAGTTTTTAATAATTTCAAAAATTTATCAATGTATTTCATAATCATAATTAAATTCCTCTTTATAAAAAACTATACATATATATTATCTTACAAAATGGGAAAAAAATCAAGCTTTTTGGCAAAAAAACCTTGATTTCCGTAAGAAAAATAAGAATAAAAATATAAATTTTTAATAAAATTTAATAAAAATTGATTTTGAGAGAGGGAAAGTCTTGAAAAAAATAGAAATTACCGATTTTTTTAAAGGAATAATATCATTAGTAATATCTCAAATTCTTATAAAAATTTTTGGAGTTATTTATAGTTTATATATAACAAATAAAAATGGATTTGGAGATGAAGGAAATGCTATATATATGAGCGGATATCAGATATATGCATTATTACTTACAATATCTTCTATTGGAGTTCCGAATGCAATTTCTAAAATTATTTCGGAGAAAAAATCCATAAAAGATTACACAAATTTAGAAAGAATATTCAAAATATCAGTATTTGTTTTTGCAGTAATTGGATTTTTTGGAACAGTTACATTATTTATTTTTTCTGGTTTTATTGCTGAAAACATTTTACAAATACCAGAAACAAAATTGAGTTTAATGGTTTTATCGCCAGCAATATTTTTTGTTTCAATAAGTTCTGTTGTTAGAGGATATTGCAATGGAGAGAATAAAATATATGTTACAGCCAAATCGCAGTTTTTTGAACAAATAATCAAATCAGTATTAACAATTACACTTGTAGAAATATTATCAAGATTTCCAAATTCAAATACAGAAATTTTAGCTGCAATCGCAAATTTTGCAACAACTTTAGCGACTTTTTGTAGCCTAATGTACATATTAAAAAAGTATAGAAAAATAAAAAAACAAAATATATATTTAAGTAAATATAATTTTCCTAAAGAAAGAATATTTACTATAATAAGAAAAGTTTTGATAATATCAATTCCTATGACTACAAGTGCTATTTTAACATCATTAGGAAAAAATGTTGATTCTGTTACAGTAGTTAGAATACTTAAAAATATTTTAGGAGAAGAAACTGCAATTATAAAATATGGAATATTAAGTTCTAAAGTGGATATATTAATAGCATTACCATTATCATTTAATATTGCAATTTCAACAGCGTTAATACCAGAAATATCCAGAAAGAAGGCAATTAATGATATATCAGGAATAGTAAAAAAAATAGAAACTTCTATATTAATTACTATTATAATAGGAATACCATCTACATTTGGAATGTGTTTTTATTCTGAGCAAATTTTTGATTTATTATATCCAAGAGCAAATGAAGGAGCAATTTTACTTAGCATAGCATCTTTTAGTATAATATTTTCATTACTTGTACAGACTATAAATGGAATCCTTCAAGGTCTGGGGAAAAATAATGTACCAGTTTTAGCATCAGTAATTGGATTATTAGTAAAAATATTTTCTAATATAATATTAATAAGAGTAGAGGGAATATATGAAAAAGGAGCAATTATAGGAAATATATTATCAAATATAGTTTCATTTATAATTGTATATATTGCATTAATAAGAAATATTGATATAAAATTAAATTTGCTTAAAAAAGGGATAAAACCTATTTTAGCAAGTGCGATTATGATATTTTTTTCATTAAAAATATATAATTTTTTAGTATTAAAAAATATAAATATTAATATTTGTACAATAAGTTCTATTTTCTTTGCTATACTAATTTATATTTTTTGCTGCTTTTTTATGAAAATTTTAAAGAAAAATGAAATCTCGTGAAAGCCTTATAAATAGCAGACAAACCGGAAAAAAATTCTTAAAAAAGCTGAAAAATAAGTAAATTTTTCAAAAAAAAATAAAAAAAAGAAGGATTTTAGCACATTTTGGCGAATAAAAATATTGTAGAACAAATTAATAGATATTCTACATAACACTAAAATCTATTAGGAGGTAATTTTAAAATGAACAAAGCTGAATTAATCGCAGCAATAGCTGCAAAAACAGGAGAAACAAAAAAATCTGCAGAAGAATCTGTAAACGCATTTGTTAGCGTAGTAACAGAATCTTTAACAAAAGGTGAGAAAGTTCAATTAGTTGGATTTGGATCTTTTGAAGTAAGAAAAAGAGCAGCTAGAAAAGGAAGAAACCCACAAACTAAAGAAGAAATCAAAATACCTGCATCAAAAGCTCCAGTATTTAAAGCTGGAAAAGCATTAAAAGATTTAGTAAATAAAAAATAGGAATTATATAAAGTTTATATGAATTCATAGGAAAGTAGTGCTAAGGTGGCACTGCTTTTTTATTTAGTAGAAAAGAGCTATGCATCATACTAAATAAAAGCTTGCGCTAATTTTACACACAAATTTAATAATGCCAATATTAAAAATATTGATATACTGATACTGTAATAGCTAAAACTTAAATAGTATTAGTAATTTTGTGTGAGCGAACATTTCTTAATTATGTGAAATGAGCTACAGATAAGTTATTGCAGAGGAAAGATGTGGACAATTTAGAAAAGTTTTATCTTTTACATATAATATTTAGGCAATTTAGAAAAAAGTTTATTTTGCATATTAAGTATTTTTAGCTTTGTTTAAAAAATAAGTTTTATAGTTTTCTTGAAAAAACATATAAGTAATGATAACATAATAAAAAACAATTTATTTGTATTTTATTAAAAATAAAGAAATGGTGGATATTATGAAAAAAACTCTAAAAGTTATTTGTATAATTTGTGTAATAAGTTTAATTATTCTATTTACAATTAAAAATTTAAAAAAGAGTAATAATTTAGAAAGAGATTTTGAAAAAGAACAGCAGGTTTTAGCAATAATAGAGGAAGATAGAAATAATTATATGGGACAAGGTGATGAATATATATCATATTGGGCTCCTAAACAAGCTATTTTAGATGAAGAAATAGATAAGCTTTTTATAAGACATTTAGAAGAAAAATACTATGAAGAATTAATGAATAATATTTCTAGTGAAATGAAAGAAAATTCTAGTGAAATTCCAAAAAGTACAAAAAAATTAGTAAGAGAAGCAATAAATTTATATAATGGAAATAAAATTACAGATTATGAAAAAGAAGTCTTAAAATATATTTTTGAAGGAATATATTTTACAGTTTCCACTGAAGATAGTAAGCTAGCGGATGAATTAAATACAACTGGAATAGAATTTAAATAAAAGTATTGCAAAAAGAAATTAGTAATAATATAATATAAGTGATTTTACAAAGGATAAATGGAGGTGTAGCAAAGTGGAACAATATGAAGTAATTTTTCTAGATGAAGATAGAAAAACAATTCTTGATCGTCAATTTATAAACAGTGGAGAAGCTGTAAAATATAATGGAAAAACACCTGTTAAAGAACCAACAAATCAAGTAAAGTATACTTTTTCTGGTTGGACAGGCGAAGAAAAAATGAGTTCAGTTCAAGAAAAACTTGTATTAATAGCAAAATATTCAGCAGAAACAGTTACTGCCTCAAAAGATGAAAATGCAATGTTAGAAGCTTCTTTAGCTAATGCAGAAAATACAAATTTAAATGCTACTATAGAAGCTGGTCAAAAAGTTAATGAACAGAGTAAAGCCCTAGAAAAAGATTCAAGAACAGCAGAAGAAATAGTAAATGACGTTTTAGAAAATGGAAAAACAGAAATAGGACAAGAAGTAAATAAAGATAATATAGAAAGATAAATACAAATGATAGTGAGGGGTTACAAATGAGTGTTGTAATTACGATTGATGACATACGAGCTTATGCAGAAGTTGATTATATTATTAATCATATGAATCAAAAATACATAGATAAAGTTCCTAAAAAAATTTTAGCTTTTTTTTCTGAGCTTAAAGATCCAAATTATTATGTAAAAGTTGACCCTTATGTGCCACTTCAAAATCAAGGTTTAAAAAGGTATACTTTAGAAATAATTGCATTATTACATTTAAAATATTGGTGTGAAGATGAAGAAAGAAAAAAAGAATTATATGGTATAATGCTTCGTAATCAAGAAAAATTAGAAGAGCAAATGAGAGATAAATTTAGCGTAGATAAATTATTTGGAAATAATTCATCAGATGAAAAGACTGAAGGACAAGAAAAAGAAGATTTTACGAAACCTAGAGTTGTTCAAAGATATAGCCAATATACAGAGCAAAATACTGATATACAAGATTTTACTGATCATGTTGAAGAAACTAATATAGCACAATCAGAAAATAATTTAGTTTCAGAAACTAATATTTTAAAAGCAAAAAGTTTTTTTGAAAAAATAAAAGAAAAGATTTTATCAATTTTTAGCAAAAAAGAAAAAAGTAATTAAATAGTAAAAGAAGAACTTTTTAAAGTTCTTTTTTATATTATAGGAAATTGCTAAAAAATTCTAAAAGCTTCGCCAAAATTTGAGCACAATTTTACTATGTAAAATTGGTGCAAAAACATTTCTTAGATGTAGCAAATGAAATGAACTACAGATAAGTTATTGCAGAGAAAAGGAGAGGACATTTGCGTTTGTTTTTTGCAATTATCATAATGTACTCTTTTGTTTTTTAGAAGAATATGCAATTAAATAAAATACATTTTAAATATTATTTACTTTTATACTTTTGAGAAAAAATATGATAAAGTATTGACAAACATTAAAAAAAGTAGTAATATATTAATGTTTTAAGAAGAAGTATCCACTTCTCACCTTATCTTAAGTTAAGAGCATAAGGTTAGAATTTAAATAGTTATGATTAATATAATTATTGGAATTAGTATGTGGATTTGGCTTTTTAAAATAAGTCAAATTTTTTTTTGGAGGTGTTTTATTATAAAACAAGAATTGCCTATAAATAGACAAATAAGAGAAAAAGAAGTTCAAGTAATTAGTGATACAGGAGAAAAATTAGGAGTTCTTTCTTTAGATGCAGCATTAGAGCTTGCAGAAGAAAAGAATTTAGATTTAGTATTAGTTTCACCAAATGCAAGTCCAGTAGTTTGTAAATTAATGAACTATGGAAAATACAAATTTGAACAAGCTAAGAAAGAAAAAGAGTCTAGGAAGAATCAAAAAACTGTTGAATTAAAAGAAATAAGGGTTACTCCTAATATAGGAGACCATGACTTTGGATTTAAAAGTAAAAATGCTAGAGCTTTTTTAGAGGCTGGTAATAAAGTAAAATTTACTGTTAGATTTAGAGGAAGAGAATTAAATAATGTTAAAGCTGGTGAAACAGTTTTAAATAAATTTGTTGAAGATTTAGCTGATATTTCAACAGTAGAGAAAAAGCCATTTTTGGAAGGTAAGACAATGTTTGTAATTTTAACAAAAAAAATATAAAAAAATGTGAAGGGAGATTTCAAAATGCCAAAATTAAAAACAAACAAGGCTGCAAGTAAGAGATACTCTTATACAGCTAAAGACAAAGTAAAAAGAACAAAAGCTAATAGAAGACATCGTTTAGCTACAAAAACAACAAGACAAAGAAAAACAGGAAAAATTCAAAATGCATATGCAGATAAAACTGTAGAAGCAGGAATTAAAAGATTATTACCATATGGTAACTAGGATTAAATTTAGGATAGAAGGAGTTGAAAATAAATGGCAAGAGTAAAAACAGCAAGAACAACAAGAGCAAGACATAAAAAAGTATTAAAACAAGCAAAAGGATACTATGGAGCAAAACATTATAGATTTAGAAATGCTAAACAAGCAGTTATGAAATCTGGAATGTATGCTTATGTAGGAAGAAAAGATAAAAAATCAGATTTTAGAAAATTATGGATAGTTAGAATTAACGCAGCAGCTAGAATGAATGGATTAACATACAGCAAAATGATAGCTGGACTTAAAAAAGCTAATGTAACAATAAATAGAAAAATGTTAGCAGAAATAGCTGTTTCAGATAGCAAAGCCTTTGCAGAACTTGCAGAGATTGCTAAAAAAGCATAAAATTAAAAAGTAAATTTGGTAAAAAAATCAAAGGTTATTAAAAATAATTTTTGATTTTTTTTAATATTGCAAAAATGCCTAGAGTGATATATAATAAAAAACATCATAATAAAGAAAAGGGAGAGAAAGCTATGGGATATAATTTTAAAGAAGTAGAAGAAAAATGGCAAAAAAAATGGTATGAAGAAGGAACTTTTAATGCAAAACAAGATTTTACAAATAAAAAGAAATGGTATGGATTAATAGAATTTCCTTATCCATCAGGGCAAGGTCTACATGTAGGACATCCAAGATCTTATACAGCATTAGATATTATTGCAAGAAAGAAAAGAATGGAAGGATATAATGTTTTGTATCCTATTGGTTTTGATGCTTTCGGACTCCCAGCTGAAAATTATGCTATTAAAAATCATGTTCACCCAAAAATAACAACAGAAAATAATGTAAATCATTTTAGAGAACAATTAAAATCTTTAGGATTTTCTTTTGATTGGTCAAGAGAAGTAAATACAACAGATCCAGAATATTATAAATGGACACAATGGATTTTTATTCAATTATATAAACATGGATTAGCTTATAAAGCTACTATGCCAATTAATTTCTGTACTGGTTGTAAAGTTGGATTAGCAAATGAGGAAGTTGTTAATGGTGTTTGCGAAAGATGTGGAAGCCCAGTAGTGCAAAAAGAAAAATCACAATGGATGCTTAAAATAACAGAATATGCTCAAAGATTAATTGATGATTTAGATGATATAGATTATTTAGATAAAATAAAAGCTCAACAAAAGAATTGGATAGGTAGAAGTGAAGGGGCAGAGGTTAATTTTAAAGTTGCCTCTGATGAAGATATTATATTTAATAAAGATTCAAAAGTAGAGAAAATTAATTCTAGTGAAAATGATTCTTTATTAATTTATACTACTAGACCAGATACAATATTTGGAGCAACATATATGGTTGTAGCTCCAGAACATGAATTAATAAAAAAATATGCAGATAAAATTACTAATTTATCAGAAGTAGAAGAATATAAGAAAAAAGCTGCTTTAAAATCTGATTTTGAAAGATCAGAGTTAAATAAAGAAAAAACTGGTGTTGAAATTAAAGGACTTAAAGCAATTAATCCATTAACAAATGAAGCTATTCCAATTTGGATTTCTGATTATGTTTTAATTACTTATGGGACAGGTGCTATTATGGCAGTTCCTGCACATGATGATAGAGATTTTGAATTTGCAACTAAATTTAATTTACCTATAAAACAAGTTATTGCACCAGTATTTTATGGAACAGGAGATTCAGAAGTAAGACCAGATAAGAAAAATACAGAAAGAAAAGTCATTAATGTAGTTGTAAAACATCCAACAGAAAAAAAATTCTTATGTGTAAACAATGATAAATTTGGATTTAAGAATTTTGTTATGGGTGGATTTGAAGGAGAAGAAACGCCAGTAGAAGCAGCAGCTAGAGAGCTTAGAGAAGAAACTGGTTATACTGATTTTAGAGTGGATTATGTTTTTGATTTTATTTATAAATCAAAATTTTATGCTGCACATAAAGATGTAAATAGAGATATTACTTGTTATACTGTTGCTGTAACTTTAAATTCATTAAAACAAGAAAAAGTATCAGAAGAAGAACAAAAAATTCAATATCCAGTATGGGTAAATGCAGATAAATTAAATGAATATTTAACAACAGAAGAACATATATACACATATTCATTATATGAAAAACCTCAAGCCTTTACAGATGTTGAAAAAGGAGTTGCTATAAATTCAGATTTCCTAAATGGATTATCTTCAAAAGAAGCTATAAAAAAGGCAACAGATTATATTGAAGAAAAGAAATTAGGAGAAAGAAAAGTAAATTATAAATTACGTGATTGGGTATTTTCTCGTCAAAGATATTGGGGAGAGCCAATACCAATGGTATATTGCGAAGATTGTGGCTGGAATCCAATTAAAGAAGAAGAATTACCACTCGTACTTCCAGATATAGAAGATTATGAACCGGGAGAAAATGGAGAGTCACCTTTAGCAAAACAAACAGAATGGATAAAAACAAAATGTCCATGTTGTGGTAAGGATGCTAAAAGAGAAACAGATACAATGCCACAGTGGGCAGGTTCTTCATGGTATTTCCTAAGATATATGGATGCTCATAATAAAGAAGCTTTGGCTTCAAAGGAAGCATTAGAATATTGGTCACCAATAGATTGGTATAATGGAGGAATGGAGCATACAACACTTCACTTATTATACTCAAGATTTTGGCATAAATTTTTATATGATATTGGTGTTGTTCCAACAAAAGAGCCATATCAAAAACGTACTTCACATGGTATGATTTTAGGTGGAAATGGTGAAAAAATGTCTAAATCAAAAGGAAATGTTATAAATCCTGATGATATAGTTAAAGAGTTTGGTGCAGATACTTTTAGAGTATATGAAATGTTTATGGGACCTTTTGATCAAACAGCACCATGGTCTATGGAATCTATTAGAGGATGTGGCAAATTCTTAGATAGAGTATGGAATATGCAAGATATTTTGGTAGACGGAGATGAATATTCTAAAGAGCATGAAAAAATGATGCATAAAGCTATAAAAAAAGTTACTTCAGATATTGAGGAAATGAAATTTAATACTTCAGTTGCAGAATTTATGAAAATGACAAATGAATTTTATAAGGATAAAAAGATTAATAAGGCAGAATATAAAACATTTTTACAATTATTAAATCCATTTGCACCACATATGACAGAAGAATTATTTAATATTCTAGGAGAGACTAAGACAATAAATGAAACACCTTGGCCAAAATATGATGAAGCTAAAACTATTGATGATGAAATAGAAATACCAGTACAAGTAAATGGAAAGGTAAAAGCTGTTATTACTGCTAATAAAGAAGCTTCTCAAGAAGAAGTTAAGGCTATAGTAGATAGTAATGAAATAATTAAAAATGCTTTGGCAGGAAAAAATGTAGTAAAAGAAATTTATGTAAAAGGAAAAATATACAATATAGTAGTTAAATAATAAAAAAGTGAATTTAAATATTTCAAAATGAACCTAATTGTTAGACGAATCTGTTTAATAAGAAGGGTTCATTTTTTATATAATAAAAGATTGCTTTCAGATTTCTATTATATAAAGCTTTAAGTAAAAGTTGGGCACGATTTTATAAAATAAAATCAGAATATATAGTATTTTTAGATGTAAAAAATGCGCAGATAGGTTATTGAAGAAAAAAGATGAGGATATTTGCATTTTTACAATTATTATAGTGTCCGCTTTAATCCTATAATAGGAATTTGCTTAGTAATTTCTATTATAGAATAACTTTTCTAAAATTTGTACACAATTTTACTATGCAAAATTGACACGGAAACAAATACGAGGATATTGGCATTTAGTTTTTACTTTTGCAATTATTATAATATTCACTTTTGTTCTTATTTAAATAAAAATATGTTGATACTATGAAAACTGAATTTTAATAGTATAAAATGGAGAATATAAAAATTTATATTCTAATATTTTAAATTAGGTATTTGCTTTGATATTGATTCAAAATTTGGTTTATATTTTTTTAACATATCATAAAATTTTTTTGAATGTGTTTTATATTTTAAATGACAGAATTCATGGAAAATTATATATTCAATAATTTCTTTTGAATACATTACAATATATGGGTTTACAAGAATTGCTTGTAAGTCTTTATCACATGTAGCAAGATAGCCAGAAATTTTTTGAATTTCATAGTCTTCAGGCGCAAATCCAAAAGTATGTCTTGCTTTTTCCATAACATTTTCTATTTCGTTTTCAGCTATTTTTGTATACATTTTTAATAAAATGGTATTTAATAATTTTTGATTATTTCTTTTTCTATAATTCATAGGTAAATGAATATTTATAAAATTTTCTTCAAGATTTAATTCTGGTTTTTCTATATTTAAATAATATACATTTACAGAGTAATTTAATCCGAAAATTCTAGTGAATTTTGGTAATAAAGTTTCATCTTTTCCTAATATGAAATGTTCATTATTACTATATTCAAATTCCTTGATATTATTGCTTTTTACTCTTTTAAAAATATTCATTTTTTTATCCTCCTACAAAATATATGTTCGGTAAAACTTTGTTTGTTTTATTTTACAATTTAAAAAATAAAATGTCAATACTTTTTCGAAAAAATGTTCGGTATTTTTAAAAAATAAAGAAACTTTATAAAATAAAAAACGCGGGGGCGGAAAACCGCCCCCAACATGGTTTGAAGATTGCAATAGTAAGGGATTTGAAAGTGCTAATTTACCGTAATCCGAAGTGCCAGCATGTGAACATCACGAACGTTACGTGATATTCAATGTTTTGCCGTTGGTCAAGACCACTTGTGTTACGAGTCCCAATTTGTTGGTGTTGAAGCTCGCAGCGTCGTAACAGAACCGATAGCCGTCCTGAGGGCGGTCATAGATGGAACTGACGAACACCTGATTATCCCTGATATAGCAGAACTGCTTATCAGAGATGAAGCCGAAAGCGGTGATGTTTGACATGTACCACCCTGTATAGATTCTCGAGGCGATAATCGTCCCATTGAGATACAGGGAGCCGTCTGTAAGCATCAGAGTGTTGCTTTCAACTGTGCCCTTGGTGTACAAGGTAGCATAGGTGTCCTTTACGACAGCGTAGGTTTCCTTAGCAATCCACTTGTCGTTTGTGGAGGTGAATTGCTTCAGGGTGTAAGTGGACTTCTCTGTAACGATTTCCGAGAGGAAACCATTGCTGTCAGTCCTGAAGGTCTTGAACTTGCTGTCCAGGGTAACCTTCTCCGCAGAGTACCAGTTTCCGAAAGTGAAACGGTACAGAGTACCATTGCTTTCGTAGAGGTACACGTTGTAGCTGGTATCGAATCCCAAGAATTTAGCACCCTTAAGGGTGTCGGACAGCCGGACGCCGTGAGTTGCATTGAGAACGCTCTTTTCGTCTTTGCTCACAATGATGGAAACCTTCAGGTTGCCAAACTCGTAAGCGTTACGAACGAACTCGCTCTCAGCGTTGGTGTACATTTCAACACGGCTGGTGTTATTTCCCGGCCTCTGAGGAACAGAAGGCTGAGAAGGCTGGCTGGGTTGAGACGGCTGGGAAGGCTGAGTCGGCGTACTGGGAACGGTGCTACCAGTAAGAGACTGGTTACCACTTGTGGTTTGCACCGAAGTTGCCAGATCGTCGCTGTTGTAAAGCAGACATGTTACGCCAGAAGCGTACCAAGTCGATTGCTTACCATCGCTTCCAACGCTAATCAGTGCACCAGCGCTGGTGACGTAGAAGAAATCGCCATTTGTGGCAAAGCCGTTGTAACGGGAACCGGAGCCAGCAGAGTTGCTCGCAAGAACGGTTCCATTGTTGTTATACACGGTGCTGCCGATGCTGTAAAAGCTTTTGCTGGGAACGTGGGCGTCCTGCCGGCGGTCATAGGTGTACAGCTTGTACCAGGTGCAGCCCGAGGAGGCGTCATCATAGGTAAAGCCGTACGGCGCTGTGTCGGCGGTCGTGGCGGCGAAAGCAGTGGGGCAGACCCCAAAGAAGCAGCACACAACCAGGAACAATGCGATCAAAGATTTTTTCATGTTAGTCAACCTTTCTGTGTTAAAATAAATCTTCAAAACCATGTTAGTTCAACAAATAGCCAAAAGGTCAGCTAAATAAAGTTGAACATCAAATCCCATAAAATCATTATAGCACAAACTAGTAAAAAAGGCAAATTTATGTAAAGCTATAAAAAGCGTGCCCCAGCTTGCACTGGGGCACATTTTTGTGAATAAGATTCACCTAAAAATTAGAAATTCGCGTTTGGATCATCTGATAATTTGTACAGTAAATAGTCTGGGTCAACCTGAACGATATAGTGACTTCCACTTTTGGTGGTGAAAAGAAACCAGTCGGGTGCAATTTCTTCAAATGACTCTACTAGAGTCGTATTGAGATATTTTACACTGGTATCTGTAACACTAACAATAACGGAAGCTCTTTTACCCTTTGTAGGGTAACATAAGCAGACTCCAACTGTGGATTTATGTTTTAACTGAAGTTCAGTTATGTTAACAAACCATTCCACAGGGAAAAAATGCTCTACGTCGTCAATCTTGACAATGTACCGTTCAAAACCACTCATGTATACTGTCCACGAGGCCTCATATGCTTCTCCAACTTCTAAAAGCCTAAAATTGCATTTTGGACCGCCGTGGATATCAATAGAACCATTGTACACGAGTTTCACAACACATCACCTCTAAATAATAATTTTTGAAATGCTGAGCTTTAGATTTGTAAATATGAAACTTATCCATAGTATGATAACATGTTTGCATAAAAAGGTCAAACTAGTTTTATTGAGTTTTAATCGTGTGTTTGTATTTTTATGTCACAATCTGCATTTAATTGTACAATATTTACAATTAATTTATAAACATAAACTCAATGGTAAGTGTTTTGTATTTTATTAGAAGTTTTAATAACTTGTAAAATATTATTGTTTCTTAATCTTAGGTTTAGATACCAAAGAAGCAATATAACCAAAGAAAATTGCTGCTGCGATTCCTCCTGCTGCTGCTTTAATTCCACCAGTAAATGCACCAATAAAACCAGAAGAACTAATTTCTGATATTGTTCCTTTAGCAAGTAGATTACCGAATCCTGTTAATGGAACTGTTGCACCACAACCAGCAAAATCAATTAAATATTTATACCAGCCAAGACCACCTAAAATAACTCCTAATGTTACATAAGTTACAAGTATACGTGCAGGAGTTAGTTTAGTTTTATCTATCAAAATCTGTCCAATAATACAAATAACTCCTCCAACAATAAATGCTTTTAAAATCATGTACCAATCCATATTGTTAAATCCTTTTATAATAAATTTAGGTTTTTTAGGATACCTAGAAACCTTTAATATAAATAATATATTAAATTTCAATACTTATAGCATGAGCTATACCAGGTATTGATTCACCTTGCTGGGTACTGGTTGAATTCATTAAAGCTCCAGTTGCTATCATTAAAACTTTTTTATATTTTTTTTCTTGTAGCATTTTATAAACATATCCTGAAAATACACTTGCAATACAACCACAGCCAGAACCACCAGAATGAGTATCTTGATTTTCTTTATCAAAAATAAGAACACCACAATCATTATAATTTGATTTTATGTTGTACCCTTTGGAAGAGGCTAAATCTATTAGAATATCTTTTCCAATATGACCTAAATCACCAGTAAATATTGCATCATAATAACTTGGATTTCTTCCTGTATCTTTAAAATGAGAGATAAGAGTATCTTCAGCAGCACCAGCCATAGCAGCTCCCATATTGTTTGCATCTTTTATACCCATATCAACAATTTTTCCAGGTGTAAAACTTGTTATAAATGGACCATTTCCATTTTTAGTAAGAACTGCACATCCAGCACCTGTGACAGTCCACTGACTTGAAGGGGGCCTTTGATTTCCTAGTTCTAGTGGAAATCTGAATTGCTTTTCAGCACTACAAAAATGACTTGATGCAGAACATATTACATTATTTGCAAAATCACCATCTATAAAACTTGAAGCAACTATTAAACTTTCAACAAAAGTTGAACATGCGCCAAATAAACCTATAAAAGGTATATTAGTTTCTCTTAATCCAAAAGAAGATGCAATACACTGATTTAATAAATCACCAGCAAAACAAAAATCTATATCACTTGAAGCAATTCCTGATTTAGATATAGCCATATTAACAGTTTCTTTAACTATTTTACTTTCAGCACTTTCCCAACTTTTTTCACCCCAAAATTCATCATCCAAACATTGATCAAAGAATTGATGAAGTGGACCTTCTTTTTCCTTAGGACCAACTATAGAAGCTGTAGTAGCAATATTTATTGGGTTAGATAAAATATAACTTTGATTACCAACTTTTTTTATAAAAATCACTCTCCTTAAAAAATAATGACCGATGGGGGACGTTTGTTAATGGACATTTTTGTCCGTTAGGGATAGATATTATTTATTTTTTAAACATCTGTAATAAAGAGGACAAAAATGTCCATTAACAAACGTCCCCAAAAGGATATCAAACTAGTGTTAAACTTTGAGTATTAAATATAATGTAAATTAAACCAACAATAATACTTGAAGAAATACCATACACAAGAACTGGTCCTGCAATAGTAAACATTTTTGCGCCAACACCCATTACATATCCTTCTGATTTATATTCCATAGCAGGTGAAACAATAGAATTTGCAAATCCAGTTATAGGTACTAAAGAACCAGCACCAGCAAATTTACCAATTTTGTTAAATATATTTAATCCTGTTAAAAAAGCACTAGCAAATACTAAAAGCATAGATACAATAGTATAAGAATTTGTTTCATCTATTCCACGGATTTTACACATTTCAAAAATGATTTGACCAATAGCACAAATTAATCCGCCAACCCAAAATGCATTAAAACAATTTTTTAATATTGGAGAATTAGGCGTTTTTTCATCTACATAGGTTTGATATTCTTCTTTACTTTGAATAGGTTTCAAAAAATCATCTCCTTTTTATAAATTTTAAACTTATATTTTCCAAAAAATACATTTGTTATTCATATAAATTTCATAAAATTTTAATAAAATCGTAAAATAGAAAAATATTTTAATATTGAAATAAATCAGAAACTTATATTTTTACTAGATTGAAATATTTTCTATCCAAGCTTTCTAAAAAGAAAAAAGGAGATTTAAATATGGATAAATATTTAAAATTATTAAGTAAAACTTATAAAAATATTCAAGAAGTTAGTGAAGAAATTATAAATCTTCAAGCAATTTTAAACCTTCCAAAAGGAACAGAATTGTTTTTAAGTGATATTCATGGAGAATATGAAGCATTTATACATATTCTTAATAATGGTTCAGGTATAATAAAAAGTAAAATCGAAGATATATATGAAAAAACATTGGATGAAGAAAGTAGAAAAGATTTAGCAACTTTAATTTATTATCCAGAAGAAAAACTTAATATGATAAAAAAAGAAAAAAGTAATTTAAATGAATGGTATAAAATTACTTTATATAGATTAATTGAGGTAACTAAGGCTGTGAGCTCAAAATATACTCGTTCAAAGGTAAGAAAGGCAATGCCTAAGGGGTTTGATTATATAATAGATGAACTTTTACATCTTCAAGGAGAAGATGCAAACAAAGAAAAATATTATAAACAGATTGTTGAAAGTATTATTGATTTAAATAGAGCAGATAATTTTATTGTAGCAATTTCTGAATTAATTAAAAGAATGGCAATAGATCATTTGCATATAGTTGGAGATATTTATGATAGGGGACCAGGAGCCCCGATTATAATGGATAAATTAATGGATTTCCACAGTTTGGATATAGAATGGGGAAATCATGACATACTTTGGATGGGAGCTGCTACTGGAAATGAAGCATGTATTAGTAATGTTGTAAGAATTTGTAGTAGATATGATAATTTAGCAACATTAGAAGAAGGGTATGGAATTAATATTAGACCATTATCAATTTTTGCAACTGAAATGTACAAAGATGATGAATGCAAAGCATTTCTTCCAAGAAATAAGGAAATGTCTAAATATAGTAATACTGATAAAATTGTTTTATCAAAAATTCAAAAAGCAATATCAGTAATTCAATTTAAAGTAGAAGGACAGCTTATAAAGAAACATCCAGAATATAAAATGAAAGATAGATTACTACTTGACAAGATTGATTTTGAAAAAGGAGTAGTAAAAATAGATGGTAAAGAATATAAATTAAATGATATTAATTTTCCTACTATAGATATAAAAAATCCATATAAACTAACAAAAGAAGAAAAAGAAATTATGGAAAGATTAAAAAATTCTTTTATGCATAGTGAAAAATTAAATGCTCATGTTAATTTTCTATATTCTAAAGGGCATGTTTATAAAAAATTTAATTCTAATATATTATTTCATGGTTGCATACCAATGAAGGAAAATGGAGAATTTGATAAAGTAGAAATTTTAGGCAAATCACTAAAAGGCAAAGAACTATTAGATCATATAGAAAATGTTGCACATAAAGCTTATTTTGGAGAGCCAAATGAGGCAAATCAAGAAGCAATAGATTTAATGTGGTATTTTTGGTGCGGTCCAAAATCACCATTATTTGGTAAAGACAAAGCCGCTACTTTTGAGAGATATTTCCTTGATGAAAAAGAGCTACATAAAGAGCATAAAAATCCTTATTATAGTTTAATAAATAGCGAAGAAATTTGTGATAAAATATTAGAAAACTTTGAAACAAGTATTGAAGAGGGACATATAATAAATGGGCATGTACCAGTAAAAGCGAAAGATGGAGAAAGTCCTGTAAAAGCTGGTGGAAAAATGATAGTTATTGATGGTGGTTTTGCAAAAGCATATCAACCAACCACTGGAATTGCTGGTTATACATTGACTTATAATTCACACGGATTGGTTTTAGCAATGAATGAACCTTTTGAATCAAAAGCAAAAGCTATAAAAGAAGGATTAGATATTAGAACTCAAACAGTTTTAAAAGAAGATGTTGTAAGTAGAAAAAGTGTTGCTGATACAGATATAGGAAAAAAATTGCAAGAAGAGATTTCAGATTTAAAACAATTATTAATTGCATATAGAGAAGGTGTTTTAAAAGAAAATTTACAATAAATGTTATATAAAAGATTCAACAAATATTATATGCAAATTAAATGATGTCAATATTAAAATGTTGATATACTGATGCAGGAAAAGTTAAAACTTAACAGTATTAGTAACTTGATATACAAACAAATTTTGAAGGAGAATAAAATAAATTATAAATAAATTATGGAAACACAAGTAAATTAATTAAATAAAGCTCATATAAACATAAAATTAATTAGTTAAATAAATTATGGAAAAAAGTAAAATAAAATTGAATGTATAGAAAAATTATTAGAAAAGAGAAAAACCCATAAAATAAGCGAGTTTTTCTCTTTTTTTCTAAGTC
This sequence comes from uncultured Clostridium sp., assembly GCA_947570695.1. Classification (GTDB taxonomy): domain Bacteria; phylum Bacillota; class Clostridia; order TANB77; family CAG-508; genus Scatovivens. Next base: position 89,014 of record CANOVB010000005.1, read on the forward strand.
AAACTATTGACATTTTTTGTAAAAAAAGATATAAATATACATATAAAAGTGAAATAAAATGTGATATTATATGTTTATGTAAAAAAATGTGTTTTTTTACTGTAAACAAAGGAGAAATGTAATGTTAAGCTGTTTGGGAATTTATGTAGATAAAAACTTAATAAAATACGCAAAATTAAAAAAGAACAAAGATACATTAAAAGTTGAAGCTTTTAATGTTGAAGCTTTTGAGAATTTAGATGTTGCATTAAAAAAAGTTATAAATGAAACAAACAGTTCAAGAATTCCAATAAGTATAAATATATCAGATGAGCTTTACAATTATTTTGAAGTATTCTCAGTTTTAGAAAAAAAGGATATTACAAAATCTTTAGATATAGAATTTGAAATGTTATGTGATTCAAGAGGATATGATAAAAGTTTGCTTGAATCAAGATATATTTTAATGGAAAACAAAAATAATTATGATAAATATAAATCATTATATATATCTGCAAATAAAAATGAAATAGATAGAAAATTGAGTATTCTTTCAGAGTATAAATTAGCTTCAATGACACCAGTTTCAACAAGTATAACAAATCTTATTGAACCAAAACAGGGCGAAAATATTGCAATTATTAATATAGAAAATGAAACAAAAATTACAACTATAATAGATGGTCAAATTAGTAGAGTTGATGTTTTAAATTCAGGAATGGATGAGATATCACAAAAAATAAATAAAATAGAATTATCATGGAAAAAAGCTTATGATGTGTATAAAAATATTACAATTTATGCTCATGAAGTTTTAAGCTTAGAAGAAGATGAGAATGAATATATAGATATTGTAATGCCAGTTTTATATAAAATAGCAAATGAATCAAAAAAAATAATTAATACTTCTAAAGATAGAATAGACAAAGTTTATATAACAGGTACAGGTGCAACAATTAATAATGTTGATTTATATTTCCAAGAGTTTTTTAAAAAAGCAAAATGTGAAATATTAAAACCATTTTTTATTGATTCTAGTTCTTTAAAAGTACCAGCAAAAGAATATATAGAAGTAAATTCTGCTATTGCACTTGCCTTAGATGGATTAGGGTATGTAAATAAAGATTTAAATTTTGCACCAGTATCCAAATTTGATAATATAGATATTGAAACAATAATGAATTCTAAAGATAATATAGATTTTAAAAATTGGAAAAATTCATTTAAATCACCTTTTGATATACAAGAAAAAATGATAGCAAGAGGAATTGCAGTATTTTTAATAGCAACTATTGGTTTTTCTGTAATGGGAACTAGTATTATGAATCAAATAAGTTTGCAAAAAGATGAAGCAAAAGAACAGCTAACTCAAACTATTGCTCAAATATCAACAATGGAGAGTGAACTTTCAAGAATAGAAAGTCAGACCAATCAATATGCTACTTTGATTAATAGCGTAGATTCTTTAAATGAAGCAAATGCTAGTGTTCAAAATAGTAGAATAATATCTAAAGGTGCTATACCAAATTTATTAACAAGAATAATGTTTATAATACCGCAACAAGTACAAGTTATTTCAATAGAAAATAAAGAAGGTAAACATATTATTATAGAGGCTGTATCAGAAAAATATGAACAATTAGGTTACTTTTCAGCTGCAATAAAAAATGATGGTATGCTTCAAAATATTCAATCAACAAGTGCTACAAAAAGTGATTCACTTGTTCAAATTACAATAGAAGGAGATTTACCATGAGAAAATTAGTATTAATTGTTGTACTTATATTAACAGGAATATTGTGTTTTTCAGTAATATTTTTTGGAATTAAAATTGGAAATTTTAAAATAAGTAGTTATAGTGAAATTGAAGCTGAAAATGGATTAAGAAAAACATTATTAGTAGATTTAAATGAAAAAAATTCAGTTGAATTTACATCTAAACAATCTTCTTTAGACACAGCTGTTAACCAATATGAAACTAAAAAAGCAGAGTATGAAGAATTAGTAGCAAAAGGTGAAATAGCAGATATATCAACATATAATTCAGTAGATTTATATGATTTAGATTTTCTATATACAGTAATAGGAAATTATGCTACAGAAAAAGGTGTTGCTTTATCATTAGATATTTTTAGAAGTTCTAATGCAACATCAAAATCTGAAGAATATACAATTTGTGATTTGAATTTTACAATAACAGGAGACTATATATCAATAACAGAATTTATTTCTAGTTTAGAAGATAATGATCAACTAAGTTTTGAGATAAGGGATTTTATGTTAGAAAAAGGTGGGGAAAACTTGCAAGCTACTTTTGTAGTAAAAGAAGTCCCTATTAATAGTAAAGACTTATTATCTGTGCCAACATCTGCACAGTCAACTTATGATGAAATGTTAAATTCAAATGGTTCAAATAATTAAAATTAGATTTGATTTAGAAGGAATGGTAAGAAAATGGGTAGTAAAATAGCAAAAGAGATATTTATAATTGTGTTACTTCTTATAGTAGTACTTTTTACGATAGGAATTTTATTTTATGAATTTATACCTTCAAAAAATGAAAATATAAGTTCTTCAAAATATACACCAACAGATAAGGTTGTTGCAACACTTGCCGAAATACAAGAAAATGGCGGCATCGATTATTCTAAAGGTGATAATACAAATTCATTATTAAAATCTTATAGTATAAATAAAAGTGATTTAAGTGGATATCAATCTGAAAATTATTATGAGAGTGGAAAAAAAGATCCTTTTGCAGAATATTCAGAATCAGTTGCAGAAGAAGTAATAAAAGAACCTAAAGTAAATACAGTAGATAATAATAAAGTAAAAGATAAAAATACAGTTAGTAATACGGTAACAAAAAAAGAACCAAATACTACTAATACAGTAACAAATACTACCCCAAATAATACTACAAATACTTCTTCAAGCAGTTCAGAATCATTAACAGAATATTTAAAAAATAAAAATAAAAATACAACAAAAGATCAAAATAAAACAGACAATAATTCATCTACAGGAATATATTTTGAAAAGAAAGATTCAAAATAAAATTTAAGGAGAATAGTTATGAAATCACAAAAAGGAATGGGCAGAGTACAATTTTTAGTAGCAGTAGTGGCATTAATATTAATAGCTGGAGCAGCGACTTATACACTTATAGATAGTTATAATTCTTCAAAAGAAAACAGAAAAGTTATACCAAATACAAATACCAGTAATACCAACACATTAAATTAGATTTTATATTTAAAACTTATAGGCATGTACATTTGAATATTAATGTATATGCCTATTTATGTAATTAGGTTAAAAAGTATGGAAGAAAAAAATAAGTTTGTTAAAAATAATTTTATATCATTTGATGTTATTTTTTCAATTTTTGTAATTTTATCAATAATAGCGATTATTACAATAGTATGTACTAAAATAAATTTGGAACTTCAAATAGTGAGGAAAAAAGCACGAGCTATAATAATAATTACAAACATAGTAGAAAATATAAATTCTAGGAATTATACAGAGTTTGAAAAATATATTCAAGAAATTTCTATGATAGGAATTTCTAAAAAGATGGAAACTAATTTTCAAAATATAATTGTTGATGGAAATGAATGTAATGAAACATTTCTAGGGACACAGATTCCTAATGGCTATGTGCTTGAACTTGAAATTGATGGTTCAAAAGATATATTTTCATTAGAAAAACAAATAAAAATAAATATAAAATTTTTAGTAGGTTCTTCAGAATATAATCAGAAAATTACTACAAGTATTGAGAGCGAGAAAATAAGTGAATGTAATAGCCCAATTATTTCAGATGAGTATTTTGAGCCTTTAGGGATAAGTACATATTATTATAATATTATACCTATTAAATATTCGAATGAGGAAAAAGCTTATGTAAAAACAACAATAGGGGATAAAGAGTGGTATAACTATTCCGCAAAAGAATGGGCAAGAGTTTTAGTGTTTTTGAAAGATGGAGAAGATATAGAGGGAAGATTTATTAATTCTAATGGAGTGGTAAAAAATATAGCAGAATTTGATGGATATAGTATTGACGTAAATAACTATATGTATGTATGGATACCTAATTTTTCAATAAAGGAAAATACTTCTTATTTTAGATATAAAACAGGAAAAAATGTTATAAAAATGGATTTATCTCATGCTAATGATAAAATATTAAATATAAATACAGTAGGAGAAAATGTTGAAGATGTCTCAAAAACTTGTAGTTTTGAAGGAATATATGGAGTTTGGAAAAAGCTTGGAGATGAAACAGACGAGTATTATAGTTATTTTAATCTTACAAAATATGCTCCTATAAATATGCATTAATAAAATAATAAAAAATTAAAGAAAGGAGGAAATATGGCTAATAGTTTTATATGTAAAGTTCTTACTCCACAAGGACAAGTAGTAAAAATTAAAATGACTGAAAATGATAAAATTGAATGTTTAAAGAAACTAAAAAGAAATGGAATGACACCAATTAGTATAAAGCATTCATTAAGCAAATTTAAAAGTTTAGAAAAAGGAACCGCAAAGATATATTCAAAAAGAAAAAATGTGAAAAAAAATAACATAATAATTCAATTATCTAATAGAGTATCTACACAAGAAATAAAAGTATTTACACAAGATTTTTATATGTTAAAGAAATCTAATTTTACTAGTGAACATGCATTAAAAACAATTATAAGTAATACCAAAAACCTAGAACTAAAAAGAGTTCTAAATATAATGCTAAAAAGTATACAAAAAGGAATACCTCTGTATAAAACTATGGAAGAATATAAAAACATATTTCCTTTAGAATATACGTATTTAATAAAAATGGGAGAGTTAACAGGAAAATTAGAAGTTTCTTTAGAATATGTTATTAAATATTTAGATAATGAAGAAAAATTAAAATCAAGAATTAACAAGATTTTAATTCCTAATATTATAATGTTCTTATGCATAATAATACTTACGTTTTCAGCTATTTTAATAGGAATACCATTACTTAAGAATATATTTATGATAAATGGCAGTATTAATATACCAAAAGGTATTTTAGTGATATCAAATATTTTATCTAAAGTTTTTAAATACTGGTATATTATAGTATTGCTTATAGCAAGCATAATAGTAATTTTTATTAAATTTATAAATTCAGATGAAGGAAAATATAGGTTTGATAAATTTATTTGTACTAATATATTATTTGGGAAGATTATATATTTTTTAAATTTTTCTAGGATATTAAGTTCTTTAGAAATTAACTTAAAAAATAAAATGAGGCTTCAAGATGCTTTAGATATTAGTAAGAATGTTATAAAAAATACATATATTTTAAATACACTTGAGAAATCGGCCAATAATATTTATATTGGTAAATCTTGGATAGAACCTTTGGAGGAAAATTTAAGTCCAATAATAATTGAATTATTAAAAAAAGGATCAAAAAATAATTTAATTGAAGTTATTGAGAAAGTAATTGAATATATAAATATTGAGATTGAAAATGAAATGAATAGATTATTAAAAATTTTGCCAGAAATTTCTTATGGAATAGTGGGAATTTCAATATTGATATTTGTTATTACAGTTTTATTACCTTGTATACAAATATATTTAAGTGGATTTTTATTTAGTTAAAAAATATTTAAAAGGAGTACAAAAGAAAATGGATATAGGAATTGATTTAGGTGGAAGTCATATAGGAGTAGGAATAATAGAAGATGGAAATTTGATTTCTACAGTAGATAAGTTTTTTTCTAAAGAAGATAGAGAAAATATAGAAGTTGCAATATTAAAAAATATAGAAGAATTAATTAATAGGATATCATTTGAAAATAATTTATCTTTAGATAAGATAAATAAAATAGGAGTGGCATCACCAGGAACGATTACAAATGGACACATAATTTCTTGGAATTTGAACTTAAAAAATTTTGATTTACAATCTAAGCTAATAGAAAAATATAATAAACCTGTTAAAATAAGAAATGATGGAAAATGTGCAGCATTAGCAGAAAAAAAGTATGGATCAATGAAAAATTATAATGATTGTGTATTTATAAATATTGGAACCGGAATAGGTGGAGCGGCATTTATTGGTGGAAAACTTTTAGAACCTAAAAGATATTCTGGTTTTGAATTTGGACATATAACACTTGTAAAAGATGGAATACAATGTACTTGTGGAAAAAAAGGATGTTTTGAGAGATATGCATCAATAAAAGCTTTAAAAGACAAAATAACTAATACATTAAATATAGATGGAACAGACATTTCAGGACAATATTTAAGAGAAGAGATAATGGTAAAATATCATAAACAATTAGAAAAGGATATTAACGAATTTATTGATTATTTAAGAATTGGTGTATGTAATTTAATAGATATATTTGAACCAGAAGTAGTTTGTTTTGGAGGTAGTTTTTCGTATTATGAAGGACATCCAGTACTAAATAATTTAATTGAAGAAATAGATAAAAAAGGCTCAAGGTTTAATGAAGGAAAAACTGAAATTGTAACAGCAAATTTAAAAAATGATGCAGGGATAATCGGTTCAGTAATTGATTTTTAGTGCTTAAGTTAGCTTAAAGGTTGACATAATTTGAACAGAATGGTATAATAAATATTGACCCAAAAACTTTTAGGAGGAAATTGTGATGAACGGTAGCAACAATCGCACTATGGAGTTGACGGCAATGAACGAGCAAGGCGTTTTCACCCTGATTTTCCGGGATGACGAGCTGCTGAGAGAGTTCGAGAACATGGTTTCCATGTTCAACCGGAAGCAGGAAGAGCTGATCGTCACCGAGATCGGCGAAAGCAACGGCAGAATCTTTGAGGTCAAGCGCGTCGAGGGACGCCCCACTTGTTGGGAGCTGGCTCTGCACAAGTATATGAGCCTGTCCAACACCACAAAGACCAACAAGATTACCGGAAAGAAGTACGAGCCTGTACTGTTTACGCCGCTGCGCTTCGTGAGTCAGACAGAAGAAGCGGCCTGCTAATCACAAACCATTGCTGGAGCCAAACAAAAAAGGAGTTTTTAAGGAGATGGCACCAGCAGCCCCGCCACTATGGCGGGGTTTTATTTATATAATAGGAAATTCCTATAGAATTCCTATTATATAAAGCCTTCGGCAACATTTCACAGAAAAATTGCTATGCAATTTTTTGCGGGCGAACAAAGACGAGCCACTTAAATACACTAAAATGTTTGAGAATTTTAAAAGTGGCTCTTTTGTTCTTTAATAGAAAAGTGCTCTGTACTTTTATTAGATAAAGCTTTCATCGACTTTATACAGAAAAACGATAAAGCAATTTTTTATAATATAAAGAAGTTGCCAAAATTTACAGGAATCCCCAAAATAATACATGAAATATAAAAAAATAGAAAAAATATGTTGACAATTATTTTTTTTATAACTATAATGAATATATGAACAAATATTCATATATTCACATATGATAAATTAATAAAAATCAATAGTTCAAAAAGAGGGGGAAATTTTGCAATGAATGAAGAATTAATTAATGAAGATATTCAGATAGTCGATGAAAGAAAAGTAAAAAAGGTAAAAGAAACACTACCATCTGATGAATTAATTTTTGATTTAGCTGAATTATTTAAAGTTTTTGGAGATTCAACAAGAATGAAAATAATATGTGCTTTATTAGAAGAAGAACTTTGTGTAGGGGATATAGCAAGTATAACAAATTCAACACCATCTGCAATTTCACATCAATTAAGAGTGTTAAAACAGTCAAAGCTTGTTAAATATAGAAAAGAAGGAAAAATAGTTTATTATTCACTTGATGATGATCATGTAAAACAAATCTTTGAGAAAGGTCGTGAACACATTGAAGAAGTATAATTTTTTACTTAAAAATTTAGATTGTGCTAATTGTGCAAATAAAATTCAAAATAAATTAGCAGAAAATAAAGACTACAAAAATGTTAATGTTAATTTTAGTACATTAAAATTAACATTAGAAAGCGAACTAGAGAATATAAAACAAGATATTGTAAAAATTGTTTCTGAATTAGAACCAGGAGTAGAAGTAATAGATATGCATAATCATATTCATGCTAATAAAGAAGATAAAAAAAAGCCAAAAATAAACAAGAATTTTGTAAGATTAATGGTTGGAATAATTTTCATGATATTTGGGCTATTTATTAACCTTCCAAGAAATTATAATTTAATATGTACAGTTTTTGCTTATGCAATCTTATTATATAGAACAACAAAAAATGCATTGAAACTATTAAAAAATAAGGTAATAGATGAAAATTTTTTAGTAACGATTTCTTGTATTGGAGCTTTTTTTATAGGAGAACAAAAAGAAGGACTAATGGTTATAGTTTTATATGAAATAGGAAAATTATTAGAGGATAAAGCTGTTAATAATACGAGAAAATCAATTACGAATTTAATGGATATAAAGCCAGAGTATGCAAATTTGAAACATGAACATCATGAGCATAGGGTAAACCCAGAGGAAGTAAATGTAGGAGACATTATAATTGTAAAACAAGGGGAAAAAGTAGCGTTAGATGGGATAGTAATTTCAGGAGAAGCTTCATTAAATACAGCATCATTAACAGGAGAAAGTAAACTTTTAAAAGTAAAAGAAAATGATAATATAATTTCAGGTAGTATAAACGAAAAAGGATTAATTGAAGTAAAAGTAACAGAAAAATATGAAAATAGTACAGTAAAGAGAATACTAGAATTAGTTGAAAATGCTACTGATAAAAAAGCAAAAACTGAAACTTTTGTAAATAAAGCTTCAAGAATTTATACTCCAATAGTAGTAGCTTTAGCATTAGCTGTTGCAATATTTTTACCATTAATATTAAATATACAATATTCAGAAAGTATATACAGAGCTTTAATATTTTTAGTAGTTTCTTGCCCTTGTGCTATTGTTATATCAGTTCCTTTAAGTTATTTTACAGGAATAGGAAAAGCCTCAAAATCTGGAATATTAATAAAAGGAAGTAATTACTTAGATAGTTTAAAAAATATTGGGGAAATTGTATTTGACAAAACAGGAACTCTTACAAAAGGAGAATTTGGAGTAGAAGAAATAAAACCATATTCAAGCAAATATACTGAAAATGAAATATTAGAATATGCAGCATTAGGAGAAAGTCTATCTAATCATCCTATTGCTATAGCAATATTAAAAGAATATGGAAAAGTTATAGAAAAAGATAAAATAATAAATTTTGAAGAGGTTTCTGGGAAGGGAATAAAATATAAAATTGAAAATAAAGAAGTTAAAATAGGAAATTCTGACTTTACGGGAGCTAAAAATGAAGATAAAATTGGAACAGTTATTTATGTAAAAATAGATGATGAAATTGCTGGAGATATAGTATTAAATGATATTTTAAAACCAGAGACAAAAGAAGCAATAGGTAAATTAAAATCTTTAGGAATTAAAACAAAAATGTTTACAGGAGACAATAAAGATATAGCAAAAAAGATTGGGAATGAAATCGAAATAGATGAAATAAGATCAGAAATGCTACCACAAGATAAATATAATGAAGTAGAAAAAATAATAAATAAAAAAAGAGAAACAAAAGAAAAAGTAGCATTTGTAGGAGATGGAATTAATGATTCTCCAGTTTTAGCACTATCTGATATAGGAATTTCAATGGGAGGAATTGGTGCAAGTTCAGCTATTGAAGCATCAGATGTTGTTATTATGACAGATGATTTAATAAAAATCGAAGAAGCAATCAATATATCTAAAAAAACAAATAAAATAATAATGCAAAACTTATTGTTTGCTTTATTAATAAAGGTTTTAGTACTAATTTTGAGTATGTTTGGAATAGCACAAATGTGGCAAGCAGTTTTTGCAGATGTTGGAGTAACACTAATTACAATATTAAATACAATGAGAATATTAAAAAATTAAATATAAAAAATCAAGGGGACCCGTTTTGTGATTAGCTCACAAACGGGTCCCTCTTTTTGGAAAAGTTTGCTTACAGCAGACTGAGAAACTCAGGGGGACAAAACAGAGGTCTGTAGTCCGTGAAGTCCTTAATCAGCTGTTTCAGGTTTTCTTGACTGATATTATCAGCCACATAGGCAACCAAAGGCTTGAGTAGATGCTTGCCGGGGGCGTTCTGAACAAGAGCGATTCCGTAAACATCTTTTTTTACAGTCAGAATCACATCTTTGGAGGTCTTTTCCTTGTAATCACGGATTGCTTTCCAAAACTCATCAAAAGAGGTAACATTGGAAGCTTTGGTGCTGAAGGAAAGAGACCAAGCGATTTTCTGACCGCGGCTTTTCGGCATTTCAGCCCTGATGACAGAGGGAGCTTTGTTCATTCCGTTGTGCGAAATGTAGAAACATTCCCCAATGCTTGCTTGGCAGTTAGTGGATGGGTATCCACATAAAGATGTCCGCAACTCATGACCATCAAATGAAGCTCTAACAGATTCAGAGATTGTGATGGACATAGGAGATTTCCACAAAAAAACCTGCATTCTTACCTTTCCCTACGGTAGCAAAAGGCTACTTTCGTTCCCAAAATTTGGTATAGTAGTATGTTTTGGGCTAACATTTTGTTGAATTTTTGCCTGAATTGACTTTAAAACATAGGCAGATATATAGTTTCAACATTCCTATTATAACATAGATTAACATAAATTTCAATTTTAATATTTAATAGTTTTATACTTTACTATAAAATTGCATATTATATATGTTATAATAAATATAATGTCCCAGAGAGGAACGTATTGCATGCCTGTAATTAGGCATATGACAACAGGAGGAGATCGCAATGAAAAGACGGAGAAAAAAGCCTAGTCCTATGAGTAAAATTTTGGTATTCGTGGCAGGGGTACTTTTGGGAGTATCAGCTACACTGAGCTATTTTACATTTTCTGAGTACCAAAATAGTCCCCCTAAACCCGCCAACCCAAGAATGAACATAGTTGCACACGGCTCATGGATTCATTCTAATGATGGTGGCAGTTATACTATTTCAGCTTTAGGTTATGGAAAACTGTACTCTAATGTCGCGTTCAGTAATGAGGTTTCAGCAACTGAGCACCCTGTCGAGGTTCGTAGTGAGGGATATACGATACAAATCGACATTGTAGGATGGTATAAAAAAACAGTAACTATGACTGCTGGAGAGTCACTGCTAATAGGTGTACCTGAGGCTTATCTTTATGTAATTGTTGTCTAAGGCAAAAGAGCCGGAGTGAATGAGAATTCAAATTCACTCCGGCTCTAGACGCTTTATTATCAAGAGCGACTGATATATTATTATAAAAAATTGTAATTAGTTAGATACCAGAATTTCTAAAAAGATTGATTTTTAACCAAAAGAAGAGTATAATGTATAAGTATTTTATATAAGTATAAATAAAATTACATAAACTTGATTTATATAATTTTTTAGCTAAAGATGGAGGAAGTATTATGAAAAAAACAATATTAAGTGGAATTCAAGCCACAGGCAGTTTAACTTTAGGAAATTATTTAGGAGCATTAAATAATTGGGTAGAAATGCAAGATGAATATGATTGTTATTATATGATTGCAGATTTACATACTTTAACAATTAGAAATGATCCAGAAAAATTAAGAGAAAATACTTTAAATTTAATTGCATTATACATTGCAGCAGGATTAGATCCAGATAAAAATACTATATTTATTCAATCACATATTCCTGCACATACACAACTATCTTGGGTTCTAAATTGTTATACTTATATGGGTGAACTAAATAGAATGACACAATTTAAAGATAAGAGTGCAAAACATGCAGATAATATAAATAGCGGATTATATACATATCCAGTATTAATGGCTGCTGATATATTAATATATAATGCTGATTTAGTACCAGTTGGAGAGGATCAAAAACAACATTTAGAAATAGCAAGAGATATAGCAGATAGATTTAATTCTTTATATGGAGAAACTTTTAAAATGCCAGAGCCTTATATAGGAAAAGTAGGTGCAAGAATAATGGGATTACAAAATCCAACAGCCAAAATGAGCAAAAGTGCGGTAGACCCAATGGATAAAATTCTTTTAACAGATGAACCAGATGAAATTAGAAAAAAATTTAAAAAAGCAGTTACAGATTCTGAAAATTGTGTAAGATATAATAGAGAAACAAAACCAGGTGTAAGTAATTTAATGGCTATCTATGGAATAATAAAAAATAAAACAATGGAGGATATTGAAAAAGAATTTGAAGGTCAAGGCTATGGAGTATTTAAAACAGCTGTAGCAGAAGCTGTAGTTGAAAGATTAGAACCACTACAAAAAAGATATAATGAGTTATTAGAAAACAAAGAGGAATTAATGGCAATTTGTGAAAAAGGTGCTAAAAAAGCAACTGAAAAAGCAAATAAATTAGTTAAAGATGTTTATAAGAAAGTAGGATTAGTGGTTAATGAATAATTATGTAAAAGAATTTTCAAATGAACCAAGCTTTACAAGAGATGGATTTGATGGATATATATTAGATATAAAAAATGAAAATATTGTTATAACTTATGAAAAAGTTTATAAAGGGCATGATAAATATTGTACAAATACAAAAATTACACACATATATTATGTTTTATCAGGAAATGGAAAATTTAAAATAAAAAATGATATATATGAAGTAAAAAAAGGAAATATTATTGAAATCCCACCTAATACAAAATTTATATTTGCAGGTGAAATGGAATTGTTATTAATAATGAATCCTAAATTTAAAGCTGAATATGAAATTGTAGGAGAGGGTAACGATTTGTATTAAGGTTTATAGGTACCTATTTAAAAATCTAAATATATTAATTAACAAGGAAAAATTATGTTTGTAGATTATGCAAAAATAATAATTAAATCAGGAGATGGCGGAAATGGTGCAGCAACATTTAGAAGAGAAAAATATGTTGCTGCAGGTGGACCAGATGGTGGAGACGGCGGAAATGGTGGAAGCGTATATTTTGTTGTTGATCAAGATAGTAATACTTTAATTGATTTTAGATATACAAAAAAATTTAAAGCACAAAATGGTCAAAATGGAAGCGGAAGTCATAGATTTGGAAAAAGTGGAGAAGATTGTTATATAAAAGTTCCAGCAGGAACAATAGTAAGAGATGCTAAAACAAATAAAGTAATTGTTGACTTGTCAGAGCCAGGACAAAAAGAGTTGATTTTAAAAGGTGGTAGAGGTGGAAAAGGAAATTCACATTTTGCCACATCAACAAGACAAGCACCAAGATTTGCTATTGATGGAGAAAAAGGAAAAGAAAAAGAGTTAATACTAGAATTAAAATTATTAGCAGATGTGGGATTAATAGGATTTCCAAATGTTGGTAAATCAACTATTTTATCGAGAGTAACAAAAGCAACTCCTAAAATAGCAGACTATCATTTTACAACAATAGATCCTAATTTAGGTGTAGTAAAAACAGATAGAGGAGAAAGCTTCGTACTAGCTGATATACCAGGAATTATAGAAGGAGCAAGTGAAGGAATAGGACTTGGAACTCAATTTTTACGTCATATTGAAAGAACAAGATTATTACTACATGTTTTAGATATTGCAGGAACAGAAGGGAGAAATCCAGTAGATGATTTTAATAAAATAAATGAAGAAATAAAAAAATATAGTGAAAAATTATCTACTAGAAAACAAATAATAGTTGCTAATAAAATAGACAGTATGCAAGATGATAAAAATTTAGAGGGAATAGAGAAAGTATCAAAAGAAAAAAATATTGAAGTTTTTAAAATTTCAGCAGTAACAGGAGAAGGATTAAACGAATTATTTAACCATGTTGCAGATATTTTAAAAACATTACCAAAAGAAGAGGTTGTTGAAATAGAAGATAGAGTCATTTATACCTTAGAAGATGAAGAGGAAGAATTCACAGTAACAGTAAATGGTAATGAATTTATAGTAGAAGGTCCAGCAGTAGAAAGATTAATGGGAAGAGTGAATATAGGAGATAATGAATCTTATAGTTATATGGAAAAAATGATTAAGAAGATTGGAATAGAAGATGCATTAAAAGAAAAAGGTGTAAAAGAAGGAGATACTGTAAAAATTTTAGAATGGGAATTTGAGTGGTACGAATAAAAATTAAAAAAATGGTTTCATAATTTATTTAAAATTCATATTATACTTCTAGGAGGTGTAGTATGAATTTTGAAGTTTTATACAATAATTTTGATGAAATAGATAATGAACCATATCCTAAAATTCGTGATATAAAACCAGATTATAGATTTGGAAAAATGCTATATAATTCATATGCTGGTTCTTATGGAGAACTAACAGCAATAACACAATATGTTTATGAGGATATGACAAATGAAGAAACAAAAGAATTAAGAAATGTTTTGATGAGAGTATCAATAGATGAAATGCATCATTTAAAAATATTAGGAGAGTTATTAAGTGCACTTGGATTTATACCATATTATATGGGAAGTAGAAATAATAAATGGTGCTCAGATAGAGTAAAATATAGATTTAATTCAGTAGAAGAAATGATGAAATATAATATACAGCTTGAAAAGATGGCAATAAAAGAATATGAGAGATTAATAGAAAATACAGAAGATACATGTATAAAAGAAATACTATCAAGAATTATTAAAGATGAAGAAAATCACATAAGGATATTTAAAGTAGTAGGAGGAATAAAAGACAACTGCTAGGGAGTATGTAAAATATAGAAAAACTATAATAATAAAATTATATTAAAATTTTGCGTTTAAACACATAATAAATAAAAAAATAATAAACGCTTGCAAAAATAAGAAGCATTTATTATAATAAAAATGTATTAATAAAAAGAAAAGGAAAAATAAAAATGCATAAACTTAAAACCATTGCAAGAGTACACACACACACACACACACACACACAAGTAGAATTTTAAAAGAAGAAAAAAGAGTAGATAACATCTACTCTAAAAGCAATGTAAAAAATAGGTCTTTCCTAAGCAAATATAGAAATATGTTTGTTTAGAAGTGACCTATTTTTTATTTTGAATTTAATTATAAAAAATTAAAGAGTAGGAAAATAAAAAAGAAAGGAGATAAAATATATGGAAAATAGCAAAATGCATTATCAAACGCCAGAATTTACATATGGAGTGATGGTGGATATTTATAAAGAAATAGGAAAAGATAGCCCTTCTATCATAGAATAAATATTGAAAAAACGAAATAAAGTATAAAAGTATAATAACAAAAGAAAAGGAAAAATGAAACATGCATAAACTTAAAAACGTTGCAAGAGTACATACACACACAAGTAGAAATTTAAAAGAAGAAAAAGAGTAGATAATATCTACTCTAGAGCTGTTGTAAATCAAATAATATTAAGAATAAAGTCTTTAATTAGAAAAAGGTTTTCTAATTGGAGGCTTTTTTTTGCGTGAAAATATATTATTTTGCAATTTAAAAAAGCTTATTAAATAAAAAGGAGATTATTGATAATGAATGATAAATTTAAAATAGAATATAAAACTCCAGAATTAAAATTGGGAGAAATAACGGATTTATTTATTGCAACAGCATGGAAAAGTGAAGATTATATGTAAAAAAGAGAGATAGAAAATAATCTATTATAAGTATTTACATTTTTTAATTTTATGATATAATATGTAACATAGTAAAAAAGGCGTTTGATTAAGAATTAAGTAGTAAATAAACTTTTTAAAAGAGAGCTTATGGTTGGTGAGAATAAGTAAAAGAATTTACGAAATCTACTCTTAAGAGTTTCTAGAAAACTAGACCGAGTTATTGCAGGTTATAGCAATTTGAAAGATGGATTAGATTAATCTAAAAAAGGTGGTACCGCGATATATTCGCCCTTATGTATTTTTTACATGGGGGCGTTTTTGTTTAAAATATTATATTTTACGAAAGATAAATAGAAAAATTAGGAGGTAAATTATGATATTTAATGGAAATGATATTAAAAAATTAATTGATGAAGAAAAGATAATTGATAATTGTGATAAGGAATATATTGCTTCAGGTTCGTGTGATATATCAATGAGCAAGGAAATCTTAAAAATAAAGAAGACTTTTAAACCAATAGATTTATCAAGTCCTGAAAATATAGAAAATATGTATGAAAAAATAGAAATTAAAGAAAGCTACAATTTTAAACCTAATGAAGTTATTTTTGTAAAATTAAACGAAAAAATAAATTTACCATCAAATATTGTAGCACATATAAGACCTAGAACTTCATTAAGTAGATTAGGTATAATAATAAATTTTCAACATATTAATGCAGGATATAGTGGTACTTTAAATATAGCAATGTATAATCTATCTCCTAATACTTATAAAATACAGCCAGGAATGAGAATAGGGCAGATTGTATTTGAGGAGTTAACAGATGGAATTACTGATGATTTAATATATGGAAACGAAAAGAATCCAAGCTACCAAAACGAAGATGGGTTAACTGGCTCAAAGATATATGGTGATTTTGTAGGAAAAGTATTTAGACATTTTAAGGGAAACTATTATTTTATAGAAGATGTTAGCACAGATTCTGAAACTAAAGAAGATATAATAGTTTATAGACCCTTGTATGAGAGACAAGATTCTATGCTTTGGACAAGACCAGCAAAAATGTTTTTTGAGGAAATTGATGAAAATAGAAAAGATAATGTAACTGGTCAAAAACACAGGTTTGAACTGGTTGAAGATTTAAGTAAAGATTATATAAGTGAAAAATAAGGAGGAAGCATTATGGAAAAAGTAGAAGTAGGAAGAAAATATAGACATTTTAAAGGAATTGAAATTGAAGTTTTAGGTATTGCAAAGCACTCCGAGACCTTAGAAAATTTAGTAATTTATACTCATTTAGGAACAGGTGATATGTGGGCAAGACCAGAAGAAATGTTTTTATCAGATGAAGATGTAACTAAAAAAGCAGGAAATACAACAGGACAAAAATATAGATTTGAACTTATAGATGAATAAAATTAATATACATAAAATAGTAAATTTTACTAAAAGAAAATTACATATATTAAAATTGGAGGATAAAAATGATAGATATTAAAATTTTAAGAGAAAATCCAGAAATGGTAAAAGAAAATATAAGAAAAAAATTTCAAGATCATAAATTAGTTTTAGTAGATGAAGTTTTAGAATTAGATAAAGAAAGCAGAGAGCTAACATTAGTGTGTGATGAGCTTCGTATGAAAAGAAATTCTACTAGTAAAGAAATAGGAAATTTAATGGCAAATGGGAATAAGGAAGAAGCTGAAAACAAAAAGAAAGAAGTGCAAGAAATTAATGAGAAATTAGAAGCAAATGAGGGCAGAGAAGCAGAATTAAAGGAAGAAATAAAATCAAGAATGATGAAAATACCAAATATAATGGATGCATCAGTTCCTATAGGTAAAGATGATAGTGAAAACGTAGAAAATGAAAAATTTGGAGATCCAGTTGTTCCAGATTATGAAATTCCATATCATGCAGATATAATTGAAAGTTTTAATGGATTGGATAAAGAAAGCGCTGGTAGAACAAGTGGAAATGGATTTTATTATTTATTAGGTGATGTAGCAAGACTTCATGAAGCAATGATTGCTTATGCTAGAGATTTTATGATAGATAAAGGATTTACTTATTGTATACCTCCTTTTATGATTAGAAGTGATGTTGTAAATGGAGTTATGAGCTTTGAAGAATTAGAAGCAATGATGTATAAAATAGAGGGAGAAGATTTATATTTAATTGGAACAAGTGAACATTCAATGATTGGAAAATTTAAAGGTCAAATTGTAAAAGAAGAAGAATTACCTATTGCTATAACAGGATATTCTCCTTGCTTTAGAAAAGAAGTTGGATCTCATGGATTAGAAGAGAGAGGCTTGTATAGAGTTCATCAATTTGAAAAACAAGAAATGATTGTTCTTTGTAAACCAGAGGATCAAATGGATTGGTATAATAAAATGTGGAGTTATACAGTAGAATTTTTTAGAAGTTTAGATGTACCAGTAAGAACTTTAGAATGTTGCAGTGGAGATTTAGCAGACTTAAAAGTTAAATCTTGTGATGTTGAGGCATGGAGCCCACGTCAAAAGAAGTATTTTGAGGTAGGTAGTTGTTCTACGTTAGGAGATGCACAAGCAAGAAGATTAGGAATTAGAGCAAAAGGAGATAAAGGAAATTATTTAGTAGCTACTTTAAATAATACTGTAGTAGCAAGTCCAAGAGGTCTAATCGCAGTTTTAGAAAATAATTATCAAGCAGATGGAAGCGTATTAGTACCAAAAGCTTTACAAAAATATATGGGTGGAAAAGAAAAAATAATGACCAAATAGGGACAAGGAGAAATTATGATAGTAAAAAATCCTAGATTTGAAATATCAGCGGTAAGCAAAAAACAATATCCTAATGGAAACTTGCCAGAAATTGTACTTGTTGGTAAATCTAATGTTGGTAAATCATCTTTTGTAAATACTATGATTAATAGAAAAAAATTAGCAAGAACAAGTAATGTTCCTGGAAAAACTAGGCAAATAAATTTTTATAATATTGATGAAAAGTTTTATTTTGTTGATTTGCCTGGATATGGTTTTAGTAAGATGTCTAAAAAAGAGCAGATTATATCTGGTAAATATATTGAAGAGTATTTAGAAGAAGGAAAAAATATCGCTTTAATAGTATTTCTATTAGATATAAGACATAAACCAACAGAAGATGATATGCTTATGTATGATTATATTTTAAGAAGTAATTTACCATTTATAGTTGTTACTAATAAAGCAGACAAAATTGCAATAACAAAAGTAGATGGAGAGGTAGAACGAATAAAAGAAGTTTTAGGAATATCATATAGTACAATATTGCCATTTTCGGCTGAAAGAAAAATATATTCTGATTATGTTTGGAAAGAAATTGAAAAATTTCTTCCAAAATATGAATAAAATTTTAAATTATGCATAAAATTATATAAAACTTAAAAAGAGTGTTAGCAAAATTTCTAACATTCTTTTTTGTAAATAAGGAGATTTTATGTATAATGAGTATGTTAGAGAAGTTAAAATAAATGAGAAAAATGATGAAGAAAAAAATGTAGAACTTTTAAATAATATACATGTAGTAAAAAATGCTTTAACTAATATGTATAATAATTTACAGTTTGCTGATAGTGACTTAATTGATTATTATACCTATCAGATAAAAGCAGAAGAAGCAAAGTATAATTATTTAATAAAACAAGCCAAAAAAAGAAATCTAAATATAATTTAGATTATCAAAATACCGTATAGACAATAATTGTTTTTTGCTTATATATAAGTAAATGTTAAATTCAAGTTACAAATTGATATAAAAAAGTGATAGCCAAAATTTAAAATATAATAGTATAATAATTATATAAATAAATTTTGGAGAAAATGTTATGAAATTTAATGAAAAAATTTTAGAATTAAGAAAAGGAAAAGGATATTCACAAGAAGAATTAAGTTTTAAATTAAATGTAGCAAGACAAACTATTTCCAAATGGGAAAGTGGAAGTACAACACCTGATATGGATAATCTTATAAAATTATCTAAAATATTTGATATTAGTGTAGATGAACTTATAGGAAAAGAAATTTCAAAAGAAGATAGAACTAATGAAGAATTAGTAAGAATAGAATATAGAGACAATGACACATATTATGATATAAATATTACAGATAAAACTTATACAAAAGCAAAATGTGAGTTAGGAAAAGAACTAATTTGCAGTCCGACAATATTAAAGATGGAACAAAAACTAGATTATAAATTAAAATTATCAAGTGGGTGGGGAAGATTATTTTTAGCAAGTAATTATTTTTACAAAATATATGTAAGAGAAATTAATAAAGAACAAAATATTATAGTAGAGCCAAGATATATGGACAGATATAATGATATGCTACAGATAAATGCTTCGTATTTATGTAATTCAGAACCTCATTTATCTTATTCTATGGACACTTACACATCAGACAATAGATATATTAGAGAAAATTATGATTGGACACAATGGGAAGAAAAGTATGCAAAAGATTGGCAAATTGAATTACCAGATTTAACTGAATATACTTTAATAGAAAAATAAAATAGAGCCCAATTCAAAATGAATTGGGCTCTATTTTTTATTCAACAGTAACTGATTTTGCTAAATTTCTTGGCTTATCAACATCTAATCCTTTTTCTTTAGAAATATAATATGCTAAAATTTGAAGTGGCACAACTGAAAGAACAGGAGAGATAAGTATATTAGTTTTTGGTATTCTAATTACTTCATCAAAATCATGATTTAATTCTTGATTTGTAACTATAAAAGTTTTAGCTCCACGAGTTACAACTTCTTGAATATTACTAACTGATTTTTCAACTAAAAGCCTATTAGTTAATACAGAAACAACAGTTACTCCATTTTCAATTAAAGCGATTGCACCATGTTTTAATTCTCCAGAAGGATAAGCTTCTGAATGAATATAAGAAATTTCTTTAAGTTTTAAAGAACCTTCTAATGCAACTGTATGGTCAACTCCTCTACCAATAAAAAATACATCTTTTTCTTTATATATTTTCTGAGCAAAAGCTTTTATTTTATCTGTATTTTTCAAAACTTCTTCAAGTTGTGTAGGAAGAAGTAGTATGTCTTTTTTTAGTTCTTCTAATTTTTCTTTATTTAAACCTAATTTTTCCGCAAAATTAATTGCAAGTATTGTAAGCAATACAATTTGAGAAGTATAAGCTTTAGTAGATGCAACAGCTATTTCTGGACCTGCATGTGTATAAAGAGTATAATCTGCTTCTCTTGAAATTGATGATCCTATTACATTTGATATTGCAATAGTTTTGGAATTATGAGCTTTAGCAAGTTTTAAAGCTGCGATTGTGTCAGCTGTTTCTCCAGATTGAGTTATAAATAAGCATAAAGTTTTCTCATTTATAATAGGGTTTCTATATCTAAATTCAGAAGCAGCTTCAACCTCAACTGGAATTTCACATAAACTTTCAAAAGTAGTTTTGCAGGCCATACCAGCATGCATAGCTGTACCACAAGCTACTATGAATATTTTATTAATTGATTGTAAGAATTTTTTATCTAAATCTATTTCTGGAAGAACAGAAGCAGATTTTTCTGGAAGTCTAGAACCTATAGTTTCTCTAATTGATTTTGGTTGTTCATTAATTTCTTTTAACATGAAATCAGGATATCCATCTTTTTCAGCGGCTCCAGCATCCCAAGTGATATTTTTCAATTCTTTATCTATTTTATTTAAATTTTCATCATAAAATGTTACATTATTTTTATCTATAAATGCAAATTCTTTATCATTTAATAAATAAAAATCTTTTGTAAATGATAATATTGCAGGAATATCAGAGCTTATATAACATTCTCCAGTTCCTTTTCCTATAACTAATGGACTATCTTTACGAACTACAACCATATTTTTAGGAAAATCTGAACATAAAATTTCTAATGCGTAACTTCCTTTTAACATTTTACAAGCATCTGTAACTGCATGCATAAATCTTTTTTCATTTTTTTCTTTTGATGATTCATAATAAAAATGTATTAAATTAGGTATAACCTCAGTATCTGTTTCAGATAGAAAATGATATTTATGAGATTTTAAAAATTCTTTTAAATCGGCATAATTTTCAATAATACCATTATGAACTACAGCAAATTTTTCTGAGTTATCTAAATGAGGGTGAGAATTAGTGCTAGATGGCTTACCATGTGTTGCCCATCTAGTATGACCAATTCCTAGCGTTCCTTCTAGTTTTTCTATTCCGTCTATTTTTTCAAGTTCACTAACACGACCTTTATTTTTTATATTTCTAATACCACTATTTTCCATAGTAGCTATTCCAGCAGAGTCATATCCTCTGTATTCTAGTCTTAAAAGACCATTAATTAATATTGGCTTTGCTTTTTTTTCTCCTATATAACCAACTATTCCACACATAAAAAATCCACCTTTCTAATTAAATTAGGGTATGTTTTTTAAAGGCAATATATTGCCCCTAAACCTAATTTAAGAATAGGGTGTAAGCTAACTTAATATGATTACTGGTTAAAAATCTGTTATAGTATTGCTACTATTTTTTTTCTTAACCTATGGTAGTAATTACCACTAGAGCATCCGCCGAATCTTTCGATAACTCTAGACCTCGTCAACTATTTTTAAAATTTATATGTATAAAAATTTTAAAGTAGTCCTGGCGCTAACCTTTGTTTTAAATAATATACTCCTTTCTAAACTTTTGCTTACAAACTAGAAATTAAAAATTTTTTCTAGTAACCTATTTCTTTTATATAATATTCGAATTTTTTTAAAATGTCAATATTATTTTTTGGATGTTAATGAATGTATATATATAAATGCATTCTAAATATTGAGGCTCTAAGAATTAAAATTTAAATAATTCTGGTAAAACATTGCTAAAAGGAAATAAATATTCTTTACATGAAAAAGTAATTATAATATAATAGCTATGTATTAAAAATAGATTGGAATTGGTATGTATGGAAGAAAACTTAAAAGTTATGTATGAGGAAGATGAAATTCAAAAAAGAATTAAAGAAGTAGCTGAAGAGATTGATAGAGATTATGAAGGCAAAGAAGTTGTTGTAGTTTCAGTCCTTAAAGGAGCAATATTTTTTACTGTTGATTTGGTAAAAAAAATGAAAACTCCAATAGAACTAGAAACAGTACAAATTTCAAGTTATTCTGGAACTGAAAGTACTGGAAAAATTACTTTAAAAAAAGATTTAGATAGAAGTATAGACTCAAAAGATGTTTTAATAGTTGAAGATATTGTAGACACAGGTCATACTTTAAAATTCTTAAAAGAATATTTACTTTCTAAAAATCCAAATAGTGTAAAAATAGCTGTTTTTATGGACAAAAAAGAAAGAAGACAAGTAGATATTGATATAGATTATACAGGATTTGTAATTCCAAATAAATTTGTTGTTGGTTATGGATTTGACGTAGATGAAAAAGGAAGAAATATTCCTTATGTAGGCTATATAGATAATTAAACAAGAAATCAAGGTGAGAAAATGTTTGATATTGAAGAAGAATTAAAAAAGCTTCCAGATAAACCAGGTGTTTATTTAATGCACGATAAAGAAGATACTGTTATATACGTGGGAAAAGCTGTTGTTTTAAAAAATAGAGTTAGACAGTATTTTAGAAAAAATAATAAAACACCAAGAATAGAAAAAATGGTTTCTTTAATAGATCATTTTGAATATATTGTTGTTGGTAGTGAAGATGAAGCTTTAATTTTAGAATGTAATTTGATAAAAAAGTACAGACCAAAATTTAATGTATTACTTAAAGACGATAAAACATATCCATATATAAAAATAGATATGAAATCAGATTATCCAAGTGTTTTTATAACTAGAAGGATACAAAACGATGGGGCTAAATATTTTGGTCCTTATGCAAATGCAGGTGCAGCAAAAGAAATGGTTAATTTTATAAAAGAGAAATTCCAAATAAGACAATGTAAAAATTTTAAAAATCAAGATAGAGCTTGTTTAAATTACCATATAAAAAAATGTTTAGCACCATGTATGGGATATGTTTCAAAAGAAGAATATAGAAATCAAATTAATCAGATTGCATTACTCCTTGATGGAAAAATTGATACTATAATTAAAAATTTACAAGTTGAAATGAATGAAGCATCAAAAAAATTAGAATTTGAAAAAGCAGCTACTATTCGAGATAGAATTATGGCAATAGAAAGGGTATCTGAAAAACAAAAAGTATCAAATATTTCTGAAAATAATATTGATGTAATTGGATTATTTAAAAACGAAGTTACAGTATGCATAGAAATGTTTTTTATTAGAAATAGTAAAATGATAGGCAGAGAGCACTATTTTTTTGATGAACTTAAAGATATGGAAGAAAGTGAAATTGTATCAGGTTTTATAAAACAGTATTATATGGATAAAAAAGATTTTCCAAGTAAGATCATGCTTAGATATAATTTAGAAGAAAAAGAAGTCTTAGAAAATTGGCTTTCAAATAAGGGAAATAGGAAAGTTGAACTTAAAAGTCCACAAAAAGGTGAAAAATTACGCTTTGTTGAAATGGCAGAATTAAATAGTAGAATTACATTAGAAAATAAAGTAAAAGATAAAACAGATATTTTAATTGAATTAAGAGATGTATTAGATTTAGATTATTTGCCATATAAAATTGAGAGTTTTGATATATCAAATATTTCTGGCAATTTTATTGTTGCAGGAATGTGTGTTGCACAAAATGGAGTAATAAAAAGAAATTTATCAAGAAGGTTTAAAATAAAAACTGTTTTTGGACAAGATGATCCTAGATGTATGCAAGAAGTAGTAACAAGAAGATTAAAACATTCAGTAGGAGAAAATCAAGATGAAGGGTTTGGAAGTTTACCTGATTTAATTTTGGCGGATGGCGGTATTACTCAAATTAGAGCAATAAAAAATGCTATGGATGAGGTAGGAGTTAATCTTCCAGTTTATGGAATGGTAAAAGATGATAAACATTCTACGAGAGCTTTAATTGATGAAGATAAAACTGAATATAAAATTTCTGAAAATTTATTTAACTTTATTACAAATTTGCAAGATGAGGTTCATAAAACGGCTATTGAATATCATAGAAAAGTACGTGACAAAGAAATGACAAAATCAAAGCTAGACTATATTGAAGGAATAGGTGAAAAGAAAAGAACAGAATTATTAAAAAAATTTGGTAGTGTTAAAAAAATTAAAGAAGCGTCTATAGAAGAAATTTCTAGCATTAAAGGAATAAATAAAGCTTTAGCAGAGAAAATCAAAAAGGAATTGTAATTTCTTATAAACATAAAAAATATTTTATAAATTTTATAAAAAATAGTAATAAAAATAAATTCTTTGAATATATATTATAATAACTAGTTTTTAGTTAAAATTTAATTTTACGAAAGAAGGTATTTTTATGAAGAAAATTTGGTTAGGGATATTATTAATTAGTACAAGCTTAAGTTTTATTATTTTAGGATATTTATTATATAATTTTGTAGCAACATTACAGATTTTATAAAACAGTTTCAAACTTGCTATTTATAAGAAAAAAGTGGTATAATAAATACGTTAAAAAATTAAAGGATTAGAAAATATGGAAATAGCAAGTAATTGGAAAGATTATGAAATTTTAGATATGTCTGATGGTGAAAAGCTTGAAAAATGGAATAATATTATTTTAATAAGGCCAGATCCTCAGATAATTTGGAAAGAAAAAACTTTCCCTGAAAAATGGAAAAGTGCTGATGCTAGATATAGCAGAAGTAATACTGGTGGTGGAGCTTGGCAATATCATAAGAATTTGCCAAAAGCTTGGCAAGTTCATTATAAAGATTTAACTTTTAATATAAAACCAATGGGGTTTAAACACACAGGTCTTTTCCCAGAACAGGCAGTTAATTGGGATTGGATGATAAATAAAATAAAAACAGATGGTAGAAAAGATATAAAAGTATTAAATCTTTTTGCATATACAGGAGGAGCAACAGTAGCTTGTAGCTATGCTGGTGCTTCTGTTTGTCATGTTGATAGTTCAAAAGGTATGGTATCATGGGCAAAAGAAAATATTGCATCATCAGGACTTAGTGACAGACCAGTTAGATTTATAATTGATGATGTTACAAAGTTTGTTAATAGAGAAATAAGAAGAGGAAATAAATATGATGCAATAATAATGGATCCGCCTTCTTATGGAAGAGGAAAAAATGGAGAAGTATGGCAATTTGAAAACAATATATCTGATTTAGTAGAATTATGTGCAAATGTTTTATCAAATGAACCATTATTCTTTTTGATAAATTCTTATACAACAGGGATTTCATCAAAAGTTTTAGAAAATATTTTAAGTTTAAAATTAAAAATGAAAAACGGTAAATTATCATCAGGAGAAATTGGTTTACCTATGAAAAATTCAAAATTAGTGCTTCCATGTGGAATATATGGAAGATGGGAGAGATGACCCTTAGGGGACGTTTGTTAATGGACATTTTTGTCCATTAACAAACGTCCCCTAAGGGTCAAAAGGAGATATAATGAAAGATTTAAAAGTACTATATGAAGATAATCATATAATAGTGGTAGAGAAACCTGTGAATATTCCATCACAAGGGGATAAAACTGGTGATGAAGATATGCTTTCTATTATAAAAAAATATTTGAAAGAAAAATATAATAAACCAGGAGAAGTGTATTTAGGTCTAGTTCATAGATTAGACAGACCAACAGGTGGTGTAATGGTTTTTGCAAGAACCTCAAAAGCCGCTTCCAGACTTAGTGAGCAAATAAGAGAAAAACAAATGCATAAAAAGTATTTGTGTATAGTTGATGGGAAAATGGAAAATACAAAAGGAAGTATGAAAGATTTTCTTTTGAAAAATGAAAAAACAAATACAAGTAAAGTTGTTAAAGAAGGAACTAAAAATGCAAAAGAAGCAATTTTAGATTATGAAGTAGTAAAATATAATGAAGAAATAAATATGTCAGTTGTAAAGGTTGATTTACATACAGGAAGGCATCATCAAATAAGAGTTCAATTTTCATCAAGAGGTCATAGTTTATCTGGAGATCAAAAATATGGAACAAGGGGGCGAGGAAAAGGACTTGCTCTTTGGGCATATAGTTTAAGCTTTTTACATCCAATAACAAAGGAAAGAATAGAATTTGAAGATTATCCAGAAGTTACAGGAAGCTGGAAAATTTTAGAAAGTTAAAGTACATAATAGAAAGTGCTTTGCACCAATGTAAAATAAAGTTTTAGTGATAATGAAAGTTTAGAAAAAGTTATTAATTTATTAAAGGTATATTTTTTAAAAATTAGAATACCCTTTACTAAATAAATTTTAGTGGAGGGGATTTTTTTATGGATAAAATAATGAGATACAGTTTTGTTGTAGGACTTTTAATAGTTTGCATTTTACAATTCGCATTGTCTTCACAAGCAAATACCTTAAGTAATGAACTTTTGGCTTGGGGATTTAGAAGAGGTGAAAATCATAAACAGGCAAGCTTAGATACTGCAAGTGAGAAAGTTATAAGAGAATTTGAAGGAATTTCAATGGGAAATCCAAATAGTCAAAAAATTTATTTAACTTTTGATTGTGGATATGAAGCAGGATATACAGAAGCAATTTTAGATGCACTTGCTGAAAATGATGTTAAAGCAAGTTTTTTTATTACAGCACATTATTTAAATACAGCAGGTGATATTGTAAAAAGAATGATTGAAGAAGGTCATATCGTAGGAAATCATACTGTTAATCATAAATGCTTACCTAATATTAGTGATGATGAAATAAAAAAGGAAGTTATGGATTTGCATAATAGTTTATATGAAAAATTTGGATATGAGATGACATATTTTAGACCACCAAAAGGTGAATTTAGTGAGAGAGTTATAAGTGTAGTAAAAGACTTAGGATATACCACAGTTATGTGGTCTTCTGCATATGATGACTGGGATAAAGAAAAACAAGGAAGAGAAGAATATGGAAAAAAGAAAATAGTAGATAATGTACATAATGGCTGTGTATTATTATTACATGCAACTTCAAGTGATAATAGTAAAATTTTATCTGATGTAATAAAAGATATAAAAAATATGGGATATGAATTTAAAAATATAAATGAATTTGAATGGTAGAATAAAAGTAAATAATTAAGAAATAGTAGATAATAGATAATTTAATTTTTTTTAAGTTATCTATTTTATTATTTTTAAAAAGATGATATAATGCAAATGAAAATTTAATATGAAATAAAAGGGGTTTTCACAATATAAATGGAAGAAAACGAAAGCAAAAATATATTAAAAAAAATATTCAAAAATGAAAACTTTACTAATTATATAATAATATTAATAGTTAGTATCATAATAAGTATACCTTTAACAAAAGGATATATTATAGGACATGATTCGGATGCACATATATCAAGAGTTATGAGTACTGTAATTAGTTTAAAGTCACATCAAATTTTGCCTATGATATCATCAAATTATGTAAATGGATTGGGATATTCTTGGAATTTATTTTATCCACCACTTACAAATTATTTAGCAGTTATTTTAAGGGTGGTTTGTCAGTCATATACTCAAAGTTTAAATTTATTAGTGTTTTTTAGTATTATAATATCTGGAATATTTATGTATAATTTTGCACAAAAAGTAAGTAAATCTAAAAAAGTTGGACTACTTTCTGCAGTATTTTATATAACAATTCCATACAGAATATCTGATATTTATGTTAGATATGCAATGGGAGAAATTGTTTCTTTTGCATTTTTACCACTAGTATTTAATGGATTATATAGTATTTTGGAGGAGAATGGAAAAAGAAATTATTTGCTTACAATAGGTGCAGTAGGACTTTTATTAACACATAATATTACAACACTATTAGTAATTATAGTATGTAACATATTTGTTATTTTACATATAGATAGATTTAAAAAACTTCAAGTTATTAGAGACTTACTTATAAATGCGATTTTTATTTTACTTATAGTAGCATGTTTTTATGGACCATTTGTTGAAAGTAAAAATGCGACAGACTATGCTGTATTTGGAGGTTTTACAAATGAAGAAACTTTAAGTAAAAATGCAGTAAGTTTATGGGAAATTTTGATTGGAAAATTGTATTTTAAAGATGAGGTAGAAGTAGGATTTAGAATTTCAGTTGCGATTGGATTAGTAACAATTATTCCATTAGTTTTAACTCCATTTATATATAAAAAGATTGAAAAAAGTAAAAGAAGAATGTATATAATTTCAATAGTTTTAATTTTACTAACTATATTTGCTTCAAGTAAATATATGGTATGGAACTTTATGCCTGAAATATTTAAGTTTATACAGTTTCCATATAGACTATTAATTATAACTAGCTTTTTAATAAGCATTATATCAGCAATTAATTTAGAAAAGATATTTGAAAAATTCACATATAGAAAAATATTAATAATTACTATTATAGCTTTAGTATATATTACACCATTATTAATTTGTACAAAAGTTGATCAAAATTATGATGAGAATAAATATTATGAAATAGAAAAAAATGAGAATCCTTATCCAGGTTCAAAATCGGATTTTTCTTCAACTTATGAATATTTACCAAGTAATGGATATAATAATTTGGTTTATTTATTTGAAAGATCAAGAAATCCAGAATTTTTAATAGGACCAGGGGCTATTACAGAAGTACAAATTGATAGATTTAATAATTATATTTTCCATGTTGAAAATTTTGGAACTAATATATTAAAAATAGAAATGCCAATGGTATATTATTTAGGTTATGAAGTTACTTTTGAAGGAGAAAATTTAGGATATGAAGAATCAGATTTAGGTTTAATAATGATAACTACTCCTGATGGAAAAAGTGGAACAATGACAGTTAAATATACTGGTACAGAACTTGCTAAAAAATGTTTAATAACATCAGTAATCTCAGGTTTTGTATTTGTAATATATATTTTAATTTCAGAAATTATAATTTATAAAAAACGAAAAAGGAATATTTAAAATTATAGTAGAAGGGGAAAAAGATGGAAACAAATTCTGAAAAAGAGGAACTTCAAAATAGTAATGAAGAAATCGAAAATAGCAAACAAGAAGAAACTAAGGATTTAAAGAAAACAGAAGAAAAAAAAGAAAGAAAAAAGATTAGTTTTAAAAACATTAATTGGATGACTGTTTTTAAAGAAATTGCTTATTGGGTGTTTGTAGGAATTTTAATATTATTTTTTGATTATTTAGAATTTAAAACTCCAGAAAAATTGAGTGCTACAAATTATTTAAGTATGGATCCTAAAAGAGCACAAGCATTTATAGTATTATTTATATTTGCGCTAGTACTGGATATTGCTTTACATATTACAAAAATCAAGAAGTTACAAATATATCAAAAATTTATAATATTAGCTGTTTCAATAGGAGTTTGTTATTGGGTAGCAGTTCCTTTTGGACAAGGAACTGATGAAGTATCACATTTTTTGAGAGTATATGAAATTTCAAAAAAATATACTACTTTAAATTATCAAGATACAACTGAATTTCCAACAGAATTCGAAAAATTAGCTGTATTCCAACAAAGTAGAGAGATTTCTTATGATACATATAAAGAACATTTTGGAAGTTTTAATGTAATTTCAACAGAAAAAGCTGATATGGGATATGCATATTGGAATATGAGATTATATTCACCAATTCAATATTTTCCACAAGCTGTGGCTCTTACGGTAGGAAGAATAGTAAGTAATAATATTTTAGTAATTGGAACTTTTGCAAGAGTAGGAGGATTTTTAGCTTGGGTATTACTTTGTGCTTATGCTATAAAAATTGTTCCAAATAGAAAAACTTTATTTATGATATTATGTTTATTACCAGTTAATATTTTTTCAGCAGTATGTATTTCAGGAGATACATTAACAAATGCAGCTTGTATGGTTTTCGTAGCAATGATTTATAGAAAAGTTTATTTAAAAGAAAAAATAGAATTAAAAGATAAAATTGTTTTAATTTTATCTGGATGCTTAATGGCACTTTGTAAAATTGTTTATTTACCATTTGTCTTTTTAGCACTGCTTCTAAAAAAAGAAAACTTTGATAGCAAAAAAGCTTGTATAGTATTTATAATTATTCTTATTGCTCTATCTTGTATAGTTGGAATTGGATGGTTAAAAATAGGAAATCAAAATTTGGTAGAATCTAATGCTGCTTCTAAAGATCAAGTTAAATTTATATTGCAAGATCCATTACATTATTTTTTAATAATGTTACATACTTTTGAAGAAAAAGGAACAGATTATATTTATCAATTAACAACAGGATTAGAGTTGATTTGTCATGGAAAAACAACAATATATCCAATAATTGGATATATAATTAGTATCGTAGTTGTTTTAGGAATATTTGTAAATGAAGATGATAAAGACACAAAAATAAATATTATTAGAAAAGTACTAGTATGGCTTATTATATTAGGAGTTTCAGCACTAATTGCTACAGCAATATATGTACAATGGACATCGTTAATGGAAATTGGAAGATATATGATAGCAGGAATTCAAGGAAGATATTTTATACCTGTTGTTTTATTATTAATATTTACAATAGATTCAGCAAGATTAAGTATAAAAAATAGAAATTTAATTTCATTTTTAACTATTATGCAATTACCAGTTTTAGCGTTAATTATAAATACATTTGTAAAATAGTTTAGTTTAGGAGAGTTTATATGAATTTTTTGGATATAGAAATAGATGAAGCATTATTTAAAAAATTAGTTATAGCTTCATTAGTTCTAATATGTATATATATGGCATTTACAATGAGTTCTATGCTAGTATTTAAAACATATACATTAGGAGCAAACACTTCTGCAAATGATGAAAGCATCAATACACATATTGATTTATTGTCAATAGACGGAAAAAAGATTGAAATAACAGGATGGGCTTATGATAAGGATCAACCTATAAAAAAAGTTAATAGTAGTTTTGTTTTAAAAAATCAAGAAACAGATAAAATGTATTTAATGAGAACTGTTATGGAAAAAAATGAAGGACTAGAACAGATAGGATATGCAAATGCTGGAATGCATGCACAATGTTTACGTTTAGGATTACCAAAAGGAAAATATCAAATTTATGTTCTTTATAAAAATGATGGACAAGATATTTTGGCAGATACATTAATACCTTTTGAAATATAATAAATTGTAAAGGTGGAAGTTTAAGTAATGAAAGAAAATTTTAAAAAATTCATAAGTGATGGTAGAGGTGTTATTTTAACAATATTTATTTTGCAATTAATATTAGTTATTTTTGTAACACCAAATAGATTTGATGATGAAAGATTCTTAGGGTGGATAAGCCAAAGACCTATATTTGACGTTCTTGTAGATAGATATACTAATTGGACATCAAGAGTAATTATTGATGGAACAATATTTACTTTACTAAAAATATCAAAATATGCTTGGATGCTAGTTCATGCTGGAATGATGGCTTTAATAGGATATTCAATATTAAAATTATTTTTAAAAAAGGAAAATAGAACTCAGATGAGTTCTATGGTATTAATCCTGATTTTAATATATCCTATAAATCTTATGGCAGAAACAGGTTGGGGAGCAACCACTTCAAATTATATGTGGCCACTGGCAACGGCACTTTTTGCTTTAATTCCAATAAAAAAAGCATGGGATAAAGAAAAATTTAGATGGTTTCAATTTCCACTTTATGCAATAGCTTTAATTTATGCATGTAATCAAGAACAAACATGTGCAATATTATTTGGAACATATACTTTATTTACAATATTACTTATTATAAAAGATAAGAAGATTCATCCAATGGTTGTAATTCAACTTTTATTAACAGTTTTGAGCTTAGTTTTTATATTTACAACACCAGGAAACTATATTAGGCAAAATACAGAGATGGAGATGAATTTTCCAAATTTTGAAATGTTAACTTTCCAAGATAAATTATCACTTGGATTTACATCTACAGCTAATGTAATATTTAATAATTATAGCATACCATTTGGAGCATTAAGTTTGTGTATTTTAGTATATATTTGTATTACATACAAAGAAAGAATATATAAAATAATAGCAGCAATACCATTTGTATCTATTTGTGTGTTAAGTTATTTTAGAGATATTGTTTTTAATGTATTTCCATATTTTAGAGAATTTATAAAAGTATTTACAACTAGTGATGGAACAATTTTAACAGTAGCAAATAGTAATAATTTATTTAATGTTTTTCCAATAATTTTTTCATTAATTATATTTATTTGTTTACTACTTAGCATATTAATAATTTTTAAAAATATAAAAAATAATCTTGCTGCTTTAGTATTTTTAGTTGGACTTGCTTCAAGAGTTATGATGGGATTTTCTCCAACTATATTTGCCTCAGGAGTAAGAACTACAATATTTTTTGATTTTTCTATGTTAATTGTAATATTGTTAATTTGGCAAGAGTTTTCTAAAAAAACAGAAAAAAATGATATAAAAACTCAAAAAAAATTAGGCATAGTACTTGAATGTACGGGAATATTACAATATATAAATGCATTATTATATATTTTAATTTCACAAAAATAGGAACAAAAAAATTGAAGGTACATAACGAAGTAAAAATATATAAAAAATAAAATAATGTTCCTAAATTACGAAGGAGGGTAAAAGATGAATGTTTCAAATTTTACAGAAAAATCTAAAGAGGCAATAACTGCTGCAAGTAATATTACAACAAGAAATAATAATCCAGAAATTACAGAATTTCATTTATTAGCAGCGTTTTTAGAAGATAGAGAAAGTTTAATAACTTTATTATTTAAAAAGATGGATGTTGATGTAAATTCTTTAAATACATTAATTCAATCAGAAATAGATAAGATGCCTAAAGTTACAGGATCAGTAGCTCTTCGATTTTCTGCTGAAGTTGAAAAAGCACTAGATGAGGCAGAAAAACAAGCAAGAAATATGAAAGATGATTTTATTTCTGTAGAGCATTTAATGCTAGGAATTTTTGAGTGTGCAACTGAAAATTTAAAAAGAATTTTAAAAAACTATAAAGTTGATAAACATAAATTTTTAGTGGCATTAAAAGATATTAGAGGAAATGTATCAGTAAATTCTGATACACCTGAGAATTCTTATGATGTATTAGGAAGATTTGGCAAAAATGTAACAGAACTAGCAAAACAGAATAAATTAAATCCTGTTATTGGTAGAGATGATGAAATTAGGAATGTAATAAGAATTCTATCACGTAAAACAAAAAATAACCCAGTATTAATAGGAGAGCCTGGTGTTGGTAAAACAGCAATAGTTGAAGGATTAGCACAAAGAATTGTTAGAGGAGATGTGCCAACAAGTTTAAAAGGGAAAACAATTTTTGAATTGGATTTAGGATTATTAATAGCAGGAGCAAAGTATAAAGGAGAATTTGAAGAAAGATTAACAAGTGTTTTAAAAGAAATAGATAAAAGTGAAGGAAATATTATATTATTTATAGATGAAATTCACAATTTAGTTGGAGCTGGTAAATCAGATGGAGCAATGGATGCAAGTAATCTTTTAAAACCACGTTTAGCTAGAGGAGAACTTCACTGTGTTGGTGCTACAACTTTAGATGAATATAGGGAATATATAGAAAAAGATCCAGCACTTACAAGACGTTTTCAACAAGTGCTAGTTCAAGAGCCAACAGTAGAAGATGCAATTACAATTTTACGTGGAATTCAAGAAAAATTTGAGATTTTCCATGGAGTAAAAATACAAGATTCAGCATTGATTGCTGCGGCAACATTATCAAATAGGTATATTTCAGATAGGTTTCTTCCAGATAAAGCAATAGACTTAATAGATGAAGCATGTAGTATGATAAGAACAGAAGTGGAATCAATGCCAACAGAGTTAGATGTAATTTCTAGAAAAATAATGCAATATGAAATAGAAGAAAAATCATTAGAAAAAGAGGACCCAGAGGATGTTAGAGTACAAAAGCAGCTAACAACAATAAGAGGTGAGCTTTCAAAATTAAGAGAAAAATTTCAAGATATGAAAGCAAAATGGGAAAATGAAAAGAAAAATATATCAAGAATTCAAAAATTGAAAGAGAAAATAGATGATGTAAATGCACAAATTGAAAAAGCAGAAAGAAATTATGATTTAAACAAAGCAGCTGAATTAAAATATTCAACTTTACCAAATTTAAAAAAGGTTTTAGAGCAAGAAGAAAAAGAAGTAGAAAAAACTCAAGGCAAAAATACTTTATTAAGAAATAAAGTTACAGAAGAGGAAATTGCAACAGTTGTTTCAAAATGGACAGGAATTCCAGTATCAAAACTTGCAGAAGCAGAAAAAGCAAAATTACTTAATTTAGAAAATATATTACATGAGAGAGTTATAGGGCAAGATGAGGCAGTAAAAAAAGTAAGTGAAGCAATAATAAGAGCAAGAGCTGGGATTGCTAATCCTAATAGACCAATAGGTTCATTCTTGTTCTTAGGTCCTACAGGTGTTGGAAAAACAGAACTTGGAAAAACTTTAGCAGCAACACTTTTTGATGATGAAAAAAATATGATAAGAATAGATATGTCTGAATATATGGAAAAATTTAGTGTTACAAGATTAATTGGTGCACCTCCTGGATATATTGGATATGAAGAAGGAGGACAGTTAACAGAAGCTGTTAGAAGAAAACCATATTCAGTTGTTTTATTTGATGAGGTTGAAAAGGCACATCCAGATGTATTTAATATTTTTTTACAAATACTTGATGATGGAAGAGTAACAGATTCACAGGGGAGATTAATAGATTTTAAAAATACAGTAATTATATTAACTTCAAATTTAGGTTCTCAATATATATTAAATAGTATTGCAGAACATAAAGAAATTACAGAAGAGGCAAGAGATGCTGTAGATAAAATTTTAAAACAGCATTTTAGGCCAGAATTTTTAAATAGATTAGATGAAATAATTTGTTTTAAAGCTTTAGATAAAGAAGCAGTATATAATATAGTTGAACTTATATTAAAAGGTGTTATAAATAGAATAAAAGAAAAGGGAATAGAGCTTTCATTTACTAAAAATTCAATAAGATGGTTAGTAGAAGAAGGATATGATATGGAATTTGGTGCAAGACCATTAAAAAGAATTGTGCAATCTCAAGTAGAAACTCTTATAGCTAAAAAGCTTATAGCAAATGAAATTGTTGATGGAGATAAAATTGAAGTTTATTATGATAAACGAATTGCAGGGCTTAATATTAGACCAAAACAAGAAATTGTCTCTAATGGTAATACGATTAGTAACAAACAAGAAGAAACTTCTAGTAATCAAGGAGATAATAATCCAGAATAAAAAAGAAAATTAAAAGATTACTAAACAAAGGAATTGGGAAGATGAGAATAAAAAAGATATTTACATTTTTGTAAATATCTTTTTTATTTAATAGGGAAGTGCTTTGCACTTCCCTATTAAATAAAGCTTTCAGCAACTTTGTGCAGAAAAAATTCAAAGAAATTTTTCGCACATCGAACAAAGACGAGGGCATTTGCAATAAATTTTGTCTTTTTCAATTTTCATAATGCCTTCTTTTGTTCTTATATGACATTTGCTTTTATATTTTTCAATTATAATAATGTCCTTTTGAGTTCTAATTTAAACATATTTAATTAGTTTCCATCTGAAATTTTATAAACAATATTAAAATATTCAAATTTATCTGTTTCATTATTATATAGACAATCTAAATAAGAATTTAATTCTACAATATTTTTACAAGCTGTTATTATTGCTGGATTTAGATTAGAAGTAAACATTAAATCTAATCCTAAGTCTATAGCTGCACGAATTGATGATTTTTCTTTTACTCTCATAAGAGTATAAGCCTCTTTGAAACGGGCAGATATAGGATTTTTATATACAGAAAGTGGAACAGTATATTCATTTTCTATAACATCATCTACTGTTTTATATTTTTCAGAACCATTAAGTTTTTCACCAATTTCTTCTGAAGTATAAGGTAAGTACACTTTTTGAGTTTCTTCTGAAATTAGAAGAGTATTGCAATCATAAATTGATGAGACTAAAGCTTCTTCTTCATTTTCTAATTTTGAAATTATATCAGATAAAGAATCCATCATTTTAAATAAATCACTAGCAGGATCATTATCTATATCTATTTCAGAACTAATATCATTTTGGATATCTATTCTGTTTAAAGTATCAATATTATCGAAATTATTTCCTTCATTAAAGAATTCAGCAACATCAGTATGTTGAACATTAGTTTCTTTATCAATTTCAATATCAATATTTTCTTCACTAAATTCTTCACTAATACCAAAATCTTCTTTATTTAAATTTTCACTACAATAGGTGATTTCTTCATTAGCATTGTAAATATCTTCTGAAGAATTATTTTGAATTTTACCATTTTCTTCATTAATATTTTTTTCAACTGGTGCTCCAACTGTTAAAATTTCATTTTCAACATCTGATTCAAGCTCTATTTTTTCTGAAGTATTATCTAAGTCAAAAGAAACATTTAATGTATTAGAAGACTCAAAAGATAAAACTTCTGTTAATAATTCCTCTTTCATCTTTTCATCAATATCACATTCAGATGAAGAAAGTTTTTCTTCAAAAATACTTTCTATGCTAGAAGCCTCATCATTAACTATATCTGATTCAGCAATAGTTTCTATATCTTTAATGTAATTTACATTTTCGGCTTCATTATCTAAACTAGAGATATCATCATTTATATTGTCTATTTTAGTTGGAACTACGATGTTGTTATAGTAAGTAGCTTCATCATTAAGTGATAAATCATCAGAAATAGGGGAAGGAGCTACCTGAACTTCTGGTACAGCAACAGTATTAGCTGCAGCTACTTCTTGAATGGCTTCTAATGGTTTGGCAGTTGGTTCAAAATTATTTAAAACATTATGAATATCATTTTTCAATGAATTAACATCTGTTTGTAAGAAACTGTTTCCAAATGGTGTATTTAAGTTTGAATTTATAAAATTAGTTTCATCAAAACTGAATTTTTTAAATATATTTGAAAATGCAGGAGTTGAAGATTTAGAACTTTCAGGTTTTGAAAAGCCTATTACATCCGTATTAATACTGCCAGCTACTTCAAAGGATAATTTATTTGTTAAATTAGTAGATGTTTCATCAATATTATTAAATGGAATAATGTTATCTGCTGCTTCATCTAAAACTACTCCATTTGTATAGTCATCATTTTCTATAGATGAATTTTCTTTTTCATAAAAATTTTCAGAAGGTAGTATATCATAATTATTAAAGTATATATTTAAATCTATATCTTTATCTTGAACTTCAACTTTATCTGAAGTTTCAGTTACTTCATCAATATTATCAATAACTTCTTCTTGTGTATCGCTTAAAATTTCATTTGCTTCATAACTAGTTTCAGAATCGTTTTGTATATCGCCTAAAGTTTTATCTACTTCATAGTTAGTTTTAGAATCTTCTTGTGTATTATCTGAAATTTCATTTGATTCATAATTAGTTTCATCTTGAATATTATTTGAAACTTCATTTATTTCGGAAATATTTTGTATATAATCATTAACATCATTTATAACTTCATCTTCAGAATTAATAGAATAGTCGTCAATTTTGTTAGTAATTTCAGCACAATCAGAGCTATTTAAATTGTCTACTTCCTCATCAATAATTTCAACTTCTGAATTAGTTTCAATTAAAGAGTCATATTCTTTTTCAATTTCTAATTCAGTATCAACATCAGCTTCAGAAACAACAATATCAAGTCCATTATCTATATCTCCAAGTAGAGGAGAATAATCGTTTCCTATTGAAGTTTTCACTTTACTAATATCAATAATTTTATCTGAATTTATATTTCCATCATTAATAGAATTTTCATTTTCTTCAACAATTTCTCCAGTAATGTTGAATATATCTGAAATTTCTGTATCTATAATATTTGTAACATCATCTGAATTTGTTTCATTAATAATAGAATTATCAGAGATTTCTGCTTGATCATTTGTTATATCATCAAAAGAGCAAATATCTTCAATTAAATCAGAAGAGTTATCTTCGATTTCTGTAATTACATTATTAATAGCAGATGCAATTTCTGATTCAATATCATAAGTTTCATCTGTTTTTATATTATCAACTTCTTCGATAGTAGAGGTATAGATATCATCAGTTTCGTTTTCTGAGTCTGTAACTGTAATATCAAATTTTTTAAATACAGAAGGTTCATAGAAAAATGTTGCATTTTGATTTATAGAAGAATCCTTTTTTGTGGATGCGCTAGAAACAACAGGTGTAACAACTAGAAGTGGCACATCTTGTAGTGGAACTTCTTTTTTTTCATTTGCAACTCCATTAACAGGTTCTTTAAATTCTTCTTTAACTGTTTCTTTATTTTTCCCTAAATTTAAACAAAGATTTCTTTTTCTAGAATTGCCTTTTTTTACTATATCTGGTCTTATAATACTATGCTTAATTGCAGAATTTATAGAGACTGTAGGCAATACTTCAGGCTCTATTTTTACATTTTCTTTTTTTGGTTTAGAGACTTTTTCTGTAGTTTTTTTCTTAGTGTCTACAGTTGTTTTTTTGGCAGTAGTTTTTTTACTAATTTTTAATGTTGGTTTTGATTTTGATTTTGCTTTAGATTTTGATCCTGCTTTTTTTTCAACTGCTTTTGCGGATTTTGTTACCATTTCATAACCTCCATATCGACAAAATAATTCAACTTATCTTATGTTTATACAAGACATTATAATATAAGAAGAAAAAAATGTAAATGCATTTTCGAGTAAAAAATATTAAATTGTGTTACATTTTTGTTACAAAAATATTAATAAAATTTATACAAAATGTAACATAAAATTTATTGAATGGGCAAATTTACAATGTTATACTCAAACTGTCAAGTAAGATAAGCAAAAGGAGCGATTGATTATGGCAGATAGTCCAGAAGTAATAGAGGCAAGAGAGAAAAGGGATGATAGAGATTTTTTCTTAAGTAGAGTTGAAGAAATGCCAAATTTAATTGAGTGGGCAAATGATCAAATACGTGATGATAAAGAAGTTATTATGAAGGCAATTAAATCTGATGGTGGGGCATTGGAGTTTGCAAGTAATAGGCTTAAAGATGATAAAGAAGTTTTATTAGAAGCAGTTAGCCAGTCAGGATGGACTTGCTGTTATGCTAGTGAAAAGTTGAAGACTGATAAAGATGTTCTTTTAACAGCTTCAAAAAATGATGGACAAGTTTTATATTTTGCAAGCAAAGAACTTAGAGATGATAAAGATGTAGTACTTGCTGCAGTAGAAAATAAACCTATTATTTTAAAATATGCAAGTTTTAGATTAAGAAATGATAAAGAAGTAGCTATAAAAGCTGTTAGTAAAGCTAAGAAAAAAGTTTGGGATTATATTTCTCCTGAACTTAGAGAAGACGAAGAGATAAAGAAATTGTTAGAAGAATAGAATAAAAGAGGATATTATAATAATTGTAAAAACAAAACTAAATGATAATGATGTCATCTTTGTTGTGTGTGCTGATTTTATTTTATAAAATTGTATACAAATTTTGATGAAGCTTTTTTATAGAAATTGCAGAGCAATTTACTATAATATAAAAAAATAGAATAAACCTTTCTTTTTAGAATATATAATTAAAAAGAGAGGTTTTATTTTTATGAGAGATTATAGTAAAGTTAGTAAGTTTTTAGAAATACCAAGAGAGGTTATAAGTAATATTCCTAAAATTACTATAACTGGTTTTGATGAAATTTTAATAGAAAATTTTAAAGGAATATTAGAATATGAAGATTTTTTTGCTAGAATAAGTACAGAAATTGGAAATATAAACATAAATGGGTTCAATTTAAAATTAAATCAAATGACTGATAATGATATTTTAGTTAGTGGAAAAATTGAAAATATAGATTTTGAAAATGGAAAATAAGGAGTAAATTATGATATTCAAAGTTATATATATGTTTTTTGCTGGCTATGTTAATTTAGCGATTGAAGGATTTTTTATTGAACGATTTATAAATATTTGTAGAAGCAAAAACATTATTCTTCAAGATTTACATAGAGAAAATAATAGTTACATAAAGGCTAAAATTTTAAAATCTGATTTTAAAGAGATTAGACATATTGCCAAAAGAACAAAATGTAAAGTAAAAATAGAGAGGAAATTAGGGATCCCATTTTTGATTAATAAATATAGAAAAAGAAAGATATTTGCAGTTGCGTTTTTGGTGATTGCAATTTCTATTTTTGCTCTTACAAAGTTTATTTGGAATATAGAAGTTGTTGGAAATGAAAATATTTCAAGAGAAGAAATCATAAATTTAGTTAGTGAATATGGCATCAAGGTTCGGAAAATTAAAGTCTAATATTAATATAGAAAAAGCTAGTAATTTAATTAGAATGGAAAGAGATGATTTATCTTGGATAGGAATTAATATAAAAGGGACAAATGCTATAATAACTATTAAAGAATCAATTAAAATGCCAGAAATAATAGACAAAAATGAAATTTGCAATATTGTAGCTACAAAAGATGCTTGTATATCAAAATTAGTTGTACAAAATGGTACAGCAAGAGTTAATGTTGGAGATGAAGTAAAAAAAGGTGATTTATTAGTGGAAGGAGTTATGGAAAGCGAACTTACAGGAAATAGATTTGTTCATGCAGAAGCTGATGTTTTTGGAAAAATATATTATCAAAAAGAAAAAAAAGAAACTTTTGTGCAAAATGAAAAAATAAAAACAGGAAATGAGGAACAAAAAAATGAAATTTGTATAAATAATTTTAAAATAAATTTTAATAAAGGGGTTTCAAAATTCGAAAATTATGATACAATAACTTCAAGTAAAAAAATCAAGTTATTTTCTAATTTTTATATACCAATAGAAATAAAACATATCACTAATGTCGAAATAGAAAATAGAATGAAAACATACTCTGAAGAGGAACTGAAGGAAAAAATACAAAAAGAATTAGAAGAGGAGTTAGAAAAGGAATATAAAATTTCAGAAATTGATGAGAAAAACAAGAAAAGAGAAGTAATTACAAATACAGAAGATGACGGAATTACTTTAACTTTAATGTATGAAATACAAGAAGAAATTGGTATAAAGGCAAATTAGATTATAGAGGGGATGAGTAAATAATGGTAGAGGAAAGAAGTTTAAAAGTACTTTCAAATGATACAACGTTTTTTAATAAGGTTTCAAGAACATTAACAAAACTATTAACACCTACTAAAATAGGTATTAATGGAATGATGATTAATATAAAAAGAAGTTCTACAATTAAATCATATGAACAATTTAAAAATGCAGAATTAGTAAATGATCTTTCTAAAAAAGAACAATATCAAAATAGATATGAAGAAAGTTATACTTTATATTTAGAGGCAATAGATAAACATATTATGGATTCTATTTATAAAAAGGTAAAAAATGATACGGCTTCAAATTTTGAAAAAGAAGCTCTTTCAAATTATTATACAATAGTTCATTTAAAGGATAATGAGTATTTAGAATACAAATATAGGAAACAAAAATTTTTATTAGATTTAGATTATGATAGCTTAGTTGCAACTAAAAAAGAAAAAATATTAAATAAATATACTCCAATATATATTGAAAAATTAGATGTAATTTATAAAGGCTTATTAAAAAATTATTCAGTAAAATTGGCTGATGGAATTAAGGCAAAAGTTGTAAATCAACTTGAAATTTATAAAAAAATATTTGAAACTCTTGAAGATTATATAAAAAATATATT
This sequence comes from uncultured Clostridium sp., assembly GCA_947570695.1. Lineage (GTDB taxonomy): Bacteria > Bacillota > Clostridia > TANB77 > CAG-508 > Scatovivens. Next base: position 131,470 of record CANOVB010000005.1, read on the forward strand.
ACCAATAAAATTAAAAATTGAAGGAACAGAAAAGTATGCAAAAATAATTGAAGAATATGAAGAATATGAGAGATTTACAGTTGGAAAATTAGATGAAAAAGATTTTCTAGAAAAAAACATGATATTATTGGGATTAAGCCGAGTTTTATTTACTCATAGTCTTCCACTTGTTGCAGCAGAACAATGTTATAATAAATTATTAAAAGATACTAGAAATCTTATTGCTAAAACTAAGCTTGCTGAGAAAAAAGATACAGTATATAAAATGCTATTAGAATTAATAGAAGCTTATAATGTAAAATTATTATCAACAAAAGTTTATTGGGATAAACCACAAGAAAGAGAAGCATATAAGAAGTTTTGGGATGCTTATAGTAAATCAAATTCTTCAAAAGAGAAAGAAATATTATCTTTAAAAAGGGAATTACATGATACTGCAGATGAGTTTGAAAAATATGCTGATGTCAGAAAATTTTATAAAGGAAAACTTGTTGAGTTAGGAGTTATGAAAGAAGTAAAAGGAATAAACAAAACTACTGCAGGACATTTTACAAAAATTAGTTAAAAAATTATAAATAAAAGTTTCAGAAATTTAAAGGTAGTAAGTATGAAAAAAACAGAAATAGAATATTTAGAAATAGAAGAAAAAAAAGAATATGAAGAATTAATAAATAAAGTTTTAGAAAAATGTTTTTCTGTAGAAAAAATGGAAGATTTTAAGCTTTATATTAGTATTACTTTAACTAATCCTGAAAATATTAGAAAATTAAATAAACAATATAGAAACATAGATAGAGAAACTGATGTGCTTTCATTTCCTATGTTTGAAAAAGATGAAATTTTAGAACTTAAAAATCTAGATTATGAAGAAGTTTTAGGAGATATAATAATTTCTATTGAGAGAGTAAAAGAGCAAGCTGAAGAATATGGACATAGTTTTGAAAGAGAATTAAGTTATATGGTTGTTCACGGTTTTTATCATTTAATGGGTGAAGATCATATGTCAGAAGAAGAAAAAAATAGAATGCGTCAAAAAGAAGAAAAAGTACTAAATGAATTGAATATATTAAGAGATAAATAGATATACTTATAGTATTTGGATACAAATTGGATAAAAAATAATGATATAGTTAATTTTTAAGAAGGGTTTATTGCTAATATATGGATAATAAATGGAGAAACAAAAATTTTTTTGAAGCTTTAAAAAATTCTATTAATGGGATTTTATATGTAATAACAACTCAAAGAAATTTTAAAATACAGCTGTTTTTTGCAATATTAGCTATTGTGCTAAGTGTTTTACTAAAATTAAATTTTATAGAAATTATAATAATTTTAATAGTAATAAGTTCAGTATTTGTTTTAGAATTTTTTAATACCATTATAGAAACAATAATTGATATGTATACACAAGAGTATAATGAAAAAGCTAAAATAGCAAAAGATATTGCTGCTGGAATAGTTACTATAATGTCAATATTTTCGATTATTATTGGAGGAATAATATTCTTGCCTAAAATATTAGAAATTATTTTTTAAAATTTACTAAACAATAAGAATAATAATTAATGTAGTAAGGAGTTTGTACAAATGAGAAGAGGAAAAGAAAGAAGTAAAAATTCGACAAAGATAGTAATAATAGTTATAATTGCTATACTAGCAATAGTCGGAGGAGCGTATTATTTTTTATCTAAAAATAATGATAAGGAGCTTGCTCAAAATGAAGTAAGTTCTATAAATCTTGAAACTAAAAACGAGCAAAGCGAAAGCCCTAAGAAAGAAGAACCCAAAAAACCAGAAATTAAAATTTTTAGTGGTGATGATAGACCAAAAGCTTTTATGATAGATAATAATAAAAATGCACAACCACAATCATCAATTAATTCAGCATATATAGTTTATGAAATAATTGTAGAAGGTGGAGAAACTAGATTAATGGCATTATTTAAAGGAGTTACAGCAGATGAGGTAGGACCTATAAGAAGTGCAAGACATTACTTTTTAGATTATGCTATGGAAAATGATGCAATATATGCTCACTTAGGATTAAGTCCTCAAGCAGATGAAGGAATGAAAAATTTTAAAATTAATAATATAAATGGACAAGTTTATGACACAGGAAAAGCTAGAACAGATACTTCTTTATATTGGAGAGAAAAATCAAGAAAAGCGCCTCATAATGCTTATACAAATACAGAATCAATAATGAAAATAGCAAAAGACAAAGGATATAAAACAACTTCAAATAAAGAAAGCGTTTTAAACTATGTTGAAAAGGAAGTAAATCTAACATCTGATGATGCATTAGTTGCAAATGCTATAAAAATTCCTTATTCAAAAGGACACAATGTTGAATATAAATATAATGAAAAAACAAAAAGATATACAAGATATTCAAAAGGAAGGAAAATTACAGATAAAATAGCAAAAGAAGACACTACAACAAAAAATATAATAATTACTTTTGCTGAAAATTATACTTTAGATGATGGGGAAAATAAAGGAAGACAAGATGTTGTAACAGTTGGAGAACTAAATGGATATTATATAACAAATGGAAAAGCAATTAAAATTAAATGTGTAAAAAAATCAAGAAGTGAGCAAACAATATATCAGGATTTGAATGGAAACGAAATTGAAGTTAATGATGGAAATACTTGGATTAATATTTGTCCAATCGATGCAAATGTTACTATATCAGAATAAAATAAGAGGTTAGTGATGGAAAAATTTAAATCAGGGTTTGTATCTTTAGTTGGAAGAACTAATGTTGGAAAATCTACATTATTAAATGCATTAGTAAAAGAAAAAGTTGCGATTACGGCAAATAAAGTACAAACTACTAGAACAGCTATAAAGGCTATTATTAATAATGAAAATTACCAAATAGTAATTACAGATACACCAGGAATACATAAACCTAAAAGTAAATTAGGTGAGACTATGGTTACTACAGCTTTTACTATGTTTTCAGAAGTTGATGTTATATTGTTTTTAATAGATGCAACTTCAACTGAAATAGGAAAAGGTGACTCTAGAATTTTAGAAAAAATAAAAGAAAGTGGGAAACCATGTATTTTAATAATAAACAAAATAGATTTAGTAAAAAAAGAATCTCTATTAAATCTTATAAAAATATATAGTAATGAATATGATTTTAAAGCAGTTATTCCAGTATCTGCTTTTAAGAAGAGTGGAATAGAAAAAATAATAGATGAGCTTGTGAAAATTCTTCCAGAAGGTCCTAAATATTATGCAGAAGATGAATATACAGATCAAACAATGAGACAAATTGCAGAAGAGATTATAAGAGAAAAAGCTTTGAAGTTCCTTAATGATGAAGTACCACATGGAATATATGTAGAAGTAGAAAAATTTAAAAATAGAAAAACAACTAAAGGCGAAGAAATATATGATATTGATGCGACAATATATTGCATTAGAGAATCACATAAAGGAATAATAATTGGTAAAGGTGGAAATCTTTTAAAAAAAATTGCAAGTTATGCAAGATTAGATTTAGAAAAGATGTTGGATACAAAAGTAAATTTAAAAGTTTGGGTCAAAGTTAAAGAGGATTGGCAAGAAAAAGATGATATAGTAAATAAATTTAAATTAAAATAAATACCAGTATAAATCTTCTAAAAATTACAAATGATAATTTTAAATAGTATATAGTTATTTAATGGAAAAGCAACTTCTATTAAATAAAGGCTTTGCCAATATTTACTATTATAAACAATAGAAAGGATAATAACATGATAAAGAATATTGCTTGGAATACGTTTAAACAAACAGGAGATATCAATTCTTATCTGGAATTTAGAGAAGTAAAAAATATAGAAGAAAATATGAAGGTAATTGTAGATGAAACAAATAAAAGTAAATGGGATAATTATAGCAGAAAATAATATGGGTGATTTTGATAAGATGCTTACAATATTAACTCCTAATTTAGGAAAAATTGGGTGCAGTGCTAAAGGTTCAAGAAGACCAAAGAGCCTTTTACTAAGTGGCACTCAATTTTTATGTTTTGGAGAGTATATGCTGTTTAAAAGTGGAGATACATATACAATGAACTCATGTGAAACAATAGAAATGTTTTATAATATAAGAACAGATTTAGATAAATTAACTTATGCGTCTTATATAACGAGAATAATAAATGATGTTACAACAGAAAATCAAAACTCATTTAATACTTTAAAATTATTTTTAAATACATTATATATGATATCAGAAACAGATAAAAATTTGGATTTTATTACATCAATTTTTAAGTTAAGAATTTTAAAAATATTAGGATTTGCTCCTAGCGTAGGAGAATGTGTTTGTTGCAAAACAAAAGAAAATTTAAAATATTTTAGTATAAAAGATAATGGATTTAAATGTGAATCTTGTAGTAGACAAGATTCGGGAAGTATTGAAATGAGTGATCCTACTAAAAATGCGATAATATACATATTAAAAGCGGATCCTAAAAAGATATTTTCTTTTGAATTATCAGAAAAATGCCAAAAAGAACTTGAACTTATATCTAATATATATTTAAATGAAAAACTCGAAAAAGAATATAAATTAGAGAAATTGTGTTAATATAAGCAAATAATGAGAGCAAATTTGATTCAGGGAAAACTTCATATGGTGTAATATAAGTTTATGTAAAGAAAGGTTTACAATTCAAGCCTCAAAGTAGAGATGGATAAGCCAAGCCAGAAAGACTTTTTTGGGTCTTATTCTCACACCTTAAATATCTGTAAATTTCAAATTTGGCGACACAGACTGTGCCGTCCTGGCAATTTGAATTATAAATAAAATTATTAAAAAATACCTTGCAAATTTAGAATATTACTTATATAATGAACTCACAAAATACAAAAAAGGAGTGGTTATTTATGAATATAACAATAACAGGAAAAGATTTAAAAGCAACAGATGCAATTAAAGATTATGCAGAAAAAAAATTAACAAGAATAGAAAAATATTTTGGAGAAGAGGCAAATATTGATGTAACAGTTACAATAAAAAAAGAAAATCCTACAGCAGAGATAGCAGAAATGTATGTTTCAGTAAAAGGAGCTTCTTACAAAGCAGTTACAGAAGATAAAGATTTATATGCTTCTATAGATAAAGATATTGATATATTAGAAGGTCAAATAAGAAAAACAAAAGCAAAAAGAGAAAAAATGCAAAAAGATTCTTCAATAAAACAAATGAATATAGATGGTACTTTAGAAGAAAAACCAGTAGAAGATGAAGTTATTAAATCACTTTCTTATGAACTAAAACCAATTTCAGTTGAAGATGCAAAACTAAAATTATCAGAAAGAAAAGGAAATATATTCTATACATTTGTTAATGTAGACACAGGAAAAGTTAATGTAATCTTTAAATTAAAAGATTCTAATAATTATGGACTAGTGGAACCAGAAGCTTAAAAAATTAAAAATTTCCAAAAATTACTTGTTTAAAAATTTTCAAATTACGCATTATATATATTGAAAATGCGATAAGTTAAAATAATTAATCAATCAATTTTGCTTTAATATGAAAATATTAAATAGAAACTTAAAGTTTTGAATTAATAAAATTGAATGATTAGCTATTTGAAATATTTGTTGCATTTCTAAGAAAGAAGTAGTGTGAAGCAATTTACAATAAGTAAAGTAGAAGACACTATTAATATTCGGAGGTGAATTGAAAATGGCAAGAAGTAATAAAAACGTAGTTCCAGAAGCTATGGATTCATTAGAAAGATTCAAATATGAAGTTGCTAGTGAAGTAGGTGTTAACTTAAAAAATGGTTATAACGGAAATATATCTGCAAGAGATGCTGGTAAAATCGGTGGTAACATGGTTAAAAAGTTAATAGAACAAGCTGAAAATCAAATGGCTAACAAATAAGTTATTTATAATAAAGAGGTAAGAGGAATCTTACCTCTTTACTTATTAATTATAAAAAATATATATTGAAATATAATATGTTTAATGATACATAAAAGTATAAATTAAATTTAGATATAATTTTAAGATTTGATAAGAAATTTATCAAAATTATTACTTTTTATTTAAAATATTGTCAAAAAAAGTATTAATGATATAATAAAAAATAGATGGAGGAAGTTAAAAGATGTACAAATTGATGGCAATAGATTTAGATGGAACCTTACTTAATTCTTATGGAGAAGTTTCAAAAGAAACGAGAGAAGCTTTATTAAAAGCAAAAAATAATGGAACAGAAGTTATACTTGCTTCTGGAAGACCAATAAGCTCTACAAAGACTTTAGCACTTGAACTTGGAATTGATAATTATTTGATTTCAGGAAATGGAGCAGCTGTTTATGATATAAAAAAAGAAGAGATAATATATGATAGATTTTTAAGTAAAGAGCAAGTTATTAATATAGCACAGTTATGTGAAGAAAATAGCTTTTTTTATAACGTTTATACAGAAGATGAAGTTATTACAAGTTCACTTAATTATAATGTTTTGTTTTATCATAAGGAAAATGTAAAAAAGCCTGAAGAAAAAAGAACGCATATAAATGTAGTACAGAACATTTTGGAATATATTGAACAATCTGGAAAAGATAGGTTTTTAAAAATTACAGTTTGTGATGAATCAAAATTTATTTTTAATAGTATAATAAAAAAATTAAAAGCAATAGATGGAATTGATATATTAGATGTAGAGTATATGTCTAGAAAAAAAATAAAGTCAGGAACAGATGATATTAGCATAGAATACTATTATACGGAAATTACTAATGAAAATGTTAATAAATGGTCAGCAATAGAATTCCTTTTAAATAAATTAAAAATAAATAAAGAAGAGGTTATTACAGTTGGTGATAATGTAAACGATAAAGAAATGATACAAAATGCTGGAATGGGAGTAGTTATGGGAAACGGAAATCCAAAAATGAAAGAAATTGCAAATAAAGTGGTAGCTGATAATAATTCAGAAGGAGTGCTTGAAGCACTAAAAAAATTCGTGTTAAATGCTGATATATAACAAAAAGATTACAGGAAAAATAAGTTTGTATTACAATGTTTTAATTTGTTGATTTTGTGCTTTACTTGTTGTAAAATTAAGAAAATGGCACTTAAAAAATGCCGAAAAATGTGAAAAAATAAATTTTTTTGTTTAATAAAGGGAGGAACTTAACATGGCAATGAATCCGATGCAAAGAAGAGCTAGAAATTCATTTTTAATAGGGTTTTTAGTAGCTTTAATTATTATGTCTTTGATAGTACTAGGATTGGTATATAAAATCAAGAGTATAAACGAGGCAAAAGAATTATTAGAACAAAAACAAATAAAAGTTTATGTTGCAGCAACAGACTTAGAATCAGGAGCAGTAGTCAAATTAGATGAGGACTTTACAATGAGCACTGTTCAAACAACAGTACCAAAAGATGAAATAATAAGTGAAGAGGATTTTCAATTTACAAACTCTAACGGGGATATAGTTGTAAAATATAATGATGATGGAAGCGAAAAAGAAAAAGAAGTTGTTATGAAAGTAAATGTTCCTGCTGGTACAATCGTAACTAAAGATATGATTGTCGAATCTGGAGAGGAAACAACTGCTTCACAAAGAATTTTGGAATATAATATGATAAGTTTACCTTCTAGATTAAAAAATGGTGAATATGTTGATGTTAGAATGACAATTCCAAATGGTCAAGATTATATTATCCTATCAAAGAAAAGAGTTTTAGGATGTGATACAACAACAATTTGGCTACAATTAGATGAACTAGAAATAGACTTATTAAATAGTGCTATTGTGGATTCTTATACATATACAGGAAGCAAAATTTATGCAGCACCATATGTAGAAGCTGGAATGCAAGAAAAATCTACAGTTACATATACAGTTAGAAGAGAAGTCCTTGCATTAATAAATAGTAATCCTAATATAATAGATGAAGCAAAAGCAAATTATAATAATAAATATGATTCTGTATCAAGAGTAGATAACTTTGAACAAGTTTTATCATTAATGCCATCTGAAGACAAACAAACATTAGTAAATACAGGAATTGGTGATGAGTTAGAAGCAATAAAATCAGCAAGAGAGGAATATGTAAGTCAATTAGAAGGTACAGATTCAGTAGGATACAAGAATAATGAATAATAAAAGCAAGTGGAGGACTTTATGCAGAAGATAGCTTTTATAGGAAGTTATGACAAAGCAGATATGATGCTGTATGTAGGTAAAATATTATCCATCATGGGCAAAAAGGTGTTAATTGTTGATGCAACAGCCTTGCAAAAAACTAGATATATAATACCAACAATGCAAAATTTGAAACAATATATAACAACTTTTGAAAAAGTTGATATAGCGATTGGCTTTGAAAGTATAGATCAAATAAAAAAATACAAAGCTACAAATGATGGAGATCCATTTGACTATGACTATATTTTATTAGATATAGATTCATACAGAGGATATTACTACTTTGGAATAAAAACAGAAGATAAAAAATATTTTGTTACTTCTTTTGATTTATACTGCTTAAGAAGGGGATTACAAGTATTTAAAAAGTTGGAAACCCCGACAGCAGTAACAAAAGTATTATTTACGAAAGAGATGCTAGCAGAAGAAGATCAATATTTAAATTATCTTTCTAAAAATTTAAAAATACAATGGAATAGTGATATATTATTCTTTCCATTTGAACTTGGAGATCAGAATGTTATATTTTCTAATCAAAGATCAGGTAGAATAAGAATAAAAGGATTAAGCACTCAGTATATGGATGGAATAATGTATATAGTTGAAGAAATTTCTGGCGCAGGACAAAATGAAGTAAAAAAAGCAGCAAAAGTGCTTGAAAAAAATTAATCTGGAGGAAAAGATGGCAATAATTAGTTTTTGGAGTGGAGATAATAAAGAATCAGGGCAAACCTTATCAGCAGCAGCCGTAGCAACCCTTATGGCTCTAGAACATAATTACAGAGTTTTACTTATAGATGCAACTTTTTCTGATGATACTTTAGAAAGATGCTTCTGGAAGATTAATGCTCAAAAAGAAATAACTAAGTTAATAAATAAAGGAAAAATAGATATATCATCTGGAGCAGAAGGACTAGTTAGTGCAGTAGCAAGTAATAAAATTACTCCAGAAATTATAGGAAATTATACAAGGGTAGTATTTAATAGAACATTAGATATTTTATGCGGATTAAAAACAAAGATACCAGAAGAGTTTTCTAAGTCTTTAATGTTATATAAAGATTTAGTGTCAATAGCAGATAAATATTATGATATAGTATTTATAGATTTAGAGAAAACTTTAAGATATGATACAACAAGAGCTTTATTAGAAGCATCACACTTAATAGTTTACAATTTTAATCAAAACTTAAGACAAATGGACGGATATTTGAAAAATATGGAAGAACATGCAGATATATTAAAAAGAGATAAAATTATTCCTTTATTATCAATATCTGATGATAATTCAAAATATAATGTAAAAAATTCAGCAAGATATTTAAGAGAAAAAGAATTAAATGAAATTCCGTATAATTCAGTTTATAAAGAATCAGCTTCAGAAGCCGGAGTTGCACAGTTTTTTATAAAAAATGGATTATCTAAAGCATCAAATAATAAAAATGTTATGTTTGCTAATTCTGTTAGTAAAATGATAAAAACAATAGACTATAAATTAGAAGAATTAAAATATAAAGTATAAACTTTAAAATTAATAATTTTAAAGGAAGGAGCTTTTCAATGAATATTGCAAATATTGCTTTAATCTTTGTCGTTGTAGTAGTAGCAATAGCAGCTATAGTATACATGATAAGAAAAAATAAGAATGAAATAGTTGAAGAAAGTATTGAAGTTGATGACAAAACTTTTACTATGGATAAAATGGTAAAGTTTGTTAAGCAAAGACTTGATGAAATTACTAAGATAAACCTTTATGATATTGGTTTATCTGAAGAAGAACTAAAAAGAAGAAGAGCAAAAAAATATGAGTTAAAAAAAGCTCTTAAAGGATGTACTTATGGGGATGTTAATGATAAAAAATATGTTAAAGAATTAATATATGATTTATTATTTAGAGAATATGGAGTAGATGAAACAAATATATCAAAAGCAATTCCTTTTGATACTCCATCACTACTTACAGCACAAGACAAATTTGATATTTTAATTCATGAATATAAAAAGACTTTTTCTTATGAAGCTTTAACAGAACTTATAAAAAAATATAATTTAGCAACATTAAAATATGTTGATGGTGAATCAAAACCATGCTATGTAATAACAAATGACGAAATTGATGAAATATATGCACAAGAGCAAATGCAATTAGAATTTGCAGATAAACTAGAAATAGTAGTACAAAGAATATATCAAAAATATAAAGGATTTAGTAGTATTGATGAAATAAGAGATATGAACATAGATGGTGTTTCTGGTGGTACATCAGGACTTCCAGAATCATTCCTAAGTCAAGTAGCTCAAACAGATGGCGATTACTTAAGACAAGCAATGGAATCAAAAATTCCTAGAGCATGTGACGCTATATGGATATTTTTCCAAGGTAAATCAATCCGTTTAGCTTTTCTTTCATTTGGTACAGAAGCAGAATTAAAAAGAGTATGCCAAAATATTTATAAATATAATAACCCAGGTCAGTTATCTGATACAAATGGTTATAAGATTAATGAAATGAAAGACGGTTCACGTGTCGTTGTTGTTAGACCTTCAATGTGCGAAACCTGGGCATTCTTCGTAAGAAAGTTTGACGTTAAAAGAGCTACACTAGAACAAATAGTTAAATTTCCAGGTAAAGAAGATACAATAGATTTACTAAAATTTTTAGTAAAAGGTGCAAGAATTATAGCTCTAACAGGAGAGCAAGGTTGCCGGAAAAACAACAATGCTTATGGCTATGATTGAAAATATATACGAAACAATGAACCTTCGTATTACTGAAACTGCATTCGAGTTGCACTTAAGAAAAATATATCCAACAAGAAATATCGTATCAATGCGTGAAACAGAAACAATTTCTGGACAGGACTGTTTGGACGTTCAGAAAAAGACTGACGGTTCTGTTAATATAATCCGGAGAGGTCGCAACAGACCCCGTAGCATCTTGGATGATTCAATCAGCACAGGTTGCTTCTAAATTTACATTATTTACTCACCATGCTAAAAC
>CANOVB010000006.1 GCA_947570695.1 uncultured Clostridium sp.
TTTATGACTTATATAAAAGTTACAATATAAAACCATATAAAACAGGATATGATCAAAGATTTTCAAAAACCTTTACTGATCGTATGGATGAATATAATTTTGAAACAGAAATGATTTTACAAGGTAAAGTATTAAGTAATGCTATGAAATTTGTTGAAGCGGATTTACAAGACAAGTTAATAAATTACAATAACAATGAAATAGATAGATGGTGTCTAGGAAATTCTGCTATGGAGATGGACAATCTAGGAAATGTTATGTGCGTTAAAATAAAAGGTCAAGCTAGCAAAAGAATTGATGGTGCAATAACATTTATCATCCTATATGAATTATATAGGCGTTATCGCAGTGAGTTTCACAGATTGATAGATAAATAAGGAGTAGGTAAATATGGGACTAATTGATTTTATTAATAAATTTAAGAAAATGAAGATGGATATTAAATATGCAAAAATATTAAATGGGTATAGTCCCATTTTTTCACAGTTTGGTCAGGATATATATGCTAGTGATGTTGTGCAACAAGCTATATCGTGTTTGGTAACAGAATTAACAAAAGTAAATCCATTTCATATTAAGAAAAATGGTAGTGATCTAGTTCCAATTGAAGATAGTGAAATACAAAGGTTATTAGAACAGCCAAATGAGCGTATGACACAGACAGATTTTTTTGAAAAAGTATATTGGCAATTATTCTTAAATTATAATGCTTTTATTATACCTACATACTATAAGGATGCAAAAGGAAACAAAAAATATACTGGTCTTTATCCAATACAACCAACTAATGTTACTTTCTTACAAGATTCATCAGGTAGTTTGTTTATTAGATTTTCATTTATGAATGGATATGAAACAGAATTAAGATATTCAGATGTAATACATATTAGATATCGTTATTCAATTAACGAATTGATGGGTGGCAATGAATTCGGACAACCTGACAATAAGGCATTACTTAAAACATTAGAATTAAATAATACTTTATTGGAAGGAGTGGCAAAGGCATTAAAAAGTTCTTTTTCTATCAATGGTGTTATTAAATATAATACCTTAATGGATGATGGAAAAATGGAAAAAAATATCAAAGAAATTGAAACAAGACTTGCTAATAATGAGAGTGGTTTTCTGCCATTAGATATTAAAGGAGAATATATACCATTGCAAAATAAAATCCAATTAGTAGATGCTACAACACTAAAATTTATTGATGAGAAAATCTTAAGAAATTTTGGTGTTCCTCTTCCAATTCTAACAGGTGATTATACAAAAGCACAGTATGAAGCATTTTATCAGAAGAGTTTAGAACCAATAATAAAAAGGACTGGAGAGTCTTTTTCAATGACATTATTTACAGATAGAGAAAAAGGATTTGGAAATAAAATTTTATTATATCCACATGAATTAATCTTTATGGATACAAGTCAAAAAATAGAGTTGTTTGATGTGCTAGTTGATAGTGCAAGTTGTTATAAAAATGAACTTCGTACAGCATTTGGAATGAAACCACTTAAAGAACTAGCTGGGCAAATTGCTATGTCTAGTAATAAATCTAATGCAGAAAACAATAAAGTCAAACAAAATGAAAACCAAAATAATAATGGAGGTAAAGAAGATGAAGAATGAGTTAATTAGAAGAAATTACGATTTTGAAATTAGAGCAGAAAAAGATGAAAAAAGAGGAAACATAATTGTAGGTAGACCAATTGTCTATGATAGTAAAACTGACATTGCTGGAATGTTTGCAGAAGTAATTGAAAAAGGAGCCTTGAAAAAGACCAATCTAGAAGATGTTAGATTTTTAGTAAATCATGATCAATCTAAAGTGCCATTAGCAAGGTCAAGAAGGAATTCAAAGAATTCTACAATGCAATTATCAGTAGATGATGAAGGAATGGAAATTCAAGTAGAATTAGATACAGAAAATAATACAGAAGCTAGAAACCTATATAGTGCTATTGAACGTGGAGATATAACAGGTATGTCTTTCATGTTTGGAATAGATGATGAAGAATGGGAAAATCTTGATAGTGATTATCCTACAAGACACATTAAATCGATTTCGACAGTTGTTGAAGTAAGTGCGGTTACATTTCCTGCTTATGAGGATACTTCAATATCTGCTAGAGATAAAAGTGCGGTGGAGACTGCACGCATAGCGGTGGAGACTGCTAGGAGTGGAGAGGTGGACACTTCTTCAAATAAACTAGAGCTAGAAAAGCTTAAAATAAAATATTTATTAGGAGGATTTTAGATATGAAAAAATTTTTACAAAAATTAATTGAAAGAAAAAGACAAGAATTAAAAGCAAAGGAAGAAAAAATGAAAAACTCACAAGACATTGATGAGGTTAGAAGTTTAGGAGAATCATTAATAGCATTACGTGATGAAATTACTGATGCAGAGAAACAACTTGCTGAATTAGAAAAAGAAGAAAATGACAATCAAAATGATGATAATAATGATGACAACAATGATGATACAGATGAAGGAAGAAGTGCAAATGCAAATGAAGGAAGAAGTGCAAATGGTTTCAATCCAAATGCAGTATTAAATGTTGTTGGAACTGCTCAAATGAACCAAAGAGGACAAGCTTCAAATGATGAAGATGTACTTTCTTCAATGGAATATAGAACAGCATTTAAACATTATGCTCAAACAGGAGAAAGAAGTGCAAGATTAAATGAGATCTTAACTCAATATAGAAGTGAAAATAGAGCTGCAGGAGAAGTAACAAGTGATGCATTAGGAGTATTAATTCCACATACTGTTTTGCAAGAGTTAATTCAAAAAATTGAAAAATCCTATGGACAATTTTCTTCAAGAGTTCGTATGTTAAATGTTCAAGGTGGTATTGAGATCCCTATAAGTGAATTTGAAGCAACATTTACATGGGGCGGAACTGATGGAAATGATAAAGAGCATGGAGTTAGTGAAGAACAAGATGCTGGAGGAGCAAAAGGAAGTGTTATATTCTCATACCATATTGGAGAGGTAAGAATATCACAATCATTATTACAAAGCATTTTATCTGTTGAAGTATTTGAAAAAGAATTAGTTAAGGCTTTATTAAAAGCTTATTTAAAAGCAAGAGATGAAGCAGTATTAAGAGGAACAGGAAATGGACAACCAACAGGAATTTTAACAGATGTTGCAGCAGGATTAAAAAGAATTCCAGAAGCTAATATTATAGAATTTACAGAAGAAGAAATTGCAGATTGGACACAATGGGAGAAGAAGTTATTTGCTAATATTCCTATTGGTATGGAAGGTGCAAATCCAGAATTTGCTATGGCAAAACAAACATATGTAGGAAATTTATGTACAATGAAAGATGCTAATGGTCAGCCAATTAATAAAGCTGGTTTTGATGTTAGCGATAAAGAATACAAATTTAATGAATATCCTGTACTTAGAACAGAACAAGATTTATTCAAATCATTTGACTTATGTGCAAATGGAGAATTCTTTGGAATATTCTGGGTACCTGAAAAAGCATATGGTATTAACTCAAATATGACTTTTGGATATAAGAGATATTTTGATGAAGATAAAAACAAATGGATCACAAAAGGTTTAGTAATTTTAGATGGTAAGCCATTAAATACTAACTATATCTATTTGTTAAAGAAATCTGTTAAAGCCTAAGAAGAGGGGATGAAAATCCCCTTAATTAATTATTTTTAAAGGAGGTTATATAAAATGGCAAAAAAACAAGAGCAAGTAGATAAAATAGTAGAAAAAGAACCAGTTGTAATTAATGAAAAAGATATTATATCAGAAGAACTAAAAGAGAATGATGTAATAGATGTTGATGCACCTGAAGTTATAATAGAAGAAAAAGCCAAAGCAGAGGAAGAAGCAAAGGCAAAAGCTGAAGCTGAAGAAAAAGCCAAGGCAGAGGAAGAAGCAAAGGCAAAAGCTGAAGCTGAAGAAAAAGCCAAGGCAGAGGAAGAAGCAAAAGCAAAAGCTGAAGCTGAAAAGAAAAAAGCTGATGCAGTAAAATTAAGAGTTTTGATTGGATTTACTGATAAATACACTAAACAAGACTATGCAGTTAATGATGAAATCTATGTTAATAAAGATAGAGCTAAAGAGTTACTGGCTAATGAAAAAAGATTAGTTGAAAAGTTAGATTAAAGGAGTAAGTAATATGTTAGAAGAAGTAAAAAAACGACTTGGAATTACTGGAGAATATCAAGATGACACGATTCAAGGTTATATTGATGATGTAAAGCAGTTTCTTTTAGATGGTGGAGTAAAGAAAGAGGTTGTTGATGCTTCTTCGACAGTTGGTGTAATTGCAAGAGGTGTATCAGATTTATGGAATTATGGAAGTGGAGGGACATCGTTCTCTCCATATTTCTTACAAAGAGCAATTCAATTAAGTGGCAAAGATAGTTCTGATATTGAAAAAGAAAGCACCAAAGAGAATAGTGAAGGTGATAAAAATGAGTGATTATAGACTAGAAATAAAAAATCCTATTCCACTTGTATTGTTGATCCCAAAATCAATATCTAAAATAAATGGTGTTAATAAAAAAGAATATCCAACAGTTGAAGAAGCTTTGTCTGTAAAAGATAAAAATAACAAATCTAGTAATTTGTTTTTTGGAAGTTTCAAAACTTATGGTGGAACAGAAAAAATAGCAAATGGTATATATTCCATAGAAGATACTGCAAATATAGAAACATGGTACAGACCAGACATTAATAGTAATTGTAGAATAGCAAGAGCTAATGATGGAGCTATATTTGACATTATTAATGAACCTGAAGATATTAATCAAAGGCATCAATTTTTGAAATTCAAAATAAAACGTGTAAAAGGTGGTGCTTGATATGAGTAACAAAACACGAATAGAATTTGATGGTTTTGAAGAGGCAATAGCAAGACTTAATAAATTGAATGGTAATGTAAAAAACATATCAGAAAAAGCCTTAAAGAAAACTCATGAAATTATTACGCAAAAAGCACAAGATGCTATAACACCACATAATGATACACATCAAACAGAAAAAACTTTGCGAAAAGAAGCGGAAATTGAATGGAATGGAACTCTTGCAAGTGTAAAGACAGGTTTTAGTATTAGCGAAGGTGGTCTAGCTTCAATATTTTTAATGTATGGTACACAAAGCCATGCAGTAAGTAATCAATATGGAAAAAATCTAGGTGTAGCTGAAGAAACAAAAAAAGATGCAAAAATGTACAATGCTTTTTTTGGTAATAGTACACGCAAAGAAGTAGCAGAAGCACAAAGAGAAATATTTAATAGTGAAATAAGGAGGTTGAAAGGATAAATGAAAGATGAGATAGTTAGTATATTGGAAGGTTTGGATTATCCAGTTTTCCAACAAGGTACGATGAATCAAGAAGAAGGCTATCCTGATTCATATTTTACATTTAAGAATATGAATACAACTGGTGATAGTTTTTATGATAATGAAGAACACAAAATAGTATGGCTTTTCATTGTTGCATTTTATTCAAACAACCCTAAATTAGTAAATACAGAATTATTAAAAGCAAAAAGCAAATTAAAAGAAAAAGGGTTCATAGTTAGTGGTAAAGGCTATGACGTTGAAAGTGATGAACCTACACAAACAGGAAGAGGAATAGCCGTTAAAAAAATAGAAATTTTATAAGGAGGGTAAAAACATGAACAAAAATCTTGATGAAATTGTTGAATATAGAGGTGTAACAGATTTAGTTATAGCTGAAGTATTGACAGATAATAATAAAGAGGGAGAAGGATATACAACAGGAGAAGTAATTGAACTAGCTGGTGTTGGAGAGATTTCAAAAACTACAAGTAATTCAAGTGAATCAAAATATTATAACAATATGGCAGCAATAGTTATTAATTCTACTGGAGCAGATGAAATTAAATGTTCTGTATCTGTAATTCCTCAAGACAAATTAGCTTTAATTACAGGACAAGACTATGATGAAGAAACTGGAACATTAATTGAAGGAGAAAGAAAAGTAAAATATTTTGCATTAGGTTATAAAACAAAGAAAACTAATGGTGATGAAATATATGTATGGAGACATAAAGGAACATTTAATATCCCTGATAATACTCATGCAACAGAAAATGATGGAACAGATTCAAATGGTCAAGAAGTAACATATACAGGAATTTCTACAACACATAAATTTACTAAAACAGGTAAAGTTGCAAAAGCTATCAATGTTGATGTTGCAAAAGATCGTGCTGATGTAAGTACATTCTTTGATACTGTTACAACAATAGATACTTTGAAGGCAAAAACAATTGAAGCCTAGGAGGATAAAAGATGGATTTAAAGTTAAATATTTATGAAAAAAGAAAAATAGTTAAGACTTATACAGCAGAAACATATGATTTGATGTTTGGAACAGTAGAGGATTTATTAAATATTATTGATATTGATAATATTCAAGCAGGAGATAAAACAGAATTAATAAAAGCTGTTGCAAAAGTGCTTGCACATTCTATGGATATTGTTAAACCACTATTAAAAGATGTATTTGAAGGATTAACAGATGAAGAGTTAAGAAATACATCTATAAAAGAAATAGTTGATGTTTTATCTAATATCGTAACATATTCAATCAATCAAATAACTAAAGGAAATAACGGAAAAAACTAGAAGAGGGGGACATATCTGATGTTCCCCTTTATCAGATATTCTTTGAATTGGAAATGCAAATTTGCGAACGATTTCCTGCAGTTACACCATTTTCAATAAGAAAAGAAAAAATAAAGGAAGTATTTTTATTAGTTAGAAGATTAAATATTTATGATGATAAAGGTAAAACCAAAAAGAAAAAAATAAACAGGAGACCAGCTGGAGACAGCTGGTTTTAATTTGCGTTAAAAAAGAGGTGAGTAAAAGTGGCTAATAAAGGAGAAGATATAACAACCAAATATAAGCTGGATATATCTGAATTTAAGAAAAATATAAATGAAGCAAATAATCTAATGAAACTCTCAAAATCAGAATTTAGTAAAGCAAGTGCAGGCTTAGATGATTGGGCAAAGTCTAGCGATGGTTTGAATGCTAAATTGAAGCAATTAAAAACATCAATAGAAGCTCAAACATCAAAATTACAAGCATATCAATCTCAATTACAAACTGCTCAAAAATATGAGAAACTATCTGCTACTGAAGTTGAAAACTTAAAGCAAAAACTAGAAGAAGCAAAAAAGACTTATGGAGAAAATTCTGATGAAGTTAGAAATTTAGAAAGCCAATTAAATAAAGCAGAATCTGCTCACTCATCTATGAAGAAACAAGTTGCAGATTTAACTGTTACTGTAAATAATCAAGAAGCAACTGTAGCAAAAGCTGAAAAAGAATATAGTAATTATAGTGCAAAATTAAAAGAGGTACAATCTGCAGAAGAAAAAGCAAAAAGTGCAACTAGTCAATTATCAAGTACAATTGAATCGCAACAAAGTGCAGTTAATAAAGCAAAAGAAGCATATAAAGAAGCGGTATTACAATATGGAAAGAACTCTACTGAGGCAAAGAATCTAGCAAAAGAAGTAAAAACTTTGTCTAGTGATCTAGATGAAAATAAAACAAAAATGGAAAGTGCTGATAAAGCAGCAGACAAATTAGATAAGAGTATAAAAGATGCAGGCAACTCTGCAAATGAAGCTTCTCAAGGTGGTTTTACTGTCATGAAAGGAGTTCTAGCAAATTTAGCAGCAGATGCTATTGAAGCTGGAATTGGTGCTTTGAAAAGACTAGGTGGAGCTATACTTGATGTGGGAAAACAAGCAATAGCAGGATATGGTGATTATGAACAATTAGTAGGTGGTGTTGAAACATTATTTAAAGATAGTTCTGGAATCGTTGAAGGTTATGCAAACAATGCTTATAAAACCGCAGGACTTTCTGCAAATCAATATATGGAAACAGTAACTTCATTTTCTGCTTCATTATTACAAAGCTTAAATGGAGATACAGAAAAATCTGCTCAAGTTGCTGATAAAGCTATAACCGATATGTCCGATAATGCAAACAAAATGGGAACATCTATGGATATGATCCAAAATGCATACCAAGGATTTGCTAAACAAAACTATACAATGCTAGATAACTTGAAGCTGGGTTATGGTGGTACAAAAACAGAAATGGAAAGGCTAATCAGCGATGCAAATAAATTAGCACAAGCTCAAGGTCAAGCTGGAGATCTAACAATAGAAAGCTATGCAGATATTGTTGAAGCTATACACCTAGTTCAAGACAACATGGGAATAACAGGAACAACAGCAAAAGAAGCAAGTACAACAATTCAAGGTAGTATAGGTTCTATGAAATCTGCATGGACAAATCTATTAACAGGAATGGCAGACGAAAATGCAGACTTTGATACATTATTATCTAATTTTATTAATAGTATAGGTACAGTAGCAGAGAATTTGTTTCCAAGAATTATTAAAGTTATAGGTACTATAGGTGGACTTATTAAAGATAATCTTCCTCAAATAGAAGAACAAATTAAAACGTGGTTAAGTAATTTGATGAACAAAATTATCGATGGATTACCTCAACAATATCAAGAACTTGCAAAATCAATCAAAGAAGGTTTAGGAACTGCTTTTGAAATGGCTCAAAATGCATTTAAGTGGATTATAGACAACGGAGAGATAGTTATTTCATTATTAGCTGGAATTGCAAGTGGTTTTTTAGCTTTTAATGTTGGTTCTATGATAATGGGAGTTGTAAATGCTTTTAAGGCATTTAAACTTGCGAATGAAGGAGCAACAATTGCTCAATGGTTATTAAATGCAGCAATGTCAGCAAATCCTATAGGAATTGTAGCGGTTGCTATAGGTGCATTAATAACAGTGATTGGTCTATTAATTGCAAATTGGGATAAAGTTAAAGAAATTGGTTCTAAATGCTGGGATACAATTAAAAATACGTGGACTGCAGCAGGTGAGTGGTTTAACTCAAATGTAGTAGAATCAATTAAAAATGCTTTTAGTAGTATTGGCAAAGATGTTTCAAATAAATTTACTGAGGCAAAAGAAAGTATAACTGACTCATGGAACAATGTTTCAAATTGGTTTGTATCAAATGTAGTAGAACCTTTGAAAAATAAATTTAATTCATTAATCGCATTTTTTGGAGATGATTTTGAAGGAAATGTGCGAGATGTATTTTATGAACTAGGTGATAGTATAGGCGGAATATTTGGAGATATAGTTTCAAATATTGGTGATATAATAATTGGAATAGTTACTATTTTTCAAAATAATTTCGATATAATAAAAACTATTGTTCAAACTGCAATCAATGTTATAAAAGCTATATTTAGTGGAGATTTCGAAAGTATTAGAGATATTGTATCAAATGCGTTTGAAGTAATATCAAGTAAAATAGCAAACACTTTTAATAATATAAAAGGTATTTTTACAATAGTAGTAGATACAATGATAGCAGTATTTACTCCTGTTGCTGACTGGATTTCAAGTAATGTAGTAGAACCAATTAAAAATTTCTTTCAACCTTTGGTCGATTGGTTCTCAATAATATGGAATAATATAAAAGCAGTTATAGAAATAACAATAAACACAATAAGTACGACAATATCCACAGTTTTTAATGAAATTCAAACGACTACACAAAATGTGTGGAATATTATAAAAATCACGATCACTAATATAATAAACGGTATTAGATATACTATAACAAATGTTATAAATAGCATTAAGTTTACAGTTAGTAGTGTTTGGAACAGTGTGAAGTCATCAACACACGAGGCGTGGAATAACGTAAAATCTACAATTACAAATGCAATAGAATCAGCTAAGAATGCGGTTTCAAATATAGTTAATAGTATTAAAGATATTGTAAGAAATATTTTTAATGGCATTAAACCAAAGCTAGAATTAAGTTTACCACACGTAAGTGTAGATGGTGGTGAGGCACCATGGGGAATTGCTGGACAAGGTAGACTTCCCAACTTTCGTGTGAATTGGAATGCATTAGGTGGGGTTATAGACAAACCTACAATATTTTTTACTGCACAAGGTTTGCAAGGAGCAGGAGAAGCAGGAGCGGAAGCAATTGTTCCGCTTGAAAGAAACAAATACTGGATAAAAGCAGTAGCAAATGAAATGAAAAATCAATTAAGGAATGATGCTTCTAATATAAATAATGTAAATAATGTTTCAAATACAACATCAAATGTTAATAATTTTACTCAAATAATAAATGCACCTAAGCAACCTTCAAGACTAGAGTTATACAGACAAACAAGAAATTTATTGAATTTAAAAACAACATAAGAATAGGAGGCAAGAGTAAGATGTTTGTATTAAAAGTTGAAAATTCCAAAGGATATGTACTTGAACTTACTGATAATGAAGAAAACTATCAGATTACGAATATAGAAGGATTAGATCCTCCAAAAGCAGATATAAATACATCAAGTTATGCAAATAACGATGGATTTTCTTTTAATGGTTCTAAAATAAAAGATAGAGAAATTGTAATAACTATGAAGATTAATGGAGATGTTGAGGAAAATAGACTAAAACTGTATAAATATTTTAGGATTAAAGAATGGTGTAAAATTTATTATAAGAGCGAATTAAGAGATGTTTTTATTGAAGGCTATGTTCAAACAATGGATGCACCGAAATTTACTCAAAATACAACTGCTCAAATTTCTATCTTATGTCCAGATCCATACTTTAAAGATGTTGAAATAATGGTACAAAGCATATCAAAAATTATAAAAAAATTCGTTTTCCCTTTTTCTATAGATATGAAAGAGCCAACTATTGTTTCTGAGGTTGAACTTGAAAAGATATCAAATATTGTAAATGATAGTGAAACAGAAACTGGTTTAATGATTAATATATTATTTATGGGAACTGTAAATAAATTAGAAATTCGCAATATTGATACAGGGAAAAATATAATTATTGATTATGAATTTAAGAAAAATGATAAGTTGATAATTAACTGTAATAGAGGAAATAAGACTGTAATTTTAACAAGAGATGCGGTTAAGTATAATTTAATTCCTTTTATTAGAAAAGGATATACTTTTTTTCAATTGGAAATGGGAGATAATCGATTTAGTTTTTTGGCAGATGATGGAGCAGATGACATGTTAGTAGATATTAATTTAAGCAATTATAAAATATATTCAGGAGTTTAGGCTATATGGAAGATTTTTGTTTATTAGATAAAGAATTAAATAGAAGATATATAATTGATACATATTCAAGCGTTATATGGGCAAAAAGATATAATACAGTTGGCGATTGCGAACTAGTTATTTCTGCTACAGAAGATAATTTTAACAAAGTAAAAGAATGTAAATATATTTCTCGTAATGATGATGATATGGTTTGTAAAATTGAAAAAATAGAAATACAAACAGATGAAGAAAATGGCAGTCAACTTATTATTACAGGTACTGATATAAAAGATATGTTAAATCAAAGAATAGTTGAAAAACAAACTAATTTTAATGGTCTAGTAGAAGATTATATTAGAAAATTAATTATTGATTCTATTATTAGTCCAACAAATCCAGATAGAAAGATTAAAAATTTCATACTTGCTGATAAAGTAGGATTTACAGAAAAAATAAGTGAACAAGTAACTTATGATTATGTAGGAATTAAAATACAAGAACTATGTCAACAATTCGGATGGGGATATAAAGTTGCTATTGATGATGGTAACTTTATTTTTTCATTGTATAAAGGTGAAGATAGAAGCCAATATGTTACATTTTCAGAAGATTATGATAATATTTCAAAAACAGACTATCAAAAAGATGATAGCAATATAAAAAATGTTGCTTTAGTTGCTGGAGAAGGAGAAGGTGTAGCAAGAGTAACTACAAGTATTGGTGGAGGAATCGGTGCTGATAGATACGAATTATTTGTTGATGCTCGTAATCTTTCTAGTGAGATTGGTTATGATGATTTATTGAAAAGTTATCCAAATGGTAAAGAAAAAAATATAAATAATGTAATATATTATCAAGTTAATAATGAGAATATTGCAATTCTTACTAAAAATGAAAAACAAGAAATTACTAAAGTTCAATTGTGTAATAATGTTTATGTTGAAAGCTTAAAAAATACAGGGTATGAAAAAATGGCTACATATACATCTGTTACATCTTTTATAGGAGAGATTATATCTGGAATAAATTATACGTATAAAGAAGATTATGATTTAGGAAGCATTGTTAATATTGTTAATAAGTATGGAATTTCTGACAAAGTAAGAATAAGTGAAATAATAGAAAGTCAAGACGATAATGGTTACAGTATAGAACCAACTTTTGAAAGTGTAGAATAAATAGGAGGTTAAAAAAATGGTAAATGATGTTAAATATGAAGTAAATGCAGGATTTTTTGATGCAATAGATAGAGATAGATTGTATTCAGCAGAAGATATGAATAGACCATATCGCAAATTAATTAGTAATGGTGTTTTTGCAACTCCAAAAGGAACACCATCAGATAATTTACAAGTTTTTTCAGCAAATGATGAGATGAATATAATTGTTTTTAAAGGAGAGGCTATTATAGGTGATAAGTGGTTTGAAAATCCAAGTAACTTAATAATTACTATACCTCAAAATTCAAAGATATTAACTAGAATCGATAGTATAGTTGCTCAAATAGATAAAACACAAGCAGGTAGAGTAGGAAATATAGTATACAGACAAGGTGCAGCATCAAGTAATCCAGTTCATCCAGATATTAATGCAGAAGAAAATATAATTGAATTTAGATTAGCTGATATTAGAGTAAGTCCATCCTGTGTAAAAATTACACAGGATTTAATTACGGATTGCAGAGGAAGTGAGGAATGTCCTTGGATTACAAGTTTAATTTATCAAGTAGATACTAGTACTTTATATGCACAATGGCAAGAAGCTTATAGAAATTATTTTGAAGAACAGCAAGAATCAAATAGTAATTATACTGAGGAATTTAAACTAATGTTATCTAACTTTTTTGATGAAGAACAACAAGCTTTTACAAATTGGTTTAATAGCATCAAAGAAAATTTAAGTGAAGATGCAGCAGGAAAGTTACAAGTTGAAATAGATAACTTAAGTGAAATTGTTATGGATGCTATATCTCCAATAACAACAGAGGCAGGAGAAATACTAGCAACAGAGAATGGAGAATATATTGTAGCTGGCTTGTAATACAGTTATATTGCAAAATAGTTATTTTAATTTAAAAAATATGTTATTTTAATAGGAGGAAAGAATTATGATTAAGAAAATAACAGAGTTAGTAAAAGGACTACCAGTTAATGAAGATGTAATTCCATTTGTTGATAGTGCAAATGGAGAAACAAAAAAGGTAGTAATAGATGATTTGCTAAAAGTTATAGTTCCTAAAAATGCAGGTACGCACAATGGAATATACAGAGGAAAAGATATAACAGATCTATTCTATGATGGTACACTATCACAACAAATAGCAGCAGGAACTTTTGATGATGTTTTTATAGGAGATTATATAATAGGAAAGGTAAGTAAGAGAAAATATTTAGTTGCAGATATTAATTATCGATTAAATATGGGAGATACTGAATGCAAGACACCACATATCTTAATGATTCCAGAAAGAATAATGGGAACTGCTAAGATGAATGATACTAATATTACTACTGGTACTTATGTTGGTAGTAAAATGTATATTGAATATTTAATGCCATTTAAAGAAGTTATATATAATGATTTTGAAAGTGAGCATATTGTAAGTCATAGAAATCTTTTTGCAAATGCAACAACTAATGGCTACGAAAGTGCAGGAGGATGGTTTCATTCAAATATAGAGTTAATGAATGAAATTATGGTATATGGTAGTAATATATTCCATAACATACAAAATGGTGCTAATCTTGCATATAATTATACAATGGACAAGCAACAATTATCATTATTCAGATTAAAGCCTGACTTAACAGTAGCGAGAAATGATGCTGGAGAACGCTATTGGTACTGGCTAAGAGATGTCGTTTCTGCATCTTATTTCGCTTTTGTCTACGGCACCGGTCATGCCGGCGGCCACGGTGCGTCCAACTCTGGCGGTGTGCGTCCAGCTTTCCTAATCAAATAATCGAACATCAAGCTAGGGCTTGTCCCTAGCGGAATATAAAGGAAAGGAGATAATTTGATTAGCAATGTCAGAGATAAAAAAGAGCGAAAGAAGTGAAAGTAAATTACAGACAGTTCATAATGCATATAAGATAAGAACTGCAGTAACAAAACTTGCAGAAAATAACTTTTATTTTGATTTGAATAAAATTAACGATGTAGTAGAACAAAACACAAAAAACATAACAGATGAAAAGCTAAAAGAAAAAGCTAAAAAGAGAATATATCAGTATTTTAACAATCAAATATTAAGAATAACAGATAAAGTTATAAATTCTGCCTGTGGAATAAATGAGCATTTAAGAATAGCAAATACAATATTTCCAACATATATGTCTGAATTTGAAGAAAGACGACTAGAGTTAGATAAAGCAATGAGTTGTTGCAATGTTCTTCAAGATGAATTGCAATATGCTGGAGAATGTTTATATGCTGATCTAAATAGATTCACATCTTTAGTCATAGAAATTCAAAAAGAATTTAATATGATAAAAAAGCTCAGACAAACTGACAATAGATTTCTTAAAGATATAAAACAATAAATATAATTGGGGTAATCTTTATATGTCGTTTCTGCATCTAATTTCGCTAATGTCAACAACAACGGTAATGCCAACAACAACAGTGCGTCCAACTCTAACGGTGTGCGTCCAGATTTCACTACTATACAAATTTTTTATGGACTATGTTTCCATTGGTAATAGTATGGGAAAGGGAAAGGAAAGGTTGTCCCTTCAATCCGTAAAAGAACTGATTGATAAATGCTAATCATTATGCAGTTGATTACGATCATTACTGCTATACAAGTGATTTTATGAATAAATTTTATGATGCTAATCTAATTTATAAAGCTGGGAAAAAAGCAATTGATGGTGCTCCATTTAAATACAAAGCACAACTTTTTGAAATGAATCAGTTGTTAGAAACTGCACAAATTCAAAAAGCAATGGTTGAAAAAACATACAGACCAACAAAGCGGAACAAAATTTGTAATAAAAGAGCGAGGCAAGAAAAGAAATATTACAACAAATATAATGGTTGACAAGACAGTTAATCATTTACTTTGTGATGAAGTGTTAAGTCCAGCGATTTCTCCTTTTTTAATACACGATAATGGAGCTAGTCAAAAAAATAAAGGTGTAGCATTTAGCAGAAAAAGACTAGAAGCACACTTGCATAAATATTATAGAGAACATAAAAGTAATGATGGATATATTCTTTTAATGGATTTTAGTGGATATTATGCAAGCATTCCATATAAAAAATGCTTACAAGTTATGAACAATTTGTTAAGAAATGTGAATAATGAAGAAAGAGCAATGACAATGTGGATCCTACAAAATATATTTCAAGTTTTTAGCATTGAATCTAATAAAGATAGAGGAATCAATATAGGATCACAACCAAGTCAAAACATCGGAATTGCATATCCAAGTAGAATTGATAATTATATAAAAATTGTTAAGGGATGTAAGTATTATGGAAGATATACAGATGATAGTTATATCATTCATGAAAGTAAAGAATTCTTAAATGAAGTGTTAGAAGGAGTGTTAAAAATTGCAGATAAATTGGAATTGATAATAAATCCTAAAAAGACACATATAGCAAAGCTATCACAAACATTTAAATTTCTACAATTAAAATATTCGCTAACAGAAACAGGTAGGATTATTAGAAGAATAAATCCAAAAGCAATAACTAGACAACGAAGAAAATTAAAAGCATATAGAAGGCTATTAGATAATAATAGGCTAACTTATAAAGAAATAGAGAATATTTTCAAAGGTTGGATGGCATCAAATTATAAGAATATGTCACAACAACAAATAACAAATATGTCTCAATTATATTATGATTTATTTAAGGAGGTACCAACATGGAAAAATCATGGAAAATTACGCTATCTGATGGAACAAAACTTGAAAACCTTGGACTAAATGGAAATAATTTTATATCAGAAGCAGAAATAACTGAAGATGATTTTAAAGGAAAATTATCAAAAGTAATTTTTGAAGGAAAAGTTGAAGGAAAGAACTTTAATCAAGAATGCAATAATATGGAATTAGTTCAAATTGCTCATTATGAAGATGGATATTATTTTGTATTAAGAGAAATCCCACAAGAAGAGCTAGACAAATTGAAAATGCAATCTGACATAGAATATCTAGCAATGATGTCTGATATTGATATGGAGGAGGGGATGTAATTATGAGTAAAAATTATGAAAAAGTAAAAAAATATTATGATACTGGAGTTTGGAATAAAGCGAGAGTATATAATGCAGTTGGAAAATGGATAACAGAAGATGAATATAGAGAAATAACTGGAGAAGAGTACAAAGTAATCTCCTAAAATCAAGTAATTTAAATATTAGTAAAAATAAAACGCCTGACAAGTTTAGAGCGTTGTTTTTTTGCATTTTTTAGAAAATTACAAGAGAGGAGGGGAATATATTGATAACTATAATATGTGAAGTTATTGGTGCATCAGCAATGATTATTGTTGCTCTAATTTCCAGAAATACTAATAAAAAAGTAAACAAATTTACAGAGATAAAAGAAGATTTTAAATCAGAAATCACAAAAGTATCACATAAGATTGACAATAATGAAAAGGATTATTTGCGATTTCAAATTTTAAGCTTTGCTGGTGATTTAAGAAATCGGCATAAAAAAGACACGACAGGAATTTGAAACAATATTTGCATTTTATGATAAATACGAAGAAATAATTCAAGAATTAGATATGCACAATGGATATTTAGATAGCGAATTTGAATACATAAAAGAAGAATATAGAAAATTGTAATACGAGGAGGAAAAAGCTATGGTAATAACAATTGAAATGATAATGGCAGTAGTAACTGGAATTGTTACATATATATTTGGATGGCTTTCAAAGAAGTTTAATTGGATTGAAAGCAAATATATACCTGCACAAAATATAGTTATAGGAATGTTAGCAGGAATTATTTGTTATATGCTAAAAATATCAGAAGCGGATCTACTAACATCAATAATATATTGTATTATTGGATCAATGGCTTCTGGAGGAACTTATGATCTTACAAAAACGAATAAAGAATAAAACCGTAAGAAAATTACGGAATTTATAAAATGCTGGAAGAAAATAAAAATATCTTCCAGTATTATTTTTTTATAAGGAGGATTTCAAAATGGAAGAAAACGAGAAAGATGTTATTTTAACTCCAGAAATGGAAGAAGAATTATCAAATGGAAAGGAAAAAGGTGAATAATATGGGAACAATGTCAAGTTTAGCACAAGGTGCTTATATCGCTCATTCTAATAACTATCAAAAAGGAAGAAATGGTCATAAAATTTGCAAATTTACTCCACACATCATGGCAGGAATTTTAACAGGAAAGCAATGTGCAGTTAATATTTTTCAAAAGTCAAATAGATATGCTTCAGCTAATTACTGTATAGGAAATGATGGAGATATAGTATGTAATGTGTATGAAGAGGATAGAGCTTATACATCAAGCTCGAGATCTAACGATAACCAAGCTATTACTGTAGAAGTATCAAATTGTGAAATTGGTGGTCAATGGAAAATATCTGCTGCAGCATGGAATTCATTAGTAAATTTAGCAGTAGATGTTTGTAGAAGGCATAATTTTAGACTAGTATATGATGGAACACCAAATGGATCATTAACAAGACACAATATGTTTGCAAACACAAGTTGTCCTCGGTGCTTATTTACAAAGTAGGTTCCAAGAACTAGCTGATACAGTAAATGCAATATTAGATGGAAATCAAACACAATCTAAACCTACAGAAACATCTTCTAAAAAGTCAAATGAGCAAATAGCTGATGAAGTAATTGCGGGAAAATGGGGAAATGGATCTGATAGATTCAATAGATTAGCACAAGCAGGTTATGATGGAAATGCTATTCAAAGTATTGTAAATCAAAAATTAAGTGGATCAACTTCAGCACCAAAACCAAGTAAAAAATCTAATGAAACTATTGCACAAGAAGTAATAAATGGAGCTTGGGGAAACGGAGAAGATCGTAAAAACAAATTAACTGCAGCAGGATACGATTATAATACAATTCAAAATATTGTAAATCAAAAATTAGGAGCTAAGCCAACTGCATCTTCAAAGAAATCAAATGAGCAAATAGCTGATGAAGTAATTGCAGGGAAATGGGGAAATGGTGCAGACAGAAAAAACAGATTAACTGCAGCAGGATATGATTATAATTCCGTTCAAAGAATAGTTAATCAAAAATTAAAGTAGTAGTATGAAAATCCTTATTTTTCAAGGAATATAAGTAATCAAATAAAAAAATAAAACCGCTTAAATCGAAACGTCGAGGCTCGATTTTTAGCGGTTTTTCTATTTTATTGCATATTATTTAATTTTTGTTGTATATTATTAATAGAACTATAAAGTTCTGAAACGGAAGTATTTAATAAGTCTATATTCTTGATTTCTGTGAGGCAGTTTTCAATAATAACTTTTTTATTAATCTTCTGTTTCTTTTTGTTTTTGTATTCAATTAAAAAATTACTCATTTTTTATTTTTTCCTTTCTTTCTGACAATAACATCTGAAATGTCACAATCAAAAATATCACACATTTTTTCAAGTGTATCAAAACGAATGCTAATAGTTTCTTTTTCTATCATATTATTAATTGTTCTATAATTTCCTTCCATATTTTTTACCAACCAATATTTAGATTTTTTCTTATTTTTTAATAGTTCATCAATTTTTAAGTATACCATATATTACTCCTCACTTTATATAAATATTTTATTAAAAACTATATCTAAAAATAACTGTAGTAGAGTAACCTTGCTACACATAAGAGACTTTAAAGACTCTTTCTTTTTTACTTTTTTTTAATTAAAATTTATAGTGTTAAAAGGAGAGTATATAATAATGAACAGTTTTATTGCTTGGATCGGTGGTAAAAAATTGTTAAGAGAAAGAGTATGTAACAATTTTCCAAAGGAATATGAGAAATATGTAGAAGTTTTTGGAGGGGCTGGATGGGTATTGTTTAATGAAGAAAGAGCAGGAAAAACAGAAATTTATAACGATTATAATAGTGAATTAGTAAATTTGTTTAGATGTATAAAATATCATCAAGAAGAATTAAAAAGGCAATTGAATTATTTGCTTAATTCAAGAGAATTGTTTCAAGATTTTATAAATCAATATAGTATAAGAGGATTAACAGATATACAAAGGGCTGCAAGATTTTTTGCAATTTTAAAAACAAGTTATGCATCAAAGATGAAGTGTTTTGGATGTGTTAAAAGAAATATTGAAAATATGACAGGAATATTTGAAGAAATACAAAAAAGATTAAATACAGTAGTTATTGAAAATTTAGATTTTGAAAAATTAATTAATCAGCAGGATAAAGAAAATACATTTTTTTATTTAGATCCACCTTATGTCAACACTGAAAAATACTATAAAAATGTAAATTTTACAGAAGAAGATCATATAAGATTATATAATACAGTAAAAAATATAAAAGGCAAATTTTTAATAAGCTATAATGATTGTGAATACATAAGAAAACTATACAAAGATTTCAATATTCAAGAAGTAGAGAGGTTTAGCAATCTAACAGCAGTATTAAAAGAAAAGAAGAATTTTAAAGAAATTCTAATAAAAAATTATTAAGTTATGCTAGGTTACTAGAGTACAGTTATTTTTTATCTTGAAATATGATATTATGTAAATAAAGAAGTTTTACAGGAGGTATTATATTATGAAAAAGAATAACAATAAAAATAAATTTAGTATAATATTTACTGCAGCTGAAATTAAAAACTTAAACTTGAAAAAGCATAATTACTATTATATAATAAATAATGTAGAAAAAAGGCAAAAAAATAGTAATCAAAAATTACATTAAAATTACATTAAAAAGTAATTTTAAATTGTGAAATATTAATATGGAGTTAAAGTTGGAGTTTTTGTTTCCGACTACCCGCTCCATGCTATAAAATTTATAACCACCCTTCTCAAAACATAAGTTGTAGAAATTCAACTTCTAGAAATAAGTTTAGAGAGGGGAAATTTTTTTAACCATAAACGGATAAGTGAATATAAAGAAGCTGACAAAGAAGCTACAAGAGTATATTTACAAGGCGAGATTTATACTCAATATAAATCAAGAGCTGTTACAAACTAATATTAAAAGAGTTATTTCATTTGTATTACTTATATTGACTTAAATAATTATATAAAATATACTTGTATTGGGAGAGAAGATGTATCAATGTTGATAGAATTGAAAATAAAGAATTAAGAGATTTTATAGAAAGAAATCCAGATGCTAGTTTTAGAGATGTTGTAGAATTTTGCAAGCAAAAGTTTGATGATGCTATAGCAGAATTATCTAGCTCAGATACAAGGCGTTTACAAGAAGAATTAAATAATGATGAGTTACATAATTCTCCTAGAGAACTTAGCGATATAATTCAGCCCTTTGTAAAACATAATGTACATTGTCCATATTACAATAGACTACAAGATAAAGCTATCCTATTAGCAAGAAAAATTATGAGAGATATTGATGCACTAGGAAGCAGCCATAGTGAAGAGTTTATAAGTTCTTTAAAACGAGTAGTGTATAGAGAATTTGATGATATTAGTACTATTACGCCTAGTCCTAGAATTGATTTATCTTCTATATATAAAGATACAAATAAAAGTATGCAAGCAAAAAAAGAAGAACAAGATTATAGTGATAGAAGAAAGACTGATAATATAAGCAGACATACATCAAATGAGCAAGAAGGTATTATGAAAGAATTTATTGAATTATCGGCTGCAGAACAGCAAAATTATGGGATAACCTTTGAAAGAGGAAGAGGCACAGTTAGAATTCAAAGAGTGTTTGATGGAGTAAAAGCGAAGCTTGAACAGCTATCTGTTTTATTTAAATCAACAAGGAACTTTTTAAATGATGATGTTGCTTATACATTAACTCATGATAATGCAAGAATTTTAGAACAAGTTCAAACTACTGTTAGAGAATGTAGAGGCATTATGGATGAAGCTGTATATCAAATTTCTAAAGAACAAATTGAAGAAGAGCTATGTAGAGAAGATCAAAGACGTGAAGATATAAAAAGAAAATTAGAGGAAGAAGATAGAGAGCTTGAAGCAAGAAGAGCAGAACGTAGGCGAGAAGAAGAACAATATATGCAGAGAGCTCAGGCAAGGAAAGAAGCTCAAATTTTTTCTGATAATCCATTTGATTTAAAAGAAGCAAATGAAGATTTATCGGCTCTTTTCTTTAAATTTGATAAAGATATTGTTCTTATTGATCCAAGTCCAGAAACTTATCAAAAATTAATGGGAGAAGGAATGCCTGAAGAAGATGTCCCTAAATATATTTGGGATGGATTTGTAAGAACTTCGGATATAGACAAAAAATTAAAAAAAGGAGAGATAACACAAGAAGTATATGAGCAAGAATTAGTTAAAATACAAAAAATTGAAGGAATTTTATTTGATGAGATTGTTGCAGGAGTAGATTTTGAAACTGCTAGAAGCACAGCTGAGAATGTTGTAGAACACGGGCAAGAATATACTCCTACTCCAAAAGCAACTGATGAGTTTTCTTATAGTTTGGATGATATTTTAATTTCTGCAAGTGATGAAACACGTGCAATTTTAATAAAAGCAGGACTTCCTGAAAGTCAAGTAGATGCGTTTATATGGGATGGATTTGTTAGAAAATCTAATTTAGATAGTGATTTAAAAAGTGGAAAAATTACACAATATCAATATGCTAAGCAAGCAGGACTAATAGATAGAATTGAAGAGGTATTATTTGATGGACTAGTAGAAGGAAAATCTATTGATGTAGCTAGAGTTGTTGCGGAAAAAATGGCTGCATATGAAGAAAATGTAACTATTGCACCAAGTCCAGAATGTCAAAAAAAATTAGAAGAAGCAGGCCTATCTTCTGAGGATGCCAAAAGATATGTATGGGATGGATATGCAAGAACACAGATAATTAATGAAATACATGCAAGAGGATTAATAACTGAAGAAGAAAAAGCAGAACAACTAGCAAAGGTTGATGAAATAGAAGCTAAATTAGTAGAAGGGCTAAAAGCAGGAAAAAGTTTTGAAGAAGCAAGGAAAAATGCGGAGGTATCATCTAGAAAGTCTGCTAGACAAGATATCGCTGAGAATGGAAACATAACTATTGGGCAAGTTCAAAAAGCAAATAGTTTTATTCAATTAGAAGCAAATCCACAATCGAAAGATGACAGAAGAACTTTAGGAGTAGATTTAATATATTAATACAAACAAAAGAGGGAAATTATGGTAGATGTAAAAAATGCAAAGGCAATATCAGAGGTATTGCACTATTTAAAAGGAATAAGACAAATAGATATAGATAAATTACCAAAGAAATTGTTGAGTTTTTTGAGGAAAATGCCTCAAAAGATTATATTTGTGATTTTGATTATACTAAACCTTTATCAGAACTTGATTTATTAGATGAGACAAAAGGCATCCTTGGATTAATTTGTTTAAATTACTGGTGTGAAACAGAAGAAGAAAAAGAAGATTTTAAGAAAAAATTAAATGCAAATGAAATTCAATATCAAAAAGAATTAAGAGAAAAATATAATCCTTATAATGTTTTTAAAAAAGAGAACATTAAAATTAAAAATGATATTCAGAATAATGAATTACAAATTGTAAAACGTAAAGAATCATTTTTCAATAAGATTTTAAGAAAGATAAAAGAACTAATACATTAGAAAAGCGATTAAAAGATTTAAAATTTAAGAAAATTTTAAATCTTTTTTTTATTTTTAAAGGTTATATTATATGTAAATGCATTTATTAAAAAATGATATATAAAAGGAGGTGTTTTTTTGGAAGATAAAGAACTGATTTATAGAATTCAACATGGAGAAAAAGAGTTACTAGAAGTATTAATTCAAAAATATTATGATGATATTTATAGATTTTGCTATTATAAAACAAAAAATGCCTCTGTTTCGTATGATTTAACACAAGAAACATTTCTAAAGTTAATTAAATATATAGGAAGTTATAAAGATAAAGGAAAAATGAAAAGCTATTTAATTACGATAGCAATAAATGTGTGCAATACTTATTTTTGTGAAAATAATATAACTTTAGAAGAATTAGAAAGTAATAAAATTTATAATAAAAATAACAGTTCTGAATTAGAAAAAATAGAAGAAAAAAATGTAATTATGCAAGCTTTAGATAGATTACCAGAAAAACAAAAAGAAGTAATTATTTTAAAATATTATGAAGATTTTAAAATAAATGATATATCTAAAATACTTAATGAAAAAATACCTACAGTTAAATCCAGATTAAAACAAGGATTAGAAAAAATGAGTAGATATTTGGGAAAGGAGGAAATTTATTGATGGAGAGATGGAAAGAGATTTTAAATAAAAATAATTTACCTGAAATTGATCAGCAAAGAAAATACCAATCAATAAAAGAACTAAAAATTGAAATAGCAAATATGGATATAAAGGTAAGAGAAAATTATTTTGAAAAGATAAAAAGATATATTCCATTTATGAATAAAACAACATTTCTGATTCAATTTATATTACTTATAATAGGTATATTTGTTATAGAAACTACAGTTTTTGAAAAAACAAGATTAATTTTATCACTTGTAATGCCGCTATTAGCATTGCTTCAAATAATGGAATTAGAAAAAAGCTTTAAATATAATATGTATGAAATAGAAATGAGTTGTAAAATGAACTTAAAGGAATTAATTTCAATAAAATTGATTATTGATACAGCATTAAATTTATTAATTATGACAATATTAGCAATTTTAACAGGAATTCATTTTGAAAATGAAATTTATTTGTTAATTATTTATTTTTTAGTACCATTTATGATAACAAATGCTATTAATATTTGTGCTATTAAATTATCAAAAAATAAGTCAAATGAAATAATTAATATAACAGTAACTCTATTAATAAATCTTGTTTTATTTATACTTAATATAAAATTTTCATATATATATGAGACTTCAAGTATTTTAGTATGGATTGGTTTACTATGTATATTAGTATTTTATTTTATAAAAGCTATTTATCAATTTTGGGAAGAGGAGGATTATATATGGAACTTGCAATAGATAGATTAACAAAACAATATAAAAATAAAATAGCAGTAGATAGATTTTCTATAAAATTAACACCTGGGATTTATGGATTATTAGGAGCAAATGGAGCAGGAAAAACAACACTTATGAGAATGATATGCGATATTCAAAAGCCTACTTCGGGTCAGATTAAATATAATGGAAAAGATATTAAAACTTTAGGAGAAGATTATAGAAGTGTTTTAGGATATTTACCACAAGATTTTGGATATTATCCAGATTTTACAGCTTATGATTTTTTAATGTATATTGCAGCATTAAAAGGTTTGTCAAAAGAAAAAGCTGAAATTAAGGTAAATGAATTATTATCAATAGTTAATTTAGAACATGAAAGAAGACAAAAAATTAAAACTTTTTCAGGAGGGATGAAACAAAGACTTGGAATTGCACAAGCAGTTATAAATAATCCAAAGATTTTAATATTAGATGAGCCAACAACTGGATTAGATCCAAAAGAAAGAGTAAAATTTAGAAATTTAATAAGTAGTTTTTCAAAAGATAAAATTATTATATTGTCTACTCATATTGTGTCAGATATAGAATTTATTGCAGATAGAATTATTGTTATGAAAGATGGTAATAAAATATTAACAGGAACGCCAGAAGAACTTTTACAGAATTTAAAAGATAATGTTTGGAAATGTATTGTTTATGATAAGAAAGATGTAGACATACTAAATCATAAATATTGTATTACTAATATTCATCAAGAAAACAATGCTATAGAATTAAGAATAGTAAGCAGAATAAGCCCAAGTCCAAATGCTGTTAATGTTCAAGCGAGTTTGGAAGATTTATATTTAACATACTTTCAAGATAATTAAAAATAATAAAGAAAGGAGTGCAAATATGGGAACACTAATAAAATATGAATTAAAAAAGCTATTTAATAAAAAAATGAATATTATTGTAGTTATAGTTTGTTTACTTTTGATAATTTTATTGTTTTCTTTAGCAGGAACAGACTTTTTGGCAACAGATGAAAATGGAAAATCTTATAAGGGAAAAGAGGCAATTAGTATTAGAAAAGAACAAATAAAAGAAATATCAGGAGTATTAACTAATGAGAGGATTGAAAATGAAATAAGAAAGTTACAAGAATTAAATAAAAATCCAGATAATATTGTTACAAATGTTTATGGTGAAAGAGATTTTAAACCTGAAGTTTATAATAAATATTTAAATAATAGGCTTAATTTATTAACAAATATAAATTGTGTATATTCAAATAATTATATAAATGAGTTGATTAAAATAAATTTAGAAGAGCAAAAAGATTTTTATGGAATTCGAGAGAAAAAAATAGAAGACCTTATAAATGCGAGTCAGGACTATAAGGAAAGAACATATACTGAGAGTGAGAAGGAATACTGGATAGAAAAATCTAAAAATGTAAATACACCTTTTAAATACGGATTCTATTATGGATATTCTAATTTATATAATACTTATGAAATGCTTATAATTGGAGTAATTGCAATAGTTATATGTTTAGCTTCTGTTTTTGCAGGAGAATATCAGAATGGTACAGATAAAATATTATTAACCACAAAATATGGAAAAAGTAAAGGAATAATAGCAAAAATAATTGCTTCTTATTTATTTTCGATATTAATATTTACAATATATTTAATAGTAGCAGTAGGAATAGTATTTTGTATGTTTGGCACAGAAGGTGGAAATTTACCAATACAGGTTTCAAACATGTTAAGTCCTTATTCTTTAACATTCTTCCAGTCTCTTTTATATAATTTTGTTATTTCATATACAGTATTATTTGGTATGGTGCGGATTAACATTATTATTATCAGCTAAACTTAAAAATTCTATAACGGTATTAGTAATAGATATTGCTATTATTATGTTGCCAGTATTTTTCAGTAT
Organism: uncultured Clostridium sp.; assembly: GCA_947570695.1. Lineage (GTDB taxonomy): Bacteria > Bacillota > Clostridia > TANB77 > CAG-508 > Scatovivens. The sequence continues at coordinate 26,240 of CANOVB010000006.1, forward strand.
TAAATCAGCTTTTGGTATAGTAAATAAAATATTATTTTTATTACCATATAATGCAATATATTCGAAATTTTATCAAATGGTATCTTATAAGCTAGGAGGAATAGTAGTTGATTTGCCAATGATGACTATAATTATTTATACTATTATTATGGGAATTTCGTTAATATTTGCTACGAGGATATATAGTAAACATCAAGTGGAATAAGCAGGTTAATTTGATTTATAATATAAAAAATGATATAATTATAAAAGCAAAATATTATCTAGCGCATAGACCCAATGCATAAACGATAAAAATGAATAGGAGAAAGCTATATGTTTACAACTTATTGTAAAGAGGACGATTTTAGGACTGCAGGAGTTGCAGAGCGCATTGCAAAATTCATGAGTGAGCGGTCTGGCACAGAGGTGATGCCTGAAGATGTATGTTGGGAAGCATGTGTGGAAAGCTTTTCAATGTATTCTGCTATCATTAAAAAAGGAAATGATGCTAAGGCAATTATTGTAAAAAAAGTTGGAGAGTGCTTGACTGAGCTATAACATCAATGAAGCAAGCAGAGGGGATCCAGCCCCTCTGTTTGCTTTTTCAAATAAAAAATATAATTTTTTTTAAAGTACTTGTATTTTTTTAAAATATATAGTAAACTTTTTTGGGGAATGAAATATGAAAAAAATTGTAAAAAATGTAAAATGTAATACACAAAAAATTAAGGGCAATAATAATTTGCTTGTTTTATATTTTTTTCAATTTGTTTTAATAGTTTTATTATTTAATCACTAAAAGTTTTTAGTGATATTTTTTTATTTAATAAAAAGTGTTATGCATTTTCTATTAAATAAAGATTTCAGCAACTTTGTGTAGAAAATTGCTATTAAATAATTATCATTCCAAAAAAGTAAATGGAGGAAAATTTTATGGAAAAGAGAAAAATGGTTTTAGATGTAAATGAAAAACCACCAATAGCTAAATGGATTATTTTGGCTATTCAACATGTTTTTGCAATGTTTGGAGCAACTATTTTAGTTCCAATATTAGTTAATGCACAAGCAGGAGAAGTTGTACTTACGATACCAGTTGCATTAGTAACATCAGGAATAGGAACACTAATTTATATTTTATGTACAAAAGGAAAATCACCAGTTTATTTGGGAAGCTCATTTGCTTTTATAGCACCGATTGTAGCAGCATATTTAAAAGGTGGAATATCAGGAGCCATGACAGGTGTTATGGTAGTTGGACTTATTTACATAGTTTTTGCTTTGCTTGTTAGATTTATAGGAAAAGGCTGGATTGATAAATTATTACCACCAGTTGTTATAGGACCAATGATTATGATTATAGGTTTAGGGTTAGCACCTTCAGCAATTTCACAAATTGGACTTGTATCAGGAGTCGAAGTTGATTGGAGAGGAGTTTTCGTAGCCCTAGTATCATTTTTAGTAACAGCAATAGTAGCAGTTAGAGGAAAAGGATTTTTAAAAATTATTCCATTTTTAGTAGGAATAGTAACAGGATATGTTTCAGCAATATGTGTTGGATTAGTTGATTTCACACCAGTTCTTGAAGCTTCATTTTTTAGCATGCCACAATTTATGATTCCATTTATTAGTTATATGCCAAGCTTTAGTGCATTACTTACAATAGCACCTATTGCTTTAGTAACAATGGCAGAACATATTGGAGATCATACAGCACTTAGTGCAATTATAGAAAAAGATTTATTAAAAGAACCTGGATTAGATAAAACATTATTAGGAGATGGTATTGCAACAGTAGTTGCTGGATTATTAGGAGGACCTGCTAATACTACTTATGGAGAAAATACATCAGTAGTAGGAATGACAAAAATTGCATCAGTTTGGGTAATTGGACTTGCAGCTATTTTTGCAATTTGTTTAGGATTTTTAGGAAAGTTTACTGCTTTAGTTTCAACAATACCAAATGCAGTTTTAGGTGGAGTATCATTACTTCTTTATGGATTTATTGCAGTTAATGGATTAAAAGTATTAATTCAAAATCAAGTTGATTTTGGAAATACTAAAAATGTAATTGTTGCAGCTTCAATGCTTGTACTTGGACTTGGAGGAGCAGCTATTTCAATAGTTAGTGGAGATTTATCTGTTACAATTTCAGGAATGAGTTTAGCAGCAATTATAGGAATTCTAATTAATTTATTTTTACCAAATGAAAAAGATGATGAAGTAAAAGAGGAAAAAAGTGAAGAGAAAAAAGAAGAAGCAAAAGTATAATTAACAGATTGCAAAATAATTGTGAAAAATATTTGCATAAAAATTTATTAAAAAATTATAGAAATTAAGAGTGCTAATAAAGATGCAAAAACTTTATTAGCACTCTTAGTTTTTTATTTAGTTTTGTCTTTTGAAATTATCATAATGTATTATTTGGCTCTAAAAATGTCTCTAAAAGAAAGATATAAAAAGAAGTAGTATTGCATTTATAGCTCAAATAGTATATAGTATATATGTTAGAGATATTTAAGGAGATAATATGAAAGAAGAATTAATAGATGTATTAAATGAAAACGGAATAAAAACTGGTTAAGTTTTATCTAGAGGTGAGGTTCATAAACAAGGATTATGGCACAGAATTATAGTAGTTGCTATTATAAATGAAAAAAATGAAATTTTAATACAACAACGTAGTGATAATAAAGATAAAAATCCTGGCATGTGGGATATATCTGTAACAGGGCATTTGTCAGCTGGGCAAGATTCTTTGGCAGCAGCTACTAGAGAAATAAGTGAAGAAGTAAGTGTTAGTTTAGGATATACTGTTGAAGTAAGGGATTTTAGATTTATGTTTTCTTTTAGAAGAGAAGAAAGAGTTAATGAAAATCACTATGATAGACAATTTTATGATTTTTTTATTTTAAGAAAAAATGGATTAAATAAAGAAGATATTACCTTTCAAGAGAGCGAAGTTCAAGATATAAAATTTGTTAATATCAGTGAATTAAATAAAATGAGAGAACAAAATTTGATTGTAGAGAGAAATGAAGTTTATGACGAATTATCAAATTATTTATTTAGATTATAATATATGGAGGAAATGTGAATATAATATCAAATTCAGAAAATGAAACTTTAGAAATAGGAAAAAAAATTGCAACTGAATTAAAAAAGGGTGATATAATAGTTTTAACAGGTGAGCTTGGTTCAGGGAAAACTAAATTAACAGAAGGAATATTAACTTATTTTGGTTTGCAAGATGAAATATCTAGCCCAACTTTTACTATTGTAAATGAATATAATACTAAAGAATTTCCTATATTTCATTTTGATGTGTATAGATTATCAGAGTTAGATGAATTTTTTGCTATAGGCGGAGAAGAGTATTTTGAAAAAGGTGTTAGTATAATAGAATGGGGAGAAATGATAGAAGAAATTTTACCAGAAAGTTATACTAAGATTACTTTTTCAAGAGATTTAGATAAAGAAAATTTAAGAAATATAGAAATAGTAAATAAAGGAAAAATGAAAATTGAAATTTAGAGAAATTATATAAAACAAAAAGAAAATAAAATATGAAATTGAAGGGAATAAAATGAAAATATTAGCAATAGATACATCAAGTAAAATATGTAGCACAGCTTTGTTAGAAGATGATAAATTAATTGATGAAAATAATTTAGATGATGGAAAAACACATTCTGAAAATTTAATGCCTTTAATAGAAGCGCTTTTAAAAAGAAATAAAGTAAAAATAGATGAGATTAATTTAATAGCATGTTCGGTTGGACCTGGCTCTTTTACTGGAATAAGAATTGGAGTTTCAAGTATAAAACCTATTGCAGAAGTGTTAAATATAAAGCTTGCAAGTGTTACATCATTAGAAATTTTATCAGAAAATATTGAAAGTGCAGAAACTATTGCTTCATTAATTGATGCTAGAAATAATCAAGTTTATTGTGGAATTTTTGACAAAAATCACGAATTAAAAGAAAACTATATTGCAGATGATATAAATGCAGTTATAGATGTTTTAAAAAAATATAAAAATATAATTTGTGTTGGAAATGGTGCAATTTTACATAAGGAATTATTAAAACAAAAGATAGAAAATATAGAATTTATAGAAAACAATGAACAGTCAGCTAAAAATGTCGGAAAAATAGGCTATAGAAAATTTTTAGCAGATAATTTATGTACTGCAGATACTATAGTTCCAATTTATTTAAGAAAATCACAAGCAGAAAGGCTGAAAAAATAATTATAAGAAATTGTTTTTTTAAAAGTTTTAAATAAATTATTATAGGAATAATTATAAATTTTAAATGCATGATAAGGAATAAAGATGATAAAAATAGAAGAAATGAATTTATTAGATTTTGAAGAAATAAAGAATAATTTACAAGCAGAATTTGATGAGTTTTGGAATAAAGATATTTTAAAAAGTGAACTTGAAAGTGTAAATTCTAGGTATATAGTTGCAAAAAAATGTGAAAAAGAGTTTGAAACTTGGCAGATAGTAGGATTTGCGGGAATAATTATTTTACCAGATAATGTAGAAATAATGAATATAGTTACTAGGAAAACAGATAGAAAAAAAGGTATAGGAAATTTACTTTTAGATAGACTAATAAATATGGCAAGGGAATTAGGAAAATGTGATATAAGTTTAGAAGTAAATGAAAAAAATGAAATAGCTATAAATTTATATATGAAATTTGGATTTGAAAAAGTAGGAACTAGAAAAAAGTATTATAATGGTACAGATGATGCAATTATTATGACAAAAAAATTATAAAAATAAGTAGGGGTAGAAAACATATTATAGAATTTTAATACAATCAAATATAGTAAAAGTTAAAAAAGTTTAAATATAGTAAAAATTTAATATAAGTAAATATAATAAAATATAATAAAATAAAAAAACTTAATAGATATAGTAAAGATTTAATATAAATAAATATAATAAAAATTTAATAATGCAATTATTATTAAAATTTGCAATAAAAAATATAAAATTTAATGTAAATTATTGTAAAAAAATCGTAAATAATAATTGCATTATTTATGTGTTTGATATAAAATTACCATAGAGTTAAAAGTCGGAGGAAAATACTAATGAAAATAAGAAATGAATTAACACCTAAGGATTTAAAAGATGTTTGTAATCCTAATTTGTTTAAATTTGAAACTACAAAAGAACTTATAGATACTAGTGATTTAATATATGGACAAGAAAGAGGAATAAAAGCTTTAGAGTTTGGAACAGATATTGATATTAAAGGATATAACTTATACTTAGAAGGACCTTCTGGAGTTGGAAAAACAATGTATACAAAGAAATTCCTTGAGAAAAAAGCTGAAAAAGGAAAAGTACCAAATGATTGGGTGTACATTTATAATTTTGAAAATCCAAATGAACCTATTGCAGTTTCTTTTCCGGCAGGACAAGGAAAAGTATTTGCTTCTACTATGGAGAATTTTGTAAAAGATATTAGAAGAGATATAAAGAAAACTTTTAACAATGATGATTTCGAAAAAGAAAAACAAATTATAAAACAAGAATTTGAAGAAAAAAGAGAAGATCTTTTAGCAAAATTAAATCAAAAGACTATGATTCAAGGCTTTCAAGTTAAATCAACAGATAATGGTGTTTATATGATGCCAGTATTAGATGGAAAAACACTTGCAGAAGAAGAGTTTGAAGAATTAGATGAATCAATAAAAAGAGAATTTGAAGAACGTTCAGTATTAGTCCAAGAACAAATATTTCAAGCATTAGCAGAAATAAAACTTATTGAAAGAGAGTCAGAAAAAAAAGTAGATGAATGGCAATCAAATATTGCTCTAATGACAATAAACGTCCATATAAATTCAATTAAAGCAAATTATAAGAGAAATAAAAAAGTCGGAACATATCTTGATAATGTAAAAAGAGATATTTTAAAAAATATTAATTGCTTTTTAGCGCCAGATGCAGATAGTAAGAATACAACTTCTCAACAAATGCAAGGAATACAAAGACCAGAACAAAGAGAACCATGGTTGAATTATAGAGTAAATTTATTTATAGATAATAGTAAATTAGAAGGGTCTCCAGTTATAATGGATACAAATTATTCTTATTATAATATTTTTGGTGGACTAGAATATGAGAACCAATATGGTGCTTTAAAAACTGATTATATGATGATAAAACCAGGATTATTGCATCAAGCAAATGGTGGATATATAATATTTCAAGCAAAAGACATTTTGGCAAATGGAGCTTGTTATGAGGCTTTGAAAAAAGCATTAAAAATTAGAGAGTTATCAATAGAAAATGTTACAGAACAAAGAACAGGAATGCTACTTGTAGCACTAAAACCAGAACCAATACCATTAAATATAAAAGTTTTATTAATAGGTAGCTCAAATATTTATCATACTTTATTATCAATGGATGATGATTTTAGAAAATTATTTAAGATAAAAGTAGAATTTGAAGAAGACGCTCCTAAAAATGCTGAAAATATTGAAAGATTAAGCAAATTTGTTAGAAGCTTTTGTACACAAGAAAATTTATTAGATTTAGATAAAGAAGCAATGGCAAAATTAGTTGAAATAACTTCAAAGATGGCTGGTGATAAAGAAAAATTATCTACACAGTTTAGCGAAATTGGAGAAATTGTTGGCGAAGCATCTAGTTGGGCGAAAAAAGATAAACAAAAAATAATTACAAAATCATATATCCAAAAAGCATTAGATGAAAGAGTTGAAAGAATAAAAAAATATGATACAAGATATTTGCAAATGATAAAAGAAGAAGCTCTTTTGATAGATACTGATGGCTTTGAAGTTGGACAAATAAATGGATTAACTGTAATAAAAATTGGTGATTATTCTTTTGGAAAACCGGCAAGAATAACAGCTAGTACTTATATGGGAAAAAATGGAATTGTTAATGTTGAAAGAGAAGTTGATATGTCAGGTTCTTCACATTCGAAAGGTGTATATATATTAACAGGTTATTTAGGTGAACAATTTGCACAAGATATGCCACTTTCATTAACAGCAAGTGTATGTTTTGAACAGTTATATGGTGGCGTTGATGGAGATAGTGCCTCAAGTACTGAAGCCTATGCAATATTATCAAGTTTATCTGGAATTCCTATAAATCAGTCAATAGCGGTAACAGGTTCTGTAAATCAAAAAGGAAATATTCAGCCTATAGGTGGAGTAAATGAAAAAATTGAAGGATTTTATCAAATTTGTAAATTAAGAGGATTTAATGGTGTACAAGGAGTAATTATTCCGAAACAAAATGTTAGAAATTTACATTTAAGTGATGAAATTATAGATACAGTAAAAAAAGGAAAGTTTCATATTTATGCTGTTTCAACTATTGATGAAGGAATTGAAATATTGACTGGAGTTCCAGCTGGAAAACGAGACAAAAATGGAAATTTTCCACTTGGAACAATTAATTACTTGGCTTATGAAAAATTAAAAAAATTTACTAAAGGAACTAAAAAAGACTAAATAAGAAAAGTGAAATTTAAGAAGTATTTCTTAGGTTTCACTTTTTTGCATTTAGTTTTACTTTTGTAATTATCATAATGCCCTTTTTTTATCCTTTAATATAAAAGTGCTTTGAATGTTTTATTAAGCGAAGTTTTAAGAAAGAATGATGTCAATATTAAATTGCAACTGGTTTAAACTTAAGGTTTTTAAATTCCTAATTTTTTATTATTTATAAAAAATTAGAATTATGGATATAATAAATAAAATTTGAAAGGAGATTTTATTATGGAAAAAGTAAGAGCTGTTCAGTATGGAGTTGGGAAAATGGCAATTTTTACTATGCGTTATATGATTGAGAAAGGAATTGAAATAGTAGGTGCTATAGATGTAAATCCAGATATAGTTGGAAAAGATATAGGAGAGATTATTGGTGGAGAAAAATTAGGAATAACTGTTACAGATGCAAAAGATGCATTATCAATATTAGAGGAAACAAAACCAGATATATGTATAGTAACTACAAGGAGTTTAATAAATGAATTGGAAAAACCTCTTATTTTATGTGCAAGTAGAGGAATAAATGCAATTACAACTTGTGAGGAAGCATTTTTTCCAATGAATTCTAATCCAGAATTAACTAAAAAAATAGATGAATTAGCACAAAAAAATAATTGTACAATTACAGGTAGTGGATATCAAGATATTTATTGGGGACAATTAGTATCATCAATAGCAGGTTCTACTCAAAGAATAGTAAAAATAAAAGGAAGTTCTAGTTATAATGTTGAAGAATATGGAATTGCACTAGCAGAAGCACATGGAGCAGGTTTAACTTTATCAGAGTTTGATGAAAAAATCGCTTCTGTAGATAGAATATCAGATGAGGAAAGACAAAAAATTATTGTAAAAGGAGATTATTTACCATCTTATATGTGGAATGTTAATGGTTGGTTATGTGAAAAATTAGGTTTAACTGTTAAAAGACAAACTCAAAAATGTATTCCTCAAACAGCTAAAGAAGATATTTATTCATCTACATTAAATATGACAATAAAAGCGGGAGATAGTACTGGAATGAGTGCTGTTGTAACAACAGAAACTGAAGAAGGAATAATTTTAGAAACAGAATGTATAGGAAAAGTTTATAGTCCAGAGGAATTTGATAAAAATATTTGGACAGTAGAAGGAGAGCCAACTACTACTATTACTGTTGAAAAACCAGATACAGTAGAACTGACTTGTGCAAGTATTGTAAACAGGATTCCTGATGTTATTTCTGCTAAATCTGGATATGTTCCAACAGAAAGATTAGGTGAATTAACTTTTAAAAAGAAAATAGAGAAGTAAAAAATTCTAACTAGTAGAGAAAGGTCTATCAATAGAAAACTGCTGAAACTTTCTTATTTAATAGTAATGCTCCATCTTTTTTTTAGTTTTTGCACTTTGATGTAAAAAAACTGAAAACTTGAATTTATGCGGATTTTGAGGTATAATATAAGTATCTTATAGATAGGGAGGTTTGGAAATGGATTTGGGAGAGATGTTAATCCTGATCTATGTTTCACCGATGCTACTAGCCTTTGGAATGATGGGACTTTGCTTCATCATAATAGCAGCAATCATTCTGAACGAGGCAATCTTTATTGTTATAGCTGCTGTTATTGTAGCAGCAAAAACAATACTTGGTCCTGTGGTCAGACCGCTGATTAAGTTTGCGATGCCCAATACAGAGGTAAAACGGGAAAAACAGACTTTTAATCCCATTTTAGTCGTGATCCATACAAACGAAGAGCTGGAAAAATCATTCGAAAGAATGGAGCGCTCTTTTAAGAGGATGGAACGCAGGCTTAAAAAAAGAAATTACCATTTCTAACTTGAAGTGCAGGCGTAATGCATTTCTAGAAAAGCCCCACCAGTGTCAAACTGGTGGGGCTTTTTTTATTTAATAGAAAATATTTTGTGTTTTCTATTTATTGAAAACAATGCGCAGAAAATTTCAAGGAAATTTTTGTCACATTGAATATATGTATTAAATAAAATTAAATTTAAAATTAAATTTAAAATAAAATTTGAACAAAATTGGAAAGTATTGTATAATCATTTTGTATTAAAATGTATAAAAATATGGGAGAGAAAAGGAAACATGGAATATTTAGATGTAGTTGATGAGAATAATAATTTAATTGGAAAAAATGAAGAAAGAAATATTATACATGAAAAAGGAATATGGCATAGAGAAGTGGCAGTTTGGATTATGAATGAAAAAGGAGAAGTTTTATTACAAAAAAGAGCTGCAAGTAAAAAACAATATCCAAATAAATGGGCAATTTGTGCAGGTCATATTGATGCTGGAGAAAGCCATGAAGCAGCTATAATAAGAGAGATGAATGAAGAAATAGGTATGACATTAGCTATAGATGATTTAGAATTTTTAGGAGTATATAAGGTTGAGGAACAAACAGAAAATATAATAAATAATTACTTTAATTATACATATTTTTTAAAAACAAATTGGAAAATTGAAGATTATACAATTTGTTTAGAAGAGCTAAGTGAAGTGAAATATATACCTTTAGTAGAACTTGAAAAAAGTGTTAGACTTGGAAATGATGAAATGACATTTACTAAAAAGTCATATATGCCTAAAATAATTGAAGAATTAAGGAAAAGATTATAATAAGTAAAAATTTAAGGATTATTTAATAATCATATGATAATTTTATAAAATCAAATGAAAAGGAGAATTTTATGTCAAGAAATTTTAAAAATGTTATTATGATTATTTTAATAATCGTTGGAATAATTTGTATTTATTTTACTACAAGTAAATCGGTAGGAAATCCTCCAGAAAGACCTCAAAATATTAATGACCAAAAAATGATTGAAAATGGAAATGATTTTAGAAAAGATATAGGTGAAGTAAAAGGTGATTCTTTTGAAAATGGTATAAAAAAAGATTATAGAAATAGTAAAAATGAAGATTTTGAAAGAGAAAAGAAAAATATTAAGATAGACAAAAAATACGTTATTGAATTTGCTGTAGAAGCATTAATAATTTCATTAATATTTTCATATTTAGTAATTTCAAATTTTAATGAAAAAGGATTTAAAGAAAGTTTTGAAAACATTGATAAAATTATTATTTATATTTTAATAACAATTATAAGTATTGGATTGATAATAAGTGTAGTAAATTATTTTGTTACAAATCGAAAAGAAAAAGATTTTAAAGTCCCAATGGAAAATGAACAAACAGAAAAAACAACTTTTGCAAAAGATATTGAAGAAGGAAATGTTATAATAGAGAAAAATATAAATTTAAGTGATTACACATCTAATATAACAATAAAAGATGGTGGAGAATATAATCTAATAGGTAATTTTGAATATTCAGTGCTAATAAATTCAAAAGAAAAAGTAATATTAAATTTAAATAATGTTAATATAAAAAATGAATTAACTGCTACTATAGCAAATATATCTACAAATGAATTAGAAATAAATTTAGTAGAAAATTCAAATAATGTTTTATCTGATGGCGGTGCAAGTGAGTATGATGCTTGTATTTATTCTGAAGGACCTCTTGAAATATCAGGAACTGGAAACCTTGAAGTATATGGAAACCAAGTAGAAGGAGAAGGAATAGCTACAGAAACAAATAATATAACAATAAATGGAGGAAAACTTTATATACAATCAAAAGATGATGGAATAAATGCTGGAGGAGATGGTGGAAAAATTACCATTAATAATGGAACAATTTTTATTAATGCTTCTGGTGATGGTATAGATTCTAATAAAAATTTGGTTATAAATGGAGGAACAATTTATACAATAGGGTCCCCTCTCGGAGGAGATGCTGGCATAGATACAGATGATGGTTTTGATATAAATGGTGGACTAGTAATTGCGTTAGGCTCAGATATGCTAGAAGCGCCAAATTCTACTTCAAAACAGAACTCATTATGTGTAACATTAGAAAAAGAAATAGAAAAAGGAACACTAATAACTTTAATTAATGATAATGATGAAATAATAGTTTCTTTTAATTCTGAAGAAAATTTTAAAACATTAATTATAAGCTCAAAGGAATTAAAATCTGGAAAATACTATTTATATAAAAATGGAAAAAATACAGGCAAATTAGAGAATGGAATTTATTATAGTGGAGAGTATACAAAAGGTGAAGAAATAACTACAAAAAATAGTAGAGAATTTCAAATATAATAATTTTAGTAAAGTTTTTATAAAAAATGTGAGCAAATTAAATAATGCTCACATTTTTTTTATATAATAGAAAATTGCTCGGCAATTCCTATTATATAAAGGCTTTGCCAATATTTGTACACAAATTTACTGTGTAAATTTGGCACGTAGAATAAAGACGTGGACAATTCAGTAAAGTTTCGTCTTTTGCATATTAAATACTGTCCACTTTTGTTCTAATATTTAATTATAAAGCTCAATATAAAAAACAGGAATTCCACTTGAATATGGTGCTATATCATATTGCTGAAAATAAATTGCAAGTTTGTTGTCTGTAGTAATATAGAATTGATTTATTTTGAACGTTTCTAATACTAATGTACAATAATTATCAAAATATTGATTTGAATTATTATTTATTTGAGCTTCTATTTGAGTATTAATATTTTTCAAAATATCTATTAAGTAATATGGATTATTTGGAAACAAGTTTGCTAATGTAAATTGAATAGAAGACTGCATATTCCAGTTTTGTGAACTTCTAATAGTAGAACCATGAGCTCCACCTGAAAATGTATATTCATCAGCATATAAACTAATAATATTATTTTTATTATAAGTAATATTATATTCATATATTAATTCAAATACCATAATCGGATATCCATTTGAACTGTTATATTCATAAGTTTGTTTAGCCTGTTCTAAAAGTACTGTTTCGGCATAATTTTTTAAATTTAAAGCTTTATCTAAATTGTAATTATTAAAATCCGATTTTTGGCATCTATTACATATACTAGGGTATTCAATTTTATATTTTAATATTAAGTTACCCTTATAAAAAATTTCCCTTTCTAAAATATTATTTTTTATATTAAACATAAACATCACCTCTATAATAATATGATTTAAAATTAAAAAGTTCTAATTATCTCTAAAATTCTTTTAAAAAATCTTTATTTCTAAAGTAAACTATGATATAATATAAAAATCTTTAATATTAAAAAACTATAAAGTAACATATTTTTATTTAATAAGTTTATATAAAAATATGGATATATTAGGAGAATTAATTTTGAGAAAATTTTTTGTAAAATCTAATCAAATATATGATAATAAAATAGAAATAATTGATGAAGATGTAAATCACATAAAAAATGTTTTAAGATTAACAAAAGGTGAAAAAATTAAAATTTGTGATACAGAAGATGATAGTACAAATTATATTTGTCAAATAGAAGAAATATCTTCAAAGACTGTAGTTTGTAGTATACTAGAAAGAATTGCGGGAGAAGCAGAAAGCAATGTTAAGCTACATATATTTCAGGGATTGCCTAAGGCAGATAAGATGGAACTAATTATTCAAAAAGGAACAGAATTAGGTGTCACAGAATTTATACCAGTTAGTTTAAAAAGAAGTATCGTAAAAATTTCTTCTGGAAAAGATGAAAATAAAAAAATTGATAGATGGCAAAAAATTGCAGAAGTGGCTGCAAAACAAAGCATGAGAGATATAGTTCCAAAAGTAAGGCATATAGAAAATATTAAAAATATATGCAATCAAATTAAAGATTATGATATAGTATTAATAGCTTACGAATTAGAAGAAGATAATTATATAAAAAATGAATTATTAAAAATAAAAAAGAATAATAGTAATTATAAAATAGCTGTTGTAATTGGACCAGAAGGTGGAATTGATACAGAAGAAATTGAAGATTTAAAAAAAGCAGGAGCAAAAATTGTAAGTTTAGGTAAAAGAATTTTAAGAACTGAAACAGTTGCGCTTCAAGTTTCTTCTATAATTATGTATGAATTGGAAAATGGAGGAAATTAGCATTGGAAAAAGCCAAACTAATGCAATTAGAAATAGAAGAAAGAAGAAAACTACCTAAAAATGTAAAAGACAGTATTAGTAAAACTATATTTCAAGATTTGTTTGTTGCAGTTATTATAATGGCATATTTTTGTATAATAAATATTACTTATTATAAGTTAGAAAGCTATAAATTTGAAGAATATATGAAATATTTTGCTTTAGGGATAATTTTAGTAACAGTTATTTTTTTCGAGTTTGCATATAGAAAAAATAGTTTAAATCTTGGAATTATTGGAATAGAACTTTTACTTTGTGGAGTGATTTCTTTATATATACCATATATTTTTTTACATACTACAAGTGCTTTAAGAGTTTCAATAATGATTTTACCTGCAACATTAGTAGGATATTATGCAATTAAGTCTATAATTATTTTTAAACAAAATCAGTTTCAGTATAGGAGTAATTTAAGTGATGTAAAAGAAATAGTAAAAGAAACTGAGAAAAATAGTTATTTAGATGAAGAAAGCACGAAAACATATAGAGCAAAATTAAAAGAAGAGGAAGCAATTAGAAAAAAGATTATTATGCAGCAAAATAGTAAAAGCAAACAAAGAAATATACAGGAAAAAAACAGAAATAAAAAAGGAAAGCGTAGCAAACATTAATTAAAAGTTCTAAAAAGAAAAGAGGTAAACAAATTGATTAAAAGTATGACAGGCTTCGGTCGTGGTAAATATGAAAACGAAGGTAGAAATTATACAGTTGAAATAAAATCAGTAAATCATAAATATAGTGATATTAATGTTAGATTACCTAAATTTTTTAATAGCATAGAAGATAGAATTAGAAAAACTGTTGCAAATTCTATTTCAAGAGGAAAAGTAGATGTGTTTATTACATTTGAAAACTATAGTAGTAAGGCTGCTACAATAAGAATAAATAGAGAACTTGCAAAAGAATATATAAAAGAATTAAAAACATTAGCAAGTGAAACTGATTTAAAATTTGATTTAAATGTTATTGATATATCAAAACTTCCAGAGATTTTAAAAATAGAAGATGAACAAGACGAAGAATTAATTGAAAACGAATTAATGATTGCAGTAAATGATGCATTAGATAAATTTGTCTCTATGAGAGAAATTGAAGGAGCTAAACTTATAGAAGATATTCAAAAAAGAATATATTTAATACAAGATAAGGTAAAAGAAATAACCAAATATTCAGGAACACTTGTAGAAGAATATATGAAAAAACTACAAATAAGAGTTAAAGAACTTATGAATAATCAAGAGATTGATGAAAATAGATTAATGCAAGAAATTGTAATATTTTCAGATAAATCTTCTATTGAAGAAGAACTTACAAGACTTCAAAGCCATATTTCTCAATTTCTAGAACTTATAAAGCAATCTTCACCAATAGGTAAAAAAATAGATTTTCTTATTCAAGAAATTAATAGAGAAACAAATACTATTGGATCAAAAGCAAATTCTTTAGAAATAACAAATCTAGTTATTGAAATAAAAACAGAGGTTGAAAATATAAGAGAGCAAATCCAAAATATAGAATAGATTTAGATAAATATACAAAGGTTTGCTTCAAAATAAATTTTAAAATTAGTATAAAATTTTATAGATTTTTTAAAAAATCTAAATATAGATAAAGGTAGGTAAGATAATGCAACTTATTAATATAGGATTTGGAAATATTGTATCGGCTGAAAGAATAATATCTATTGTTAGTCCAGAATCAGCACCTATAAAAAGAATTGTACAAGAAGCTAAAGATTCAAAAATGGCAATAGATGCGACTTATGGTAGAAGAACCAGATCAGTTATAATAATGGATTCTGGACATGTAATATTATCAGCAGTTCAGCCAGAAACAATCGCCGGAAGAGTTGACAATGGATTAGATAATGATGACGAATAGTTAAATAATAATTTTTAAAGGAGGAATTTAAAATGATAGTAAAACCAACAGTATCAGAATTACTAAATACAGTAGGAGATAACAGATATTCATTAGTAATAATGACAGCTAAAAGAGCAAGACAAATTGCAAGCGGAGATCCAGCAAAAACAAAAGCAAAAGATAGATCTGCCGTAACTTTAGCAGCAAATGAAATTGCAGAAGGAAAAGTTGTAAAATTAGAAGAATCAAATTAAAGATAATTTTAAAAATATGAGGTAAAATTATGTTAGTTATATTATCAGGAGTAGCAGGTGCAGGTAAAGACACAATAAAAAAAGAAATAATTAAAAGAATGGAAAATGTAAAATCAATTCCAGCTTATACTACTAGACCAATTAGAGAAGGTGATATTCCAGGTGTAACTTATATATTTTTGAGTAAGGAAGAATTTGAAGAGAAAATAAGAAATAATGAAATTTATGAATATGATATTCATCATAATCATTATTATGGAACTTCAAAGAAGTTTTTAGATGAAGGAGCCAAATCTGGAATAATAATTAAAGATATAGATGTTAATGGAACAGAAATTTTAAAAAATACTTTAAAAGATATAAAAATTGTTACTATATTTTTAAGAGTGCCAAAAGAAGAATTAAAGCATAGATTGGAAAACAGAATTGATAAGCCTTCAGAAGGAGAAATAATTTTACGTTTAAATAGATTTGATTATGAAGAATCAAAAATTGGCTTATATGATTATGTTTTAAAAAATGACAATTTAGAAAAAGCAGTAAATATAATTCAAAAAATTATTGAAGAAGAAGCAAAAAATTAGTAAAATATAATAGAAGCTAAAAACTAATAACTAAAAACTAGCCGCCCCAGATTCCAAAAGATTCTGGGGCGACTAGCTTTGGCATTGAACTATACCAAAATACGAGCCAATGCTTAGAAATTGAGATCAGTAAATTCGTGAGGACTGAAATCGGACAGAGGACGTCTCTGCAACTTCTCATACACGTCAGTGTTGACCACTCGGACATTGTCCTGATAGCGGATAGATTTGTCACCAGTGTAGTTGAAGCCACCGTGGCACATGAACAGATAGCTTCCGTCCAAGCGATACTCGGATACCTCGTGCCTATGGAAGAATAGCCAGTTTTTCCAGATGTCCTGCCCAGTCGGCTCAGTCCACTCAGTACGGAGCCCGCTCTCGGCTGCAATGACATGGAATGCTGTACTGTAGGCTGCGGCGAAACCACTGACAAAATTGTGAATCCCTGCTGGATAGCATTCCTCAAACCGACTCTGAAGGAACGTCATGTTGTATCCATAGCCACAAATGAGTTCGGAATACCGCCGGTAATTGCTCCAGTAAGACGCATTAGCGTCGGGAGCAAAGGGAGGATGAGTGACCTCAAGCTTGTTTAGCACTTCATCGTCGATTTTGAGTTTGATTAGCGTCGACAGAGGCACATTTGCAAACTTCTGCTCTTCAGCAATCTGAGGAGGCAGGGTGTCGATGAGAGCTTTCAACAGGCCCAAAGTGTAACCCCGCTGATAGCGGAGGTGGCTTTCTTGCTCTGCCAACATGTCACTCAAGGTACGGTTGCCTTTCAGGTCAATGCTGTTCAGAGCATTGATGGTTCCCTGAATTTCCCGAATTTTGGAGACGTTGTCGGAAAGCAAAAGAGGCAGGGTTTTGTTGCTTTTTGCAATCATAAGTTCGTACATGGTGATTCTCCTATTCATATTAAGCATTTTGGCAATCGTATTTAAAAATCTCTCACACAATCTGTGACTAGAGATTTTTATATAGAAAACCTAATCACATTATAACATGTTTTACATAAAATTACAAATTTGTCCATAAGGGGACGTTTGTTAAAGGACATTTTTGTCCATTAAATAGCAGATGTTAAAAATATATTTATATAACAAAGGATAAATATATTTTGAAGAGATGCTATAAATTAAGAGTGCATTTTTAATAAAGTAAAGTTATTACAGGTGAATTTAAAAATATAGATTTAAGATATATTTAAAAACAAAGTATTTATTTACTAGAACTTTTATGTTAAAATAGTTAATGTAAAAAAGGAGATAAGATGTTTGCAGAAGTAATAATTAACAGTAATGCAAGAGCTTTAAATAAAATTTTTGACTACATAGTTCCAACTAATATGGAAAAAGAAATAAAAGTTGGTGCTAGAGTTTTTGTGCCATTTGGAAATGGAAAAAAACTTGATGATGGATTTGTTATTAATTTAAAAGAAGAATCAGAATTTGCGAATAAAGAAATAGCTAAAATTGAAATAGAACAAAGTTTAACAGAAGATAACATTACTTTAGCAAAATTAATGGCAAGAAAGTATTTTTGTAATATTTCGGATTGTATAAAATTAATGTTACCACCTGGGACAGGATCTAAAGAATCAAATAATAGAGTAAAAGAGAAAAAGGGCAATTTTGTCTATTTAAAAAAAGAAAAAGATGAGATAAATTTTTTAATAGAAAATGGTAAAATAAAAAGTGAAAAACATGTTAGAGTTTTAACATTTTTAGAACAGAATGATGGAATATATATATCAGATTTAGAAATTCTTGCAGATGTAAGTAAAGCAATTTTAAAAACTCTAGAAAAAAATGGATATATAGAAATAATAGAAGGAAAGATAGAAAGAAATCCATTTATTAATAAAAATATAGAAAAGGATGAACAAAAAAAATTAAATCAAGAACAACAAAAATGTTTTGACGGAATTAATCTAAGTATAGAAAAAAATGAATTTTCTAAAAATTTAATTTATGGAATAACTGGTTCTGGAAAAACAGAAATATATCTTCAACTTATACAAAGAGTTTTAGAAAAAGAAAGGGCAGCAATAGTGCTTGTCCCAGAAATATCATTAACACCCCAAATGGTAGATAGATTTTTAGCTAGGTTTGGAGAAATTGTGGCAGTTCTTCATAGCAGGCTTTCTACAGGAGAAAGATATGATGAGTGGCAAAAAATAGCTATAGGAGAGAAAAAAATAGTAATAGGGGCAAGATCTGCAATATTTGCACCAATTAAAAATTTAGGAATAATAATAATAGATGAAGAACATGATATATCTTATAAATCAGATATGACTCCTAGATATAATGCTAAAGACTTATCTAAGTATATTGCTGAAAAAAATAATTGCCCATTAGTTTTGGGAAGTGCGACACCAGAAATTTCAACAATGTATAATGCTAAGAAAAATGATATATCATTATATACATTAACTAAAAGAGCAAATAATTCGAATCTTCCAGAGGTACAGGTTGTAGATTTAAGAAATGAACTTGCTATTGGAAATAGATCAATGTTAAGCTTTAAATTGCAAAATGAAATAAAAGAAAATTTAGAAAAAAAGAAGCAAACAATTCTATTTTTAAATAGAAGAGGATATTCAACTTTTATAATATGCAGAGACTGTGGATATGTTGCTAAATGTAAGAATTGCAATATAAGCTTAACATATCATATAAAAGAAAATAAATTAAAATGTCATTACTGTGGATATGAAACAAAAGCAATAACTGAGTGCCCAGAATGTAATAGTAAAAAAGTAAAATATTTTGGAACAGGTACCCAAAAATTAGAAGATGAAATAAGTAAGCTTTTTCCCGAAGCTAGTACAATTAGAATGGATATTGATACTGTTAGCAAAAAAAATTCTCATGAAGAAATACTGAATACTTTTAAAAACGAAAATATAGATATTTTAATAGGAACTCAAATGGTGGTTAAAGGACATCATTTCCCAAATGTTACTTTAGTAGGTGTTATAGCAGCAGATAGTAGTCTTAATTTGGATGATTATAGAGCAGTAGAAGGAACATTCCAAACTTTAGTACAAGTTGCTGGAAGATCTGGAAGAGAAGAAAAAGGAAAGGTTATAATTCAAACTTATAATCCAGATCACTATGCAATAATAGATGCTCAAAAACAAGATTATAATTTGTTTTATAATCAAGAAATTGAGTTAAGAAAAATGTTGAATTATCCACCATTTTGCGATATAATAATGATTAACTTTCAAGGTACAGATTTGTTTGAAATACAAAAAATATCAGAACTAGTTTATAAAAGAATTAAAAGTACAAATAGTGATATTATTATCTATAAGCCGGTACCATCACCGATTGATAAAATAAAAAATAAGTATAGATGGAGAATTGTTATAAAATGTAAAGTTACAACAAGAATATTAGATATAATAAATTATGGAATAGAAGATACTAGAATAAAAAAAGCAAAAAATACAAGGATTATAGTAGATATAAATCCAAGATGACCATTAGGGGATGTTTATTAATGGACATTTTGTCCATATAATAGCAGATGTTAGAAAATACAAGTAAGCATTTTTGTTAGAGATGGAATGTCTTTATAAGGACAGAAGTAAAATTTGAAGGAGTTATAAAAATGGCAATTAGAAATTTAAGATATGAAGATGATGAAATATTGAAAAAACGTGCAAGAGAAATAGAAGTTATTGATGAGAAAATAAAAGAGTTAGCCACTGATATGATGGAAACAATGCACAAATGGGATGGAGTAGGCTTAGCAGCACAGCAAGTTGGTGTTTTAAAAAGATTAATTGTTATAGATTTAGGAGAAGAGGGAACACAATTTACTTTAATAAATCCAGTTTTAGTAAAACAAAAAGGAACTCAAGAAGTTGATGAAGGGTGTTTAAGTTTTCCAAACAAATATGGTAAAGTTGAAAGACCAAAAGAAGTAGTAGTAGAAGCACTAGATATAGATGGATGTAAAGTAAAACTAAAAGCTAAGGATTTACTTGCCCAAGCATTATGCCATGAAATAGATCATTTAAATGGAATTGTATTTACTCAAAAAGTAAAACCAGGAACTTTAGAAACAGTAACTCCTCAAAAAAATGAGAAAAAGTAATTTAATCTATATAGAATAGAAAGATACTAATTATAAAGTAATAAATAATGTTATTAATGTGATGATAAGTAAACATATGTATAGATACGGACAAAAATGTCTTAACTATATGCTTTCAGAAGAATGCATACTGAGGATGTAAGAATTAAAATTAGGCACCCTCAGAAAAATGTTCCTAGAAGGGCAAAGAAAGGAAATTTTTATGAGAATTCTTTTTATGGGAACTCCTGATTTTGCAAAAGAGTCCTTAGAAAAATTAGATAATTCTGGTTATGAAATTGTTGGAGTAGTAACAGTTCCAGATAGGCCAGCTGGGAGAGGAATGAAAATGATTTCTTTTCCAGTAAAAGAATATGCTTTAGAGAAAAATTTAAAACTTTTTCAACCAGAAAAAATTGCAAACAACACTGAATTTAAAGAAGAAATTAAAAGATTAAATCCAGAATTAGTTTGTGTTGTTTCTTATGGCGTCATTCTTCCAAAATCATTTTTGAAAATTCCAAAGTTTGGATGTATAAATGTTCATCCATCACTACTTCCAAAATATAGGGGGGCAGCACCAATTCAATGGGCAATAATAAATGGTGATAAAAAAACTGGTGTTACTATTATGTATTTAAATGAACAAATGGATGCTGGAGATATAATAACTCAAAAAGAAGTAGAAATAGGAGAAGATGAAACAACAGGGGAGTTATGGAGTAGATTATCAAAGCTTGGAGCAGAATTATTGTTTGAAAGTGTACAAAATATTGAAAATGGGACTGCAAAAAGAGAAAAACAACCAGAAGAATTTACTTTAGCTCCAATGCTTGATAGAGAAATGTCTAAAATTGAATGGGAAGTAAAAGAAGCTCAAGATATAAAAAATCTTGTTAGAGGTTTAAATCCTATAATGGGGACTTTCTCATATTTAAATGGTAAAAAAATTAAATTTTGGAAAGTAAATAATATATCAAAAGAGGATTTTAAAAATATAGCAGAAAATTGTGAGTATTTAGAATATGAAAATTCTAAAGAAGGAACTGTTATATTGTCAAATAATAAAAAAGGTTTATTTATAAAGGCAAAAAATGGAATAATAGAAGTACTTGAAATTCAAGGAGAAAATTCAAGAAGAATGAACATAAAAGATTTCTTAAGAGGAAATAATATAAATTTAGGAGAAAAATTTGAATAGTAAAAAATAGTTGTATAATAAATATTTATATTTTCTTAAATGTAATAAATTTGCTTGTAAAAAAGCGATTATATTGATATACTAAATAAGCAATATAAGAAAAGTATTAAAGGAGGTTTTTATGGAAGAGAATAATGATGACATTATAGAAATTGAAGGTGAGGAAATCTCAGTTGAAGGAAATGATACTATAAAAATAGCAAATGAAGCAGTTGCAACTTATGCCGGAATAGCAGTTTCAGAAGTTCCTGGAGTATATGGAATGGCAGGTGGATTTGCTGGAATTACAGAAGCTTTAAGTGGAAAGAAGAATTTAGCAAAAGGAATAAAAGTTGATGTTGGAGAAAAAAGTGCAAAAATAGATGTGAATATAATTGTTGAATATGGAGCAAGAATACCAGATGTTGCTTTTGAAATTCAAACAAGAGTAAAAAAATCAGTAGAAAATATGACAGGATTAAAAGTAGTAGAAGTAAATGTTCATGTACAAGGTGTTCACGCAATAACGGACAAAGAAGAGAAAAAAGAAGAAAATGAACCAGATGAAACTATAGATGAACAAGTATAAAAATAAAATCGAAAATATAATTGGAGGATAAAATGAAATTTTTGGATAAATTAGTTTTAAAAATATTTTCAATAATAATTTTAATAGTAACAGTAGGAATAATATTAATAATGACTGGAATAGTAGATCCAGAAATAATAGTAAATCAAATTGCTATTCTTACAGATGGTGAAAATGCTATAAAAATATTATTAGGAACAGTAGCAGTTTTAATGTTGCTTGCTATAAAAGGATTATTTTTTACAAGTAAACCTGAAAGTAATGGTAAAGAAGGAATTGTTTTAGAAAATACAAGTGGTAAATTAGTTATTTCAAAGGAAAGCTTAGAAAACTTAATTGCAAGTGTTACAAAAGAAGTTCCTGGTGCTGATACAGTTGCCAGTAGAACTATTTTAGATAAACGTAAAAATCTAATTGTTTATGTAACAGCGGTTGTAAGCAAAGATGTAATGCTTAAAGATATTTCTAATGAACTACAAAGTAAAATAAAAGATGCAATGAAAAGAACAGCAGATTTAGAAGTAAAAGAGGTTAATATAAAAATAAAAAATATAACATCAAAAAAAGTAAAAGGTTTACCGTCACCAGTAGATGATGTAGCTAAGAATACTGCAGAAGAAGATTCTAATATTGAGAAAAATACTGAAGAGGAAAAAAATGAGGAAAATGATGTAGGAGAGGAGTAATTTATTATGAGTGAAAATAATGATAATAATTCAGATTTTAATTCATTTATCAAAAATTATGGTGGAGCTGCTTTAGGAGGATTAATTGCTTTAATATTATGTTTTACACAAATATATAGATTATTAATAGGCATAGTTGTTATACTTGCTGGAATGTATGTAGGAAATTATGTACAAAAAAACAAATCAAATGTGAAAGAAAAATTAAAAGAGTTTATAGATAAATTTTAGGAGGAAGTAATGCAAAGATCTGCAATGAGAGAACTAGCTTTTAAATTAGTTTATGAGCTTGAAGTTCAAAAAGAAATTAGCGCAGACCAACTTGATATTTTTATAGAAAATAATGAAATAACAAATGGAAATGTTGTAGAATATTTGAAAGATATAAAAGCTGGTATAGAAAAAAATTCTGAAGAAATTAATAAATTAATTATGAGTAATTTAAAAGAAAATTGGAGTTTAAATAGAATTTCAAAAATTAATTTGAGTTTAATAAAACTTGCAATTTATGAAATGGTATATAAAAAATTGCCATATAAAGTTGCTATAAATGAGGTAGTAGAGCTTGCTAAAAAGTATGCAGATGAGTCAGCACCAGTTTTTATAAATGGAATTTTGGCAAGTGTTGTAAAAGAGAAAAATCTAAATGGAGATGTAAATGAAGCTTAATCCAATTTCTGTAACAGAACTTAATAGGTATGTAAAAGATAGAGTAGCTGAAGATGAATTTTTAAATAGTGTATTAGTAAAAGGAGAAATTTCCAATTTTAAACATCATTATACAGGACATATGTATTTTACTTTAAAAGATGAAAGCTCTCTTATAAAATGCGTTATGTTTAAATCATCAACAACTACTTTAAATTTTGTTCCAAAAGATGGAATGAAAGTAATTGTTTTTGGATCAGTTTCAGTATTTGAAAGGGACGGTATTTATCAAATCTATTGCAAAGCTATGCAAGAAGATGGAATGGGAAGTCTTTATACAGCATATGAAGAATTAAAAAGAAAATTATCTGATGAAGGACTATTTGATGAAATACATAAAAAGAAATTGCCATTTATGCCTAAAATAATAGGAGTATTAACTTCAAATACAGGAGCAGTAATTAGAGATATAATTAATGTATCAACTAGAAGAAATCCTAATGTTTATATAAGACTTTATCCAGTTCCAGTTCAAGGAGAAGGAGCTGGTATAAAAATAGCAAAAGCTATTAAATTTATGAATGAAGAAAAAATGGCAGATTGTTTAATTATTGCAAGAGGTGGAGGATCTATTGAGGATTTATGGCCGTTTAATGAAGAAATAGTTGCACGAGCAATATATGAATCAAAGTTACCTATTGTTTCAGCAGTAGGTCACGAAACTGATTTCACAATAGCAGATTTTGTAGCAGATTTAAGAGCTCCAACACCTTCTGCAGCTGCAGAATTAGTTGTAACAGATGTATCTGAGCTAGAGAATAAAATTAAGTTATTTAAGCAAAGATTAAAAATGGCTTTAGAAGGAAAAACAAAATTAATGAGATTAAGATATGAAAAATGTTTAAATTCTAAAGTATATAAAGAACCAATGCAAAAAATTAATGACTATTATTTACAAATTGATAGATTAATAAAATCAGTTGAAAATAGTAGTATAAAAAAATTGAAGGATTCAAAATTAGAAGCCGCAAAATTAATTACAAAACTGGATACATTAAGCCCTTTAAAAACTTTAACTAGAGGATACTGCTTAACAGAAAGAGAAAATAAAGTGATAACAAAAGCTGAGGACTTAAAAAAAGACATGGAAATTAATCTAAGATTTCAGGATGGAATAGCAAAAGCAAAAGTTATTTAGAAGAAATTTATAAAAAGGAGAAGTAGTATGAATAGGACCATAAAAATTATAATTGGAATTATATGTATTATAATATTATTTGGTGTTGCATGTTTTGCGACTTTTAAATTAACAAATAAAAGCAATCCAGAAGAAAATACAATTAATGAAAATACAATAAATCAAACAAATACAAATGTTACTAATAGTTTAGATGAAAATACAGTAGATTTAGAAAATACTGTAAGAAATGAAACTGCAGATAATACCACTACAGAACCTACAAAAACTCCAACACCAGTGCCTACTACAGTAACTACAACAGTTACACCACCAAATCAAATATATGAGAATAATTCAGATATAACAACAACAGATAAACAAGAACAAGCAATAAATTTGGTAAAGGCCCAATGGGGAGAAGATAGTACAGTTACATTTAATTGTGATCATGTAACCGAAAAAGGAGAGTATGTAATAGCTGTTGTATCAACAGAAACAGCTTCAGTAAAAAGTTATTTTATAGTAAATTTAGAAAGTAAAACTGTTACAGTTGATTATTAGAGGTGAATTTAGTGAGTGCAAAAAAAGAAGATAATTTTGAAAAATTAATGTTAGAATTAGAAAGTATAACAACCAAATTAGAAAAAGAACAATTATCGTTAGATGATTCAGTAAAATTATTCGAAGAAGGTATGAAAATATCTAAGAAATGCAATTCTAAATTAGAAGATGCAGAAAAAAGAATAACAATACTTATAAATGAAAATAATGAGATTAAGGAGGAAAACTTCATACCAGAAGACTAACAAAAGATATGGAATTTTTTGATAAACTAGTAAATAATAAATGTATAATAGTGCCACTTATTTTATGGGCAGTAATTCAAAGTTTTAAGGTTATTACAGATTTAGTTATAAATAAAAGATTTAATGTAAAAAGAATTATAGGAGCAGGTGGAATGCCAAGTTCTCACTCAGCAGTAGTGTGTTCTTTAGCAGCTTTAATAGGTAGAGAATATGGACTAGATTCAGGAATTTTTGCGATAGCATTAATTATGGCATGTGTAGTTATGTATGATGCAGCAGGAATAAGAAGAGCTGCTGGAAAACAGGCGAGAATATTAAATAAAATTCTTGATACTCCTGGATTAACAACAGGAGAAGTTCAAGAAAGACTTATAGAAGCACTAGGACATACACCAGTACAAGTATTTGTAGGAGCTATAGTTGGAACAGTCGTAGGATTTATTGTATAAGGAAAAATAATGGAAAAGTCTAATGTTTTACTAAAATTAAAAAAAATACGAAATAATATTGGGGAAAAAATTAAGAATATTCAAAATATAGAAAATAATAAGAATAATATTTTTATGGTTATAATTTTTATTATCTATATGTTAATAATTTTACTAATTTCTTATTATCATGAGGCTTGGGAGGATGAAGCACAAAGTTGGTTAATAGCTAGAGACCTAGATTTTTTGGATATAATAAAGCAAATGAGATTTGAGGGACATTCATTTTTTTGGCATTTTCTTTTAGTAATTTTTGCAAAAAATATGCCTTTTGAATTCTCTAAAATCATTATGATAGCAATATCTGGGATTACAGGAATTTTAATATTAAAAAAAGCGCCATATAGAAATATATTTAAAATACTAATATTATTTAATCCAGTATTTTTATATTATATGCCAGTATTATTGAGACCTTATGCATTAATACCGCTAATGCTTATATTAATTAGCATTATGAATGAAAGACCAGAAAAATATCCAGTGCTTTATGGAATAGCTATAGCTATTTTAGCAAATGCTCATATAATTATGTTAGGATTTGCGGCTTCAATATATTTCTTTTTCTTTAAACAACAATTTTTAGAAAAATATAAAGAAAATAGCAAAAAGCAAAATAGAAGACTTATTATAGGGGCAATTTTTGCTTTATTAGGAATAGTCATAGTACTTTCATGTGCAGTATTGGGATACTTTTTTTCTACAGCACCAACGCACGGAACAGATATCCCAGAAGAACTTTGCCAAAGAATAGTAGATTTTTCAAGAAATTTATTTTTACAAATTGTAGGTATAGAAATTTCAAAATTTGTAATATTGTTAATAAATTTAATTATTTTAGTTATTATTTTAATTCAAGCACTAAAAATAGATAAAAAACAAGGAATAATATTTTTTATAGGGTTAACTTTTTATTTATTTGTACAAATTTTTCTATTTGGAATTTTTATAAGCCAAAGAACAGTATTAATTTTTATATTTTTATTATATTTTTCATGGAATACTAAAAAAAATTGTATGAAGAAAAATAAAATTGATGTATTAGAAATTATAATATTTTTTATATGCTTACTAAGTATTCCAAATTCAGTAAGATTAGTTTCAGATGAGATAAAATATCCATATTCTGATTCAAAAAATACAGCAAAATACATAGAAGAAAATATTGATCCAGAAAATAGTGTGATTTTAACAGTAAATTGGGATACGATTTCAGCTGTAGAAGTATATCTTTCTGGAAAAAATTATAAATTTTATGATGCAACTGGAAAAGAATATATGACTTTTGCAACATGGAATAAATTTTTAGATAGTAAAAAAGAGATGTATTTAGAAGACGCGTTAAAAGAATTCGAAAATTCAGATAAAAAATTATATTTGCTAAATTTCATATCTGATGGATATAAAATTGAAGCATGGAAATATTTTAATAAATCTAAGGACAAGTTAAAACCAATATATATTACTAAAGAAAAATGCATAACTAGAAAAGCATATTTATATAAAATTGAAAATTAAATAGGAGGTATGTGTTATGACTGATATTGAAATTGCAAGAAATGTAACTTTAAAACCAATAACTAAAATAGCAGAGAAATTTGGTATTACAGAAGAAGATATTGAATTATATGGAAAATATAAAGCCAAAATATCTAAAAGCTTTATAAAAAAAGTAAGTAATGAAAAAGATGGAAAACTTATTTTAGTAACTGCAATAAATCCAACACCATTAGGAGAAGGAAAAACAACAGTAGCAATAGGACTTTCAGATGCATTAAATAGAATTGGAAAAAAATCAGTTTTAGCACTTAGAGAACCTTCGCTTGGTCCTGTATTTGGAGTAAAAGGAGGGGCAACAGGCGGCGGATATGCGCAAGTAGCTCCTATGGAAGATATAAATTTACATTTTACAGGAGATATTCATGCAATAACTACAGCAAATAATTTATTATCAGCAATTATAGATAATCATATTTACTATGGAAATGAATTAAAATTTAAAAAAGTAATTTGGAAAAGATGTGTTGATTTAAATGATAGGGCTTTAAGAGAAATACAAATTGGACTTTCAAAAGAAAAAAATATGAAACCAAGAGATGATGGTTTTGATATATCAGTTGCATCTGAAATTATGGCGATTTTTTGCTTATCAAAAGATTTAAAAGATTTGGAAAGAAGACTTGGAAATATTATAGTTGGATATAATGAAGAAGATAAACCAATATTTGCTAAAGATTTAAAAGCAGAGGGAGCTCTAACGGTTTTATTAAAGGATGCTATAAATCCTAATATTGTACAAACATTAGAACATAATTTGGCAGTAGTTCATGGAGGACCATTTGCAAATATTGCACATGGTTGTAATAGCATAATAGCAACTAAACTTG
The DNA here is from genome assembly GCA_947570695.1 of uncultured Clostridium sp. Taxonomy (GTDB): domain Bacteria; phylum Bacillota; class Clostridia; order TANB77; family CAG-508; genus Scatovivens. Next base: position 54,552 of record CANOVB010000006.1, read on the forward strand.
CTTTAAAACTGGGAGATTATGTAGTAACAGAAGCAGGATTTGGTGCAGATTTAGGAGCAGAAAAATTTGTCAATATAAAATGTAGAAAAGCAGGGCTTAATTCATCAGCAGCAGTATGTGTAGCAACTTTAAAAGCTTTGAAATATCACGGTGGAGCTAAACAAGAAGAATGTCAAGAAGAAAATTTAGAAGCTTTAGAAATAGGAATTGAAAATCTAAAAAGACATGTTGAGAATATAAAAAATAGATATGGGTTAAATCCGATAGTAGCAATAAATAGATATCAAAATGATACAGAAAAAGAATTAAAGTTTTTAGAAGAAAAATTAAACGAAATAGGAGTACATTTAAGTTTAACAGAAGTATGGGCAAAAGGTGGAGAAGGTGCCATAGATTTAGCAGAAAAAATAGTAAAATTATCAGAAGGAAAAAATAATATTAATTTTGTTTATAAAGACGAAGAAGGATTAAAAGAAAAAATAGAGCATGTTGCAAAAGAAGTTTATGGAGCTGAAGGAGTAGAATATTCAGAAAATGCACTAGAAGAAATATCACAAATTGAAAATTTAGGCTATGGAAATTATCCAGTTTGTATTGCAAAAACACAATATTCTTTTTCAGATGATGCAAAAAATTTATTATGTAAAGAGCCATTTAAAATTCATATAAAAGAGGCTATTGTAAAAAATGGAGCGGAATTTGTAGTAATAAAAACAGGAAAGATTTTTACAATGCCTGGCTTGCCAAGAAAGCCTGCAGCAGAAAATATTAGAATAGGAGCAAATGAAGAGGTAGAAGGAATTTTTTAATAAATATACATATATTGTAAGCATTTGTATAAATCTGTAATTATATTGCTTATTTTTATAAAATTAATTATGAATAAGAAATGTTTTATGTGTGAAAAATTCCTTTGAAATTTTTCTGTACAAAGTTGCTGAAAGCCATATTTAATATGAAAGTGCTTGTAACTTTCATATTAAATAAAAAATCTCAGAAGAAATTTCTGAGATTTTTTTTATTTATTTTTCATCTTCATAATCAAATAATAACCTAGGTAAAATTCCGAAAATTTTATAAAATATAAGTTTTATCTTTTTTCTAATCATATAGAAAGTTCCTAAACTTCTTGGGCTAACTACAAAATTATCTTCTTTTACTGTTGCTAATGCTGTTGTTTTTTCGCTACTTGATGAAATATCTTCTTTTGATAAAGACTCGATATTTTCTGTAATATTTTTATTATTTAAGGCATCTTCTATAAGAGATGCTTCTTGTAATTCTTCAAACTTTTTATCTATAGTTTCAATTAATTCTGAGCAATTAGTATTTTCAGTTGATTCATTATCATATGTATTATCAGGATTTTCTTCAACAGTGATTCTATTACAGTTATCAATAAAGTTTGAAGATTTGATAACTGGTGACAATATTTCATTAATTAAACCATCCATATCAAACTTTTTAACTTCTTTTTTTATTGTATCAGGTTCAGATAAAATATCTGTTAATAAATTTTGTTTATCAGAATAATCCTCACCTAAATATATATCATCAAAAGATTTTTCAATTTGTTTATTTAAATTGCTTTCAACTGTAGAATTAACAAAAGAATCTTCTATATTAACAGATTCATCTTTTTCAATATCTACAAAAAAAGATGTTTCCTCAGATTCAGTAGATGTTTCAACATTTTCTTCCGAAACAGAAATTTCTTCTATAGGCTTTTCATCTACTACAGTTTTAGGAATTTCTAGTACAGGTGTTTCATTATCAGTTTTTTTAGCTGAAGTATAATTTTCAGGAACATTTTCTGTAACAACCTCAAAAAGATCTCCGAAATTTTCAACAATGTTTTCTTTATCTACAGAATTATTAGTTTCGATATTTTCCTCAGTTAAAGGAACATAATTTTTAGTATCTTCAAGTATTTCATTAGCAACTTGAGGAATATCAGATTTGATATTTTCATCAACTAAAGGAATATAATTTTCAGTATCCTCAATAATTTCGTAATTAGAAGTAGGATTTGATGTTTCAGCTTGTGTAAACCCTCCAAACATTGTATCAAATACATCTTCGATTTTAATTCCAGCAGCTGTAGAAACTTCGTCAGACACATCATCAATTTTAATTTCATCTACTACACCATAAGTAGATGGTGTATCTTTTAATTCTGATAAATTTGTCTCAAAAAGATTTGTTAAAATGCCACCTATCATATTTTCATTTATAATAAAGGCGTCATCTGCTTCTTCAATAATATTCTCTTTAGTTGTAGCTGAAGAAGATTCAATAGGACAAACATAATTTTGATTATTGTTATTGTCCCATTCATAATTTGAATTTCTAAAACAAAAATTTAATTTATTAAAATTTAAAAGGTTTATTTTTGTAACAAAGCCTTTAGTTGTTTTTTCCATTTGCTTTTCAGTTGTATTTTCCCAATTATCACCAAAGCCGTAAACCATTGTTACAGCGTCAGAATTATTTTTATATAAGTATCCTGAATAAGTAATTGTTGCATTTTCATTTTTTATTAAATTGCGACTGAATTTGATATCAGCAGAAAAATCCATAATTTGACACCTCTATAACCTTTAATTAAATGTATTATATTAATAATTATGTAATTTTTCAAGGCATAATTGATAAATAATTGTTACATTTTTGTTACAAAAAATATATAATTTTTAGAATAATTTAATTAAATTGGTAAATACTAGAATTAATGGTGATAGTATTAATAAAAATACTGTCAAAAAATGTGAAATATTTTAAAGTAGGAGAGAAGTTTATGAAAATAAAAAATTTAGTAGTAATTTTAATAGTTTTAGCAATTTTTATAGGAATATACCCTGTATGTTATGCTTTATCTAAATATGGTTCAAGAGGAGAAGAAGTAAGGCAAATACAAAGTAAGCTTAAAGCTTGGGGATATTATAATGGTGGAGTAGATGGAATATATGGTTCAAAAACTTTTGAAGCAGTAAAAAAATTTCAAAAAAAGAATGGATTAACTGCAGATGGAATTGCAGGTGATAAAACTCTATCAGCACTAGGAATTAATTCAAGCGGAGGTTCTAATAAGACAGGAAGCTCTGGAAATAATACAGATTTGAATTTGCTTAGTAAATTAGTACATGCAGAAGCAAGGGGAGAGCCTTATAAAGGAATGGTAGCTGTTGCCGCTACTGTACTAAATAGAGTAGCAAATTCAAAATTCCCTAATACTATTGCAGGAGTAATATATCAATCAGGAGCATATACTTGTGTATCTGATGGACAAATAAATTTAGAGGCAAATTCACAGGCAAGAAAAGCAGCACAAGATGCAATAAATGGTTGGGATCCAACTTCAGGATGTATATATTATTTTAATCCAAATACAGCAACATCTGGGTGGATATGGAGCAGACCTCAAGTTATGACTATAGGAAAACACATTTTCTGTAAATAATAATAAAATGGAATATAGAAATTTATTTCTATATTCCATTTTTGATTTTTGATAGGAAAGTATTTTGTATATAAAATATTTGTATACTTTTGTTCATTGACAAAAGACTTACATATTGGTAATATATATTATGAAAATGTGGAGGGAATAATGGAAATTTATCCTAAATTATATTGTAAAAAAGTAACAGATATAAAAATAGATTTTTTAAATCAAAATAATATAAAAGCACTTATTTTAGATGTTGACAATACTTTGTTAGATTTTAATTTGAATATATTAGAGGGATTAAAAGAATGGCACAACAATATAAAAGCAAATAATATTAAATGTATAATTTTATCAAATAGTAATAAACTACCAAAGGTTAAAATGGTTGCAGATTTTCTAGAAATACCATTTATTAAATTTGCTACAAAACCATTGAAAAGAGGATTTAAGAAAGCTCAAAAGGAACTTAATATCCCTACTGAAAATATTGCAGTTGTTGGAGATCAAATTTTTACAGATGTTATAGGAGCAAATCGTTCAAAAATGTTTTCTATATTAGTAGAGCCAATAGCTGAAAAAGACTTACTTTTAACAAAAATTAAAAGACCTTTAGAGAATTTAGTAATTAAAAAGTATTTAAAGAGAATAGATAAGGAAAGGGTATAATGTATTTTAATGATGTATTTATTTTAATATATGTTGTAATAGGTGTAATAGGTTTATTAGTTGGAAAGTTTGTGGCTTGGTGTAATATAAGACTTCCAGAAAATAAAAAGATTTTTAGTAAAGAATTTTTTAAAGCTAATAAAGAAGGCTTAAATGGCAATTATATATTTATGTTAACAATAGCAGTGATTTATATTGCTTTATTATATAAATTTGGAATTGAAAGAGATGATATTTTTAAAAATTTAGATTTGTTGAAATTTTTAATATTAGCTCCAATGTTAATATTAACTCTATCAATAGATATTAAGCATAGAATTATTCCAAATAGGTTAAATTTAACTATATTAGAATTTGGACTAATATTAACATTTATATATGGAATAACAAATGTTAATATGGCAAAAGATTATATTTTAGGAATGCTTGCAGGAGCTGGAATTTTTGCAATTATTACAGCTTTGGGCTTTATTATTTCAGGTAAAGAATCTATGGGGATGGGTGATATAAAATTTATGGGAGCATTAGGTCTTTACTTTGGAGTAAGTGGAATTGCAGAAATTTCTTTGCTTTCGTTTTTTATAGGAGCAGCAGGTTCTGTAGTTATTTTGATAGTAAGGATTCTAATTTTGAAAAGAAAAGATGAATACATACCTTTTGGACCTTTTTTATCAATAGCAACATTTGTGTGTATCTTTACACCATCAAATTTAGTTTTTGATACTTTTTTATCTGTTTGCAAAATGTTAGGTGATAAAATACTAATTTTTTAAATCTTCATAAATATTTTTAGGAAGGAAGTAAGATTATGAATATAAAAATGAAATGGCTAAGAGATCAATTAACTTTTTTAAAGTTAGATGGGATGATAGTTTCAAATCCCATAAATATTAAATATTTAACAGGATTAACAGAGGAAGGAACATTAATTATAGCGCCAAAAGAAAATATATTTGTTACTGATGGGAGATATATTGAAAGTGTAAATAGCCATTTAACTATAGATGATGAAATAGTTGTATATGATTCTAGAGAACTTACGAAATATGATTATGAAGCAATTTTTATGGTATCAAATAATGTTGGAATTGAAGAAAAATATATTACTTATGAACAATATAAGAAATACATGCAATATTATCAAGTAAATTTAGTTGAAACAGAAGGAATTATAGAAAGTCAAAGAATTGTTAAAGATAAAGATGAAATAGAAAATATAAAAAAGGCTTGTGAGATTACAGATAAAGCTTTTGAGTATATAATTAGAAATATAAGAGAGGGAATGACTGAAAAAGAAGTAGCATTTGAAATTGAAAAATTTATGATTACAAATGGAGCAGATGGACTTGCTTTTGATTCTATTGTAGCATTTGGAGAAAATACTTCGATGCCGCATGCTGTACCAACTGATAGACAAGTAAAAAAAGGTGATATAATTCAATTTGATATAGGTTGTAAATATAATGGTTATTGTTCAGATTTTTCAAGAGTGGTTTTTGTAGAAGAAGTAAAAGAAGAATATAAGAAAATATATGATTTTGTTCTTGAGGAGCAAAATAAAATAAGTACATTATTAAAATCAGGAGCAAATTTAAAATCTATTATTAGAGATAGAGAATCTGAATATAAATTAAAAGGGTTACAAGTTTTGCATAGCTTTGGACATGGTGTTGGATTGGAAATTCACGAGTTACCATTTTTAAATTCAAAACAGGACTGGACATTAAGAGCAAATACAATAATTACAATAGAGCCTGGAGTATATTTTCCAAATAAATTTGGAATTAGAATTGAAGATACTTATGTAGTAAATAAAGATAAATGTGAAAGTTTATTTTCGGCTGATAAAGATTACACAATAATTAAATTATTGTAATTCAATAAAATAAAGAATTACTACTAAAATAAGATTATATAGTAAAGCTAGCTACAATAAAATTACCATAAAAAGCTTGATTAACTTGTAAAAATATGGTAGTATAATATGTAGTGAAATAAAAGAAAAGGGGAGAAAAAATATGGCAGACGTATACATGGCAGGAGATTTAAGAAACAATACAACTTTTGAATTAGAAGGAAACGTATTTAAAGTAGTTGAATTTCAACATGTTAAACCAGGAAAAGGAGCAGCTTTTGTTAGAGTAAAAATGAAAAATGTAATAACAGGAGCAGTTATTGAAAGAACTTTCAATCCTTCTGAAAAATTACAAGGTGCAGAAATTGAAAAAAGAGAAATGCAATATCTTTATAATGATGCAGGATTATATTATTTAATGGATAATTCAACTTATGAACAAATTCCATTAAATGAAGAGCAATTAGGAGATGCATTAAAATACATAAAAGAAAATATGAATGTAACAGTATTATCTTTTAAAGGAAAAGTATTTAATGTTGAGCCACCTATGTTTGTAGAATTAGAAGTTACATATACAGAACCAGGATTCAGCGGAAATACTACTACAACATCAGGAAAACCAGCAACATTAGAAAATGGATTAGAAATATCTGTACCACTATTTGTAAATATTGGAGATAAAATTAGAATTGATACTAGAACAGGATTATATATGGAAAGAATTTAATCAAAAAAATCCAAAGGATTGACGGCTATGCCGTCTTTTTTTATTGTTAAATGAAGATGTGATCCAGTAGTTGCACCATTTGTGGGATTCCCAAGACTATCTTTGTAAGGATTATTTGGAATTCCATAAATATTTTTAGGACCAACATTTCCTATTTTATCACCTGAAAAAACTGTATCATTAAGATTTACAATATAATTTGGAGAAACATGACAATAAGAAATTTCTAAATTTTTGTTTTGTATTTTTATTGTACACCCATTTGCACCACTAAAACCTTTAAAAATAACAATTCCATCAGTAACAGAATATATTGTAGTTCCTTCAGTTGCAGCAATATCAATTCCAGAATGATTACTAGAAGCACCAGTAGTAGGAGAATTTCTTTTTCCAAATGGAGAAGTTATTGTATGAAATCCAGGAACAGGCCAAAAGAAATCCGAGTTTGAAAAATAGTGATTAAAAGTATTTGGATTTTCTTCATTTGAATAATTATAATTAGATAATGTGAAACTAGAAAGACTTGAAAAAATAATTAAAATAATTAAAATTAAATAAAGCGTATATAAAAATTTTTGTATAATAAAACCTCCTTTAAAATGAAAAGTAAAATTTAAATATGATTAATAAAGTGATTTAAGAAATAACTTAACAGTAGATTAAATGATTTGAACTATCAAGATAAGAAATAAATATATTAGAGATTACTAAATAAGGAAAAACATTTGCATATAAAAATTAAATTTAATAAATAGTTGCAATAAAAGTTGCAATAGCAATGATATAGCAACAATATAACAATAATACAATAACAGAAAACAAAATGCAAAAATACTGCTACCATTACATTTTCAGTATTGTAGCAGTACTTTTATAGTATACTTGTTTTTTATAAAATTGGCAGGGGTAGAAGGACTCGAACCCTCACAGGCGGTTTTGGAGGCATAATAGTTATAATCTATATAACTATACTAAAATCAAGTAAAAACTAAAGTTAAAATAAACTTATACCCCTAATTTTACCCCTTAATTTTAAATTTCTTTTCTTTTTTTCTCCTAAAAAATTATTTATTTTACTTGTGGAATTATCTTTTTCTTCATCCAAATGGGTATAAATATCATATACCATTTTTGCAGAAGAATGACCCATTAAGCTTTGAGCTTCCTTCATTCCTACACCTGAATAATATAACATTGTACAATAAGAGTGTCTTAATTGGTGAGGAGTAAAGGTAAAACCAATTTCATTGCAGAAGGAGTTTGACATACATCTAATAGATTCCTGGGTTAACATTGCATTAGTATCAGTTTGTTTTGTGAACAAATACTTTATATCATTTTTTTTGCAAAAATCAACTTGTTTTTTTAAATCTTCAAAAATAATATCAGGGATAGGTACAATTCTACTTTTTTCATTTTTTGTACTTTTTAATGAAGGTTGATTTTGGGCAAAACTAACGGCTTTATTAATAATAATTTTTTTATTTTTTAAATCAATATCTTTATCTACTAGAAGAGGAACTATTTCTTGTCTTCGCATTCCTGTGTATCGTAAAATTCTAAAAAAATTTGCATATTTATGATTAGATTCAAGTAATATTTTATCTTGAGTTGAGGTAAGTATTTGTCTTTCTTTATGAATTACTTTCGCTTGTTTAATAGACATACAAGGATTTTTTCCTAAATACCCATTTGCGATAGCATCATTTAAAATAGTATTCATAAATCTAATACACTTATGTGCAAGTTCGTTATGTTTTCCTTCTAATAAATCTGATTGAAGAATTTGAATGTCATGTGGTTTTATTTTCTTTATATTCATATTTCCAAAATAAGGAATTAAATATTTGTTTATAATATACTTATATTCTTTAATAGTTGTTTCTGCTTTTCCAGCAGTATTTACTTTTAACCAGTTTTCAGCGCAAATTTTAAATTTGCAATTATCAGTATAAGTATCATTTATGCCAGACATTCTTGTTTCAATATATTTATTATATAGTGACTTCACATCAGTATCATATAAATCTTTAGGAACACCATCTATATTAATTCTTTTTCTAAGGGTCCCATCTTTTCTAACTGAATAAGTCATATCTTTATATGTTTCCATATTACAAACCTCTGTTCTTCTATAAATTTAAAATATAAGTAGTTATATAAACTACTTTTTTCTTTAGTAAATAAAGCCATATTTATCAATATAAAAATCTAAACATTTTTTCATATAATCAATAGTAACTTCAAAATAATCTGCTAATTCATAAATTGTATTAATACCGATTTTTTATTGCTGATTTTAATTTCTTGTAAGGAACAAGAGTGTAATAACTCCATTTTTTAGCTTTATATTCTTGTTTTGAAATTGTATTATAATCAGAGTATAGAGAATAGGAAGCATCATAATAATAGTGACCTAATTCATGAGCTAATGTACATTTCTCTTCTATATATGTTCCAAACTCATCATAATTAAGAGCAATAGCATTTATTTTATCATAGTTCAAATAAATTCCATTGCAATCTTCAATTTGCCAATCATATATTTTAATATTTTCTTTTTCTGCTAAATCATATAATTTATTTAATTTCATAAAACTCCTATAAAACGGTAAAAATATTGCATAATCTTAAAAAAAGTGTATAATAATAGTAACAGAAGAGATTTTTAATCTCTGGGGCTCGTAAATATTCGGGCGGTAGTAGTCGATTTTAATCGGCTACTATTTTTATGGAAAAATCTTTAATCCTTTTAAATTTGAAAATTCATTTAAATATATTGTATTAGTCATTATCTGTATCTTCTTTCTTATTATCTTTCAATATAACCTCCAAAAGAGCTTTAATCTGTTCTTTTTGTTTATCAGTAGGTGGGTTATAGTTTTTTATATCAAAACCTACTTTAAGTAGTTCTTCATTTATATCATTTTCTTGTTTTTGATTTCTAATATCTGTTTTACCTAAAATATAGTCAATTGAGACATCGAAAAAATCAGAAAGTTTTTTTAAAACTTCTGTTGGTATATCTCTAGTTTCATTTTCATAGTTACTTATTGTTTTTTGTGTAACCTCTAAAACTTTTGCTAAATCTTCTTGTAACATATTTTTTTCTTCTCTTAAATATTTTACTCTATTCATAATAATCACCTTCAATAAAGATAATTATATTATAGAACAACTAGTTCTGATTGTCAAATGTTTTAGAACATTCTTTCTTACGTAGAGTAGGAATAGAACGAAAAAGCGTAAAAATTTTAAAAAAATATTGACATAGTACAAAATGTAGTATAGAATAACATCAAGCTAAGAACAAAACGTAGTAAAGAAAGGCGGTGAGGAAATGACTTTAAAAAAGATTAGAATGCAAGCTAATCTGACACAAGAACAATTAGCTAAAATAACAAAATTAAGTATTAGATACATATCACTATTAGAAACAGGAAGAAGAAATCCTAGTGATAAAACTAAAATGTTGTTAGCTAAAGCATTAAAAGTAAGTCCTGTTGATATTTTTTTAGCTTTTAACAGAACAAGACGTTCTAAAAAAAGAAGAATAATATGAAAATGGAAAAAGATAAATAAAAGGAGGGAGAGATATGTTGCCCATAATAGTAGTAATAGTAATATCAATATTAGCGGTTATATTTTGGCATAAAAAAATAAACCCAGAGACCAGCTGGATTTATGGAATCTATGTACTAATTATAGTAATTATTTCTCTAATTGCGATGATAATATTTTAACAATTTCACTTATAGCAAACTGAGTTTTGTCGTACTCGTTTGAATTAATGCACTCTTTAAGTTTATCAAATAGCAAATATTTGGGAATAGAAAAATAGATAAAAAGATTAGAAATTGAAGATTCAAAATCAATTTTAGCGCTATTGATACCTTTATGATAATAGTAATACTCGGATGATTTTATAAATTTCTCAATTGCTTCATATTTTTTATTTTCAAAAAGTTGGAGTTTTTGTAATTGTAGTTGATAATGATTATTTATAAGAGTACATGCTGTTGGAAAAATTATAGAAGTTATACTAATAATTGCAATAATCCAATTAGGATCCATTTTATCACCTCACTTTTGAGGTAATTATACAACACTAAAAAATAAAAGTAAAGAAAGGGGGAAGAAAAAATGCCAGTAACAAAATTACAAGAAAAGGCGAGAAAGAAGTATGTGACAGTAAAAGAATTTAGAGACCAATATTCGATGAGTAAAGCACAAGCATATAAAGTTTTAAGCATGAGAGAAATGAAAGATGCAATCATGAAAGTTGGAGAAAAAGGTATAAGAGTAGATTTAGACTTAGCATTTGAGATTATGCAAAACATTTTTAGATAAAGGGAGAAACAGATGAAAAAGTTAACTGAAATAGGACAAGCAATATTAATTGTAAGCACAATAACAGGAATATTACCAGCGTTGAGCTGTGGAATATTATTTAAAATATTTGGATTATAGAAAGGAGGAATTAAGATGAAACAATATAGTGAAGTAATGCTTAGATGTCAATGTGAAAATGAAGATATGGCAAAACAACTTTTATTTTATGCAAGAGATAAGTCTGAAGAAATACAAGAAGAAAGAAGAAGATTTTTAAATAAAAGACTTAAAAATGAAGAAAATCTATACATCTACCCTGAACAAGTTAATGTATAGATAATTCTATAAGGATTTTTATATGTATATTAATACATATTTTAATTATTATAACAAAGAAACTATGAAAAATCAAGTTAGGAGGTAAAATGGATAGAAAAGATTGTTTTGCACGATATCAATCTCCGAATGGAGAAGCTGGTTGTAGTGCTTTAAATGAAAAGAAATGTTTGAATTGTAATTTTTATAGAAACGATTTAAGAAGAGATGAAATAGAGAAAGATATAGAAAAATACTCTAGTATAAAAGGAATAAAGAGAAATGAGCATTGATTATTCAAAATTTGCATTTCCTAAACCAGCAAAAAAAGAGAAGAATAAAAATTATATTATAAATAAAAGAAGTAAAAAACAGAATAAATTGGAAAGGGAAAGAGATAAAAATTTATCTAAATCAGGAAGATGTGAATATTGTAAGAGATATTTTAAAAAATTAGATCCACATGAAATATATGGAGGATCTAATAGAACTAGAAGTATAAGAAATAGATTTGTAGCTTTATTATGTAGAGACTGTCACAGTAATGAAGCAATAATACAAGAGTTAAAGGAAATAACACAGTTAGAATATGAAAAAACACATACAAGAGAAGAGTTTATACAGTTAATAGGAAAATCATATTTAAGGTGAAAATATAACAAAGGAGGAAATAATGGGAAATAAGATAATAGCAATAAAAAATGTAAGAGGCTATTTAGAAGATAGTAATAAAATAGCATATTTGAATACAGAAGATGTTGCTAGAGGATTAGGATTTACAGAAAATAAAAACGGAATAGAATATGTTAGATGGAGAACATTAAAAAATTACTTTGAAGAATTTTCTTTCGCAACAAGTTGCGAAAATGAAATGCCTAAATTTATACCAGAAAATATATTCTATAAATTATGTTTTAAAGCAAAAAATGAAGTTGCGAGAAAATTTCAAGATTTTGTAACAGATGAAGTATTACCTAGCATAAGAAAAACTGGAATGTATGCTACAGAAGAATTATTAGATAATCCAGATTTAGCAATACAAGCATTACAAAGACTTAAGTCAGAAAGAGAGAAAAGGAAGCAATTAGAAACAACTATAGAGGAACAAAAGCCGAAAGTATTATTTGCAAATAGTGTTCAGGAAAGTGAAAGCTGTATAAGTGTTAATGAAATGGCAAAGTTGCTAAAGCAAAATGGTGTAAATATTGGAGAAGAAAGATTTTTCACATGGTTGAGAGAGTCTGGATATCTAAGCAAAACTAAAGAAGATTGGAATATACCAACTCAAAAGGCAATGGAACTACAGCTATTTAGAATAAAGAAAAGTACATATAAGGCAGATGGAAAGACTTTTGTTAGTAGAACTCCAAAAGTAACAGGAAAAGGACAGATATACTTTATAAATAAATTTAAGGGGTTGTTGAAAGATGCTTAGAAAGGAGAACATAATTAAATGAACTACATAAAACAGTTAAATGCATTCTATAAATTACTATCAAATAATCCTTTAAGTTCAAACGCACAATGTCTTTATTCATATTTATTAAATAAAAACAATGAGCTAGGTTGGATTAAGGAATTTACGATAGCCAATATGATAGTTTGTGGATTTACAGGTTTAAGTAGACAAGCATTAGATAGAGCAAGAAACGAATTAAAACAGAAAGGATATATAAAATACTCCAAAGGTATTAGCAATCAAGCGGGCAAGTATTTGATTGTTAATTTTGTTACACAAGATGATACACAAAGTGATACACAAGACGATACACAAAGCGGGCACGAAGTGAGCACATTAAATAAACTAAACAAAACAGAAGAAAAGAAAGTAAATAAAAACAGAAAAAGTTTTGATGAGATTATCGAAAACTATACAAAAGATGAAAAGTTAAGACAGGAACTAAAAAATCATTTAGCAATCAGAAAAAGAAAAGGAAGTTTAACTAACAGAGCTATAGAAATAGGATTAGAAAATTTAACTGTATTAACTAGAAATATACAAAATGAAGAGGAAAGAAATATAAAAAAAATCAAAATAGTACAAAAAAGCATAGCTAGTGGTTGGTCAGAGTTTTATCCACTAAAAAAAGAAAAGGAAAAAAACAGAATTGAAGAGGAAATTCCAGATGGACTAGAAGGTTTATTTGATAATTAGGAGTTAATATGACAAACGAAGAAATATTAAAACTATGGAAACAGGGATATACAGTAGAACAAATAGTAAGTAAATCAGAAGTAGCAAAGAAACACAAAAAGAATGAAGAAGTTTTATATTGGATAAGGCATAGGATTGAGAATGTTATTTTTGATTATGAGGTAGGTAAGAAATGAATAGATACAATGAAATAGAAGGAGAAGAAGGAATATTTGAAGTACGAAAAATGAAATTAATGTATGAATTAATTACTTTAGAGACAGGAATTTTAAAGAAAAATTTAGATACAAGAGAAATTATTTTAATAAGAAAGGAGCATAAGAAGTGAGAAAAGTAATTATAGAAACTAATAAGTTAAAAGAAATGTTAGAAAGCGTAAAGAATGCTGTATCAAAAGAAGAATTTAGACCAATTTTTACAGGAATTTTACTAGAAGCAGTGGATAAAAAATTAACTATGACAACATGTGATGGCTATAAATTGTTTACAAATACATGTGAGCTTATTAAAGGAAATAATTTTACAGTAACAAGTCCAATATTTAGTATTCCTAAAGGAACAGAAGAAAACACAGAAATTGAAATAGATGGAAAATTTATAACGTTTAATTTTGGAAATGTAAAATACAGTTACAAAATAATAGAAGGAGAATTTATTGATTATAAAAAATTAATTAACAGAGAAAGTAAATTTTCAATAAGATTTAATCCAAAGTTATTAATACAAGCACTTAGAAGTTCAAAAGGAATTGTAGAGATATATTTTGCGGGAGATAGAGATGCAGTGATAATCAAAGAGATTAATAATGAAAATAATCAAAAATATGTGTTACCTTGTTCAAAAGGAAACTAGGAAGGAAAAATTATGAAAGATTTAGATATACAAGTAGGAGATATAGTTACATATAAAGATGGTAGTATGAAAATTATTACAAGTAAAAATAAATTTGGAAGGCAGTTTGATAACTATGGTAAGTTAATTGAAAAAGAAAATATAGTAAAATTAGAAAGACCAAAATATGAAGTAATAGAAGAAAAGGAAAAATTGCTAACAGAAGAGGAAAGAGAGTTTTTAAGACAGTATATAGCATTATCTTTTCATAGAATAGATGCACTAACAAAAACAGAAAATACACTTTTATTTTATAACGACAATATATATGATGCTGTTTCAAATTATGAAGTAAAAAAAGATATGTTTAAAAATATAAATAATAGAATATATACACTTTCAGAGCTAGGATTGGAGGAATAGAGATGAATCATTATTTAGGAGTTAGAAAAGTTTATAATAGAAAAATTGCAAGAAAAAAATTAAAAGTCGAATATAAAACAAATAGAATATCTAATATTTGGCATAAACTGCAAGGCAAATTTCATTATACTAAAATAGATAAAAAGTTAGAGAATTAAAAATGGCGAACAGCTAAACGCTATTCGCTTTAATATGAAAGGTTGCTGACAAGGACTTTAATTATTTTAGACAAGCCCCGGGTAATCTCAATATTTTTGTTATTATTGTTGTTATGACGACCACCTACCTTTCAGAAAAAATATATCATAAAAATATAAAAAAGTAAAGATTGATAGGAGAGTAGTATGTTTAGTAGAGAAGAATATGAAAGAGAACATAAAGAAGAATTAGAACAAAGAAGAAAAGAATTGGCAAAAGAATTAGAAAAAGACAAATTTATACCAAGAAACAGAACAGAAAGAAGAAAAGCAATGAAGAGAAGGAGAAACAATGGAAAATAATATAAATAATAAACCAGTCAATATAATAATAAAAACTACAATAACATTTTATGAAGAATCACCCCAAAAAGACACTTGGGGAAGTAATGATATAGTATATGAGTTATATTACAATACAGAAAATGGAATATTAAATGTAATCAAAATAGGTGCTTTTGGAGATGGAACATTAGTAAAAAGATTTCAAGACAGACGAGGTAGAGGAATAACACTAGATGAAATGCTAGAAAACATAAAAGAAATGTCAGAAATGACATACAAAGAATTTAAAGAAAAAGTTTTAAAGGAGAATACAGATGTCAAATAATATAGAAGAAGATATAAAGATAGTAGAAGAAATGTTAGAAAAAAAGCAGAGAAGTTTCAGAAGAACAATTTTGTGAATTAATAGGAATAAAACATATACAAGCAATAGAAAACATATTATCAGATAGAGAAAGACTAATAAAAGAAAATGAAGAATATAAAGAATTGTTAGAAGAAAAAACAATACGAATTAGTTATGAAGATAGTATACCAAGAAAATGTAATAAAAAAATAATAGAAGGAATTATAGAATTAGTAGATTTTGAAATTGTGTAAAGGAGATAAATAAATGGAGTTAGAAGAAGCTAAAGTAAAAGTAAATGAAATAACATCACATAAAAATGATTTTGATTATGCTTTTGGAACAAAAATACAAAGACCTTTTGCTGTTAGTCATGAAGGATTAGAAGCCATAGAAACAGTCTTACAAGCACTAGATAATTCTATACCTAAAGAAAAAATAAATAAAATAATAAATAGATATAGTTATGAAAATGGAAATGGAAGTTATTATATGCCTTCAGAATGTTATAAAAATTTTACAAGAGAAATTGTAAGATTAGTTGGTTATAATTTTAAGGAGGAATAAATGAAGTTAGAAAAAGCTAAAAGTTTTTTAAGAAAAAAAATCACAGTAAATGATGCAGCAATAAAAGAAGCAAGAAAGAATGGAGATTTAAACTTAATAGAATTAACTAATGATTTAGATACAGAGAGCAAATCAATAGAAAAAGTTTTACAAGCACTAGATGACAGTATATGCAAAAGTAAAATAAGAAAATTTATTGAAGAAAATTCATATAAAGATACATATAATTTTAAAACTGTTGAAGTAAATAAATTATACGAACTATTGGAGGACAAGTAATGTTAAAAATAAAAGATAATGTAGATTTAAAAGAACTAAAGAAGTTTGGAATTGAGAAAGATGATGAAGGATATTTTTGGAAAAATAAATATGAAGTAGTTGTTTTAAGAATTAATGAAAAAATTAGAAAATTAGATAATCGAGGAGATAGAACAGGAAACGAAGTCTTTTTCGATTTAATCCAAGCAGGATTAGTAGAGAAAGTGAGTGATAGATAATGTCAGAAGCAGATAAGATGTTTGAAGAACTAGATTATGAAAAGATATTAGATGATGAAGATGTAGAAGAATATATAAAAAAAGATAAATTATATAGTTGTATAGAAAAGCATATTATATTTGACAAAGAACATAATTTATTAAATTTTAGAACAGAAGATATTTCAAATTATCAAACCATAATAACAATATTAAGTATAAAAGAACTACAAGCAATAGATAAAAAAGTGGAGGAGTTAAAATGGACGAAATAACATTATATTCTTACAGATACATAGGTGGAGGACAAAAAGAGCAAGTGTTTATAACAATAAATTGTAAACAAAAATCATTTAAAACGAATATAAATCAAGGTAATATGAAACATAATTTGTTTGGCTTCTCTTGTTTTGAATTAAAAGATTATTCAGAATTTCAAGATTTAGAAAGATGTTTAGTAAAGAAAAGATTTAAAGAAGAAAAATTGGAGGAGTGATAGTGATGAGTAGCTGGAAAAGTGAGGAAAGATATTTTGATATTTGTCCAATGTGTAATGAGAAAGAAGCTCAAAGAAAAATGATATTGCTAAAAAAAGCGAATACATGGGGACAAAAGAAACTGACTAGACTATGTTATAACTGTTACTTAAAAGTATTAGATTTTATAGGAATTAGTGATGTAAATTTAGATAGGAGTGATTTAATTGAGTGAAATTCAAAAAGTAGGAGAGTATGGATTAGAAAATAGCACAGAAGGAATGTATGCAAGAACTACAAATGGAATATTAGGAATAATAGTAAATGCAAATTCAGATGAACTTATTAATGGTCCTGAAATAGAAGTAAATGAAAGAATATATTGTGTTGAAAGAGATTCGATTAAAGATATAAAAGAAAACATAATAGATTTAATAGAAGTAGGTGACTATGTAAATGGAAAATACGTATATAAAATAACTGCGGGTTGTATTTACTTTAAAGGATATGCCCATGAAAACAAATCAATATTATGGATTCAATCAATAGTAACAAAAGAGCAATTTAAAAGTATAGAGTATAAAGTAGGTGAGTAGATGAGTGAAGAGGATATAGAACGAATAGCCAAAAAAGTAATAGAATTGCAAAAGTCAGATGGAATTAAATCTACACAAAGTTTATGGACATTTCAAGAAGTGCAACAACGATATCATAAACAAGTATTTGATAAATTTGGAACAACAGGAAGTATAGATAGTGCAATAAGAACAGTAGCAACATATAGTCAAGGACAAAGATATGTAGCGAGGTTAAGCGGACAAGAATTTGATAATGCAATACAAGTGACAGATAAATTATATAGATTAGTATTAGGATTGGAGAAAATTGATGAGTGTAAAAAATAAAGTAAAAAGATTAAATAAAGAAGTTAAAAGATTACAAGATGAATTACTAACATATCAATTATCAAATAATCGCTTAAGACAACAATTAGATATTCAAAAAGATACTGAAATGCTTGAAAATATTATTAAATTTGCAGTAACTAATCATGTTGGAAATTTAAGAGCTGGAATGATGATAGATATTAATACAATAGATAAAATGAAAGAATTAAGACTAAACATAGAACGTAATGTTTTTGAACATTCTTACATAATGAGAGTAACATATTAGGAGGTAACAATGCAAATAAGTGAAGAGGAATTAGATAAAATATTTAAAGAAATTGTTGAAGAAATTAATTTAGAAAGTAAAAAAATTAGAAGTAATGCTTATGGTGTGACACCAGAAAGTAGTTATTCAATAACAATAAGAGACGAATTTTATAAAAATATAGGAAAAATAGAATTATGTGAAAGAATAAGAAGAAAAATTAGAAAAACATTAGATAAAAAGAAATCAATGGAGGCAGTTTAGATGAATGAAGAGGAAAAGAAAGCATTAATAGCTTTAAGAGTATATGGTAAAAACTTAAGTGATGAGGAATTTCAAAATGTAACAACTACAATAAAAGAGTTAATGGAAAAGCAAAATAAAGAAAATAAAGATTTAAAAGAAAAACTTAATAAAGCTGATTTAGATAATGCTAAATTACAACAAGAAATAGAAACACTAAAGAATGATACATATTGGAAAGGATATATAGACAAGCAAAATGAAGCAGTAGAAATATGTAAGATATGTAAGTATAAAAAACAAAACAATATAAAAGACAAGATGATAAATGAGCTAATAGATGAATTAACTTGCAGTGAATGGGATACTTGTTGCGGTAATTGTACACATGAATGTGAAAAAGATTATGACCAATTATTTAACTGTATAAAAGAATATTTTAGAAAGAAGGTAGAAGATAATGGATAAAGTAGAAATGAAAGAATATAACTTAAAATTAGAAGAGGGAAAAGCAGTATGTTTTGATTTTGACGGAGTAATACATAAATATAGCAAAGGTTGGCAAGATGGAAGTATATATGATGAATATAATAAAGATGTATTAGATTTAATGTTAGTTTTACAAAAATCAGGAATACCAGTTTTTATATGTTCAACAAGAAAACCAGAACAAATTATAGAATGGTGGAACAAACAAGGATTTTGGTGTAAAGCGGATAGAGTAAATGATAATGAAACATTTTGGAACGAATTGAATTTAATAGGGATAACAAATAAAAAATTACCAGCACAATTATATATAGATGATAGAGCATATAGATATACAGGACAAACGGTTAAAGAGTTTTTATTAGATAATTAAAAAGAGAGTGAGGTAAAAAATAATGAAAGTAATGATTAGTCAACCTATGAGAGGTAAAACAGAAGAACAAATAAGAAAAGAAGGAGAAGAGGTTATAGAAAAATTTAATAAATTACATATAGAAGTAGTAGACACAATATTTACAGAAGAAGCACCAGAAAATATTAATCGAGCAATATATTATTTATCAAAATCTATAGAAATATTAGGGCAAGTAGATGCATTGTATTTAATGAAAGGTTGGGAATTAGCAAGAGGTTGTAGAATAGAAAGAGCGGTAGCAAAAGAATATGGAATTAAGATATTAGATACTGACTTTTTAGAAGAAAAGCCGGCAATAAAAAAGGTGATGTAATAAAGTATGAAGACAGAAATAAAAAGAGAAACAGTAATAAATAAGATAGAAGAAATAAGAAAGAAAAACTTAGGCAAAGTAGGAGACATAATTATAAGTATATTAAAAGAGTTACTCAAAGAATAAAAACAAAAACATAATAAATACTAAATAGTATGAAAGATGAAGAAATATTGAAACTTTGGAAAAGTGGATTAAATAAAAATCAAGTAGCAAAGAGATATATGAGACAATACAATCAAAGAATTAAGATAATAAGATTAGATATAAAGCACAGAAATGAAAGATTTATAACATATTATGAAGCTTTGGCAAGAGTAGAAAAATTAATTTTAAAAGAAATTAAAGAAGGAGGTACAAATGATTACAAAAAAAGAACTTGAACAACTAGAAAACATATATAAAGAGCAAGAAGATTTAGAAAAAAGAATAGAAAAGTTAGAATCAGTACCACAAAGGATAGTTAGAGACACTGTAAAAAGTAGCTCTAAACATTTTCCATATATAGAAGGACATTCAATAATTACAGGACTTGAGGAAGATAATACATACAAAAGAAGAAAAAAACAACTAAAGAAATTAAAAAAGATGTATTTAGATAATAAAATAAAAATAGATAAAGCAATAATACATTTGGAATATGAATTAAAGAAAATTGAAGAGGAAGATTCGGATATAAGAAAGATAATAAGGTTAAAATATGAAGATAATCTTAGTTGGATACAAATTATGTTTAAAATGAATTATAACGCGGAAAGTACGGCTAGAATGAAGTTAGATAGATTTTTAGAAGAGTAAAAATACTCTTCTTTCATATATTTTTTAATTTGTGCGTTTTGTGCGGAAGTAATGTGTTATATTTGTATTATGAAATATTATATTTTTTATTTCATTTGTAATTCTATAATGTTTTGACTTAAATTTATATATTTAAGTGGCTTAAAGAAAGTTTAGGCAAGCCCAGAAAAGCATTATATCTCCTAGAATACTTTATATATAAGTAAAAAATAGTGGTTATATAAATAACTACTATTTTTTATATTAGAGAAGGAGGATTATTTTGATAACACAAGAAATATTAAATATTCAAAACGAATATAAAGATGAAGAAACTAAGAAGTTTTTAATATATATGTGCAGAAAATGTAAATTTTATAATAATGGTTGTATAAAGAAAAGAGTAATAAGAGAATGTGCAAGAAAAGGATTAAAAGATAAAGATTAGATGTATATATGGTGGAATTGGCAGACACAGTGGACTTAAAATCCATTTCGAAAGAGTGCAAGTTCAAATCTTGCTATCTACACCATAATATAAAATGGATAATTAGGAATACTCAGATTGATTTTAAATCTTTCGTTAGTGCAGGAGTAATTATTCATTTTATAATATTTTTATTAATAGGAAGGAGGAAAATATGGATAATAATAAACAAATAGGTAGACCGAAGAAATATCATAATGCAGAAGAAATGCAAATAGTAATAGATGAATATTTTGCTTCTTGCCTTAAAATAAAATGGGAAAATGGAAAACCAGTAAAAGATGCTTTAGGAAATTTTGTATATGAATATTGTAGACCTCCGACAATGTCAGGGCTTGCAAATGCGTTAGATATGAGTAGACAAAGCTTATTAAATTATAAAAATGAAGATGAGTTTTTTGACACGATAGAACGCGCGAGAAGAAAAGTAGAAATGTTTACAGAAGAAAAACTTTTTGAAAAAGAAACTTGCAATGGTTCTAAATTCAGTCTATCTAATAATTTTGGTTGGACAGAAAAACAAGAATCAACAGTGAAAGTAAATAAATTGGAAGATGTTTTATGATTTATTCTATAGATTATTTTATACAGCGAAGAATTGTTAGATGGAATGAACATCATAACATAGAAAAAGATAGAATATTTAGAGAAACTATTGCAGAAGAAGTAATAAATAAACAAGAATATATAAATCAAATAAAAGAAAAACCAGAAAGAATGATAGAGCTATTTTTTGTTGTAGTAGACAAAAATCAAAATACTTTACCATTTTTTTTAAATGAAGTTCAAAAAGATTTTATTAATAAATTAAATAAGGCAATAGAAGATTATAATAATGGATATATAGTTGATATATCAATGCTAGTATTAAAAGGAAGACAACAAGGATTTACCACATTGATAACAGCTTATCAATTAGCTTGCACAATAACTAATAAAAATTTTCAAGGATTTACTGTTGCAGATGAAGCAAGCAATACAGAAACAATTTTTCAAAATAAAGCTAAATTTCCTTATGACCATTTACCAGATAAGTTAAAACCAACAGAAAAATATAATAGTAAAAGAGAATTATTTTTTGAAAAACTTAATTCTAGTTGGTCTGTAGATACAGCAACAAAGAATATGGGACGTTCAAGAACAATTAATTTTTTACATGGTTCAGAGTGTGCATTCTGGCAAAATGGAATAGCACAAACTCAAGCAGGAATTGGTGAAGCTTTAACAAAGAATTGTATTAAAATATATGAATCAACAGCTAATGGTTTTAATGATTTTGAAACTATGTGGCATTCAGAAAGATATATAAATTGTTTTTATGAGTGGTGGAAAACACCAGAATATAGAATAGAATTAAAGAATAATGAAATCAAAGAAAAGTTTATAAATGATATTAATACTAAAACGGATTGGATATTTAAGAGAATAAATTGGCTTTTAAATGAAAAAAAGTTAGAACTAGAACAAGTGTATTGGTATTACAATAAATACTTAAATTATATAGATAAAGAATTAATCAAACAAGAATACCCATGCACACCAGAAGAAGCATTTCTAAGTACAGGGCAATGTTATTTCAATAAAGAAAATATAATTCAAAGA
Source organism: uncultured Clostridium sp. (assembly GCA_947570695.1). Lineage (GTDB taxonomy): Bacteria > Bacillota > Clostridia > TANB77 > CAG-508 > Scatovivens. The sequence continues at coordinate 77,138 of CANOVB010000006.1, forward strand.
TTGCTAGAATTGAAACCACCAATAAAGGTAGGATATTTTGATTATAAAGAAGTAGTTAAGAAAGATAGACTAGGCAAAGAATATATAACATTAACTGATATTAAATGGATAGATGACAAAAATGGATTTATACAAATTTATGAAGATGTAAAAGAAAGAGTTCCTTATGTTTTAGGAGGAGATACTTCTGGAGAAGGCTCAGATTATTTTACAGCCCATGTTATTAATAATATGACAGGAAAACAAGTTGCAAAGTTGAAAAAGCAATTTGATGAGATAGAGTATAGTAAACAAATATATTGTTTTGGAATATATTATAATACAGCATTAATTGGATTGGAAGTTAACTTTAGTACATATCCAACTAATAAGTTAGATGAAATGAAATATCCAAATCTTTATGTAAGAGATAAAGAAGATACTTATGAAAACAAATTAGACAAGAAATTAGGATTTAAAACTACAACTATAACAAGACCGCTTATTTTGGCAGACCTTCAAGCTATTGTTTTAGATGAAATAGAAAAAATAGTAGATAAAGAAACTTTAGAAGAAATGCTTAAATTTATAAAGAATATGGAGAAAAAAGGAAGACCAGAAGCAGAGATTGGATATCATGATGATTTAGTAATGGGACTTGCTATAGCATATTATATAAGGAATCAACAAAGCTTTAAAATGTTACCTAAAAAAGAAACAAAAATGATTGAAGTTGATTATGGACCATTTAATATAAGAAGACCAGAAACTATAAGAGATGATGATTTTGGAAGTAAAATAGAAATTGTATAAAGGAGAAAAGTAAAAATGAATTTAATATATATGATTTTACCTACTATTACATTGATAGTAGGTTTTTATATTGGTTTTACAGTTAAGAAAGAAGATAAATTACCAGAAATAAAAAATCCAGTAGAAGTTATACGAGAAGATATTAAAGTGAAGAAACAACAAAAACAAGAAGAAAAAGAAAGTAAAATTTTAGATGATTACATGGATAATATTGATAATTATCCATACAACCAAAAAGATATAAAGGAGTAGTGAAATGGACGATAAAAAAACTACTGATATATGGAACTTATGTGAAATTGGTAAAAACTTTAATAGACTTCAAAATATGTATGTAGAAGGCGAAGAAAATTATAATTATTATCATGGTAGACAATGGGAAGGTTTAAAAAAGCCCAAATCATCTAGTGAGCCTATAGTTTTAAATATAGTAAAACCAATTATAAAATATAAAGTTAATATAGTAAATCAAAATTCTTATCAAATAGTGTTCAATCCTAATACTTATGAAACTTATGAAGAATTAGAAGCTTTGAGAAGTGTAACAAAAGGATTAACACAATTTGTTAATAGAATGTGGGAAAAATCACAGTCAGGTAAGAAAGTAAGAAGTATTGTAAAAAATAGTGCCATCAATTCTGAGGGCATTATTTATTTTTATAATGAAGATGATGAAATATTATCAGAAGAAATAGATAAGAATAATATTTTTTATGGTAGTGAAAATGATTCAGATATTCAAAATCAACCTTATATATTAGTTACGTTTAGAAAGACTGTTAGAGAGGTAAAAGAAAAAGCAAGAAAATATAGAGAAGCTGGACTTAATAACTTAACTGATGAAGAGATAGATAGTATTGTTTCAGATATGGAAGTATGGGAACAACAAGGAAAAGAAAAAATGCTTATGGAAGTGTCTCCAATGTGTTTAGTTATTAAGAAATTTGAAAGAAAAGAAGACGGAAAAATATATGTAAGTGAGGCTTCCAGAACTTGTGATTTGATAACACCTCAAAGTACAGAATGTGAACTTTATCCATTTGCACATTATATATGGGAAGAAGAAAAAGGATATTCAAGAGGAATTTCAGAAGTAAGAGGATTACTTGAAAATCAAAGAGAGATAAATAAAACAGCAACAAGAAGAGCTATAGCAGTAAAAATAGGAGCATATCCAAAACTTGTTGTAGATAGAGAAAAAGTTGTTAATTACAATTCTTTGAATCAAGTAGGAAGTGTTATTGAATTAGATAATGTAAGAGCAGATGATGTAAGAAAAGTAGTTAGTTTTTTACAACCAACAAGTATGAGTTCAGATGCGTATAATTTGCAACAAGATTTAATTAGTGGAACAAGAGAACTTGCAGGAGCAGGAGATACAGCGACAGGTAATATAGATCCTACTCAAGCGTCAGGTAAAGCGATTTTAGCAGTACAGCAAGCGTCACAACAACCGTTAAGCGAACAAATAGAAAATTATAAATATTTTTTAGAAGATTGTGCAAAAGTTATATTTGAACTTATAAAAGTATATTATGTAGATGGATTAACACTTTATACTAGTGAAGATAGTATTAATGAACTTGGACAAGCAGAAAGTATAGAAACACCATTTAAGATAAGTCAAGATGAACTTGAAAAGTTAAACCTTAATTTGAAAATAGATGTGACACCTCAAAGCCCTTATGATAGATATGCTCAGGAAATGAGTTTAGAGAACTTATTAATTAAAAAACTTATAACATTAGAAGAATATACGGAAGCATTACCAGAAGATAGTACAATGCCAAAACCAAGTTTAGAATCAATAATTAAAAGGCGTAAAGAAGCAAGAAAGCAAATTACAGCAATGCAACAACAAGTAAATGCAATAGATAGTGCTATTAAGCAAGAAATGATAAATCAAGGTGGTGATACAAATGTTATGCCCGAAATGCCGATTGGTGGAGATGAAGGTCCAGAAAATACTGAAGAACAAAGTGTACCACAAATGTAAAAAGTGTGGTGAAGAAATAATAGAAGAAATAGTAGAAAATGAAGGAAATGTGCAAGTTTAGCGCATAGCTTGCACATTATTGCCTCCTTAGAAGAGTTAGCAAACTGTTAGCTAACTCTTTTATTATGGTTATACCATTTTGTTAGTATTAGCAAAATGTTCATATAAGTCCAATGGTTGTGCAAGACTTAAAACTGCTATCAAAGAAGCTGGGAAGCTATAAATTGAATAAATAGTCGGGAGACTTTAAATCGGAGATAAAGAATGGAAGAAAATGAAGAGAAAAATATTGTTAATCAAGATAATGCTAGCGATATGGAGGTTAACAATGAAAAAGAAAAAAATACTTTTACTTTAGCAGAAGTAGAAGAAATGAAACAGAAACTAAAAGAAGAATATGAAACATCTTTTGATGAGAAGTTCAACAAAAGATGGGGCCATGAAATGGCTAAAAGAGACCGTGATGATAGAGGTAAGGAAGAATTAGTAAATCTTTTAAAATCACAAACAGGCAAAGAAGATATTGAAGAATTATTAAATCTCTCTTATGAGCAGTACGGTGTAGAAAGACCTAAAGTTTCAAATTCAAAAGATGAAGAAATTTTAGGTAAATATGATGCTAAAGAGATTTTAGATTTAGATGATGAAGCTATAGAGGAAGAAGCTAATCGTTTAGCAGGTATAACAAATAGAACTGCTAGAGAACAAGCAGCTTTTATGGAACTTGGAAATTATTTAACATCTAAAAAGCTTGAAGCAAAAAGAAAAGAAGAAATTAGAGAAGCAGGAATAGATGAAACTATTTTAAATAATGAAAATTTTAAAGATTTTGTAAATAAATTTAATGATAAAACATCATTAAAAGATATTTATGAAATCTATTCGAAAACAAATGAAACTTCTAAAAAGACCAAGCCATTTAGTGCAGGAAGTCTAAAGGATAAGAAAACAAAAACAGAAAATGAATATTTTTCAGAAGAAGAATTTGATGCTTTAACTAGAGAGGATTTAAAAGATCCTATTATATATCAAAAGGCTATGAAAACAAGAGCTAAATTATTTAATAAATAGCTTTAATCTTAATTCTTGCTAGAAAGAGGTAAGAAATGGCAAAAGATGTTTTTAAACAAGAGCTTTGGGCTCAAACAATTCAAAATGAGTTAGATGTATTAACAGGATTATTTACTCATTCAGATTATTCTTATACAGGAGAGATCAAATATGGTAATAAATTACATATAACAGGTTCAACTCAACCAACAGTTGGTGACTATGTTCCAGGAAAAGATATTACTATAGAAGATTATTCAGGAGATGAACAAGTACTTGATATAGATACAATGAAATATGTTGCTATGTATTTTGATGATGTAGATCAAGCACAAAGTATTCCTGGTGTAATGGAAAATCAATGTAAAGTAAATGCTAAATACATTAAATATGAAGCAGACAAAAAGGTTGCTTCTACAATATTAAAAGGAGTTGAAGATGGGGACATTGAAGTAATAGGAACTGCTTTTACTCCAACAAAAGCTAATGCTACAGAAAAAGTAGAAAATGCTTTAGTAAAATTATATGAAAATAATGTAAATCCAGTAGAAGACTTATGGGGAGAGTTTTCACCTAAAATGTATTCTTCAGTAAGACAAAGTTTAACAGAAACATTAACTAATAACGTTGAGCTTGCAAAAGTAGGTGCAGTTGGAAAGTATAATAATGTAAATGTTTGCATTGAAAATCTTTTACCTGTAAAAGAAACTACTCGCTATAATATTATAAGAACAGGAAAAGCAGTTGGTTTTGCTGGACAAGTAGATAAGATAGAAAGAACAAGAAAAGAAAAAGGTTTTGGAGATATTTTTAAAGCTTTATATGTTTGCGGTTGTAAAGTTGTTAGAAAAGAACAAATTGTAGTATTGCCAGAAACGGTTCCAGCTAAACAAGCTACTACACCGGTAACACCAGAAACACCATCTAATCCAACAGAATAGATAGAAAGAGGGAACATATCCCTCTTTTATTGTATGTATTTAAAGGAAATTTATTTGAGTTCGATTCTCAAAAAATACAGGGAGGAAATTATGAAAATTAATAAAAATAAAAAGCAAAAAAAAGTTGTTAGATATATGGTAAAACCACAATATTTTCAATATTTAGGATTAGTTGTAGATAAGAGTACAGATATTGAAGATGAAACGATTGTTGATGAAGAAGGTTATAAGGCAATTATTCAACAAAAAATAAAAGACTTATTATTTATAACAGAAACAACAGTAACTAATAAAATTGATGGAACAGATACTAAAACTTTTTCAAGGATAGAATCAAAATTAAAAGAAGGACAATTGTTAATTTTTTATCCTGGTAAAGGATATACTGTGCCTAGACAAGAGTTTTTAACAGTTGAAGAAATAAAAGAGGATTTAGATTGTTTGGACTTTTCAGAAGAAGCATTAAAAGGAGAATAGATATTATGACATATTTAGAAAATAAAAAGATATTTTTATCTTTAGTAGATGAATATGCACCAAATACAAAATTTTTTACAGTAGATGAGGATATACAAATAAAATGTGCTTTATTATATGCTCCAGCATATCAAGAATTAGCAGATTTTAGAACAAGAAAGAAATTAAAAGAGATTGAAGTAAGTAAATCAGATATAGAAGGATATGAAAAAGTAAAGTTACCTAAATGCAAGCAAATCAAAAAGATTATAGGTATGGACGAAAATAATAACAAGAAATCAGTAGATCATTATATTTTAGGTGAATACATATATGTAAGTAATAAAGAAAATTCAAAAATAGTTATTGAGTATATTCCTTTCTTAAATTTAATCAATGAAGAAACAGAAGATGATTTTGAATTAGAAATAGACCAAGATTTACAAGCAATATTACCATATAAAGTAGCTTCAGATTTATTTAAAACAGATCCAGGAGAAGATTATACAGCTTTTGAAAAAGAGTATCAGAGAAGACTTGCAAATATTAATACAAGTACAATGGGAATAAATGTAAATATAACAGAAGGAGAATTTTAAGAATGTCTGTAATAGGAAGTGTTGTAACAAGAAAATACAGCAATTTTAGAGGTATAGATTTATTAAATCCTGATACAGCAGTAGATATAACAAGAAGTCCAGATTGTTTGAATGTTTGGAAATCTTATAGCTTATCACAAAGTAATATTATTCAAAGCAGACCTCGGAATTAGAAAATTAATTAATTTAGGTTTTGAAGAAGAAATATTTTCTATGTATATATATAGCACAGATACAGCTATTATTCATATAGGTAGTAAACTTGTAAAATGGGTAGGTTTTCCTAATGAAAATATTTCAATCACTGTGCTTAAAAGTGATATGAACGATAATAAATCTATAATGTTTGCTTTTAATAATGAAATATATGTTTTAGATGGAGTAAACTACTTAAAATTTAATGGAAATGAATTAATAAATATAGAGGACATTGCTTATATTCCAACTACAACTATATCAAGAAGTCCTTCTGGTGGAGGAGAGATGTATGAAGATGTTAATTTACTTCAAGCAAAAAGAAAAAATTCATTTTTAGCAGATGGAAAAGCTACGGAATATATATTAGACTCAACTAATGTAAATTCAATAGATAAAGTGTATGTTAATGATACTTTAGTTACAAATTATACTGTAAATCTTTCTTTGGGTAAAGTAATTTTTGAGGAAGCCCCAACAGAGCCAGATTTAATAGGTAGTGACAATGTAGTAATTGAATTTACAAAACAAGTACAAGGATATTTAGAAAGAATAAAAGAGTGTAATATTGCAAGAGTTTTTGATAATAGAATATTTTTTAGTGGAAATAAAGATTATCCTAATGCAGTATTTCATTGCTCTCTAAATAATCCAGCATATATAAGTGATTTAGATTATTACGAGTGTGGAAGTCAAGAAAATCCAATTAAAGCTTTAGTAGTAGGAAATAATTTATTATGGGTATTTAAAAAAGAAGATCAAACAAAGGACACTATATTTTATTTACAACCTTCGACAGATAGTGAATACGGAAGAATTTATCCAACATCACAAGGTAATGTTTCTGTGGGGTGTTGTTCTGCAGCTATAAATTATAAAGATAATATTTTGTTTTTTAGTAGAAGTGGATTAGAAGGTATAAGTGGAGACATAGCAAATGAACAATCAGTATCACACAAAAGTTCATTGGTTGATTCTAGACTAATAAATATGAGTAATTACGATTTTTGTAATATAGCAGAGTATAATGGTTATCTTGTTGTAGCAATAGATAACACAATATTTTTAGCTGATTATAGACAAGTATTTCAAGGAATAAATGGTATAGAATTTGAATGGTATATCTGGAAAATACCAGTAAATATAACTTGTTTAAAATCATATAAAGATGAATTATATTTTACAGATAATAAAGGAAATGTTTATACATTTGATGGAACAAATGATTTAGGTGAAGCAATAGAAGCATATTGGACAACTCCAAGAGATACTTTTGGATATATGAATCATTTAAAAAAGATAAATAAAAGAGGTGCAATTTTAAAAGTAAAGAATATGCAAAATGGAAGAATTAAAATTGCAGAGAAAACAAACAAAAATGCAATATGGAAATTAGTGAAAGAAGCTTCAAATAATGGATTTGATTTTAATAATATAGATTTTACTAATTTTAGTTTTTCGACAGGAGATAATTCTTATATAGTTTTCAGAATAAAAGAGAAGAAAATAATAGATATAGCCTTAAAGATTTATAGTGATGAACTAAATAAGCCATTTGGACTTGTAGATGCAATGCTAGAAGCTTTTATAGGTGGATATGTAAAAAGGAGTTAGGATATGAGTATTAATTTACCAAAATTAACAGAAGACTTGAATATTATACAATCTTTAGATGACCAACCAACACTTACATCTTCAGAATTAAAGGGAAGATTTGATGAAGCAGGAAATAAAATAAAAGATTATATAAACAATATTTTAATTAAAGGAATAAATGATGCATTAGAAGTAATAGATGGATTTGGAGATACTATAGAAGAGAAAATGAAAACAAAGTTTGAGAATATTTATCATATTGGAAAAGTAATAACAACTTCAGAAGATATAAATCCTTCAACATATTTAGGTTTTGGAACATGGGAATTGATAGGAAAAGGGAAAGTTCTGATTGGTGTAGATCCTAATAATGCTAAATTTAATCAAGGAGGTAAAACTGGTGGAAATGAAAGTGTAAAGCTTTCAACTGCTAATTTACCTTCTTTTAATTTATCTAATGTTGTTACAAATGTATCTGCAAACACAAGTAATACAGCGGATTTATCTTTTGTACAAGGACCTGTAGTTACAGGAATAAATGTTTATAAAGGAAATGTGGGATTTACAAATAATAATCAAAAAGCTATAGATATAACTCCTATGTATGAAACAGTATATAGATATAAAAGAATAGCATAGAAGAAAGGAGAAAAAACTGATGGCTACAGGATATGAAGATATAGATAATTTAATGCAAGAGCAAAGAAATAATTTAAATACACAGCAACAGATACAAGATAAGATTGTAGATACAGGTTTGCAAAAAACACAAAATGAAGTAAATAAACAAAAAGAAGAATACGATAAAGAAGCAACAAAATCAGCTAAAGCTTTATATACAGATTACAAAAAACAAGCAAATCCTTATGGAGCAACAGCAGAACAATTAGCAAGTTCTGGCTTAAACAAAAGTGGATATGCAGAAAGTAGTCAAGTAAATCTTTACAACTCATATCAAAAGAATGTAACTGAAATAATTAATAATACAGCAAAATTAAAAGCAGATGCAGATTTTAATATGAATCAAGCTTATTTAGAAGCAGATATCCAAAAGGCGCAAAATTCACTTGCTATATATCAACAACAAGCACAGCTAGCATTAACAGAATATGATTTAAAATTTGATAGAGATAAGTTTGAATATCAAAAAGAAAGAGATAGAAAAGCAGATGAACAATGGGAAAGGCAATTTGCATTGCAACAGCAACAAGCTAATTTATCTCAATCTAATTGGGAACGAGAGTATGCATTAAGTTTAGAGAAATCTAGGGGGTCTTCCTAAAACATCTAGTAGTAAATCAAGTTCAAAAAGTAATTCAAGTAGTAATTTAGTATTAAATACAGCACAAGAAGCTCAAAAGACAACAGCTCAAAATAATAGTAATGCAAATAAAAAATATGTACTAGAAGATTTAAGAGATTTCAATCAAAGATTTTAAGGAGATAGTTTATGAGTGCAATGAGAAAAAAATCACTAGTAGAATTAGTACAAGATAGAGTAAATAATAGTACAGATACAAGTGCTTATAAAGAAGTGAATACTACATCAAAAATAAATTCAAATAATTCATCAATAAAAACCAAGGTAGATAGTTTGTACCAAAAATCAAATATTAATATGTCAACGTGGGATAAGGTAAAACAAAGTGCTAGTAATATTATGAATGATAGCGGGAAAGTAGCTTCAAACTTTGGGTTAGGAATGTCTTCTTCTGCCAAAAATTCATTATATTATATACAAAGTGCTTCTGAACATAATTTTGAAAATTATAAAAGATATAATCAATTTACTGGAAAATTAAAAGAAGAAGAAAAAGAACTAAATGAAAGATTAAGCAATAAAGAAAATGAAAATTCAAAAAATAAAACAGGAATAGATATTATTAACAAATTTAAAAATCAAGGTATTGAGAATACAGATAAGAAAAAGGTTTTATTACCACAAAAACAATATGAAAGTTCAATATTAAAAGGAATAGATGAATCAATAGCAAAAGATGAAGAAAAAATACAACAGAATATTGAAGATTCAAAAACTAGAGTGGGAAAAAAAGTTGCTGAATTAATGCCAAGTATTGCTCAATCAACATCTGGAATGGTGGCAAGTGCTATTAATCCTGCATTAGGAATTTCATATTTTCAAACTAGTGCTGGTGGTAGTTATACTAGAGATGCTAAATCAAAAGGAATGAATGACGAACAAGCTATGCTATATGGTAGTATAATGGGAGCTATGGAAAGTGCAACAGAAAGTATAGGAGCTAAATTAACTACAGGAGTAGGAAAATCGTTTTTTAAAGATGGAGCAAAGGAAGGATTAAAAGCATTTGGATTAGATATTGCAGAAAACTTTTTTGAAGAGGCTATAATGGAGCCTATACAAGAAACTGTAATGCAAGCAACTGGTGGAACAGCGGATTGGGATAATATTGCTCAGAGAATGTGGGAAAGCGGTGTGAATGGGGCTTTGACATCTATTATAATGGGTGGAGCTTCAGCAGGAATAGGAAAAGCCACAAAGATAGTTACTAAAATAGAAAATGGAAATCAAATTTCACAAAATGAGATAGTAGATACATTAAAAGAGATAAATAAAAGTGAAGAAGTAGATATAGAGAAATTACTAGTTGAAAGTTTTCAATTTACAGCACAAGATTTATTAAAAAATACTGATGTGCAAAAAAATGTAGATACAAAATTAGAAAATATTTCAAGCGAAATATCTCAATCAGAAGCTAAAGAGTTTAAAAGCATAGAAGAAATAGACAAATTAATAAAAGACAGCAATTTAGATGATAATGTTAGAGAAAATTTAAAGAATGTAGCAACAAAATATAATTTAAACTCACAAGATGTACAAAGTTTGATAGATAATACGAAAAATGGAAAATACGAACAAAATCAACAAACAACGATTGAAAATAAGCAAGTTTTAGAAAGTAATCAACAAATTACTCAAGGACAGAATAAAATTCATCAAAATGAAGTGTTACAACAATCACAAGAAAACGTAAAAAATAATATTGAATTAACAGAAGAAAATGCTAAAAAGTTAGAAAATAAGCTGAAAAGTGAAAAATATTCATCAAATGAAAGTGCAAAAGAATTTTTTAAGTCTGCGGTTGAAAATAATTTAGATATTAGTAATGAAAAAATAGATGCATTATATGACTTACCAAATGCAAGAGGAATAAAAACACAGGTTAACACAGAAATATTTAAAGATGATAAAGGAAATGTAAATAAAAATATAAATGCAATATATACAACAGATAAAGAAGGAAATAGAAGTATAATATATAATCCTAAAGCAAATTTGGATACTATTATAGAGAAGAATGCAATACATGAAACATTTCATGATATGGTAGGTACTAAAGAAGGAAAAGATGTTATAGATTTTGTTTATAATAGAATAAAAGATAGTACAGATTTTGCAACAGCTTATGATAGCTTAAAAGAAACTTATGCAAAGGCAGAAGATGCTAATGGGAATTTATTATATGATATAAAATCAAAAGAATTTGAAAATGTAATAAAAGAGGAAGCAGTTGCAGATTATTTAGGAAAAAATTTAGGAACACAAGAGTACATAAATGAATTAGTGAATGGAAAAGAAAGTAGAAATATAGCTCAAAAGATATATGATGCAATAGTAAGTTTTTTAGATAAAGTAACGGGATATAAATCAGAAGAGGCATATTTAAGAGGGTTAAAAGGTAAGTTTGAGAAAGCATTTAATACAGAATATAATAATCAAGGAGAAAATAGTAAATATTCTTTTGCAGGAATAAATAGTGAAATAGCTAATTATAGTACTTTAGCTGTTGCAGAAAATTTAGAAAAACAAGGTAAAACAGCGCAAGAAATATTTGAACAAACAGGTTGGTATAGGGGAAACGAGAATAAATGGAGATATGAAATAGACGATTCTAATTTTACAATTAGTGATAATATAAGAAAAAATACAGGATATAATTTAAAAAATATTTTACAAAATGCAGATGAGTTGTATAAAGCATATCCTCAATTAAAAGATGCTGAAATTAATTTTGTTGAATTGCCTGCAAATATTGCAGGTGGATATAATGAAACATTTGATAGTTATATAATAAATAATAATATGATTGATAATACCAATGAGTTAAAGAAAACTTTAATTCATGAAATACAACATAATATACAAGCTATAGAAGATTTTTCAAGAGGAAGTTCAGATAATTGGCAAGAAACAAAAACAAAGCTAGAAAATAAATTATCAGATATAGATAAGCAAATAGATAATATAAATAATAAAATTGGATTCGAAGATTATAAGAATAAATTATTAGATGAATATTTTGAAAATAATAATTTTGATTCAAATGAATATTTTAGAAAGTTAGAAGAATTTCAAAATAATTCAAAATATGCAGAACAGATACAAAGATTAAAGGCTCAAAAGAAGTCGATAGAAACAACTTATGGAAGTATAAAAAATAGAGATAATTTTGACTTGTATCAAAATACAGCAGGAGAACAAGAATCGAATAATGCTGAAAAAAGATTAAAAATGGACTTACAAGAAAGAAAAACTAAATTACCATTTGTAAAAGATGAAAAAACAGTGTATAATATTGAAAATAGATTACCTTATGAATTTAAAGGAAATAAATATGAAATGGTTTTAAGGAGAGAGATTGTAAATGGCAAGGGCAGTATCAGTAATAATAGCAGAGGTAAAGGAGTTAACTTTTCAAGAACATACACAGATAGTAATAGCAGCGGGGAAACAACCAATAGAGAAAGAGTGTATGCTAATAGACAAGCTGAGAGAAGTGAGGGGCCATCAAGGAGGATTAACGAAAGAGAAGGTTTATCAAATATTGGAGGAACTTCAAATAAAAGTAGAGGACTAGAAAATAATGCTAGTTCTTCTTTTTTGCAAAAAAATAATACTAAATTATCACAAAGTACAAAAGGAAAATGGGAATCTTTTTTAGAAAAACATAAAATAAATGACGGAACAAGAACAACATTAGGAGAATTAAAATTACCTGAAGCAAAGAGAAATTTACCAACAGTTCAGGAAAGTCAATATCAAGATGCAGTAAATAATGCTACATATATACCTAAAGAAGAAAAAGCAAACTTATTAGCAGAACTTGATGGAATAAAAAAGAATATTAAATCATTAAAAGAATTTCAATCTATAGTAGAAGAAATGGATAATACGTATAAACAGATAGATAGTGATTTGTTGAAAAAGCAGACTTATAATACAGGGAATAAAGAAATATATCAAAGTTACTTAAAAGAAACCAAGAAATATGATATGAAAGCAGTAAATAATGCTTTAGATTTAGTAAAACCTAATAGTCAAGGAAGAAGAACAAAGGAACAATGGATAAATGTAGCAAAACAAATAGGAACAGAAATAACTAATAAAACTAATAAAGAGATACAAGAGATTGCATTTAGAAGTTGGCAAGATTTAAGACCTAATTCAAAAGATAATTTGAATAGACAAGGTCAAAAGTATGTAGAATTTAATTCAGATGATTGGGTAAATACAATTTATGAAGAAGTAGAAAATTCAAGAACAAGGTTTAGTATAAATGAAGATAAAACTAATGAAATGACATTACCAGGATCTAAGAAAATAGAATCTCATAGAGTAGAATTACCTAGCAATCCGACTATATATCAAGATGAAGATGTAAGAGCTTTTAGATATGCAACAGATAATATAGATAATATTTCTCAAGAAAATAATTATGCACCACCTAAGCCACCTGATGAAGAATTGCCTGATACCAAGTTATATATAAGGCAAAAAAGAACAAAGCAGAAGACAAAACTTAGTGAAGTATTGGATTCTTTTACACGAAGCTTTGTTAATAAAGGCCATTATATAGATAAATTGGCAAAGCAAACTAAAAATAATGAATTAAAGTATAAATATGATAGAACGTTAAGTACATTTAATGAAGCTCAATATTCAATAGGTAATGAGCAGGTAAATTCAAAAGGAGAAGTAGTAGGCGAATCATTACTTGATATATTTAAACCGATAGAAAAAGCTAAATTAGAAGAAGATTTTGAAGATTATTTATTAAATAAACACAATATTTCAAGAACAGTAGCGGGAAAAAGTATATATGGAGATGATGTATCAGCTCCACAAAGTAAAAAAATAGTTGAAAAATATGAGCAAAAATATCCACAATTTAAAGAATGGTCAGAAAAAGTAAATAAATATAATCAAAATACATTAAAAGATATGGCAGATATGGGAATGATAAGTCAAGAAACATATTCAAATTTAAGAACAATGTATAGCGATTATGTTCCAACTTATAGGGATATAGTTGATGAGAAATTAATATTTGATGATGACAATAAAGTAGGTGGTAATGCACTTGGAAAAGCAACAAAATCTAATTTAGAAATATTAAGCCCTAAAGAAGCAATGGCAGAACAAACTTTGGCAGTAAAAAAAGCTATTAGAATGAATGAATTAGGCGTTGAATTATATAAAACTTTAGGAAAAGGTTCTAAGGTTTTTGAAGGAATTGATTTTGATGCATCTGCTATACAAACATTAGCTGGAGAAGTTATTCAAAAAGCACAAGATGGAAGCAATACATTTACAGTATTTATAGATGGACAAATGACACAGTTTAAAATAAGTGATGAACTTTATACAGCATTTAGTAAAGATACCGTTCAAGCAAGAATACAAAATAATAAGGCTTTAAATGCAGTATTAACACCAGTTGAAAAATTATCTAAAGCTCAGAGAAATTTATTAACTACATATAGTATAGGCTTTGCAATTAATAACCCAATAAAAGATATACAAGACGCTGTATTTAATACAAAATACAGTGTAACAAGATTTGGAAAAAATTACGTAAAAGCATTATATCAGATAGGTACAAAAGGAAATATTTATAAGCAATATATAAGAGATGGTGGATCTAGTAATACATATTTTGAGTATAATAAAGGATTATTACCTGAAAAAAATAAAATAAAAAAAGTTATAGATAAAGTAAAAGTGCTAAATGAAACTCTTGAAATGGCGCCAAGACTTGCTGAATATATGTCTACACTTGAAAAAGGTGGAAGCAAAAATGAAGCAATGTATAATGCAGCAGAGATAACAACCAACTTTAAAAGAGGTGGAGATATAACAAAAGCAATGAATAAATATGGTGCTAATTTCTTAAATGCTTCTGTACAAGGCTTAGATAAGCAAATAAGAAATATAACAGGAGAAAATGGACTAAGAGGTTATACTCAATTAGTTGCTAGAACAGCAGTACTAGGAATATTGCCATCAGTACTTAATCATTTAATATTAGATGATGATGAAGAATATCAAGATTTACCAGATTATATAAAAGATAGCTATTATCTAATACCTAGTAGTAAAGAAGACGATAAATTTATAAGGATACCTAAAGGCAGGGTTTTAGCAACAATAGGAACAACAGCGAGAAATATGTTAGAGTTAGCAGAAGGAGAAAGAGATGTTGAAGAGGCAATAACTGGATCTATAGGTGGAGTAGTAAGTAATATGGCACCAAATAATCCGATAACAGATAACTTGATAGCACCTATAATACAAGCCAAAAATAATAAAGCTTGGTATGATGGAGAAATAGAAAGTTCAAGATTACAGAAATTACCAGTAGCAGAAAGAACTGATGAAAAAACAGATGAATTGAGCAATAAAATATCGGAAGCACTACAAAGTAATTCTTTAACTAAATACATAGCTGATAAAATGGGAATAAGCCCAAAGAAAATTAATTATGTTATAGATCAATATTCAGGTGGAATAGGTGATGTTTTGCTTCCTATGGCTACTCCTTATGCTGAAACTAATATATTTGAAGACAAATTTACTACTTCAAGTATTTTAAAGAATAAAAATGTAGAAAACTTTTATACAGTTCTTGAAAATGCTGAATTATCCAATAACAGTGAATATGCAACAGATACAGATAAATTAGAATATAAATACTTAAGTACGATATCTAAAGATGTGGGAGAACTTTATTCACAAAAGAGAAAAATACAAAATTCTACTATATCAGATAATGAAAAGAAAAAACAAACTAAGGAAATACAATCTCAAATAAATAATATTGCAAAAAAGGCATTGAATACATTAGAAACTGCTACAATAACATCTACTACAGCTAAGTTTAATGAAATTAAGTATTATAAAGATGAAGAGGGAAAATGGAAAGAAATAAAAGAAAATGATATTCCTAAAGGATTATCAGCACAAACTTATGCAGATTATAAAAATAAACTAGCAGTTGAGACTGATAATAAGAGGAAAAAGGAAAATGACGATGACATAAATTTGGCATCAAAAGAAAAGGCTAATTTATTAAAATCAAGTACTTATACAGATAAAGAAAAGAAAAAAATATACTCTGAAATATTAGGAAAAAGTGATGAAGATTATAAATATTTATCAAGACTAGAAGATGTAAATATAGATGCATATTTAGATTATAAAATTCAAGACATAAAAGCTGACGAAGATATAAATTCTAATGTTGTTGGAAAAACAATTAGCGGAAGCAAAAAAGGTAATTTAATAAATTACTTAAATTCCTCTGATTTAAGCGATTTAGATAAAATTTATATTTTAGGAAAATCAAGCAAATTAGATTCTAATCAAAGAGCGATAATAGATGATGCAATAAAAAATTCAGATTTAACAAATGAAGAACGAAAAGAATTTTATAAAGGCTTAAGTTCATCTAATATTGAAGAATTAAAAGATGGAACAATAAGATGGAAATAGAGGGCAATAAGCTCTCTATTTCCTTTATGGAGGAGTTTTACATGGAAAAAATTAAAAGACCTAAAAAAGTAGAAAAATTTCAAAAAAACTATTTAAGTAATGAGAAGTATCAAGAACTTGCAGAAAGTCAATTCAAAATTATTTATGACAAGATAGATGAAATAGTTGAAAAATTAAATAGTTAGAAAGGAGGACGATATGGAGCCAAAAGAACAAGACATTGAATTTCCAAGAGGAGATACTTGTCCTATATCATTTGAAATAACAGATGCAGAAAAAAATCCTTTAGATATGAGTGATGCTGAAATTTATTTTACAGTAAAAAAGAATTACAATACATCAGATATTATATTTCAAAAAAGATTATCTAAAGGAGAGATAACTGTAGAAGATATATTAGGAAGTTTAGTAGTTGAGCATAAAGATACAGCAGAATTAAAGTATGGAAATTACGTGTATGATATACAATTTAAAAGTGGTGATTATGTAAAAACACTAGCAAAAGGAAATATAAGTTTAACTGATGAAAGTACACATATCATTAATGAATAGAAAGGGGATAAAATGGATTCAGTAGAAATAGGAAAAATTAGTATTCCTGCAATTAGAGGAGAAAAAGGGGAAAATGGCAATGCTGGGGTAATAAAAGAATTAAAAATAAAAATGTTAGATACGACAGATAGTCCTACTATAGAAAACACAGGAACAGAGGAAGAAGCCATTATAGAAATAGGAATACCTAAGGGAGATGACATAGTAGAAGCTAATATTAATGAAAATGGAGATTTAATTTTTAAAACAGAAAGTCAGAAAACATTTAATGTTGGAACTGTAAAAGGAACTGGAATTAGTAATGTGATTATAATTGATAATAATTTAGTAGTTAGATTGACTAATGGAAGTGAAATTAATTTAGGAAATATAAAAGGTGATAAAGGGGATACTGGAGAAAAAGGAGAAGATGGATTTTCTCCTACAATAACAGAAAAAGTAAATAGTAATGATGAGTATATTTTAGAGATTACAGATAAAGAGGGAACTTATGAAACTCCGAATTTGAAGGAAAAAGATAAAACAGTTTATTTTTGGAATTTAAAAACTGATGAAACAGGATTAGAGCTGTGGCAAAAAGTATATGATGATAGTAAAGCTGGGAAATTAGTTTATGTATATGGACAAGTAAACACAAATGTATCAGATAATCAACAAATTTTGTTTTATATAATTAATCATAAATTGGAAAATAGCGAAATTATTTATGATAAAATGCCATTAAATGTCACAGGAATAAGTGATTTAGGCAAGAATAGTTATTATAGAACAACTAGAAGAGGGTTGAGATTTACTATTGAGAGCGACGAAATAAAAAGTATAAATCAATCTTATTATAATTTTAATGGAATTAATTATTTAGCAACAGATCAAGATTATCAAACGCCTTATGAACCGTTATATGATGGTTCTCCAGCTACTAAAAAATATGTAGATGATAGATTAAATAATTTTTATAATATAGGATACGAAACTACAGATGAAGAAAAATTGGAAATTTTTCAAGATGTATACAATGATTTAATAAATAATAAAATAGTTTATTTAATAATATATAATAACCTTAATTCTAGTCAAGCTTATACCTATGATTTCTTTATAATTAATTCAAACGATTTAGAAAAAATGACAAGCCCTACTAGACCACGACCAGTTAGCAGTATTAGCTATTATTATGATAAGAAATTTTCAAATGATAAGTATAATTTTAAACAATTAGGTAGACATGTTTTAAATTTATTATTAATAATTGAAGATAATATAGTTATTGATTATACTCTTAATAGTAGTTTTAAAGGTGGTATTCATGATGATTTAATTACTATTACACCTTCTTCATTTGAAAATATAAAGTCTGCTTTAGACATAAGACAATTATTATGGACTAATCCTATTCCTAATAATAATTTTAACAATAATTTGATATATACTATAAGTGGAAATACTGAACTTAGTGAGTTTGAAATATATTATAAAATAGATATCAATTCAGATAATATATATCATACTAAATTTACTAAAAATAACCCTACAACTTTAAAAAGTGGCCTTCAAGTAATTAATTCAGATGGTATTACAGCTATGAAATTATATGAAAGGAAAATTTATTTTGAAGAACAAGATAATGGAAATATTCAGATAAAAGTTGATAATAATTATGAAATTGACTTAGATGATATAACTAATAAAATTCAAGAAGATTCTAAAATGATACCATTATATTTAATTGGTGTAAAAAATACATTTTTTAATTAAATACATATATAATAAAATTTTTTATTAGTTAGGAGAATAAAGTGTATTCTCTTTTAATTTTATCAGAAGGGAAAAGAAAAAATGAGTGAAACAATAATAGTAGCTATAATTAGTGGTGTACTTACATTACTAGGAGTATTAATAAGTAATAGTAAAACACAAGCAGTAACAGAAACAAAGATAGAAGAATTAACAAGAGAAGTACGAGAGCATAACAATTTTGCAAAAAGAATGCCAGTAGTAGAAGAGCAAATAAAGAATATAATAGAAAGAATTGATGATTTAGAAAGGAAAGTGGAATGATGAAAAAAGAAAGTAAAAAGAAATTGTATGTAATAACTGCTATGGTTTTAGCAGTTATTTTAGTTTTATTAGGAATATATTTTCCTGATAGTCCTGCTACAGATGTTGTAGGACAAGTTCAAAATATTGTACTTGATGAAATACAAGCAATAGATGAAAATATTGTAGTTGAAGATATAACAGAAAATGAAGAAGCAAGTTCAACAGAAAATACTGTAGAAGAAGCAAGTATAGAAGATGAACAAGAATTAGAAACAGAAGAAGTAACAGAAGTTGAAACTTTTGAACTAGAAAATGAAGAATCACTATCATACGATGGAGATAGAGCAAAAAGCTGGAATGTAGAACTTGGAGATTACCAAGGACTTACATATTATAGCCAAATAGATAGTAGATGGAAAAATAATTTATATACAAGTACAGGAAATAGAAGTCAAACAATTGGTTCTAGCGGATGCGGACCTACATGTGCTAGTATGATAGTTTCTAGCATAAAAGGAACAATAACACCAGATGTTATGGCAAATTTATTTGTACAATATGGATATAGAAGCGTAAACAATGGAACCTATTGGAGCGCGTATCGTGAAATTGCGGACCAATTTAATATACGGATATACAGAAACATCTGATATTCAAAGGGCTTTAGATTTATTAAGAAACAAAAATTATGTCATAGTTAGTTGTGGAAATGGTTTATTTACAACCGGAGGACACTATATTGTATTAGTAGGAATAGAAGGTAATACATTAAAAATATATGATCCTTATAATTATTCTGGTAAATTTGAAACTTCAACAAGACGAGGAAAAGTTATTGTAGAAGGAAACACGATATATTGTTCTATAGATAATTTTAAGAATTATGCTAATTATAAAGGATTTTTCTGTTATCAAAATATGGACCATAGTAATTTTAAAGCAGGTCAAAGAGTTTTAGTAAACGAATATGTAAAAATAGCTTATGGAAATGATAAGTACTTACTAGTAGACGATGGTACAAATCAATTTTGGATAAATAAATCAGTAGTAACAAATGATAGTAGAATATATGGACAAGCCGATATAGCTTTTGATGGTGGAAGCAACGATATTTTACAGATGATAGATAGTCAATTTTGGTGTAAAGAACAATTTATGAGTAATATACCAGTTCAAAGTGTACAACCTCAAATTACAAACACAGTAGGTCAAAAAAGAGTTTTAAAGCAAGCTAGTATAATTTATCAATTTAAAAATTTAAGCGGCTTAAAATATAATTATAAGGCTAATACAACAGTTACAATTTTAGAAAATGTAAGTAATAGTGTAGATAAAGTAAAAGTAAATGCAACAGGAAGAACAGGTTATATTAAGAATAATCTATATAAATAAATTAATAAAAATACAAAAGGTAAAAAATTGAAAAAAATTACAAAATATGGTATATTCCTAATAATTGGAGGAATATATGAAAAATAGAAATATCTTAAAAAAAATTTATTTGAAAATAAAAAAAATTATTCTGAAAATTTTAAATTTATTAAGAAAGTTTAAAAAAAAGATAAAAAATACTAAAAACTTATATTATACTATTAAATCTATTATTCTCTCTTCCATTGTTTCAATGTTATTATTATTGGCTATATATTTAATTCTACCAAAAACATCATGGCTAAATATTTCTGCCAAACCAGATAGTTTCGAAATTTATGATTTTTATGGAAATGGATTAGTAAATACTGCTCATATCGAATTAGATAAAGGAATACTAATAAATAAACATGAAGTTGTTATGATGATTGATGATAGAAGGTATGATTTGAAAGAAAATGAATTACAATTTGTTATTGATAATGTTGATCTATATGCTGAAAAAGAATTTGATGATGGATTAAGTGCTTATTTAGCTTTTAACAAAAATGTTAGTATAAAATTTGGAGGATATATTTATGATATTAATCCAATAAATAGAGTAAATATTAAAATAAAAAGAGATCGTAATAGCTTAAGTTCAGTTTATGAGAATTATTATTTTTATATCAGTTCTGATAATAACATAGAAAAATTAATTACTGTTTATAATGATACAGAAGTCTACTACTCAAAGAAATTAGTAGATATTTATATTAAAGGAAATAAAATAGAAGTTCCTGAATTATCTAAATTAAGATTTTTTTCAAAAAATGAAAATAATGTGGCAACTAGCTTTTCTTTTTTAAATAATTCAATATTTCTTTTTTCATTAAATTTAGATGATAATTGTTATTTTAGAGGAGAATTTACATCTTTTAATGGAAATTCTTTACCAACAAGTACATTAAAGCAAACATACTTAAATAAGCAAAATGAATATGATATATCACTTTTAAGAATTGATTCAATAGGAAATGACCAATTTCAGTTAGAATATAAATTTGCTGATGGAAAAAATAATTTACAAATATCAGGAAAAGCCAAAGAAATAAATATGTCGGATAATTCTTTAAATTATAGTATATATACGTTTTTATCAGAAAATCAAGGAGAAATTATAGTTGGAATTTTTGCAGCATTTATTGCGGCATATATTCCTATGATATTGACACATAAAAAAGAATAAAAATACATATTGATAAAGCTAGAATAATTTTTATAAATAAAATTTAAAATTTGATACATACTATATGTATGGTAGAATTATATATTTATAAATTTAGAACAGAAAGAGGCTTAACTCAAAAAGAGTTATCAATATTAAGTGGAGTTTCTGAAAGTTATATAGGTGACTTAGAAAGAAACGAAAAAGAACCTACTATATCTATATTATGTAAGCTTGCTAAAGCTTTAAAAGTAAAACCAGAAGAGCTATATATATTTAGAGATGAATAAAAGTTTTATAGCGGTTTTTTTATTAAAATTTAATTGAATATTGAACATTTTTTGTTAAGTGATAAAGACCGCAATAGCGGTTTTTGTCACTTTTTGAGACTCTGAATTGTTTTATAAGTGAAAGGGATTTCAAATAAAACATAGGAGGAATAAAAAATGAACCAAGAAACTAAAGAAAAAGAAAGAATATTGCAGATGTTATTTATTGAAAGAATAGAGAATAGCAAGCTTTTTTCTAATAATGAAATTTTAGAAATAAAAAACAGTATAACACAGTATGAAAAATGCTATTTATTAGGAAGTATTGATTTTTTTACATAAATTAATACCCCCAATTTTACCCCCAAAAGTATAGAAAAGTGATAAAAAATAGACAAAATGAACTATAAACAAAAAAATAAAAAAAGCTAAATTCTACTATAGATT
Source organism: uncultured Clostridium sp. (assembly GCA_947570695.1). Classification (GTDB taxonomy): domain Bacteria; phylum Bacillota; class Clostridia; order TANB77; family CAG-508; genus Scatovivens. The sequence goes on from CANOVB010000006.1 coordinate 99,461, forward strand.
TAGTTTTTTTGCTGTGGCAGGGGTAGTAGGACTCGAACCCACACAAGCGGTTTTGGAGACCGATGTGCTACCATTAACACTATACCCCTATAAAAATAACACTAATATAATAACATATTAAAAAATATAATTCAAGTAAATTTTAATAAAATGTAAAACTTGTATATTGTAATATTAAGTTTTGCATTTTTTATTACAAATTTTATTAAATTATGAAAGCAAATAAAAATATGTCATAAATATTTCAAAACTGTTTCATTTATGTATTTTTCAAAAGAACTATTGCAAACTGCATATAATATAAGTATAATAAATTTATATTTTATAGTATGAAAAAGGAGAAAATTGGAAAATGAGAAAAATATCAAAATTATTAGTTATGGCATTTGTAGTTTTAGCTGTAATTACATTGTCAGTAAATGTAAGTGCTTCAACAAATACTTTAAAAGAATATGTTGGAGGAGTTCATGAAATAAATGGAATGGAATTTAAACTAAGCACAAAACAAAAAGAAACAGTTCTAAATTATATATCTGGATTAGATGATGCAACATCAAAAGCTATTTATGATGATATTATATCTATTGAAAATATAATTAAAGAGTCAAAAGTTACAAAATTAGCAGATTTAAGTGATGCTGATAGATCAAAAGCTTTTAATATAGCAAAATCAGCAGCTGAAAAAGCAGGATTAACTTTAACTGTTAATACAAAAACACAAACTTTTACATTAAAAAAATCAGATGGAAAAACTTTACTTACAGGAAAATATATGTCACTTGTAACATATAAGAAAACAACAGATACAAAAACAACAACATCAAAAAAATTATTATATACAGGTGCAAATTATGCAGTATATGGGGTTGCATCTTTAGCAGTAGTTGCCGTTGCTGTTGCAGTCATTAGAAAAAGAAAATAATTGATGAGAAAAATATTTAAAATAATAAAAGCAGCTATTATATCAATAATGGTTGCTTTTTTGATTATAGTAATAGTAAGTTTTGTTACTGTAAAAATAGGTAAAGAAAAATTTGAAATGGCAACATATCTTTTAGAACTAATTACAGTTGATGAAACAGAAATGCAAACAATAACTCCAGTTTTAGATGGAAATGTTTTAACAAATTATCCAACTTTTGGTAGTAAATATGCTACTTTAAAAATTGAAAGTGCTGGCATTGAATTACCAGTTTACTATGGAGCAAATTATACAGTTTTAAAAAGTGGTATAGCACATGATGAAGAATCTTATTTTCCACGGAGAAGGTGCAAGTATAGTTTTAGCAGGTCATAATTTTAGTTCTTTTTTAGCTAATTTACCAAAAGCTAATATTGGAGATAAAATAGAATATGAAACAAATTATGGAACTTTTAATTACGAAATTTATGATACAAAAATAATTAATGAAGAAGATGTTGAAGAAGTTCCAATTCAAAAAGAAAAAGAGATTTTAATGATATATACTTGTTATCCAATTAATAATATAGGCCATGCTTCACAAAGATATGTGGTATATGCGAGTTTAATAAAAGAATAGGAGTAAAAATGAAAATATTAAAAAATGTATTATGTGTAATATTATCATTTATATTAGTATTGTTTTTAATAATATATTTATGTTTAGGAATTTTAAGAAATAACATTTTAAATAAAGAATATTTATTATTAAAAATGGAAGAAACCGAATTTTATTTGCAAGTTTCTAGAGAAGTTCAAAATGGTTTTGAAAACTATATATATCAATCTGGACTTCCTGAAGATACAATAAAAAATTTGTTTACAGAAGAAATGATAAAACAAGATGTAAATAGTATTATTGATTGTTTATATGAAGGAACAGAAATAAATTTGAGTGATGATCTTTTAAGAGAGAATTTAAATACTAGGATACAAGAATATATATCTTCACAAGAAAAATTAATTAATAATGAGGGAAAAAAATCAATAGAAAAATTTGAAGATTTAATTGTTGAAGAATATAAAAATAATGTAAGTGTTTCTGATAGCTTATTTAAAGAGGGACATATTATATTAGAAAAAATTAATTTTATTAATGAAAAGATTTATAATATTCCGTTAATAGCCATTATAATAATTATTATAATAATTATACTATTGAATATTAAAAATTTATTACTTGCAATAAATTTTATAGCAATTTCATTTTTAAGTTTAGGAGTATTAATAAAAATTGCTGTAAATCTTGTATTTAGTAGTATTAATATTGATAATTTGTTATTACTATCAAGTTCTTTAAGTAATTTAATAATTAATATTAGTAAAGAGATTTTATATAAATTAGATGATAATGCAACATTATTTATCGTATGCTCTTGTATTGCTATTATTACAGTTGCGATTTTAAATAATATAAATACTGATGAGAAAAAAATGCCAAAAAGAAGAAAAATTAAAAAATGATATTTACATATAGGTTAAAATAAAATAAAATGATAAAGTAAAAAACTTTAAAATAGGTTTGGGGTGAATAATTTGGATGAAAATAAAGCAAGAAGAGTAATGTCTATATTAGTAATTGTGCAAATAGTAGTAATTGTAAGTGTAATGTGTTTTGTTGTAAATAAATTTTTTGACCAAGTAGAAAATGGTAATATAAAAAATTATATAAGCAATATAAGTACTGATAGTACATTTAGAGTTATATCTAGTTCGGAAAATGAAGATTTAGAACCTATATTAAAAGAATATTCTAGAGATAAAAATATTAATTTAGAAATTGAATATGCTGGAACATTAGATATAATGGAGAAATTAAATTCAGCAGGAAATAATTATGATGCAGTATGGACTTCCAATTCAATCTGGCTATATATGCTAAATAGTTCAGTAAAAGTTTCAGAATCGAAATCAACAAGTATAAATCCAGTTGTTTTTGCTGTAAAAAAATCTAAAGCAAAAGAATTAGGATTTGAAAATAAAGAAATATATACAAAAGATATAGTAAAAGCAATACAAGATGGAAAACTTAAATTTAGCATGTCCAATCCTACTCAAACAAATACCGGAGCAACAGCATATTTAGGATTACTTTCTTCAATAGCTGGAAGCCCAGAAGTATTAAAAAAATCTGATTTAGAAAATGAAATAGTAAAAAAAGAATTAGTATCTTTATTTACAGGTCTTGAAAGATCTTCAGGAAGTGAAGACTTTTTAGAAGAAATGTTTTTAAATGGAGCTTATGAAGCGGTTGTTACATATGAAGCTTCAATAATAAATATTAATAAACAGTTAGAGGAAAATGGAAAAGAAACATTATATGTTTTATATCCAGTTGATGGAGTTTCAATTTCAGATTCGCCTTTTGCATATATAAATAATGGAGATGATAATAAAAAAGAGCAATTTTTATCAATTCAAAGTTATATACTTAGCAATGAAGGTCAAGAAAAATTAGCTAAAACAGGAAGAAGAACTTGGTATGGTGGAATAAATAGTAATGTAGACAAAAATATATTTAATCCAAATTGGGGAATAAATACTGAAAAATATATTGTACCAATAAAATTTCCAAGTACAACAGTTATACAAGATGCTTTAGCTATTTATCAAACTGAACTTAGAAAACCAATACATGCAGTTTTTTGTTTAGACTATTCTGGAAGTATGGCTGGAAATGGATATAATCAGTTACTAAGTGCAATGGAATATATATTAACAGAAGAAAAAGCTAAAAAAGATTTATTGCAATTTTCAGAAAAAGATAAAATAACGGTTATTCCCTTTAGTTCACAAGTTATAAATAAATGGAACACAAATAATGGTTTAAATACAATTTCCTTATTAAATAATATAAAATCCTTAAAACCAACAGGATCAACCAATATATATGATACTTCAATAGAGGCATTAAAAGTTTTAGCAAATGAAGATTACAATAAATATAATGCTTCAATTATTTTAATGACAGATGGATTATCAAATATGGGAAGTTACCAAAATCTTAAAAACTATTACTATTCTTTAGGAAAAGAAATTCCAATATACTCTATAATGTTTGGAAGTGCCCATGAAGATGAACTTCAGGAAATTGCTGATTTAACAAATGCAAAAATTTTTGATGGAAGAACGGATTTATTAAAAGCTTTTAAAGAAGTGAGAGGATATAATTAATGGATAAAAAAGGTTATACAGGTCCAATAATTTCAGCACTTTTAGGTGGCGTATTTTTTGCAGTTCCTTATTTAGCATTAAATGTTTCATTATTGCCTTCAGTAGTTATAGCCGGAGTTGCATTTACTGCTGGTAATTTATTATTTTCAGAAGATAAAAACAAATTACAAACAGTAGATGATAATAAAAATTTATATGAAATATTAAATGAGGCTAAAAAGCAAAATTCTCAAATTTATTCTATGATAAATAAATTAGAAGATAAAGAACTTATATCAGATGTAAAAGAAATACATGAAACAGTTTCAAAAATAATAGATACAGTTTCAAAAAATCCTAAAAAATTAGACAAAATACAGAATTTTTTTAGTTATTATTTACCAGTTACATTAAAAATTTTAATAAAATATGATGATATTGAAAATCAAAGATTAATTAGTAAAGATAGTAAAGAATTTATGGATTCAACAGAAGCAATGGTAAAAAAAATAAGCAAATCTTTTAAAATTCAATTATCAAATTTATATCAATCTGATATAATAGATACAGATGCAGAAATGAAAGTTTTTCAAACAATGCTAAATGCAGATGGAATTAATGATAAAAATGATTTTGATATTAAATGAAGGGAGATAAACTGCTTTGAAAAAGAAATTTATTGGATTAGGAATATTACTTTTATTAATAGTATGTGTTATAGTAATAAAAGTTAGTATTGATAATGAAGAAGAAACAAATGAAACTAATGTAAAGAATTTAACAAATGTTACAGTTGCAGTTGGTGGTGGAAAAGAGGGCTTCATAACTAATGAACGAGTAAATGAAATAATGAATCAAAGATATGGAATAAATGTTATTTATGATAATTGGAGTAATGGAAAATTAGTAGTAAATCCATTACTTAGAGAAAATGGTGATAAGTATGATTTAATGTTTTGTTCTGATCAAAGATTTTATGATTATTATAAATTATCTCCAAATAAATCAAAAGGAGAAGCAGACAGATATCAGGTTTTAAATGGAGGATTAACTTTAAATACTCCTATAGTAATTTATAGTTGGGACAAAGTTGTTGATGCATTAATTTCTGAAAACATTGTAAGTAAAATAGATAATATTTATTACATTACAGATATGAACAAATTATTAACTTATATACTAGAAGGAAAAAAATGGTCTGAAATAGGATTAAATATGCTATATGGAAGTGTAAATATTGCATCTACAGATCCAGTTACATCTTCACCAGGAGCGACTTATTATGGATTATTACTTTCTATAATGTGTGGAGGAAATGTTACAGAAACAAGTATGCAAGAAAATTTACCTAAATTAAAAGAATTTTATGAAAAATCAGGATATATGAATAATACACCTGCAGATTTATTTGATAAATATTTGAAAACTGGAATGGGGGGAGAACCTATGATAGTTGATTATGAAAAAAGTATTGTTGAATTTGCAAATTCAAATCCTGATGGATTTAATCAAGTAAAGGATAATATTAGAATTCTTTATCCAACACCAACGATATGGAATTCACATTGTATAGCTACTTTTACAGAAAATGGCAATAAATATAATGATGCTTTTGAGGATCAAGAAATACAACAAATAGCATGGGAAAAATATGGATTTAGAACAGGTGTTACAGGTGGAAATTATGATGTATCGAAATTGGGAATTGAAGGTGTACCACAATCAATAACAAGTACAGTTTCTAGTTTAAAAATGAGTATGTATGAAAATTTAATATCTTATTTAAAAGGTAATTAATAAAAATAATTTAAGGAGGATTTATTTATGAGTGAAGCATTAGAAATAAAAGTAGAATCAAAATTACCAACAGAAAAAATAGAAAAGGAGATATTAACTGTAGAAAAGGTAACAGAGGAGAAAATAGAAAATTCTCTAAATTATGATTTATTACCTCAAGAAGAAAAAGAAGCAATAGATGAATTTTGTTCAAAGCTAGAGGTTAATGATTCTGCACAAGTTTTGCAATATGGAATGTCAGCTCAAAATAAAATATCAAGTTTTTCAGATAGTGTACTTCAAAGTGTAAAAACTAAAAACGCAGGAGAAGTAGGAGATCTTTTAGCAGATTTAGTTGTTCAAGTAAAAGATTTTAATACAGATGTTCCAACAAGTTTATCACCTAAGGGAATAACTGGGTTATTCTTTAATGCAAAAAAACAAATTGAAAAAATTATAGCAAAATTTTCTAAAGTTGAAACCAATATTAGTAAAATAGAAAAACAATTAGAAACACAAAAAATAAAAATGTTGAAAGATATTACTATTTTTGATACAATGTATGAAAAGAATTTAGAATATTTTAAAGAACTATCTTTATATATAATTGCAGGAGAAAAGAAACTAGAAGAATTAAGAAATGTTACTTTACCAGAGCTACAAAAAATAGCTGAAAATTCAGGAGAACAAGCAGATATTCAAAAAGTTAATGATATGGTAAATACAATTAATAGATTTGAAAAGAAAATTTATGATTTAAAAACAACAAGAATTATATCTATACAAATGGCACCACAAATTAGACTTATTCAAAATAATGATAGTGAATTAGTAGAGAAAATACAAAGCTCACTTATAAACACAATACCACTTTGGAAGAATCAAATTGTTATAGCTTTAGGGTTAGTAAATGCTAAGAGTGCACTAGATGTACAAAAATCAGTTACAGATACAACAAATGAAATGCTTAAGAAAAATAGTGAAATGTTAAAACAAGGTACTATAGAAATTGCAGAAGAATCTGAAAAAGCTATAGTAAATGTTGAAACATTACAAAAAACAAATCAAGATATACTTGAGACTTTAGATAAAGTAATTGAAATTCATAAAAATGGCAGAGCAAAACGAGTAGAAGCTGAAAAAGAACTTTTAAATATAGAACAAGAATTAAAAAATAAGTTATTAGAAATAAAAATTGATTCAAACAAATAATTCTAAAAATATAGATTAATTAAACATGATTTAAAAGGAAGCTTTAATTTAATGCTGTGCGCTTCCTTTTAGATAATTTCTCTCTTAACTAATAATAAAATATTAATAAAGAAAGAGGGAATATAAGCCCAATAATTGCTATTACTATAATGACAATGCCTCCGGGCTTATTTTTATTGTCAGTTAATTCAAAAATACCATAATAAATACTTTTTAAGAAAAGATATATTATAAAAATTATAGCTATAAGTTTCATAAAACTACTCCTATTCTTTATTAAATAAATTACTAGAATTTATTTTTGTATTAATGTTTACTTCAAAAAATGAATCTTTAAAAACATCTTTCCAATGAGCGTTTTCACTTTCTTTTTCTGTTAAAAATTTTGCTTTATAAATAGCTTCAAAGCCAACAATATCAGAGTCATATTTTCTACTAATTTCATATAAATAATTTTTTAAAACACTTTTTAAATATTTATTTGTAGAATCTTCAACTGTTTTTACATTACCATTATCTATATAGTTAAAAGTACTACCAGAACTTCTAATAGTTCCTTCAGGGAATATATCTATTGTAATATAAGGAGTACCATTTATGATTTGAGTATCAATTTTAGTATTTTTATATAAGCCTATTTCTAAGTCTATTTTTTCATTTTCATCAAATGGATTATCAACTGTAATTACACAAGTATTTAATTCATTAGTTACCATTAAATGAGATATTGAACCTAGTGCATCAATATGTCCTACCATATATTCACCTTTAAATACAGCTATTCCATCTGTTTGAATAACATCATCATTAACTGTTGTGTAAATTGTAGTAGGCTCAAAAGAACTATTGTGAATACTTTGAAAAAAAGTTCCAAAAGTTGAAGTTATAGTAAATCCAGTATAATCTGCTGAAGTAGTCAAATAATCAAATAGCCTTGAAGAAAAAACTTCACCAGAATTTGAAACTTTATCTAAAATATCATAACCAGTAGTTGAGCTGACAATTAATTTACAACTGTGTCGAAGTTCTGTATTATTACTTAAAGTATTAAAATAAGTTTTAATTCCATTTTTAGCTATATCTTCAGAAAGTATTAGTGCAGAACAATGTGAAAGATTGATTTTTTTATTTAAGTAATTATTTAGTATTGTTATTCCTTCATCTATTGTTGCAGCTTCTGCAGAATAAAGTTTATAACTGCTAGATTGAGCAGAACCCCCACCACCAGAAGAATTTTCACTTGAAGTTGAAGAAATTTGAACAGTTATTTTTAGCAAACCATTGTCACCTTTATCAATAGCAAGTGCTGTTATAAAATAATAGCTATCAATTCCATTTGTATAAGTACAGCCAGTGAAAGAAAAAAGTATAGCAATTAAAATAATTATTAAAAAAATAGTTTTTTTCATATTAAGCTTTACTCCTAATTTTTTTTATGTTTGCTATAATAAGTATAATGATTCCCAAGCCAAACATAAATCCTAAAATGGCATATCTATAAACAATATTTTCAATAAAATGTATATCTGATACATTAAAAGGAATTAGAGTTAATCCGAATAATATGCTACAATTTGTAAATGAAAACATTTTTTCATTAGATATGTTTGTTAATTTTTTTACGATTTTATTAATAATAAAAATTACAAAACTTAAATAAGAAAATGTTGATAAAATCCATAAAAGTATAAATAGTGCATCTATTCTTTGAATAAATGTACCAAGTTCTATTTGTCTTGCAAGTAAAAATAGAGAGTTTATTGGTTCATTTCCAGAATTAGTATTAAAAAGAGTAAGCATAGAAATAGTAGTTATTAATAATATTGCTAAGCAGAAAATATAAGAAAGGATGGATATTTTTTTAAATTCATTAGAATTTTTTAAATATGGTTTTATAAAATATGAATATACAATAATATACATTGCAAAACTATTACTAGCACCTAAAACAAATGTAGTATAATAATCTTTTCCTAAAATAGGTGTTAAATTACTAATATCAAAACTATTCCAAACCGCAAAAAAAGTAATTAAAATACTTATTAATACAAAAGGAACTATAAATGTTATAGAATGAGATATAGATTTTAATCCTAAAAGATTTGCAATAAGAATTACAATAAGGAAAAAGAAAACTATATATATCATATCAAAATTTGAAAAATAAATTGTATGCAAAACATTTGAAAAATCTAGTAAAGTGATAAATGCACCAAGTAAAAAAAGAGCAATACTAATTATACCGATTATACTTTTTAGAAATTTTCCGCCAACAAATTCAGATATATCAATTATATCGTGATTTTCAAATTTTTTTAAAAGTTTTATTATTATAAGTAAAAAGATAAAATCAATAATTCCAATATAAATAATATTAGCAATAGAGCCAGTACCAACAAGATTTACAATATAATAAGGAACATTTAAAATAAGCTTATTTATCATAATCATTATCATTATAATAATAGTTTCTTTTTTATCTAACTTATAATTACTTCCCATGTTGCCTCCATTTCATACTAATAGTTTTTTCTAAATCGGGTTTTTTAGTATTTAAATAAGAATCTCTTTTTTCTCTACCCCAAACTGGATTAAGATGAATACCTTGATTTGTAGATAAATTATAATATGGAATATAAGGTGTAAAAAATGGAATTCCAAAAGAATTTTGACTTGATAATACCAGAAAATGAATAAAGAAGCCTAATGCAATTCCTAAGAAACCAGCCATATATCCAAGGATTATATACATAAATCTAAACATTCTAATTGCAAAACGCAAAGTGTTATCAGGTATAGCAAAAGCAGAGATTCCAGCGAAAGCAACTATAATAATAAGAATAGGACTTACTATATTAGCAGAAACCGCGGCATCTCCTAAAATTAATGCACCAATTATACCGTACAGTAGTACTAAAGCTTGAAGGTACTCTTATACTTGCTTCTTGCAATAATTCAAAAGAAAGTTCCATAATTATAATTTCAAATACTATAGGAAATGGTATTGCTTCTCTAGCAGCAATAATTGCGAATAACAGCTCAGAAGGTATTAGCTCATAATGAAAAGTTGTTATTGCAATATACATACCGCGGTATTAATAGAGCACATAAAAGTGCTACGCCTCTTAATATTCTAAGAAAATTAGCATAATGATAATTTAAATTATAATCTTCTGGAGAAGTTAAAAAATCAACTAATACTGCAGGGATAATTATTGAAAAAGGAGAACCATTTACAAGAAACACCACTCTTCCCTGAAGGAGATAATGACATGTTTTATCAGGCCTTTCAGTAGATACTGTTTGAGGAAATGCTGTTTTTAAACTATCTTTTATAAATTGTTCAAGTTGACCAGAAGAAAGTAAATAATCAATATCTAAATTATTTACTCTGAATTTTGCTTCTGCTACTAAGTCATCATTTGTAATATCTTTCATATAGCATATAGCTACTTTCGTTTTACTTATTTTTCCAACAGAAACTTCTTCAATAATTAACCTTTCGTTATTTATAATTTTTCTAAGCATAGAAGTGTTTGTTCTTATATTTTCGACAAAACCTTCATGAGCGCCTTTTACTACTGATTCAGTTATTGGTTCGGATATGCTACGACTTTCAAAGCCCTTACTTTCAACACATATAGCAACATTTAATGTGTCAACAAAAAGGGCACAAAATCCAGCATTTACTTTTGTAATTATTTCTTTAAATTCGGTTTCTTTTGATAAACTATTTTGAGGAATAAGACTATTATAAAGAAAATTTTCTAAATTAAATCTTACATATTTTTTTTGTGTATTAGAACTGTTTTCAGAGCTTTCATTCATTTTTATTGAATTACGAAGAAAAAGAGGTTCTAATATAAAATCATTTATATTATCATCACTTACCATTCCATCAATGTAAAGAATAAAGGCGGGTATTTTTTTATTTTTTAAAGGTAAAATGAATTCCCTTGCCTTTATATCACTATTTATCAACATATTATATTTAGATTTTACATACTCTAAATTTTCACTTAAATTATTAAATACTTTGGTAGTATTTCCATTTTCAAATTCTTCTTCATTAATATTGTTAGAATTATTAGGTAAAATAAAATTATAGTTTTCTTTTTCTTTATAAGTAAAAAGATTATTGAAAATATTTTTTAGCATAACTAGAAATCCTTTCTAAAATTTATGTAAAATTATAGCATACTTAGTATTTGCGAGTTTAGTAAAAAATATACAATAATTATTGATTTTAGATATATTTGTAGATATAATTAATTAAAATAATAGTAAAAATTCTGGAGAAAAAATATGAGTAAACTAAAATCAGAAAAAGGAGTAATTTCATTATTTGTTTTATTAGCAATGCTTTTTTTACTTGTTTTTGTTTTAGGAATTTTTACTAGTTTACTTAATAAAAAACAGACGCAAGAATTAAAAATAATAGAATTAAAAGAAATTTATTCAAAAAGTTTTGACAATAATACATATGCCTTAGATGATGAACTAGTTCCAATATATAATGTAAAAGAATTGAGTCTTGCTGGAACTGGTGAATATGTACAAATTAAAGATAAAATATATCAATGTGGAAGAGGCAAAAATTATGAATTAAAACAAAACATTATAGCAGATATTGAAGAAGATTTGAAATTAGTTAATGTAGGCTCAAATGATTACAAATTATATTTATCAACATATTATATAAATAAAAATGATTATGAGATTTATTATTACTATAAAAATTATCCAGAAACCTATTGGAAAAATATAGTTTATCAGAAATTTGATAAAAAAGATAAAGGGTTTGTAAATTCTGGAACTTATACAAATAATAAATTTAATATAATAAATGAATATCCATTATCAGAAAATATGGAATATATGATGATTTGGACAGACAAAAAAGGAGAACTTAATAATATAAAAATTGAAAAACAATTAAATGTACCAAATACTTTAAACAAAATTAATGTTTTTAATAAATATTTTAAAGAAATAGATATGGAAAAAGGAGAATTTTATATTTTTGTAAATGTAGGAAATCGTATTTAAAAATTAGTCATAAAAATAAAATACCTTAATATAAATTAGTAAAAGATGTACAAATTTATAGGAGGGTATTTTTTTATGGAAAGTTTAGGAATATATCAGGACATCGCACAAAGAACGGAAGGAGATATTTATATAGGAGTAGTAGGACCTGTAAGAACAGGAAAATCCACATTTATAAAAAGATTTATGGAACTTTTAGTACTTCCAAATATTGAAAATGAATTTAAAAGAGAAAGGGCTGTTGATGAGTTACCACAAAGTGCAAGTGGTAGAACAATAATGACAACAGAGCCTAAGTTTATACCAAATGAAGCTGTAGAAATAAATTTAGAAGGGAATGTAAAATTAAAAACAAGATTAGTAGACTGTGTAGGTTACTTAGTTAATAATGCTCTTGGATATTTGGAAGATGATATGCCAAGAATGGTAAAAACACCATGGTCTGATGAGGAGATTCCTTTTGAAACAGCAGCTGAACTTGGAACAAAAAAAGTAATAGTAGAACATTCAACAGTTGGAATTATAATAACAACAGATGGAACAATTACAGACATACCAAGAGATGAATATATCATGGCAGAAGAAAGAGTGGTTGGCGAGCTAAAAGAATTAAATAAACCATTTATAATGTTAATGAACTGTCAGAATCCTAATGATGCTTATAGTATACAAATGGCAAATAATTTATCAGAAAAGTATGGAACAACAGTTATTCCAATAAACTGTTTAAATTTGAATTTAGAAGATATAAATCTTATTTTTTCTAAATTATTGTATGAATTTATGATTGAAAGAGTTGAAGTGAAGTTTCCTAGATGGATAGATGGATTAGACATAAATAATGAATTAAAAGTTTCATTATTTGAAACAGTAAAAAAATCATTTGCAAATACTAGAAGATTAAAGGATGTAAATGAAAATTATTTAAAATTGCAAGAATGCGAAGAGATAAAGAAATCTAGCATAGAAGAAATCAATTTAGGAACGGGAATTGTAACAGTTAATGCAGAGTTAAATGATAGTTTATTCTATAATGTACTTACAAGTATAACAGGTGTTGAAATAAAAAATGAAGGAGAGCTTTTCTCATGTATATCATCATTTTCAAAAGTTAAGAAAGATTACGATAAAATGGCTTATGCAATACATGAAGTTAATGAAAAAGGATATGGAATTGTTACACCAGGAATAGAAGATTTAATATTAGACGAACCAGAAATTGTGAAACAAGGAAGTAAGTATGGTGTAAAATTAAAAGCAAAAGCGCCATCAATACACATGATAAAAATTAATACAGAAACTGAAGTTTCACCAATAGTAGGAAGTGAAAAACAATCTGAAGATCTAGTGAAATATTTACTTTCTGAATTTGAAAATGATCCAAAACAAATTTGGGAATCTAATATTTTTGGTAAGAGTTTACACGAATTAGTAAATGAGGGACTACAAAACAAATTAGCTAAAATGCCAGAAGAGGCTCAAATGAAATTACAAGAAACTTTGCAAAGGATTGTAAATGAGGGAAGTGGAGGATTAATTTGTATAATTTTATAGAGTAATGTAAAAAGTTTTATAGTTATAATAGATTTTATGAGTATAAAAGTTATTAAAATAACAAAAGTCTGAGAATAATCTCAGACTTAAATTTTTTATAATGAAAATTTGAATATCACATTATTATAATAAATCAGAAAAATTTTTTTAAAATTCAAACAAATTTACTTAAATTTTGGATTTATTATAATGGATTAACTTGATATATAATATTAAATGCTTTAAATTCACTTAATCTATTATTATCAAGATAATAAATATAATTTTTTAATTCTTCTTCTGTTTTACAAGAAGCAATTATTGCAGGGTTTAAATTAGATTTATGTATAAGTTTTAAACCATAAGCAAGAGCTGAAATAGGAGAACGTCCTTGGCGATTTCTTATAAGATTATATGTTTCAAAAAATCTTGATCTATAAGGATGTTTCATAAAATAATCAAAAGGTAATATAAATTCTTGTTCAACTACATCTGACAAAGAAGAATATACATTTGGATAATTATCTATATAATTAATTAATTCAACTATTTTATAAGGTAAATAAATTTTATTAGTTTTTTCAGAAATAATCAAAGTTTCATTATCAGCAACTGCTGTAATAATTTTTTTAAGCTTATTTTTTAATAATTCTTCTTGAATAATTGCTTCATCAATAATATTTGAATCAGAATTATTTGTTAAATCAAAGTTTAATCTATTTGTGAAATTATTTGCAAAAGTTCTTCCCAAATCATAACCAAAACCATTAAGAACAGGTTCTTGTTCTAAAGTAGTTTTGTTATTTGGTATCTCTTCATTAATGTTTGCACTTTCTTCAATATCATTATCTATAGCTGGTGTTTCTTCAATAACTTCATCTGAAATTTCAGATGATATTTCTTCGTTATTAATTATATCATCAGTAATATCTTGAATACTAGCAGAGCGTTTATGCTCAGCCATTAATCTTTCATTAAATACGTCTTCAATTATATTATTAACAACATTGTCAGAAACTTTAGGTTCAACAATATTATTAATGTTTTCTTTATTATCATTAGTTTCTGTAATAGGTTCTTCTATATCAATAGAAATTTCTTCTTTAGCTATATCTTCAAAATTATTTTGAACTGAATTATCTACAATATTATCCTGAGTGTCTGAAATTATATTATCTATAGTAGTATCTTCATAAGTTACATTTTCCTCAATATTTTCTGTATTCATAGCAGTTTCTTCATAAACTATATTTTCAAAATTATCTTCTTTAGTAACAGGTTCGTCATTAATAACTACTTCTGTTATATTTGAAGTAGTAGGAATTTTATAGTAATTATTTATTTTTTCTCCAATGTCATCAGTGTTTTCACCTTCAGTATAAATATAGTAATCAGCAATAGTAGATTCTACATCTTCTGGTATTTCTAAATTTTCTTCTGTTTCAGGAGTTATTTCTGTTTCCAAATTTTTTAATTCTTCATTTATTGAATTTGGAGATAATTGACTAATTTCTTCAAAATAAGAAGAAATTAAATCAGAGGCATTTTCAGGTTTTGTAGTATTATTAGATAAATTAATTAACATTTTTCTAAAATTATTAGTTAATTCATCAATTTTTTTATTAGCTTCTATATTATTCTCTTTTTCAATATTATCAACATCAACTTCTGAACAATCTGCAACAGAAGTAACATTTTCAACATTTATTTCTGAATAATCTGTAACAGGAGCAACATCTTCAACATCAACTTCTGAACAATCTGCAACAGAAGTAACATTTTCAACATTTATTTCTGAATAATCTGTAACAGGAGCAACATCTTCAACATCAACTTCTTGATAATCTGCAGCAGGAGCAACATCTTCAACATCAACTTCTTGATAATCTACAGCAGGAGCAATGTCTTCAACTATTTCTTCTGCTTGATTGTCAATAATAAAGCCTGTAAATTTGTAAGTTTCTGAGTTTGTTCCTTCATCGTTGACTACAGTTTCAAAATTATATTTGAAATTATTTACATTTATAAATTCGTTAAAGTTTTTATTGTCAGAGTCTAATTTTTTTTGAGCATTTTGAAATTTCTCTGTATATTTTGCGATAGTATTTTTTATATTTGAAAAAGATTTTATAAAAAATTCTTTTGATTTTGTATTTTTATTTTCATCTGATTGTAAATCTTCTAATTCTTTAGAAATTGTCAAAATTTCCATGTTTAATCTTTCTAATGTAATAATATTATCAGAAATTGTTGATAAATAATCATTAGCAGAGTTTAAAATTGTTTCATAAGAACTAGAGTCTGTAGTTGATGGATTATTTAATATTAAATTTATATTAGCAATAATGTTTAAAATTAATTGCTTATTATTTTCTTGTTGTTCTAATTGAGAGTTTAAATAAGTATTATTCTTTTCTAATTTTAACATTGGTACATTTAACATTGATTTAATCCTCCTAGAAGCATTGGAAAAACTGCGAAAAACAATTAATTTAATACTTCTTACATAATTTTACTATTATTAATATATAGATTATAGCATAAAAGAGCATAAAGAAGTATAACATTAAGATTAAAATAATATTACAATAATATTACAGAGAAAATTAATATTAAGTTCACATTATTATGATAAAATCCATAAAAATTTCAAAGAATTAATATACGAATTTTAGAATTAATATAAAATAATTTAGTTGTTAATTTGAAATATTAGATAAATTAGTTAAAAAAATGAATAAAAATAAATACATATAAAAAGCAATAAATATTAATATTTTATTAAAATCTGGAATTTCGACATGATTTGTGTTATAATAAAGGACGATTTTGAAAAATATTGTCATATAGTAAACTTATAATTAAAGGATACATTTATGGAGAGATTTAAAGAAATAGAAAAAACTATAATAAAAAATTACAGAAAAGATATTTGGAGTAAATTTGTAAAAGCTATTTGTGGTTATGATATGATACAGGAAAATGATAAAATTGCGGTATGTATCTCTGGTGGAAAAGATTCTAGTCTTATGGCTAAATGTTTTCAGGAACTAAAAAGACATAGAAAAAAGAATTTTGAACTAGAATTTATTGTTATGAACCCAGGCTATAATGAAATTAATAAACAAAAAATAGTTGAGAATAGCAAAATTTTGAATATACCAATAAAAATGTTTGAAACAGATATATTTAATAGAGTGGTAAATATAGAAGATAGTCCTTGCTATATATGTGCAAGAATGAGGAGAGGCTATTTATATGAAGAAGCAAAAAGATTAGGATGCAATAAAATAGCTTTGGGACATCATTTTAATGATGTAATTGAAACAATATTAATGGGAATGTTTTATGGTTCACAAATTCAAACAATGATGCCAAAATTAAAAAGTACTTCACATCCAGGAATGGAACTTATAAGGCCACTTTATTTAGTAAAAGAAGATGATATTATTAAATGGGCTGAAAAAAATAATTTAGAATTTATTAGATGTGCTTGTAGATTTACTGAAAATTATACAAATATTGAAAATGCAGATGGAAAGTCCAAAAGAGAACTAATGAAAAAACTTATAAAAGAACTAAAAAAGGACTATGAAAATATAGATATTAATATTTTTAATAGTGTTCAGAATATTAATTTGACAACAATAATATCATATCAAAAAGGTGATGAAAAACATCATTTTTTAGATGATTATAAAATATAGAATTTACAGAAGATAAAAGAATATTAAAAATTAAAAGTTATAAAATATATAAAAGAAAACATTTAATTAAAAGGAGTAATTTAAGTAAAAATGAGTAAAAAGAAGAAAAACAAAAAGAAAAAGATAATAATTGGAATTGTTATAATTATTGCAATTATTGCTATGGTAAAAATCACAAGTCAAAAAGAAGAAAAAACAGTAAAAATTGAGACTGAAGCTATAGAAAAAAGAACTATTGCACAAAGCATTAGTTCAACAGGAATTATAAAAGCCAATAATACAAAAGAAGTAGTATCAACTCTAACAGGAATGAAAATTACAGCTGTAAATGTAAAAGAAGGAGATAAAGTTTCAGCAGATGATATTATATGTACATTTGATACTTCTAGTTTGGCAAATAATTTAAACGATTTACAAAAAAGTATAAGTGTAGGTAATGCACAAAGTACTCTTGGAGTTCAGGGAGCAAGAAGAAGTTTAAATGATGCAATAACAAATAGAGATGCCCAAATAAATAGTAGTAAAGCAGAAGTTGATAGAGCAGCAAATGCATATAATCAAGCAGTTGACCAGTTAAATTCTGCTAGAGCTAAATTAAATGAACAAAATAGTAATTTAGCTAATATTGAAGCATTAAAGAAAGCAGCACAAATTGAATTAGATGCAGCAAAAAAAGATTATGATCCTAAAAGAACATTATATGAACAAAAACAAAACGAATTTAATGCAAAATCAGCAGAAGTAGCAGCTGTAAAAGCAGAGTATAATCAATATTTTGATGATTTTGGTCAAAAACTTCAAGGAACAAATTATTCTGATGCACAATATGAGCAAATTAGACAAAAATATGCTGACGCAAAAGCTGGATTAGCACCTATTGAAACTGCATTTAGAACTGCTGAAAGCCAATATTTAGCTAGTAAAGCTAATTATGATTCAAAACTTGCAAATTTAAATCAATATAATACGGTTTCACAAGGTACACAAGAATTACAAGCTCAAATTGCACAACTTGAGGCAACAGTTTCAAATTTAAAACAAGCTCATGATGCAACTGTTACAGCTTATAATAGTGCAGTATCAGCTTCAAATAGTTCAGTTGCAAGCCTGCAAGATGGAGTTGCAACGCAAGAACTAGGAGCAAGTATAAGTACTCAAACTCAAGCAACACAAGTAAAAGAATTACAAAAACAACTAGCAGAAGGAAATTTAAAAGCAGGAGTTTCTGGGACTGTTACAAAGGTAAATGTGAAAACAGGAGATATTTATACAGGAACACAAATAGCTATTATTGAAGGATGTGAAGACTTAATAGTAGAAGCTGAAATATCTGAATATGATATTCCAGATATTCAGGTCGGAATGAAAGTTTTAATAAAGACAGATGCAACAAGAGATGAAGAACTTGAAGGAAGAGTAATATATACAGCTGTAACATCAAGTACTTCATCATTAGGAAGTGCGTCTGCAATGACAGGAGCTACAACGGTAAGTTCAAATGCAACTTATACTGTGAAAATTGCTTTAGATTCACAAAATGATAGATTACGTTTAGGAATGAATGCCAAATTAAGTGTTATAACAGATATGAAAGAAAACGTATGGTCAGTTCCTTATGATAGTGTTTACACAAGAGAAGATGGAACAAAATATATTGAAATAGCAAAAAATGAAACTGGAGAAGAAAAAGAAGAACTTAATGTAACAACAGGAATTGAAGGTACTTACTATATAGAAATTATTTCTGACAAATTAAAAGATGGAATGAAAGTTGTGTTACCACAAGTAGATGCAGGAAATTCGATAGAAAGCTTAATTGAAATGATGGGACCAGATGCAGGATTATAGAGAGGAAATGTAAAATGAGTTCAATAATAAAATTAGAAAATATAGTAAAAAAGTTTTATGAAGGCGAGCCAAATGAACTAGAAATATTGCATGGAATCTCATTAGAAGTAGAAGAAGGAGAATTTGTTGCAATAGTTGGTCCATCTGGGTCAGGAAAATCTACATTAATGAATATGATAGGAGTTTTAGATAGACCGACTTCTGGAAAATATATTTTAGATGATATAGATATTGGTGAGGCTGATGAATCAGAATTATCAGAAATTAGAAATGCTAAAATAGGTTTTGTTTTTCAAACATATAATTTGATAGCTAAAACAAATGCTTTAAAAAATGTTGAATTACCAATGTTATATGCTGGAATGGAAAGAAATGAAAGAATAAAAAGAGCAAAAGAATTATTAGAATTAGTTGAAATGGCAGATAGAGCAAAACATTTACCAGAAGAATTGTCAGGAGGACAAAAACAGAGAGTAGCTATTGCAAGAGCAATGGCAAATGATCCTGCTATAATTTTAGCCGATGAACCAACAGGAGCATTAGATTCTAAAACTGGTAGATTAGTTATGGATTTATTTCATAAATTAAATAAAGAAAAACATAAAACAATAGTATTAATAACTCACTCAGAAGAACTTGCTTCAGAAACAGATAGAATTATATCAATTAAAGACGGAAATATAATAAATGAAGTAAAAAAGAATAGAGATAAAAAAACAACTAGTGCAAATGAGACTGAAAAGAATAAAGAAAAAATTGATACAAATAATGAGGAAAACAAAAAATTAAATAATAAAGATGAAGAAAATAATTTAGAAAAAGATAAAGAAAACAACATGGAAAAAAAGAAAGAAGAACTTAATGTAAATAAAGAAACAATAAATAGTGCAGAAAAAGAAAATAAAAAAGAAGCAACACTGAAAGAAACAGAAGGAGGAGAAGAATAATGCTACTTATATGGGAAAATATTATTTTAGCTATAAATAGTTTACTTTCCAATAAAATGAGAGCATTATTAACAATGCTTGGAATTATTATTGGTATAGGTTCTGTTATTGCTATTATTACTGTAGGAGATTCTCTTACTCTTTCAGTATCTGAAAATATGCAATCTATGGGAGCGAATGATGTATATGTAATGGTAAACTCTAGAAAGCAAGAAGAGGAAAAGTCTAAAATTGATGGAATTAAATATGGAACAATAGCATCAAGCGGTTATACAGAAGATGATTATATTACAGAAGAGATGATAAAAGAATTGTGTGATAAATTTTCAGATGAAATATATGCTATTAATTTACAATATAATGCTGGTTCTGGAATTGCAAGTCAAGGAAAAAATACAGCAAATATAAATTTAATGGGAAATAGTGTTGGATATTATATTACTAATAAGTTAGAATTATTAGGTGGACGTATGTTTTCAGAAGGAGATTTTGAAGATAGAAAAAATGTAGTAATAGCATCAGATAAGTTAGTAAATAAAATATTTGATGGGGATGTTAATAAAGCTTTAGGACAAGAAATTGATATTACAGTAGATGGGAAAAATGAAAAATTTACTATTATAGGAATTTATGAACATCAAAATACAGGAATGATGATGGGAATGAGTTTAGGAGGAGATGATGCTGCCACAGATTTATATGTTCCTTTAAAAACAGCACTAAATTTTGAACATTCAAAAATAGCATATCCTTATTTGCAAATTATTACTTCAGTTGGTGTTGATGCAGATGTTCTTGCAGCTAAAATAGAAAACTTTTTTGAACCTTATTATAGAACAAACAGAAATTGTGAAATACAAGCTATAACAATGGGAAGTATGGTATCAATGCTTACAGATATGTTATCAACTATAACACTTGCAATATCGATAGTTGCAGGAATTGCATTGGTTGTTGGTGGAATAGGGGTTATGAATATAATGCTTGTATCAATTACTGAAAGAACCAGAGAAATTGGTACAAGAAAAGCTTTAGGAGCAAAAAATTCTTCTATAAGAATGCAATTTATTGTAGAAGCAATGATAATATGTTTAATAGGTGGAATGTTTGGAGTTATATTAGGAGTTGGAGGCGGTATGCTTGCTTCAAATCTACTTGGATATCCAGCAAAACCATCAGTTTCAGGAATAATAGTATCATTAATATTCTCAATGTCTATAGGTGTATTTTTCGGATATTATCCAGCAAATAAAGCGGCAAAAATGAATCCAATAGATGCATTAAGATATGAATAATTTTCATAAATTTTAGCCAAAAGAATATTAAAAAAAGGGATTTTATATGGAAAAAGAAAATTTAGAAAAAATTGGTTTTACAATCGGAAAATTTGCTCCACTACATAAAGGACATCAGTTTTTAATAGAAACAGCATTAAAAGAAATGGACAAAGTAATTGTTGTTGTATATGATACAGATGTAATTGATATCCCAACAGAAAAAAGGGCTAGTTGGATAAAAAAATTATATCCTAATGTTGAAATAAAGTTTGCACATAATCCTCCTTCACAATATGGTCTAGATGAAAAAAGCGTAAATATTCAAATGGAATATTTAACAAAGATTTTAGGAGATGAGAAACCTACTCATTTTTATAGTAGTGAAGAATATGGTGCAAGTGTTGCAAAATATATGAATTTAACAGATAGAAGAATTGATAATGAAAGAAAAACCGTTCCAATAAGTGCAACTGTTGTAAGAAATAATATAGAAGAAAATAAAAATTGGATAGATAATGATGTATATTTAGATTGTAAAGAAATAAAGAAATTTAATTAAAAACTGACTACTTATTCTATAGATTATTTTAAATTTAAGTAGTATAATAATATTACTTTTAAAAATCTAAATTTATCGGGGGATTTATATGGAGAATAATTATTATGAAGTAAGAGAAGTCAAAAATTTAAAAGAATTATTGAATCAAACAGTTGATTTATATGGAGATAATCCAGCTTTTAAATTTAAAAAAAGAATGTACAAAAAAGATGAAAAAGTAGAATTTAATATAATTACATATAAAGAATTTAAAAATGAAATTGACTATTTTGGAACAGCATTAAATTCTATGGGACTACAAGAAGAAAGAATAGCTCTAATATCAAAAAATAGATATGAATGGACTTCTGTTTATTATGCAGTTACAACTGGTAATAAAGTTATTGTTCCATTAGATAAAGCTTTGCCTGATAATGAGATTATTTCTTTGGCAGGAAGAAGTGAAGCTAAAGCGATTGTTTTTGAAGAAAAATATTTAGAAGTAATTAAAAAAATAAAAGAAGAAAAATTGTCACAAATAGAATATTTTATTTGTTTTGATTTTGAAGAAGATAAAGATGGAATATTATCATATAAAAAATTATTAGAAAAAGGAAAAGAACTTTTAGAAAAAGGTGATAGAAGTCATTTAGATGCAGAAATAGATGAGGATAAAACTTCTATAATGCTGTTTACATCCGGAACAACGGCAATGTCAAAAGCAGTAATGCTTTCACAAAAAAATATATGTGCAAATGTAATGGATTTAGCAAGAATAATTAAATTTGATTCAAATGATAGTATGCTTGCATTATTACCATTCCACCATGCATTTCAATCAATTATAAATCAAATGGTTGTTTATATAGGCGGTTGGATTGCTTTTTGTGATGGATTAAAATATATACAGCAAAATCTTTGCGAATATAAGCCAACAGTTATAGTGTGTGTTCCTTTAATCATGGAAAGCATATATAAAAGAATAATGAAAACTGTTGAAAAAGAAGGAAAAACTAAACTTTTAAATAGAATGATAAAATTTACAAATATTTTAGATAAAGTACACATAAATTTAAAAAGAAAGGTGTTTAAAGAAATACATGAAGCTATTGGTGGAAATGTAAGATTGGTAGTTGTTGGAGCTGCTGCAATGGATCCAAATTTAATAAATTCTTTAAATGGTTTAGGAATAAGACTTGCTCAAGGCTATGGACTAACAGAAACTTCTCCAGTAGTTGCAGTTGAAGGAGATAAAACTCAAAAAGTAGGAACAGTTGGAAAGGCATTGCCCTCATTAGAGGTAAAAATAGATAGCCCAGATGAAAAGGGAATTGGAGAGATTTGGGTTAAAGGACCAAGTGTTATGATTGGATATTATAACAATAATGAAGCAACTGAAGATGTTATGTCTGGAGAATGGTTTAAAACAGGGGATCTAGGATATTTAGAAAATGAATATCTGCATATAACTGGAAGAAAGAAAAATGTTATTGTTCAAAAAAACGGAAAAAATATATTTCCAGAAGAGTTAGAAACTTTAATAAGTTATATTCCAGGAGTAAAAGAAAGTATAGTTTATGGAAAACCTACTAGAGATAATGATTTGGACGTATGTGTGAAAATTGTATATGATAAAGAAGCTATAAAAGATATAATAGGTTATGTTAGTGAAGATGAAATTTATAAATTAATGAAAAAGCATATTGCAGATATTAATAAAAATATGCCACCATATAAACATATAAGAGAAATAATAATAACAGATGAAGAACTTATAAAAACTACTACAGCAAAGGTAAAAAGGCATGAAGAGATTGCTAAAATATTAGGAGAGCAAAAGTAAAATTTCAGTATAAATATTGATATATGCTCTATTTTGTAGTAACTATAGAGAATTTTTATATAAAATCAAAAAAAGTACTTGTATAAAGTGCTTTTTTTGATATAATACCAAGAGGTAAATTTTAATAATTTAAAAACTACTAATTTGTTAAAAGAAAGAGAGAAAAATGAATAATATATTTGGAATATTAGTTTCAATAATATTTATAGGAATAATTTTTGTTTCAGCTAGATTATTTGAAAAAGCTGGAAAAGAAGCAAGCAGAAAATTTATACATATAATGCTTTCAAATTGGTGGATTATAGCAATGATATTTTTTGATAATGCGTGGGCAGCAGCATTTATGCCAGCGATCTTTGTCATAATAAATTATGCATCATATAAAATGGATATTATAAAAGTAATGGAAAGAGAAGAAGGAGAGGAAAATAAAGATAGTTTAGGAACTGTATATTATGCAATTACTTTACTTATTTTAGCAATATTAACATTTGGACCACTGAAAAATCCACTAATTGGATTATGTGGAGTAGCCGTAATGGGTTATGGAGATGGACTAGCAGCAGTGATAGGTCAATCAATTAAAAGCCCTGAGTTTAGAATAAAGGGTAATAGAAAAACAGTAGCCGGATCACTTGCCATGTTTTGTGTAACTTTGATGATCTTAGCAGGATTTTTAACATATAGTAAAGCTGAATATGTAGCAATAAAATCTGTATTAGTAGCGATTTTAATTACTATAGTAGAAGCAGCTTCAATAAAAGGAACAGACAATCTAACTGTTCCACTACTTACATCTTTAATTGTAGGATTATTAGTATGATAAAAAAATATGATGAAGAAAATAAATTATTAATTGCAAAAGTAAATGATAAATATGAATTTTGTAAAAGCAAAAACAAAATTACATATACAGATTTTTTAAATATTTCTGAAATATCAGTTATAAAAAAGTTTTTAAAAGAAAATAAAGTTAGCAATTATATATTTTATGGTGGAAGAGAAAATTCAGATAGAAGTATTTTAATATTTTATCCAGAAAAATTTTCTACTAGAGAAATATTAGAGAAAAATTTGGAAAAAATTTTAGAAGTAATAAAAATTAAATTACCAAATAATATAAAATATGAACATGGAGAAATTCTTAGTGGAATAATGAAGCTTGGTATAAAAAGAGAGAAATTTGGTGATATAATTATAACAGACTATGGTGCAGATATTATTTCTCTTTCAGAAGTATCAAAATACTTGCAGGAAGGACTAAAAGATTTAACAAGATTTAGAAAATCTGAAATTATAGTAGAAAATATAAAATCTTTGACAAAAATAAAAAATGAATTTGAGGATATAAATATTATAGTTTCTTCAATTAGGTTAGATAATTTTGTATCAGAACTAGCAAAATGTTCTAGAAGCATGGCAGAAGAGATTATAAATTCAGGAAAAGTATTTTTGAATTCGGTAAATGAATTTAAGATTAGTAAAAAAATAGAAATTAATGATATAATAACAATACGTGGTAAAGGAAAATTTATATTTAATGGTATAGAAAAGGAAACAAGAAGTGGTAGATTATTACTTAATATAAAAAAATATAAATAAAAATTAGGAGGCTAAAAAATGTTAGATTTAAAAGATGATATAATACTTGCAACAAATGCAAGAAATAGAGCATATGCAAATTATGTACCATATACAGTTGGAGCAGCTTTAAGAACAAAAAATGGAAAGATATATACAGGATGTAATGTTCAAAATCAAGGAATACAAAGCATTTGTGCAGAAAGAGTGGCTTTTTGTAAAGCTGTTTCAGAGGGAGAAAGAGAATTTGAAAGCATACTAGTAGTAGGAGGACCAAAAGGGGAACCAACTGAAAAGTGTTTACCATGCGGAGTGTGCAGACAATTTATGAGTGAATTTGTAGATAAAGATTTCAAGATTTACACAGTATATGGAAATAAAGTGGAAGAATATACTTTAAATGATTTATTACCAAATGCTTTTGAATTATAAAAAATAAAACAAATAATATTGGGAAAAGTAAAATTTATGTATAAATATCGACAAATTTATTATATTATAGAAAATTGCTTTGCAATTTTTATAGCATAAAAAAGAAAAATAGGCTTTTTTTGATAGCCTATTTTTCTTTTTTAATATATATAATAGAGTATTATGAAAAAATCAATCTCTTTCAATATCAGAATCAGTTTTGTCTTTAGAATTTACTTTATCTGGAATAGTAGTTTTTATACTTGGTGGTATAATTAAAAATCCGTTATTATAAATCATTTTAGTTCCGGCTAGATGCTCAGTTTCTTCTAAAATAGTTTTATAAGATTCTAATAAATTAGCTATTTGTTCTGTTCTTTCAAGATAAGAAGCATTAGAATTGTAGTAAATACTATAAGCATTGTTTTTATAATCAAGAGTATATTCATTCTCATAACTTTGTTCAATATCAGTATTATTTGAAAAAATAGGTAAAGACTTAAATTCATTTATTATAACACTATCTTCTCTACCTTTTCCATCTGTATAATCTATTCTACAAGTATACTCTGGAGTTGGTTCATTATTTGCTGAACGAGGAGTTTTATCATAAGCTGTTTCAACATTTGTTACATGACAATCTGGATTTGCTTCTTCAAATGCTTGTTTTGTTAAATCTCCCATAACAAAATCTATAACATCATCTAAATCATCTCTAATTTCTTGAATTTCCTCATAGGAAGGAATAGTTGAAGAATTTTGACAGTTTTCTATATTTTGTCTTATTCTAGAAAGCATAGCTTTAGTTTCATCTGAAATATAAAGATTATATCCTTGTTCTTGATTTGTTGTAACTGATAAATTATTATATTCAGAAACACTATGAATATGTGCTGCAGTTGAATAAAGAGCGGAAGCAGCTAATACAGCGGCTATAGTAGCACGAACTTTGGTTTTGTTTGCTTTATAAACTTGAGCTGTTTTTTTCTGGGCTTTTCTTCCCAAAGTATATGCAGCAGATGCAAGTTTATTTGGTTCATTAGAATAGTTCAATTCATCATCAGGATCTTCTCTTTCCTCTGCATCCCAAATAACTTCTTTTGGAGATTTAAAACCAACTATTGTAGCACCAAAATTTGCTGGTGTTAAATAATCTAAAATAGATTTTGGAGATAAATGATTTTGGTCAATTTCACGTATTTTATCAAGAGCAATATTTGTAGCTACGAAATACTTATGACCAATAAGAGCAGGAGAGCTCTCATCAATATAATCATGAAAAGATTTTGTACTTTTTGAAGTATTTTGCATAAAAAAATCATAATCAGCAATAGCAGAGGAATCGATATAACCCTCACCATATTTATGATTTATAGCCTTTTCTAATTTGCTAGCAGCTTTTTTAAATTGGTTAAGTCTTTTAGAGCAAAATGCATATTGCTTAAAAATCTCAAGTTCGGCAGGAGAATATGGGGCATTTCCAATATCTGTAAAATCTTTACCTGCAACAGCTGCTGAAAGAGGAGCAGAATATGCTTGTTGAATAGCTTCTGGAGTAGTATCAAATCCTTTTAAAGTTGCTAATTCAGCATATAATTCACATAATTTTGAATAGTATTGTAATTGTTTAGCATATAAAGCTTTTTGGCAAAGTTTGATATTTTTTTCTTTATTAAGTTTCATGAAATTTTCCTCCAATATTAAAAACAAATCTGAAAGATTTCCGATTTTTAGTAAATTTTTTTGTATACAATATTTAGCAAAACTATTATATAGTAGAAAAATATAACTTTTCCACTATAAAAATAATTATAATATAATTTTGTAGAAAAAAGACGAATGTAAAATAAATGTAATAAAAAAATAATGTATATGTAAATTGCTAGAAAATAATTGACAAAAAAAGTATTTTAATAGATAATAATTATTATTGAACATAAGGAAAAATAAATTTTAAAATACGAAGGAGGAATATATAATGTATATATTCAATAGAGTTACAGTAGTGCCACAGCTTCCACAAAGGATAAATAAATTATCAGAAATTGCTAATAATTTATGGTGGTCTTGGAACACAGAATTTTTAAGATTATTTAAATTAATTGACAATGATTTATGGGAAAATAGTGAGAAAAATCCTGTAAAGTTTTTAAAAATGGTAAGTCAAAGTAGAATTGAAGAAATATCTAATAATCAAGAATTTCTTAAAAAATATGATAATGTAGTTGAAAATTATATTAATTATATGGAAAGCAAAGACACATGGTTTTCAGAAAATTATCCAGATAATAAGCAAGATTTAATAGCATATTTTTCAGCTGAATATGGACTAGATGAAGTAGTACCAATATATTCAGGAGGATTAGGGATTTTATCAGGAGATCACTTAAAATCAGCAAGTGATTTAGGTATTCCTTTTGTAGCAGTAGGATTATTATATAAAAATGGATATTTCCATCAAAAAATAAATTCACGTGGAGAACAATGCTCAGAATACAATAATATAGATTTATACAATTTACCTATTTCTCCAGTAAAAGATAAAATGAATGATGATATAGTAATAGATATACCTTTACTAGGTAAAACTTTGTATTTAAAAATATGGCAAATAAATGTTGGAAGAATTAAATTATATTTGATGGATTCAGATATAGAACAAAACGAAGAAGAATTTAGAGGAATAACTCTTCGTTTATATGGCGGAGATAAAGAAATGAGGATTCGTCAAGAAATAGTTTTAGGTATGGCAGGAGTAAAATTACTTAAAGAATTGGGATATGAACCATCAGTATATCATATGAATGAAGGACATTCTTCTTTCTTAACTTTGGAATTAATTAAGAACATAATGCAAGAAAAACAAGTATCATTTGAAATGGCAAAAGAAATAGCAACAGTAAAAACAGTATTTACAACACATACACCAGTTCCAGCTGGAAATGATATTTTTGATATTAGTTTAGTAGAAAAATATTTTGATGGTTTTTGGGATAAATTAGGAATACCAAAAGAAACTTTCTTAAAATTGGGGATGCCAGGAGAAGATCTAGAGCCAGGATTTAATATGGCAATTCTAGCATTAAAAATTGCGGGTAAGAAAAATGGAGTAAGTAAACTTCATGGAGCAGTTTCTAGAGAGCTATTTAGTGAAGTATGGCCCAATATTGCAGAAGACGAATCACCAATTACACATATAACAAATGGTATTCATACATGTTCATGGCTTGCACCAAATATAAAGGAATTATTTAATGAATATTTGCCACCATATTGGCAGGATAAAATTCAATTAGAATCTACATGGGAAAAAATAGATAATATCCCAAATGATAAATTATGGGCAGAACATATTGAAAGAAAAGAAAAATTAATAAGACTAATAAAACAAAATGTAACAGATAGATATGTAAATAGTGGAATTGGATATGATCAAATTGCAGAAGTAGTAGGTAAGTTAAATCCAAAAGCTTTAACAATAGGATTTGCAAGAAGATTTGCAACATATAAAAGAGCAACATTATTATTTAAAGATATAGCAAGACTTACACAAATATTAAATGATGAAAAAAGACCAGTTCAAATAATATTTGCAGGAAAAGCGCATCCAGCAGATAAAGAAGGTCAAGATTTAATAAAATATATTCATGAAATATCATTAATGCCACAATTTAAAGGAAAAATATTTATACTAGAAAATT
>CANOVB010000007.1 GCA_947570695.1 uncultured Clostridium sp.
GTTATTTGTCTATCAAATCTTCCTGGTCTTAATAATGCTTTATCTAGCATCTCTGGTCTATTAGTAGCTGCCAATACTATAACAGTTTCGTTTGTATCAAATCCATCCATTTCAACTAATAATTGATTTAATGTTTGATTGTTTTCTGTTTCTGAACCACTATTACTTGTTCTTCTAGATCCTATTGCATCAATTTCATCTATAAATACTATACAAGGTGACATTTTTTTTGCTTTATCAAACAATTTTCTGACTCTTGATGCTCCCAGTCCTGCAAACATTTCTATAAATTCAGAACCACTCATTGATATAAATGGAACTCCAGCTTCTCCAGCTATTGCTTTTGCTATTAATGTTTTTCCTGTTCCTGGCTTTCCATATAATAAAATTCCTTTTGGAATTTTAGCTCCCATATTTAAATAAGACTGTGGTGTTTTTAAAAAATCAACTATTTCAATTAATTCACCTTTTTCTTCATCTAATCCTGCTATATCATCAAATCTAACTTCTGATCTTTTACTTCCGTCTTCTCCTCCATAAACTTTTCCACTATCTCCACCAAGTCCCTGCATTTTAAATACCATTAGCATTAATACTACTAATAATATTGTTGGTAATAGAGAAAATAAAGAATCAGACACTCTAATTACTGGATTTATTGGCTTTTGATTTAATTTAATTTCTATGCCTTCTTTATCTACTTTTTCTTGTATTAATTCCATAAAAGCTTGTACACTAGGCACTAAAACCTTTTTTTCTCTGTCTTTTTCTTCTCCTTCACCCTTCATTGTAACTTTTATAGATGTACTACCTGTTGTCATTTCTATTTTTTCTATTTTTCCTTCTTTTATTGATGTTATTAACTCAGTATAAGCTAATTCTTTTTCATCTACATTTTCTTTATTAGTAAAATAATATATAGCAAATGCTCCTGCTAAAACTATCATTAGTAAAATTATTAAAATAGCGGTTTTTAATGTTTCATTATTTTTTTGATTTTTCCCATTCTTTTTCATAATCTACACTTTCCTTTTTTTATATTTCTGATCCATCAGGCTCATTTTCCTCATTAATTACTGGTTCTTCTTCTGGTTCCTCTTTTTTCTTTTTTTCTTCTTTTTTCTCTGGCTTCTCATCTCTTTTGTTTTCTTCTTCTATTTCTTTTTTCACTTGTTTTTGTACTTCTATTATTTTTTGTAGCTCTTGATTTTGTTTTATTAAATCATATTTTATCATTAATATTGCTGCAATTATATAAACATAAGCAATTAATAAATACATAACATTAAAATATTTTATTATAAATCCTGTAAACACAAATACAATATTATATATACATGCTAAAATTATTGGTAGTGTTAGCGCATATATTGATAGAGCAAACATTGGTGCAATTTTAAATCTAACCCCGCAAAATCTTGCCGCTATATATCCAAAAATTGCTACTATACATAAATAGCTTAAATTTGTAATTATATTAGACATTGCTAAAATTGAAAAGTTTGTAATAAAATACGCAGAAACTGGTGTAGCTGTTCCTAATTCTTTAATCGCCTTTACTAGCTCTTCTTTATTAGTGACTGTTAATCCAAACTGCTCTAGCATTTTGCTATAACTTTCTTCTGTTTTAGAATCTCCATAAGCATATATAAATTTATCTTTTAAAAGAATTATTCCACCATCTTCATCAAAAATTTTATTTTCACAATCAACTAAATATTCATTACTTACATTTTCTTCTGTATTTATAAATAGTCTAAACTTATAATCTCTATCATAAGCTTCAATTTTTTCTGAAAATCTTAACTGATTCTCTTGATAAGTAAATTCAGGCATTTCATTTTCTATATATCTATAAGCTGTATTAACCATTTTATAAAAATCATAAGAAGATGCTAATGAAACTAGTACTGTTGTAAATAGTATTAATAAGAAAAAGAATTTAAATGCTTTGGAACATCTTTCTCCCAAGAACATACCATATTCTTCTAGCTTAAATATAGCTATTTTTATCCTTCTAAAAAAACCTATTTTTTCTTCTTTTACTCTCACTATATATACTCCCTTCTTATTTCATTATTTGCCTGTAATGGTGTTATATTTAAAGTCACTTCATCTCCAATTTTGATATCTTGATTTCCTGTTATATCAATTATTGAATGATACATTCCTAATCTTCCAATCACTTTATAATAACTATTATTGATTTTTACTTTTAATGAATTATCTTTAAATATTTTTTTAATTTCCATTCCTACTGAAATTAAATTATTTTTTAAGGTAAAATCATCTCTTAGTCTATCTTTATTAAATCCATCTGCATACCCAACTGGAACTATTGCAACTTGAGTTATTTTTTTTGTTTTATATATATTTCCATAACTTATATTATAACCTTTTGGTAATGTTTTTATTTCTGTAACTGAAGATTTAAAATTTCCTAACTTTTTAAGTCCATCTACTTTTACTAATGTTCTGCCTTGAAAAGCAGATCCAATTCTTACTGCATCTAATCTCATTTCTGGATATTTTAAAAAAGCTGTTGATTCAGAAGCATGTACAATCCCTGGATTATATCCTGCTTCTTTTACATTTTGAATGCACTCCATAAATCTACTAAATTGAAGGTTTGTCCATTTTTTGTTGTTTGGGTTAGAAAAATGCGTAAACATCCCTACAATTTTCACCTTTTTGGCAGTTTCAAATACTGTTATTACATCTTGCAAATTATTATATAAAAAGCCATATCTTGCAAATCCTGTATCTATTTTTATATGTGCTCTTACTTCTTCTTTTTCAAGCTTTTCTATCAAATCTTCAACTAATTCTAGTTCATATAAACTTCCGATTGTAAGTGTTATATCATTTTCTATTAATAATTGCAATTCTTTTTTTTGAGTAATTGGTGATAGCATTATTATTTCTTCTTTAATATCTGCATTTCTTAATCTTATAGCCTCTTCTGTTTGAGCAACTGCAAGAGTTGTTATTTCATTTTCTATTAAAAACTTTGAATATTTTATTAAATCTAGTCCAATTCCATTTGCCTTTACTACTGCTATTATTTTTGTTTTATTACTATTACTTGCAGATGCAATATTTTTAATTATATCAATATTGTTTTTTAAATCATTTTTATTTATTTCTAATTTCTTCATTTTCTTCCTTTCGGAATTCTATTTAAATATTAATATGCAATAAACAAAACTTTTATGAATTTTTATACTAATTTATCTATAACTTATTTTATTTCATACATGTAAAAAATTAATATATTAAATTAGTCCTTAACTGTTGCTCTTTTGTAATTTCTTTTTTAATGTTCTTAAACTTCTAAATGTTTTTTCCGCTAATTTATAAAGTTTATAAGTTAAAGCCTTATAGTCAATATAAATTTCTCCAATAAATTCTGTAAATTCAGCATTAAATCCTTTTTTAAATCTATATAGTCCATATTGAGGATGTGATTCATCAACTACTCCTGAAACTCCTCTAAAATCATACATATCAGCTCCTCTTTTAATAGCCTCTTGAATCATTGTCCATTGTAATAAATAGTTTGGCATAAGATTTCTATGTTTATTACTACTTGCTCCATATAAATACCAAACCTTATTTCCATACATAATTGGTATAATTCCTGCTATTGGTTCATTTTCATGATATGCCATTAAAAGTTTCATATGATTTGGAGCAAGTTCATCATACATTTTTTCAAAATATGATAAAGATCTTATTATAAAATTATCTCTTTCTCCAGTTTCAACCATTATATTATGAAAGTCTTTTAAATCTTCTTTTGTTCCTTCTTTTATAATTACTCCTTTTTTTGTAGCTAAACGAATATTATACCTAGTTTTTTGGTGAAACTCAGAAAAAATTTGATCTTCTGTTTTTCCTCTTAAATCTAATCTAAATACAAACCTTGGTTGAATTTCATCTTTAAAGTCTTTACTATCGTCTTTTATTTTAAAACCTTTTTTAGATATAATATTTCTAAAATTTTCATCTGTTTTTAATATATCTGGTTCAACTCTAAGCACAAAAGCTTTATACTTTTTAGCCAAAACATTTGCTCCTTCTACTAAATCAGATATAATTTCTTCATTATATATATCACAAACAGGTCCTCTTGCTGAATACATTAAATTTCCAAATATAGGAATTTTACGTATCCATACACAAAGGCTACCTCTAATCTTCCCTTCTTTATCCTCTGATAATATTACTTCTTTTATCCAATTAGTTTTTACATTTCCCCATTCAATAGACTGCTGGAAATTACATCTGTCATGTGATTCTAAAAATTTTTTATAACGCTCTTTATCTCTTTCTTCTAATAGTTTCAAAACTATCCTCCTCAATATATATTTATAACAGCTTTATTGTTTTTGGACTATTGTTCCATCTTTACTATCTTTAATAATATACCCTTTATCTATTAAAATATCTCTAATTCTATCAGATTCAGTCCAATCTTTGTTTATTCTTGCTTCATTTCTTTGATTTACTAAATCTAATATTTCATCAGGTAAACTATTGTCTTGCTTTTTGTATTCTTTTAAATTAAATCCTAAAACTTCATCAAATTTTAATAATAATTCCTGTAATTTTTTTGATTTTTTGGGATTTTTTATTATTTCCCAAACTACACTCATTGCAACTGGCATATTTAAATCATCATTTATTGCCTCTAAAAACTTAGCTTCATAAGCTTTAATTTCTTCATCTGATACTTCTTCTATTCCTTCACTATGTTTTAAATATCCTTCTCTTAATCTATTTAAAGCAATCTTAGCTGAATCTAAGGCTTCAAATGTAAAATTAATTTGTGCTCTATAATTTGATCCAAAATTAAACATTCTATAAACTAATGGTTCATACCCTTTTTCTTCTAAATCTTTTAATGTATATAAATTATTTAAACTTTTTGACATTTTGCCACCATTTATTTGCATAAATTCAACATGCATCCAATAATTTGCTGGAATTTTTCCAGAAAAGCCTTTACTTTGAGCTATTTCATTTTCATGGTGAATTGGAATATGGTCTACACCTCCTGTATGAATATCAAAATGATCGCCTAAATATTTATATCCCATTGCAGAACATTCTAAATGCCATCCTGGATATGATTTCCCAAAAAATGAATCCCATTTCATTATATGATTTTCTGGAGCTTTTATCCATAAAGCAAAATCAGATATATTCTTTTTCTTATTATCAAATTCAACTCTTGCTCCTGCTTTTTGCTCTTCTACATTTCTATTTGATAGTATTCCATATTTATCAAGTTTTGATGTATCAAAATATACAGTATCATCTGTTTGATATGTATATCCATTTTCTATAATCTTTTTTACATATTCTTCCATTATATCAATATGTTCAGTTGCTCTTGCTATTATTTCTGGTCTATCAATATTCAATCTATCTATATCATTTAGAAAAGTGTCCATATAGAATTGTGCTATTTCAAATGGATCTTTATTCTCTCTTCTAGCAGCTTTCATCATCTTATCTTCGCCTTCATCTGCATCTGATACAAGATGCCCTACATCTGTAATATTCATAACATGTTTTAATTTATAACCATTATATTTTAAAACTCTTCTTAAATTATCCATAAACAAGTATGCTCTTAAATTTCCTATATGAGCAAAATAATATACTGTAGGTCCACATGAATACATTTTAATTTCCTTTTCATCAATAGGCTTAAATTCTTCCTTATTTCTAGTTAGTGTATTATAAAATTTTATACTCATGTTTTATCTCCTTAAATAATTAATTTATGGGCGGATGTGGTCCGCCCTCTATATTTTTATGATTAAACTCCAAATTTATTCTTTAAGTAGTTACTTGTGGTGTAGGTGTTGGCGCCTGTGTTGGTGTTGGAGTAGATGTTGGTGCCTGTGTTGGTGTTGGAGTAGGTGTTGGTGTTGGTGTAGGTGCTTGTGTTGGTTTTACATAGTTTGGATTTACTACTCCACAATTTTTACATGTCTCTCCTCCTGCAAAATCATGCTTTCCTGTTGCAGGAATTGATTCTGATTTTGTTGCATCACATTCAGTACATTTTCTAACTATGCTTCCTTCCTTTCCACATGTTGGTGCTGTTCTTGATACTTCAATTTCATATTTATGCTCATGATTATTTGGTTGTTGTGATGGCTGTTGTTCTTGTGGTGGAGCTCCTGCCGGATGTAATGGGCAAGTACCTGTTGGTGCTGATTGAACCATTCCTTCTGTAGTCCAAATAGCATCTTTTTCTCGTTCTGGAATATAACCTACTTGTTCTCTAACATTTGGACAAGAATCTGTTGCAAGTTGCTGTGAATCATTACATATTCTAACTGCGCCATGACCTTCGCAAGTTTCTTTAGGTACAATATCTTCTGTAAATACTTCTGTATATACATCTGTACATCCTTCACTTGCTAGTTTTCCAGATATTTTACAAATTGACTTTCTAATTATACCATCAGGTTCTTCAAATTTTGCATTTTCTAAGTTCGCATGTATTTCTTTCATAACTGATGCCCACATAGTTCCTGCAGGGTTTTGACCAAAACCTTTTACTTCCTTACTTATTTGATATCCAAACCAAGCTGTTGCTGTATAATATGGTGTGAAGCCACAAAGCCATCTATCATAATCATCATTAGTTGTTCCTGTTTTAGCAGCAACATCCATTCCTTTTATTGCACAATATGTCGCTGTTCCTCCTGAGCCTACTACTGTTTCAGTTAATATATTTTTTGTTATATATGCATTTTGTTCTGTCATTGCTCTATTTTCTTCTTGTTTTGGTTCATATAAAACATTTCCTTTATTGTCTGTTACTTTTGTATAAAAAGTTTGTGTTATATACACACCATCATTTGCTATAGCTGAATATGCTCCTGCATGATCAGCTGGTGATATTCCTGGATCTATTCCTCCAAGTGCTAAACTTGTTCCTGAACCTGTAAAATCTGGCAAACCTACTTTTTTACAAAAATCAATAGCTGCATCTACTCCTATATCTGTTAATGCTTTTGCATGTGGAATATTAAAAGATCTTGCTATTGCATAACGCATTGTTGAATAATCACAATATCCTGTAGAGTTCTTTGGTCTCCATGGTGGATTTCCAGGCCAAGATGTCATTTGATTATAATATACTGTTGCACCTGTAATTTTTCCAGTCTCTAATCCTGGTGCAATTACAGATATTGGTTTCATTGATGAACCCGTTTGTTTTTCTATATCTACTGGTATATTAAAATATCCAATTTTGGTTGTTGCTGTTCTTTCATCTTTCATTCCTGTTG
Source organism: uncultured Clostridium sp. (assembly GCA_947570695.1). Taxonomy (GTDB): domain Bacteria; phylum Bacillota; class Clostridia; order TANB77; family CAG-508; genus Scatovivens. The sequence continues at coordinate 7,317 of CANOVB010000007.1, forward strand.
CTGTTGCTGCTGCTACTACTTGACCTGTTTTATGGTCTTCTACTACTATTGTTGGCCAAGAAGGTTGTTTTATTTTTTCTTTTTTTCCAGTTTCTTTGTTTTCTTTTTCATAAGTTGTTTCTTTATAATATTTATCTTTTACAACTTCTGCTTCAACTATTGCTTGTATATCAGATTTTTGTGTTGTATATATTTTTAATCCGCCACTATATAGTTTAAGTTCTGCTAAGTCTTTACTCATATCTTCTTCATCAGCCATTATTTGATCTAAAATTTGATTTAAAGCTGCTTCTGTAACATAAGATATATCTGTAGTTACACTCGCTCCTTCACCTTTTTTAAATTTTAATCCATTATCTGCTTCTGCAACTGCTTCATCATATTGTTCATTATTTATAAAGTTTAGTTCCTTCATTTTCTTAAGAACTGTTTTAGTTCTTTTCTTTATTTTATCATCCATTTTTGATTTTTTATCTGAATCGCCTCCAAAATCATCAAATGGTTTATATGAATTTGGTGAGTGATTTATTCCTGCCATATAAGCACATTCAGCTATACTTAAATCTTTTGCACTTTTATCAAAATAATATACAGCTCCTAGTTCAACACCGTTTATATCATTTCCTGCTGTAAATATTAAATTTAGATATAATTCTAAAATTTGGTCTTTTGATAAATAATGTTCTACTTGAATTGCTTTTGAAATCTCTTTTACTTTTCTTAAAGCTCCTGCAAAAGCTGTTTTTTCTTTATCTTTAGTGATATTTTTTATAACCTGTTGAGTTATAGTACTACCACCAAAACTAGATTTTCCACCATGTAAAATATAAGTAACTGTTGCATATCCAGTTCTCATTATATCTATACCACTATGTGAATAAAATCTTTCATCTTCTATAGCTACATATGCTTTTGGTAAATATTCTGACATTTCAGATAAACTAATACTTTTTCTCTTAGTTCCTCCACTTAATGTTGCTATTAAATTGCCATCAGCATCGTATACTGTAGAGTTTTCATGTTCTATTACTAAACTTTCCTCACTAATCTTAAGTTTCTCTCCAAAAACACCAAAGAAAGCTCCTACTAATATTCCTGCGCCTATAATCATTAGTAAAACAAATACTAATAATCCGATTTTAATTCCTTTTGAAAGTCTTGGATGTTTATCTTTAAATTTTACTTTTCCATTTTTTGATTTTGAGTTTTTAGTTTTATTCTTAGATTTATTTATATCTGAAGTTCTAGATCTTTTTGCTTCTTTATTTTTATCGTTACTCATAAATCCTCCTTTTATGTTTTAGGTATTATAAATAAAAGTTCCTCTAAAATAAGTTTATTTTAAAGTTTTTAATTAATTACAAATTTTACCTTTTATCTTGAAGTATTATATTATATTTCTTTAAAAAGATAAAGTCTTTTTTTATTAATTTTTTATAAAAAAAAGTTATAATTTATAAAGCTTTTATATTACTAAATTTTCCTAATTAATTCTTCTGAATTTCTAAATATATAAGCACCTTCTTCAATTAATCTATTAGTTCCTTCAGAGTTTTTTGAAGTAATATTTCCGGGGTACAGCAAAAATATCTTTTCCGTTGTTCTAATGCAAAATCAGCAGTAATCAAGCTTCCACTATTCTCTTTTGCTTCAACTACTAATATTTTTTCTGACAAGCCACTTATAATCCTATTTCTCCTTGGAAAATTATACTTTGCAGGTGTTGTTCCAAGTTTAAATTCAGAAATAATTGTCCCATTACTTTCTAATATTCTTTCAAAAACTTTTTTGTTTTGAAAAGGATAAATTTCACTATCTGCTACTCCTGTTCCAAGAACTGCAATAGTTTTTCCTATATTACTATCTAAAGCACCTAAATGTGCATATTTATCAATTCCTAAAGCTAGTCCGCTAACTATATTTATATTTTTATCTGCAAGTTCTTTCGCCACATTTCTTGCAACAATTTTTCCATAATCAGTTGCTTCTCTTGAACCAACTATTGCAACATTATCATAATATAAATTCTCTAAATTTCCTCTTATGTATAAAAAAGCTGGCATATCATAAATATTTTTAAGTTTATCAGGATAATCTTTGTTTTTAAAGGAAACTAAAAAAATATTTTTGCTTTCCATATAATTAATATATTTATCAAGTTTTTGTTTATATTTTTTATCTAAAATTTTACTATAAGTTTTTTCTTTAACTTTTAAATTCTCAAAATCTTTTTTATTAAAATTCCACAAATCTTTACAAGAAAATTTATTTAATAATTCTATTTTATCTTTATTTTCAATATCTATTTTTGAAAACCAAATATCATAAAAATTAACTATAACTATTACCTCCCATAATCTGTACAAAATTGCTAAAAACTTTATTTATATGAAATTGCAAAACAATTTTATATAATAATTTACAAAAACTTTCTTTAATAGAAAATGACTAGGATTTTCTATTAAAGAACAAAAGTGGACAATATGAAAATTGCAAAAGACAAAACTTTACTGAATTGTCCACGTCTTTCCTCTGCAAGAACTTATCTGTAGCTCATTTCATTTCACACAGCTAAGAAATGTTCGTGTGCCAATTTTACTTCGTAAAATTGTGTGCAAAGTGTGCCAAAGGCTTTATATTATAGGAATCTCGGAGAAATTTCCTATAATATAAAAAAGAGCACAAGAATAAATCTCATGCCCCAAATATTTTTACTATTTTATTTTTGCCGCTTTTACTACATTACTTAAAAGCATTGCAATCGTCATTGGTCCAACTCCGCCCGGAACTGGAGTTATAAAACTTGCTTTTTTAGAAACATTTTCATAGTCTACATCTCCTAAAATTGTTCCATCTTCTAATCTATTTATACCTACATCAATAACTACAGCACCATCTTTTATCATATCCTCTGTAACAAATTTTGGTTTTCCTATTGCCGCAATTACAATATCAGCATTTTTTATTATTTCTTTTATATTTTTTGTTCTTGAATGGCAAACTGTAACTGTAGAATTCTTATTAAGCATACATTGTATCATTGGCTTTCCAACAATATTACTTCTTCCTAATATAACTGTGTTTTTTCCTTCTGTTTCTATATTATATTCCTCAAGCATTTTTATTATTCCATAAGGTGTACAAGATATAAATGCATCTTCTCCTATAGTTAAATTTCCAACATTTATAGGGTTAAATCCATCAACATCTTTTTTAGGTGATATTGTTCTAAAAGCTTTATTTATATTTATATGTTTTGGAACTGGACTTTGAAGTAAGATTCCATGTATAGAGTTATCCGAATTTAATTTATTTATTACACCTAGTAATTCATCTTCTGAAGTCTTATCATCAAATAAAAATTCCTCAAATTCTATTCCAACTTTTTCACAAGCTTTTGATTTATTTCTTACATAAACTGTAGATCCTGGATCGTTTCCAACCATTACTACAGCAAGTTTGGGATTTATTCCTTCTGCTTTTAACTCTTTTACTTCTTCTTTCAATTCTTTTCTTACTTTTTTTGCAAGTTCTTTTCCATTAATTATTTCCACCATTTTACACATCCTAACATTTTAATACTTTTTACCTATTTACTTTTTTTCATATAATATAATCCAGCAGAAATAATACTTGCTGTAATTGCTGTTACAATTATATATATTCTCACTGCTATGCTGTTTCCAACCTCTGGCATAACTCCAATTTCTTCTTGTACTAGTTGTAATTCTGTTTTGTTACCAGACACATCATTTGTTACTGTATTATTTACTGTATTGTTTTGTAATGTATTATTTACTACTGTATTATTTACAATGTTTTCATCTTTTTCTTCTGGCTTCTCTTTTGTTAGCAGCGTTGTTGATACATAATAATCTTGTCCATTATATTTTATTCTAGACCAACCATTATCTCCTATACCTGTTCTTGTCACTTCTTTACCTGATATTAAATATCCTACTTTATCACTATCTGTACTCCAGCTTTTTCTTACATTACAATCCTGTTTAGCATACATAGTTTCATTTACTTCTTCAAATTTTACTTCTTTTGGTTCTGGTGCTTTTGTTGTAACATATTGACTTGTAATATATGCAGTTTGTCCTTTATATTCAATTCTGGACCAACCATTATCTCCTATACCTGTTCTTTTTAATTGTGTATCTTTTGAAACTTTTCCTAGCTTTTCAGAACTCATTGACGCACTTTTTCTAATATTGCATACATCTGTTGTATATATTGTTTCATTTACTTCTTTAAAATTACCTTGCGAAGCAGAAGGATTGTTATTATTGCTAGCACCATTACTACCGGTATTACTGGGATTACTAGGTGCATTTACTGTTAATGAACCCGCTTTTGATCCTCCACTTTCTATTGCTGTACCTTTTGAATCAGATATAACAATAGCTGTTGCATCTATTGATGCTCCTCCGGCTACTGATGCATTAAAAGTTACTGAATTAGGGAAATCACCCATTCCTTGCATATATACTAATTTTTTTGAACTTGTTGTTCCATTACTAAATTTTACTGTTATTGTTGCTTCTGCTGAATATGCATTTCCTGGTAAAATTAAACTTACATTAAAATTTTCCCCTACATTTACAGCACTTGGATGATTTAAGCCTGCTATACTTTCAGCATTTACTATACTTGTAAATATTGTAGTTACTGCTACTAATATTATCAATATTAATGAAATTTGAGATATTTTTTTCTTCATACTTCATCACCCCTTTACACATTATTTGTTACATTTGTATTGGTTGTATTTGTAGTTGTATTCGTTGTATTTGTGTTTATTTCTCCACTTTCTGAAGTTTCTTCATACTCTTCAGCTTTTACTATTAATCTAGTAGTTGCTCCGTTTTCACAAGTAATTAATGTTAGTTCAACTTTTGTATCATCTTGAAGCAAACATTCTAAATTATCTGGCTCTGTGGAAAATATATCTGTTATTATATATTCTGTTTCTTCCAATTCTCTATCTGTTAAAGTTATTTTATCACCTTTTTCTAGTTCTGATAACTTTTCAAAAATTCCTTCAAAATTATGCCCTGCTAGACATAAGTTTCCATAATTATTTAAAGCACCACCATATAATTTACCTACACCTTTTTTTAATGCATTTTCATCTGTTGAATCTAAAATATATTGTTCAACCTCTATATCTTTTATATTTATTTTTCCTAAAACTTTATAACCTTCTATTTTCTCAATCATTTTAGGCTCATCTTCAGCTACTACTGGAACTTCTGGCTCTTCTGGTTTTTTTAATAAAAATTTAAAAGCTATAATTCCGCCTACAATAAGTACAATAACTATAGCTACTACTATAGCTACTTTTTTATAATTAAGTCCACCTTCTTCATCATCAAAAGTAATTTGTTCATCATCAAACATACTCGTATTTCTAAATGTATGTAAATTTTCTCTACTATTTGTAGTTTCTTCATTATTATTTTCTACTGCTGTAGTATTTCTTGATTCTCGCAAAATTCTTTGCAATCTATCATTTGAGTCCTCATCAAAGTTTCTATTTCTCCTGTAAGAACTTGTGTCTTCAAAAGAATTAGGATCTCCTGCATGCTTTCCTCTTGCCATATATACACCTCCATATTATCTTATAAATATTAATCCAAGTATTACTATTCCTAATATTATTCTATAAATAGCAAATATTTTAAAACTTCCTTTTTTTAAATAGTCCATTAAAAATTTTATTATAAATAATCCAACTATAAAACTAGATAAAACTCCTATCCAAAATGGAATTGAAGTTAAAGCAAATTCTGTTATATCAACTAGAACTGCTGCTGCAACTATTGGAGTTGATAATAAAAATGAAAATTTAGCAGCACTTTCTCTATCTATTTTTAGACTTCTTGCTACAGTCATTGTTATTCCTGAACGAGAAATTCCCGGAAATGCAGCTGCTAAGCTCTGTGAAATTCCTATAAGTAATGATTGTTTGAAATTTATATCTTCATATTTATATTTGCTCTCTGCTCTTTTATCTACTATAGCAAGTATTATGCCCATAACTATTAGTGCTACTGCTATTAAGCCCATTTCAAGTTCAAAATTTCCATCTATTATTATATCTGAAATTTTCTCTAAAACTAATGCTAAAATTCCTGCTGGTATTGTTGCTATTACTAAATACCAAAACATTTTTCCATCTGTTGTTTTTTCCTTTTTTACTACTTGATTAAAGCCTGCTTTTATAAGGTTTATCCAATCTTTTAAAAAGAAGATTCCTATTGCAATTAAAGTTCCAAAGTGTAATGCTACATCAAATGCTCCACTAAAATCTGCCATAAAATTTGAATTTTCTGTCCATCCAAGAATCCATGGTATTACATTTAAGTGTCCAGAACTTGAAACTGGTAAAAGTTCGGTTAATCCTTGAACTATACCTAAAATTAATGCTTGTATTATTGTCATTTTATCCTCCGTTTTCTCCTTTGTTTATCTTAAATTTTGTATTAATTTTTATAATTCTTTTAGTACATGATATAAAGTTTCTTTTATAAACTCAGCTGAAGTAAGTGGTGCAACTTTTGCTGGTAAAGACAATGCCCATATTACTTTTAAATTTTTTTCTCTAGCTATTTTTCTATCAACTCCACCTGGGTTAGATGCTAAATCTATAATAACAACTTCTTTTTTTACTAAATCTAATCTTTTCTTATCTAATATTTGAAAAGGTATTGTATTTATAATTATATCAAATTTATCTAAATTTTCATTTAAATCATTTAAATGAATTGGATTATAACCATAAGCTTTTATCCATGAAATGTCTTCATCTTTTCTAGCTTCACAATATACTTTAGCACCTATTCCATCTAACATTTTAGCTACTACTTTTCCTATTCTTCCAAATCCCATAACTAAAATATTTGATCCATGCACTGTTCTTTGTGTTTCTTCCATCGCTATTTGAATTGTTCCTTCTGCAGTTGCTATTGTATTTAAAACAGAAAACTCTTCTCTTTTTAATAAATCTGTACATTTTATTCCTATTTCATCCAATTTATCTTTTATAGCAATATTTCCAGCAATTAAATATTTTCCTTTTAAAGCTGTAACAAAATCATCAAGTTCAACTATATTTCTTCCAAAAGGAGCTGATAATCTTTTTCTATCACTTGATAAAGGTACTGGGCCTACAACAACTTTTGAATAACTTACAGCATCTTCTAAGGTTGGACACATTTCTACTCTATCTAAATTTAGTAACTCCTCTGAATTTTCTAAAGCATAAGTATATACTTTATATCCATCATTACTTAACATTTCAATAAGTTTTACAATTCGTAAGTCCCCGCCTACTACTGTTATTGCTTTCTTTTCCATAATACCACCTTTTCCTCTCTATAATTATTAGTTAATAAAATTATATTTTTTCTTTAGCTAATTATTACCTAATTCTTTTTGTCTTTCTTCTTTTGTTTTCTTTTTTTCTTCTATTTCTAGCTCTTCTCTTTCTTTTTTCTTTTTTTCTTTATTAAATATAATATTTAATTTTTCATCTAGTTTTTGTTTTGAATAATTTTCACTCATTTCTTCTACTAAATTAATAGTTTCTTCTAAATATTCTCTTGCAATTTTCTCTTGTTCAATTAAAACTACATTTTTTGGAAGCTCTTCATCAAATTCTTCTTTTCTTGAATTTGTTTTTGGTTCTTCCATTTTCACAGAAACTGTAATATATTGTCTTATTTTTTCAAAGCTTTTATCTTTTTCAGCCATTTTAAGCAATCTAGAATCTAACTCTATTGCTTTATTTAAAAAATTAATTGCTTTATCCTTTTCTCCTTTATAAACATATATTTTAGCTAACTGATAATAAGAAATTGCTTCAAAATCATCATATAAACTTCTTTCAAAATATTTTTCTGCTTGTGAGTAATCTCTTTGTATAAATGCTATTAATCCTAAATTATAATTTGCTCCATATAATTTATGATTTATAGCTGCTGCTTTTTCATACATTTCTTTTGCCATTTGAAAATCACTTAATCTTGTATAAACAATTCCTAAATTATAATATAAATCAAAATCTGCAGGTTTATATAATAATGCTTCATTATAAACATTTGCTGCTTCTTTAAACCTTTCTTGCTCACACAATAATTCTCCCAAAAGGCAAGAACCCTCATAACAATCTGGTTTAGTTCTTACAAGAGTTTCAAGCATCTGTATTGCTTCATCTTTTTTTCCTAATTCTTTTAACAAATTGGCTATTTTAAAATATGATTTATAATCTTTTTTATTTATATCGACAGCAGTCACATATTCATCAATAGCTCTTCTCATTCCACCTTCTTTTTCATAGCATTCTGCTAATAATTTATGACCTAAATAACTTTCTGGATATTTTGTAACTAATTTTACCAAAATCTTTTTTGCAAGTCTTGTATTTCCAACCATTAAACAAAGTTTAGCAGCAAATACACTCAAAATTTCCGAAAAATTGATTCCTTTTACTTCCATTACAATTATCGCAAAAGGAATTATTACTGAAAGTAAATATCTTATACTTCCAAGTAACATATTTTCCCTTATTTTCAACTTTATTTCAATAAAGCTTATAGCTATTCCTATTGCTTGCAAAATTAGTAATCCTATATAATTAGTATCATTTTTCCTAATTATTTTGAAAAATATTATTATAAACAAGGAAAATGCTAGCAAATTGAAGAAAAGACTTTCAAACATAACATTTCTCCGTTTCTACATCCTTAACTTTTTAATTAATTTATTGGTATAATAATTATTTATTATCTTATATGTACAAAATTATACCTATCTTAATTTCGTGGTAATTATATCATATACCTATTTTTTAAACAAGGTATTATGGGAATTTTATAAAGCAATAAATTATTAAAGCAATTTCAGAAATTAATATAGTAGGCATTCCTACTGTAAACTTCATTTTCTTAGTCTTGTGTCTAAAAGTATACATTCCAAGTATACTACCAATACCACCACCTAAAATTGCAATCATAAGAAGAGTTCCTTCTGGAATTCGCCACCAGTCTTTTTTAGCTTTTAATTTATCTATTCCCATTGATAAAAATCCTATTAAATTAATAATTAAAAAATATATAATAAGATTTTTTAATCCAATTAATGTAATTATATTACTCATCTTTTCTCCAATCTATATCAAATGTCTTATAAAGGACAAAAACGTATCAACTATATGTATGCAAATGCATAAGTATTTTGCGTACTGAAGCCGTAAGAATTAAAACTAGGCTTCTCAGCAAAACATCCCTCAATAGGCATTAGACAAATAAACTCATTTGATTTGATTTTGTCATTCCTTTTAAACAACCAAATTTATCTAAAAGTTCTGTTACTGATTTTCCAATTTTAGAGCGAGTTTGCATATCTTCAATACACTCAAATGGTTCCTCAATTCTTGCTTGATATATACCTTCTGCAGCAATAGTCCCAAGACCAGGTATACTATTTAGCGGAGGTCTTATTCCTTCTTCCTCCATAATAAATTTTGTACTATGTGATTTATATAAATCAATAGGTAAAAACTTTATACCTCTTTCATACATCTCTAGAACTATTTCAAGTATTGAATACATATTTTTGTCTTTTGTCGTTGCAGCATTTCCTGCATCATCTATTTCTTTCATTTTAGCTTTTACTTTTTCTTTTCCAAATATCATACATTCACTATCAAATTCATCTGCTCTTATCGAAAAATATGCTGTATAATAAGCCTTTGGCTGATGAACTTTAAACCAAGCTATTCTAAAAGCATTTGTTACATAAGCTGCCGCATGAGCTTTAGGGAACATGTATTTTATTTTTTCACAAGATTTTATATACCAGTCTGGTACATCATGTTCTTTCATAATCTCAACATATTCAGCCCATTTTTCTGGATCTTTTAAAGCTTTTCCTTTACGTACTGTTTCCATTATTTTAAAAGCATGATTTGGTTCTAAGCCTTTTTTCATTAGATATACCATAATATCATCTCTACAACCTATTGCTTCACTTAAAGTAACTATTCCATCATTTATTAATTCTTGAGCATTATTAAGCCATACATCTGTACCATGTGATAATCCAGAAATACTTATAAGTTCACTAAAAGTTGTTGGTTTTGTATCTACAAGCATTCCTCTTACAAATTTTGTTCCAAATTCCGGAATTCCAAAACTTCCAACTTCTGAATTTATTTGCTCTGGAGTAACGCCTAATGCTTCAGTAGATCTAAATATACTCATAGTTTCTTTATCATCTAATGGCACTTTTGTAGGATCTATTCCTGTAATATCATGCAACATTCTTATAACTGTAGGATCATCATGTCCCAATATATCAAGCTTTAATAAGTTTTGATCTATAGAGTGATAATCAAAATGCGTTGTCACTATATCTGATTTAGGATCATCTGCTGGGTGTTGTACTGGTGTAAATTCAAAAATTTCTCTTCCTTTTGGTACAACTATAATTCCTCCTGGGTGTTGTCCTGTAGTTCTTTTTACTCCAACACATCCACTTGATACTCTTGCAATTTCTGCATTAGGCAAGTGTTTATTTCTTTCTTCATAATAATTCTTTGCATAACCAAATGCTGTTTTATCTGCAACTGTACCAACAGTTCCTGCTTTAAAAGTTGTTCCTTTTCCAAATATTACTTCTGTATATTTGTGAGCTTTAGCTTGATATTCACCTGAAAAGTTTAAGTCAATATCTGGTTCTTTATCTCCGATTAAATCCTAAGAATGTTTCAAAAGGAATATCCATACCATCTTTTGCTAGTTTATGACCACATTTTGGGCAGTCTTTATCTGGAAGATCAAAACCATTTTTTACACCATAATCTGAGAAATCAGAATACTTGCAATTTGGACATCTATAATGTGGCTGAAGTGAGTTAACTTCTGTAATACCTGTCATATTGGCAACAAATGAAGATCCAACTGATCCTCTTGAACCAACTATATATCCATCTTCATTTGATTTCCAAACTAATTTTTGTGCAATTATATACATTACAGAAAATCCGTTTTTTATAATAGAATCTAATTCTTTATCTAATCTATTTTGTACAATTTCAGGAAGTGGATCTCCATATAATTCATGTGCTTTACTATATGCAATATCTTTTATTGTTTGTTCACATCCTGGAATATGAGGTGGACACTTCTCTGGAGAAATTGGTTTTATTCTCTCACACATATCTGAAACTTTATTTGTATTTGTTACTACTACTTCATAAGCTTTTTCTTCACCTAAATATTCAAATTCTTTAAGCATTTCTTCTGTAGTTCTTAAATATAATGGTGCTTGATTATCTGCATCATCATATTTTTGACCTGCTTGTAATATTCTTCTATAAATTTCATCTTGTGGATCCATAAAATGCACATCACATGTTGCAACTACTAACTTATTTAATTTTTCTCCTAAATCTACTATTTTTTTATTAAATTCTTTTAAATCATCCCAGCCTTCTACTTGACCTTCTCTAATCATATATTCATTATTTTGTAATGGCTGAATTTCTAAATAATCATAATAATTTGCTATTTCTTCTATTTCTTCATTAGATTTTCCTGCTACTATTGCTCTATATAATTCTCCAGCTTCACAGGCACTTCCCAATATTAAACCTTCTCTATATTTATTAAGCATTGTTTTTAAAATTCTTGGTTTTTTATAGAAATAATCCAAATGAGAATATGAAATAAGTTTATATAAATTTTTTAATCCCACATAATTTTGAGCTAAAATAATTGCATGATATGATGGCAGTTTTTTAAAATCTGTTTCAAAAACATTGTCAAAATCATCTATAATTTTAGCATTTCTGTCTTTAGCTCTTTCTATCATTTCTTTAAATACTGCTACTAAAGTTTTTACATCATCTAATGCACGGTGAGCTACATCAACTTTAATTCCTAATTTATCTGCAATTATTCCTAATTTATATTTCGAAAACTCTGGAAATATTGCTTTCGCTAAACGTAAAGTATCTATGTAAGTATTTTCAAATTTTAATCCTAGTTTTTCACAATTATATTTCATATATCCAATATCAAAATCAGCATTATGCGCAACTAAAACAGAATCACCCATGAATTCTAAAACTTTTGGCATTACTTTATCAATAGTTTCTGCATCAGCTACCATTTCATCTGTAATATGAGTTACTGCAACAACTTCTTCTGGTATTGGTTTTTCTGGATTTACAAAGCATTCAAAAGTATCTATTATTTCTCCATTTTTTATTTTTATAATACCGACTTCTGTTATTTTCTCTGTAATATGAGATATACCTGTTGTTTCCAAATCAAATACACAATATTCTGTATCTATATCTTGCTTTTTTGAATTAAATACACATGGGTCTTTATCAGGTACAAAATATGCTTCTACTCCATAAATTACCTTTAAATCTGCTCCCGTTTTTTCCAAATATTTATGTGCATCTGGGAAACTTTGAACAACGCCATGATCTGTTATAGCAATAGACTTCCACCCCCAACTTATAGCTCTTTTTAATAGATCACTACAAGGAGTTATTGCATCCATTTGACTCATCTGAGTATGCATGTGAAGTTCAACTCTTTTTTCTTTCGCATTATCAACTCTTTTTTCTTGTTTAATTCCTGTTGATTCAATAATAGTATTTGCCATTACTTCTACTTCTCTAGAATATTGACTATATTTTGCGACTCCTTCTATTCTTAATCCCTTTGCTTTAGCTACTCTTGCTTTAGCATTTTTAAATTTATCCTTATTTAAAAATACCTTACATGCTATTGTACTTGTCCCATCAAAAATATTAAACATTAAAATAACTTTATCATTTTTTATTTCTCTAGAATCAATAGAATCTCCTAAAATCTCCCCATCAATGCAAACTGGCATTTCCGTGTCATCATTCATTGGTATATCTGCTATTTTTATTAAATCTGTTCTTATACTTAAGCTTCTTCCAATTATTAATGGAGATTCCTCATCTTTTACTTCTGGATCTTTATTTTGATATGCTTCAATTTTAGCAGCAAGTTCTGGATTTTGTTTTCTTAATTCTTCTTTTCTTTTTTCCTCTTCTTCAAGTTTTTTTTGCTTTTCTTTTTCTGCTTCAATTTTCTTTCTCTCTTTTGCTTGCTCTATTTCTATTTTTGCTTGCTCTTCAAGTTTTTGCAAAGCTTCTTTTTCTTCTAAATTTCTTTTTTCAATTAATGTTTTCTCAAAGTCAGCTGATACATTTTCTATAAATTCTACAATATAGGTTTTATTAAATAAATTAAGTAATAAATGTTCTAAACCTTTATCAAATTTTTGTGCAACTAAAAAAGCAGCACCTTTCATATATAAGTTTACTTTTAAAACTTCTCCATCTACTTGTACTTTACTATTTATTAAAATAGCTTTACTAAAAGGTTCTTTTTTAGCAATATACTTTATTATATTATCCCATTCAGCTTCTATATCTTGAGATATCTCAAGATTTTCTTCATAACTTATATCTATAGAAGCCTTATTTACTTTAAACCTATTTGTTAAGTAATTTTCAAAATTCTCTATTTCTTGTAAACTTATTTTTTTACCTGATACTACTCTTATTTGCAATTTATTCGTTTTTTTATATAAATTTATATCCTCAATTTTAGCTTCTATTAAATTACTATTTACATCATAATCATTGAAAACTTCTTTTATATATTTCTGCATAATTTCCTCTTACTTCCTAACTTTCAATCGCACCAACTATTTCACCTATTTTTTCTAAAACTTCTTTTACATTTTCAACATTTTTTAATTGAAAACCATTAAATATTGTTGTTCCAGGAATAGGACCTCTTGCATATACACACAAATCTCCATATCCAAACCTTTTTTGTGCAAATGTTTGAAAATATGTCACATCTGCTAAATCACTATATTTAACTGTTTTTTCTGTATCAAAAAATAAAAACTTAAATGTATATACCATTCTTTTTTCATAAAATACTGCTTTTGTGGCTCTTGCTACTCTCTTATCCCAAAACAGTAAAAATCCCATTAATACTATAAAAATTATTAAACATAGTATACCTTCAAGTACATTGGAAAATGCGAAGCATCCCATTGCTGATAATACAAATATAACAATAAGCCATCCATATTTTAAAAATTCATACCCTATAGAATATTTTCTTTTAATTGTTAGTTGTTCATTTGTATCTTTTTTTAAATCTTCCTCTTCTTGATATTTTTTGTAACAATTAGTACAGATATCTCCTTCTTTTTTTAGCTTTGCTCCACAAATACTACATCTCATTTTCCCATACTTTCCTTTCCTTATTTCAATAATATATTAACTACCTAGCATATTTTTCTAGAACATATTGAAAACTAACTTCTTCTGTATAACTAATCTGTATTTTTCTTACACTCAAACAGCTAAGAAATATACGTCAGCTACCTTCGGTATCCTACTAGAGATTAGAAAATTCTTAAAATATCATTATAAGACACAAAAAGTGCAAATAAAATTAATAAAGCAAAACCTAAACTTTGTATACTTAATTCTACTTCTTCTTTTAGTGCTTTTCCACGAATTCCCTCTATAATTAATAATACAATTCTTCCACCATCTAATGCTGGTATTGGAAGAAGATTTGTAATTCCAAGTGATACTGATATTAAGCTTAATAAATTAATAAAACTATAAAGTCCACTTGATTTTACTACTATTTCAGAAATTCCTATTGGTCCTGTCATTTGTTCTACACTTATATTTCCAGTAAATAGCATTTTCAAGCTATCTCCTATAGAAAATATAAAATCTGCTGTTTCCCAAAATGCATAATATATTTTTTCACTAAAAGTTCCCTCTACAAGTGCAACCTGAATTCCTAATACATAAACTCCTTTATATTCTGTTGGGATAACTTGTATTTCCTTTTCTTCATTATTTCTATTTACTAATACTTTTACAGGTTCTCCATTTGAATCTTTTAATGCTTTATTCATATCTGCTTTTATCCTAATTTTTTTATCATTTATTTTTAATATTTTATCTCCAACTTCTATTTCAGATACATTTGAAATAGCTTCTGGAATAATGCTATCTACTATACTTGAAATGTTATAGCCAGATGATAAAACTAATATAAAATAAACTAATATTCCAAAAATTATATTAACAATAGCTCCTGCTGCAACTATTGCTATTCTATGTGAAACTTTTGCTTTATTAAATGCGCCTTCTTCATCACTTCTAGCACTTTCCCCAGTCATTTTTACATAACCGCCAAATGGAATTGCTGAAATAGAATATTCTGTTTCTTTTCCTTTTTTCACAAAAATCTTAGGTCCAAAACCTATTGAAAAAGCTTCAACTTTTACTTTAAATAATCTAGCAGCTAAAAAGTGTCCACCTTCGTGGATAAATACTAAAAATCCTAATAAAAAAATTATTTTAATTGCATTTATTAAAATATTCAAATTATTTTCCTCCGAACTTTAAGCAAAACTTTACAAAATAGTAGTAAACAATATATAAGCAAATGGTGCTATAAACATTACACTATCAATTCTATCTAGCATTCCACCATGCCCTGGAAATAACTCACTAAAATCTTTAACTTCAAAATATCTTTTTACACTTGATGCCGCAAAATCTCCTATTTGTCCTATTATGCTCAAAATACAGCATATAATTCCTATCATAATATAAGATATTTCAAATCCTCCAAAATAATTTATTGCATAAGTGAATATTAAATTTAATACAACTGCACCTATAACTCCAGCTATACATCCTTCCACAGATTTATTTGGACTCACTTTGCTAAACTTCGTTTTTCCAAATTTTCTACCTATCAAATATGCAAATACATCTGTTCCCCATGCTGAAAACATAACATACCATATAAGTATTTTTCCATTTATTTCTCCTTCAATTCCATATATTAAAGGTAAAAAAGCAATAAATACTAACACATACAATATTCCAAATAATGTATATGATATGTCCCTAAATGTAATTTTCATATCTGATATTATTATATGTAAAAATAATATTAATAACAAGCTTGGTATAGCTAGTTTCCAATATATTTGTATAATTGCTTGTGGTATTATATGTAAAAGGCAAATTCCTGCCACTAGTAAATAACTTATCCAAGAAATAATTTTTACTTTATTTGAAGCACACTTTATATATTCATACATAGCAATTATTCCTATACCTGCAAAAATAAAATCCATAATATATTTGTTTCCAAATATTAAAACACACATTACTATTGGAAAACCAATTAAACTTGTTAAAATTCTTTTTATATCCATACTTTTAATCCTTTGACTTTATTATTATTGAGCTCCGAATTTTCTTTTTCTTTTATTAAATTCATTTACACAATAATCTAGATCTTCTTCTGAGAAATCTGGCCATAATTTATCTAAAAATAAAAGCTCAGAGTATACAGATTCCCATGTTAAAAAACCACTCAATCTTAACTCTCCACTAGTTCTTACTATTAAATCTGGATCTGGTGTTTCTTTAGCATATAAATGATTAGAGATTGTTTCTTCTGTAATATCTTCTATATTTATTTTTCCAGTTTTTACTTCTTCAGAAATACTTTTAACAGCCTGAACAAGCTCATCTCTTCCTCCATAATTTAACGCAATATAAAAAATTATTCCTGTATTATTTTTTGTTCTTTCTATAGCATATTTTATTCCTTCTTGTAATTTTTGAGATAATACAGTTACATCTCCCAAAACTTTTATTACTATATTTTCTGTATCAGCTTCTTTGGCAAAATCTCTTAAATAACTATCTAATAAAAACATTAATGCATTTACTTCTTCATCTTCTCTTTTCCAATTTTCAGTTGAAAAGGCATATACTGTCATATATTTTATTCCAATTTTATTTGCATATCTAACAATTTTTCTTAAGGTTTCTGCTCCTTGCTTGTGCCCTAATTTTATTGGTAAGTTTTTACTTTTTGCCCATCTTCGATTTCCATCCATAATAATACCAATATGATTAGGCATTTTTGTTGTCTCCATATTTATCTCCTAATTTTTAAATATTCATTATTTCTTTTTCTTTATCTTCTAATAATTTATCTATTTGCGCTATATACTTATCTGTTAATTTTTGAATTTTATCTTCTAAATTTGCTCTATCATCTTCAGTTATCTCAGAATTCTTGCATTTTGTTTTAGCTTCATCCATTCCATCTCTCCTTATAGAACGAACACTTACTCTAGCTTCTTCTGCTATTTTTCTAATATCTTTAGCTAATTCTTTTCTTCTTTCTTCTGTTAATTCTGGAAAATTTAATCTTATAACTTTTCCATCATTATTTGGATTTAATCCAATATCTGATGCAAGTATTGCTTTTTCTATTGATTTTAATATACTTGCATCCCATGGTTGAATAACTATTGTTCTTGCCTCTGGAACTGATATTCCAGCAACTTGATTTATAGGAGTTGGAACTCCATAATATTCAACACTAATTTTATTTAATATAGCTGGATTTGCTCTCCCAGCTCTTACTTCTGATAAATTTTCTTGAAAAACACTTATTGTTTTTTGCATTCTTTCTTCTAAATTTTCTAATTCCATATCAAAAATCCTTTCTATTTTACTATTGTGCCTACTTTTTCACCTTTTATTGCCTTTACAATATTTTCTGGCTCACTAATTGCAAAAACTAATAAAGGTATATTGTTATCTTTGCATAAAGCTGTAGCTGTAGAGTCCATAACTTTTAAGTCTTGCGCTAAAACATCTTTGTAAGAAATTTCATCATATTTTACTGCTGATGAGTCTAATTTAGGATCTGCTGAATATACTCCATCTATTGTTTTAGCAAGTAATATAACTTCTGATTCTGTTTCTGCTGCTCTTAATGCTGCTGCTGTATCTGTTGAAAAGAATGGATGACCAGTTCCACATGAAAAAATTACTACTCTTCCTCTTTCTAAATGTTTTATTGCTTTTCTTCTTATGTAAGGTTCTGCAATTTCTCTCATTTCTATTGCAGTTTGTAATCTTGTATATATCCCTCTTGTCTCTAACGCATCTTGCAAAGCTAAACCATTCATTGCTGTTGCAAGCATTCCCATATAGTCTGCTGAGGCTCTATCCATTGTACGCCCATTTCTTGGTCCTCTCCAAAAATTTCCCCCTCCTACAACTATTGAAACTTGTACTCCCATTTCTACAATTTCTTTAATTTTGTCACATATCGCTCCTACTGTATCTGGGTCAATACCATGACCTTCTTTTCCTGCTAATGCTTCTCCGCTTAATTTTAATAACACTCTTTTATAGGCTATCATTTTTATTAGCTCCTTTTTTTATTTTGAATCAGATATAAACTATCTAATTATATTTTTCCCATTTTATCATAAAAAAGATTTTTTGACACTAGTTTTTTCAAAATATATTTAAAATGTTTTTAGCTTTCTTTCCTTTCTCCAAAAATAAATTTATTTATATAATAACTCAACTTATTATTTTCGTCTTTTAATTTTTTAGAGTATAGTAATAGCTATTTTATAATTATGATAAAGATTTATAATTAAACTTATTACTATTTTATAATATCTTTAATTAACTTTTCTCTGAATTTTTCTGGTATTAATCTAATATTTTTTATATCTTCTTTAGAAACGATAGTTGGTATATATTTTCCTCTATCTACATATTTAGGATCACCTGAAAATTCTGGACCTGTTCCTGTTCCAAATTCTCCTGATTTGTAAATGCATTTAAATATGTATTCATCTAATTTTTCATTTACCTCTTCAAAATATATTTGCTCTTTTACTTCTATTTCTATTCCAAATTCCTCCATAACTTCTCTTTTTACTGCTTCTTCTAAACTTCTATCATCTGGTTCAACTCCTCCACCTGGAAAAACATAATACTCTCCATAAGGTTGATTTGAATTTTCTTTCTTCTTAACATCTAATCTATGCATAAGTGCATATCCATTATTCATTTCTATTAATGCTGCAACTCTAATTCTTTTCATAAATCTCTCCTATCTTTTTTAATAAAATAGGATATATGATTTTTCATATACCCTATTATTGTTTATTTTTTTATTGATAAAATTTTAAGTTTTATAACTCCAACAGGAGCTTGAACTTCTACAACATTGTTTCTTTTCTTTCCTAATAGCGCTTGACCTATTGGTGATTCATTCGATATTTTATTACTTGTTACATCTGCTTCTGTTGAACCAACTATTGTATATTCAACAGTTTCATCAAATTCCATATCTAATACTTTAACAATATTTCCTACTTGAACCACTTCTGTATCTATTTCTGATTCATCTATTATTTTAGCATATTTGATTTTTTCTTCTAACTCAGCTATTTTTATTTCATTTGCAGCTTGTGCATTTTTTGCTTCATCATATTCTGAATTTTCTGACAAATCTCCAAAACCTAATGCAACTTTTATTCTTTCTGCAATCTCATATCTAACTTCTGTTTTTAGTTTTTCTAATTCTTTTTCTAGATTATCATATCCTTCTTGTGTTAATAAAAATTCTTTTTCTCCCATTATATAAGACCCCTCTCTTGTTTGTTCTATATACCTACATATAATAAGATTTATTTTTTGTTTTGTCAAGCTAATTTGCCATTTTTTTTGATAAATTTAAATATTCTGTTTTTCTTATTTTTCCATTTTTACTTTCTAGAAAAACAATGTTTAATTCATCTTCGTCCAATTCTTTTTTTATATTATATGGATTTGTATTTTTATAAATATAACTTTCATACAACTTTTGAATATCAAAGTCCTTAAAATAAAGCAAATCTTTTAAATATTTTCTTGGCATAGAAATTTCATAAAAACATGCATTTATTCCTTCAAAAGTTTTTGTATTAATTTTTATATCTTGCTTTAAATTTAAAATACAAGCCTTTTTAGGTAATGTATATTTGTTAAGCTCTTCTTCATCAAAATCAAAATTAAATATAATGTCGCTTTTAGCCAAACTCTTTTTATAATTATTATTCATGTTTAAAATTATTCCTTTTTGTTCATATAATTCTCTTTCTAATTTTCTAAATTTACTTACATTTTCAGTTATTAAATTAACAATTTTTACTTTACTTGCTATTTCTCTTACATTATAAGCTACTAATTCATCTATATTTTTTGAAAGTATTGATACTTCTTGATATTCCATTTTTTCTTTTTTGCAAAGCACAATATATTCTGCGCATTTTACTACTAATTGTTTAAAAAGCCATCTGCCATCAAATATTCTTACTTTCTTTTTTCTAATAAAGTCCATAAACACTGGATTTTTAAAAAGTTCTTCTGATATACAAACTCTATTTACACATTTTTGCACCATATAATTTGATAATTTATTTAGAGTCTTATTCTCTAAATCAGGAATTGTTATTAATGTCTTGTCCTCAATTTTTTCTTCTTTTAATTTTATAAGTCTTCTTTTTATTTTATTTATTATTGTATACAAAAATTTATGAAATATATTTTTATACTCTATTTTTCTTTCATTATCTTTTTTTTCTAAATTTATATATATCAAAAAAATCACCTCTATATTATATATGAAGTGATTTTTATTTTATTACTATTTTGAAGTTTTTAATATTTTTAATCAGTCCATTCTCCATAATTGATATTTCCCAGTTATCTCATCAACATCTTTAGTGTCACCATAAATAATTGCACCTAAATATTCTAATTCCTCACTTTCCTTTGAACTAATTGAATTTACCAATTCCTCATCAGTTCTAGTTTCTAACATATCTCTAGGATAATCGGCTACTAACAACTTAGGATTTTGTTTTGCTAAATCTATTGCATTTTTTAATTTTCCAGATTTAACTTTTGTTATTATAAAAGGAAATTGACTTATTCCCAAATGTTCAATTCCTGTTTTATCTTTAATTATTGGTTGCCCCATTATTTCTTTATTTGAATATTTCCCTATTGAAATTGCTAAATGTCCAATTATATTTAATGCGGTTGGTGCTTTAACATTTGAAGCAATAATTCCTACTATTTTTTTATCTTCATAATTCATTTTTTATTTCTCCTTTATTTAATATTTACTTTTTCTTAAAATAAAGGAGCAAAAACATTTTCTAGTACTTCTATTTTAGCCCATAGCTCTCCACCATGCATATTCCTTAAATACTTTTCCAGGGCTCCTCACCTCCAATATAATATGGCTCGGGTGGTTAGATTCGAACTAACGAATGTCGGAGTCAGAGTCCGATGCCTTACCACTTGGCGACACCCGAATATTCAGTTTACTTATGAATTATACATCTTATTACGTTTTTTTACAAGCCTTTTTTATAACTAGATTTTCAAATATTTTTATTAATTTTCACTATTTCTATAGACTTTTTTTATTTTTTTGTATATTATAATATTATCGTATTATTTAGGAGGTTCTAAATGTCTAAAATTAAGAAATTATTATTAATATTAAGTTTAATTCTTTCTATTAGCTCTTCATTTTGCTTTGTACATGCAACATCTAGTGATAATTTAAATAGTGTAAATGAGACTACTACTTCATCTAATAGTTCTTTATCAGATTTAAGTGCCTCTTCTGTAACTCGTGTTTCACAATTAAATAATTATTCTCAAGCTAATTTAGAACTAAATAATATTTTAAGTATTATTTTAATATCAATCGGTGTTTTACTTATTTTATTTGCTATAGCAATTTTAATAAGATTAAAAAGATAAATAAAAAACACCAATATCCTTTATTTGTATGTAAGATTTAACAAAACTTTTATATAATAAATTAAAAACTGAAATTTAGGGAATCCTAAATTTCAGTTTTTTGTTAGCTATTGTTTTGTGTTGCGTAATACCAAATTGCTGCTATTATAATTACTGCTGCAACTACTAAAATAATCCACATCCATGTTGTTGTAGTCATTTCAAGTCCATTACCTGTAGCTGTTCCTTCTGTTTGTGTTCTTATTGCATTATAATCTCCATCTCTTGTTGTTCTATTTACCACTGCATTTCCTGCATCTTCTACCCCATTTTTCACATTATTAACACCATCTCTTATACCATTTCCCATATCTTTAGTAGCATTTCCTGAAACAACATTATTAAAGCTTTCTCCTGTTTTATCAATGGATTCCATTATCTGATTACCTAAATTAATTGAATCCCCATTACCTTCTGCTGCAAAACACACTCCACAACATAAACAAAGGACTATTACAGCTAAAATCACAAATAAAGTTTTCTTTGCCATAATTCTTCCTTTCTAAAATCAAAAAATTGCATGAAATCTTTTTCATACAATTTTATTATTAAACTTATAAGAAAAAATATTCTAACAATATTTGAGAATAGCTTTCAGAACTACTTATTACTTATACTTATATTTGAAATCTCTATGTTTAGCTCTCTTTGAACTATATTTTGAATTTGAGAAATTTGTTCTGATGCTAACTTTTCTGATTTTACTACAACACTTACTTTTCCATTATTTACCAAAATAATTACATTATCAAAGCCTTTATTTTTTATTAAATTTTCTGAAATCATTATTCCATTTTTTATACTTGTTATATTTGAAATTTCTTGAGCAGCTATTGATTTTTGATCATTTGGGGTTTCCACACTATCTACTAGTTTCTGATATGTCTCAAGCATCTCTGAATACATTCTATCTCTTTGAATTCTAGTTTCTTCAAAATAATTATCTATATCCTCCTTCTGAATTTCTTCTTTAACTTTTTCTTTTTCTAATTCATTATTTGAAACAATTACTCCATTTGGAACTATTTTTTCTGGCTCACTATTTACTAATTGAACATCTCCTAAATTTACTTCATTTCTACTTTCTACTGATACCTCTAAGCTTCTATTTTGATTATAATCATAGTTTAAATATCCTACTATTATTAATGAAAAGGCAATAACAGATAACACTATTTGTTTAATTTTCTCTTTATTGAATTTCAAAATTATTCCTCCTTCATTTCAAAAACTTGTATTTTATGATTAGAAGCTCCAGTAACAGCTTCAACTGCTGCTATTATATTACTTTTAGTTGTTGGATTTGAAGCACCTTGCGCTGTTATAATAGCTCCTTCTATGCTTGGCATAACAATTTTCTCGGTTACAATATTTGAACCTGAATCTTTTATAACATCTTTTTGATTATTTTCAGTCTCAGTAGTTCTAGTTCCACCTGAAGTATCAGTTTCTTCAGTAGTACTTGTACTAGAACTTATATTATACACAGGAACTAAAGTACTACTTTCTCTATATGTAAGTAATACTGAAACTTTTCCAACACCATCAATCTTTCCTAAAATAGTTTCTAACTTTTTTTCAAGTTCATCATTTTTAGTATCTTTACTTATTGTTTCTGTAGCTAATTGAACTCCTATTTCATTTTGATAATTTTTTGATTTTTTATCATCTTCTTTTAATATTTTATTTATTACAATTAAAGTTATTACTAATATTATTAAAAAAGATATTAAATTCTCTATTCTTTTTTCTTTATTATTAAAAATATTTTTTAATTTATCTAACATTTTATCGCCTCTATCCTTTACTTAAAAATTATTTTATCTTCATTTACTGAATAATTCTTTTTTAAATATTCAATAATATCTATATAATTAAAATTTGGCCTTTCTTCTTGATTCCCTATTATAATAGGTTTTACTGTTACTATCTCATCTTTTTTTCTAGTAATCTCTAATTCTATTTTTTCAATGTTTTCATATTCCGAATCTACATACACATTTACATCCTGAACTTCATATCCTAAATTTTCTATTTCCAATTTTAAACTTTCTTCAATCCCTACTAAATATGCTTGTTTTATATTTAAATCCGAAGTTGCCGAAGCTTCTATATCTTCAAATTTAAAAATATCATCAAAATTTATATCATAATTTATTATTTCCAAAATAGGATTTAATACAACAAACATTATATATATACCTATAACTACTTTTACATATTTTTTATTTTTCCCATCTGGTAATATCATTTCAATTATTATAGAAATAATAATTGCTATTATAATACCTTCACACCATGCTCTTATTTTTAATATCATAAAAATCACCTATACATTAAAGCACTATTAGTTATTTTAATAACTATTGTAATCCCTATAACAAACATTATCGATACAGAAAATAAAATAGCAAGTAAAATCTTATAGCAATCTGATATTTGGTCTATTAATTTAACAATTTTTCCATCTGCAACTACTTCACATGTAGCTGATGTGAGTTTAAACACCAACCACAAAATTGTTATTCTAATAATTGGAATAAATGCAATACCTAAAATTATAATTACTCCTATTACTCCAACAGAATTTTTTAAGATATTTGAGCAACCTATTACACTATCTACTGTATCTCCCATTATTTTTCCAACTACAGGAATAAAAGTTGACACAGCAGCTTTTGCTGTTTTTGCAGTAATTCCATCAACAGAACTTGCCAAATTTCCTTCTAATGACAATGTGCATGAAAAAAGTGTTAAGATTATTCCCAGTATCCATATGATTGAAGATTTTAAAAACTTTGAGAGCCTTCCTATCTGAATTTTATCTGAAAAATTTGATACTATAGAAATTGTTATTGAAATAAGTAAAAGCGGTATTAAAAATATATTAATAAATTCTCCTATAAAATTCATCATAAAAAGCAAAATTGGTTCAATTATACTTGTGGTAACTAAACTTCCAGTCGTAAGCATTAATGTTATCATAAGTGGAATTAATAAATTCATAAAATTAATAATATTATTTATGGACTCTCTTGTTATTGCTAAAATTGAAACAAAACTATTTATAATAACAGTAACAATAATTAAATATTGTATAAAATATACTACCTGACTTGCTGTAGAATTTCCAAGATTTTCAATGATTGCTTTAAATATACTGTGTATAATAATTATTATTAAAACGCTAACCATTAACTTAATAGCAGAATTAAGTTCATTTAAAAATATATTACCAATATTTGCAAATGAAAAAATGTTTCCTATATTTCCAGTAACACTATCTGAAAATAATTTCATTATATCTAAATCTGGAAATACATTTTCTGTATAAGTTTTAGCAGAATTCAAAAATTCATTAATTCCTAAAGCGCTACTCTGAGAATTAATAAGATCTTCCATAGTATCCTCTTTTCTTATGGCAATAATTTTGTTAATGTAGTAAGTGTAGTTGATATTACTGGAATTGAAAGTGATATTACAATTATTTTTCCACCAAAATCAATTTTATTTGCTATTGCATTTTCTCCTGAATCTTTACATATACTAACTGCATATTCAGTTAAAATAGAAATTCCAGTAATTTTTAGTAGTAATGTAATAAATCCAGTATTATAATCTTGTTTATTTGATAGCTCATTTATAAAATCTATTATAGATTTTACTGTATCCATTGAATAAAAAATAATTATTAATCCACCTATTAATACTGCATAAATTGCATATTCTTTTTTATATTCTTTTAAAATTATAGTTATAATTAATGTTAAAAATCCAATTCCAATTACTTTAACAATATCCATTATAAATTAAACACCGTCCTCACAGTTTCAAACAATGTGCTGATTTCTTTTACAACTACTGTTAAAACTATAACCATTCCTGCAAGTGTTGTCATCATTGCTTGATCATCTCTTCCTGCTTTTGTTAAAATTTGATGTAGTACAGCAATTAATATTCCTATTCCTGCAATTTTAAATAACAAATCTATATTCATAATATTTTCCTTTCTATTAATAAAATTATATTAAAATTATACAAATTCCCATTCCCAAA
The DNA here is from genome assembly GCA_947570695.1 of uncultured Clostridium sp. Classification (GTDB taxonomy): domain Bacteria; phylum Bacillota; class Clostridia; order TANB77; family CAG-508; genus Scatovivens. The sequence goes on from CANOVB010000007.1 coordinate 33,184, forward strand.
ATTACTCCCATAGTTTTATATAATTTTGAATTTTTATTTTTTTCAATTTCGGCGTTTTCAATTTGTTTTTCTATCAGTTTTGTTGTTAACTCAATCTCATTTACTTGTCCATTAATATCTGTTTTTCCTAGCATTTTTCCTAACATTTTTATGACTTCTTTGTCTTCAGGTGTAAAATCTTTTTTTATTTTATCTACACCTTCAATCCATAAATTTCCTATACTATTTCCATTTTTCACTGTATATAAAAATATATTTTCATTGTCTTTATATATAAGTTTCGAAATCTCTTCAAAAATGTTTTTTATAGGTTCGTGAGTAAATTCTATTTTAGTTTTAAACATTACTAGTGCACTTTGAAATTTATTTAATTCTGCTACTCGATTTTCAAAAGTTCTAGACTTTACAATTCCTAGATATCCACATATTACAAGTATTAACAGCAAAATTATATTTTTAAAAATTATCATATTTTTCCTATACAAGATTAATTTTATTAACTACTTTTTCTAAAATCTTGTGCCTCTCTTCTCTCCCATTCATTTAACAGTACTTTTTCATAGCATCCTTTATTTAATAAGTATATATTTTTTATTTTCCCTCTTTTTTTATTATCTAAAAATATTAGTATTTTAAATATATTCTTACTTATTAGTTTCCCTAAAACAGGATTATAAACTACATCTTCAAAATCATATCCATGAGCTGTAAAAATTACTTTACATCCAGAACAAACAGCATAATTTATTGCCTCTATATCTTCAATACTTCCTATTTCATCTGCAACAATAACTTGAGGCGCCATTGATCTAATTAACATTTTCATTCCAATACTTTTAGAAATATTTTCTATAACATCAGTTTTTATTCCTATATCATTTTGTGGTTTTCCTTTATATAAAGAAGCAATTTCTCCTCTTTCATCAACTAGTCCAATATTTATTCCTTCAAACTTTAAATTTGGAATTCCATTTGAAACTTGTCTAACTATATCCTTTAAAATTGTAGTTTTCCCGACAGCCAGGTGGAGAAATAATAATAGTATTTTCTACTGTGTTATTTTCTATATCTAAAATATAATCCAGTACTTGATTGCTGCAAGAGTATAATTGTCTTGATATTCTAAAGTTTAAACTATTTATATAATTAATATTTATTACTTCTCCATTTTTTACTACACAAGAACCTGTAATTCCAACCCTATGTCCACCCGAAATAGTTATAAAACCTTCTGATATTTGTTTTTGATACGTATAAATTGAATTTTCACATATTAATCCTAAGATTTCTAAAATTTCTTCTGAACTTACTTGATATTTTATTACTTTTTCTTTTCCATTAAATTTTAAAATAATAGGTTTTCCTACTCTTACTCTAATTTCTTCTAAAACAAGATTCTCTTTTATAATTACTTCTTCTAATATTTTTTTCAGTTTTTCTGGAAAATAATTTAATACATTATTCATTTTGTCCCTCTTTTCTTTAGTCCTCAAAATATATATATTCATCTAAAACATTTTTAGAACAAATTTAATATGTAAAACACAAATCTTTACTGTAAAAATGTAAAGTGATTTTCTATTACCCAACAAAACTTTAGTATAACTCATTCCATTTGCTACATCAAAAAATGTTCTTGTGCCAAAATTATGAAATAATTTTGTGTACAAAATTTGTCGAAGGCTTTATATAATAGGAATTCCAGAGAAATTTCTTATTATATAAAAAAATAAATGTAAATATTTTTTTATTTACATTTATTCTATATCATTATTTTTTCCAATTTAAAATTTGATTTGTGTAAGTTACTTCTTTTTCTTCTTCATCTTCATCTTCTATTATGTCATCTAATTTATTCTTTTTATTAAACAATCCTACTCTTTTCTTTTCTTTTGTTGTTGAATCTTTTGATTGAGCTATTGCTTCTTCTACACTCAAAGTTTTTTCAAAATCTATGATATTTTTTTGTGGTAATTTATATATTCCTTCAATATACATATCCTTTTTAGAATTTGCATGACTTTTCATGTATCTTTCATATACTTCAATTATTTTTTTATCTTTTCTACTTAATGATGCCAATCCTTCTTCTAAATACTTATATCTCCAAATTACGTGACGTTCATAAGATCCAAATGGAGAATTCTTTAAATCTTCATATCCAAATTCAATTTTAAACTGAAAATTCTCTATTGAAATACTTATATTACTCCATACTCTCTTTTTCAATTTTATAAATCTTTCACGTAATAACTTAATTAAATTATATACATCTGTAATTAATTTTGAATATTGTTCTTCATCAATATTAAATATATTTGGAATTTCATATCCATTAACAAATTTCTTTTTTATTATCCCTTTCGGCAAATAATAAAAATACATTTCACCTACTGGTTTTTGGTTTGGCATATCAATTACTGATGCATATAAAAATATGCTTTCCCACTTTTCTGGAATTATATAAAATAATTTTTTCTGTATCTCTGAATACAATATTTTTTCTTCTGGTAAACTTATCATAAATATCTCCTAAACTTAAGATTTATCTATATTTATATTATAAGTAAATTTCGTACTAATATTAATTAAAATTTTAATTTTCTATTAAACTTTCTCCAGTCATCTCATCTGGCTTCTCAAGTCCCATTAAATCTAACATTGTTGGTGCTAAATCGGCTAGACGTCCTTCTTTTAATTTTTTGTTTGTTGGCAATCCAACTATAGCTAAAGGAACTGGATTAGTAGTATGTGCAGTATGAGGTTCTCCTGTTTTATAATCAATCATTTGCTCAGCGTTTCCATGATCTGCTGTTATTAATAAAACTCCATTTACCTCATTTATAGCTTCTACTACTCTTGTTACACATTCATCTATTGCTTCTAAAGCCTTTTCAGCAGCTTCTATGCTTCCCGTATGTCCTACCATATCTGGATTAGCATAATTTAAAATTATTGAATCATATTTTTCTGATTTTATTGCTTCAACTACTTTTTCTGTTACTTCATATGCACTCATTTCTGGTTTTAAATCATAAGTCTCAACTTTTGGTGATGGTACTAATATTCTATCTTCACCTTCATATTGTTTTTCCTCTCCTCCATTAAAGAAAAATGTTACATGTGCATATTTTTCTGTTTCTGCAATTCTTAATTGCTTTAATCCTTTTTTACTTATATATTCTCCAAATGTATTTTTTATTTCTTCTTTTTTATAAGCAATATTCACATTTGGCATTGTTTCATCATAAGGAGTCATACATACAAAATAAGTGTTCAATTTTTTAGTTTCAAATCCATCAAAATTTTTATCAACTATACTTCTAGTAATTTCTCTTGCTCTGTCAGGTCTAAAGTTTACAAATATAACGGAATCACCATCTTCAATTTTTGCCAAAGGCTCTCCATTTTTATTTGTAATTACAGTTGGTTTAACAAATTCATCAAAAATTTCTTTTTGGTAAGATTCTTCTATTGCTGAAATTGCTGATACTGCTTTTTCTCCTTCGCCTTTTACAAGAGCGTCATATGCTAAAGACACTCTTTCCCATCTTTTATCTCTATCCATAGCATAAAAACGTCCAGAAATTGTTGCAATTTGACCTATTCCTTTTTCTTTAATTTTTTCTTCTAATTCTGCTATATATCCTTCGCCTGAGGCTGGTGGTGTATCTCTTCCATCCATAAAGCAATGTACATATACATTTTCAAAATCTTTTCTTTTTGCAAGCTCTAATAAAGCATATAAATGGCGATTATGACTATGCACTCCTCCATCAGATAATAATCCTAATATATGAAGTTTTGAATTATTTGCTTTACAATTTTCTATAGCTTTTACAAATTCAGGCACACTAAAGAAATTTCCATCTTCAATCGATTTTGTTATTTTAGCTAAATCTTGATATACAATCCTTCCTGCACCTATATTGGTATGACCTACTTCTGAATTCCCCATTTGTCCTTCTGGCAATCCAACTTCTAATCCACTTGTATGAATAATTGTGTTTGGATTAGTTGTTAATATTTTTTCTAAGTTTGGTGTGTTTGCTAGCTTTACAGCATTTCCCTCTGATTTTTCATTAATTCCAAATCCATCTAATATCATTAACATTGTTACTTTTTTACTCATATTTTATTTACACTTCCCTCTATTTGTTTCACTTTTAATTAATTATTATCATAGTTTACTATTTTACTAAATTCATCTGGTTTTAGGCTTGCTCCACCAACTAATCCACCATCTATATCTGATGTAGAAAATAGTTCTTTTGCATTAGAAGATTTTACACTTCCACCATATTGAATAATAACCTCATTTGACACATCTTCTCCATAAATATTTTTTATTTCATTTCTTATTGCTTTTATAGAATTATTTGCATCTTCTGAAGTTGCTGTTTTTCCTGTTCCTATAGCCCAAATTGGTTCATATGCTATAATTGTATTTTTTACTTGTTCATTTGTTAGCCCTTCTAAAGCTAATTTTGTTTGCATTCTTATAATATTTTCTGTTTTCCCCGCTTCCCTTTCTTCTAATGTCTCCCCTACACAAACTATAGGTTTTAATTCATTTGCAAATGCTGCTTTTATTTTTTTGTTTACGCTTTCATCTGTTTCATTAAACATTTGTCTTCTTTCAGAGTGTCCTATAATGACATATTCAACTCCAATAGATTTTAGCATCTTTCCAGAAATTTCTCCAGTATATGCTCCTGTTTCTTCAAAATGCATATTTTGAGCTCCAATTTTTATATTAGTTCCTTGAGCATTCATTAAGCAATAAAATAAATCTGTATAAGGAACACATAAAATTATTTCTGCCTTTGAATCTTTAACCATTGGTTCGAAATTTTGAATATACTCTATTGCTTCATTAGGAAGCATATTCATTTTCCAATTTCCTGCAATTACTTTTTTTCTCATAAATTTAATCCTCCTTTGTCCTTTTGGGGACGTTTTGCTGAGACTGTTAAATTTTAATTTCTACAGTCTCAGTATGCAGAATGCTTAAGCATTCTGTAAACTTATGCATTGGACATTTTGGTCCACACCTATACAGATGTCTTCACTTAAATTTAAACAACCGCTTTTTATGGACAAAAATGTCCATTAACAAACATCTCCAACTGTTCTATTTATTTTGTAATGCTTCAATTCCTGGTAGTTTTTTTCCTTCTAAAAATTCAAGTGATGCTCCTCCTCCTGTTGAAATATGTGTGAATTTTTCTGCTAATCCTGCTTTTTCTATTGCTGCTGCTGAATCTCCACCGCCTATTATTTTTACTGCTGGAATATCTGCTAATGCTTTTGCTATACTATTTGTTCCTATAGCAAATTGATCAAATTCAAATAATCCAAGTGGTCCATTCCAAACTACAGTTTTTGCATTTTGTAATTCTTTTGAATAAATTTCAATAGTTTCTGTTCCTATGTCAAATCCTTCCCAATCATCTGGAATTTCAGTATATTTAACTATTTTACTTTCTGTATTTGGATCATAATCTTTACCAATCTTTGTATCCACTGGTAACATAAATTTAACTCCTTTAGCTTTTGCTTTCTGCATTATCTCTTTTGCTAAATCTAATTTATCTAATTCACATACAGAATTTCCTACATTATATCCCATTGCTTTAAAGAAAGTATATGCCATAGCTCCACCTATCATTAATACATCTACTTTTTCAAGTAAACTATCTATAACTGCAATTTTATCTGAAACTTTTTTACCTCCTAATATAGCCATAAATGGTCTTTCTGGATTCTCTAAAGCAGTTCCTAAAAATTGTAATTCTTTTTCTATTAAAAATCCTGATACTGCTGGTAAGAAACTTGCAACACCAGTTGTTGAGCTGTGCGCTCTATGTGCTGTTCCAAACGCATCATTTACAAATATTTCAGCAAGTGAGGCAAATGCTTTTGATAATTCTTCATTATTTTTTTCTTCTCCGGCTTCATATCTAACATTTTCAAGAAGCATAACTTCTCCTGATTGTAAATTTTCAGCCATTTTCTTAGCATCTGGTCCTACTACATCTTTTGCAAGTTTAACTTCTTTGCCTAATAATCTTGAAAGCTCACTTGCTACTATATCCATTGAATATTCTGGTTTTATTTCTCCTTTTGGTCTACCTAAGTGAGAGCATAAAATTACTTTACATCCATTTTCAAGTAAATAATTAATAGTTGGTAATGCTGCAACTATTCTTCTGTTATCTGTAATTTTTCTATTTTCATCATATGGAACATTAAAATCACATCTAACTAATACTTTTTTCCCCTTTACATCAATATCTTTTACTGTTTTTTTATTCATTAATTTATCCTCCTTAAGTTTGCTTATATATAGTTATCTTTTATATGTAATTATTATTTAAGATAACTAAAAATCCATCTTCACAAATTTACATTTTTATACATTGTTATTCTATTACAAAAAAAAATACTTTTCAAGTATTCTTTCACTATTTTTCCCAATTTTGATAATTATATGCAAATATTGACTATTCCTTCATCTGGTCAAAGGTGCAAACTATTATTCAATGAATAGATTTATGCAATATTTGAAATTTCCCTGTACAAAGTTGCTGAAAACTTTATTTAAATGGAAATGCATAGTAGTTTACTATAAATAAAAGACCTTAAAATAAGAAACATCTTATCTTAAGGTCTTAATATTTTATTTTTTAATATAATTAATTTAATTCAGCAAAATATTTTATTGTTCTTACCATTTGACTTGTATAAGAATTTTCATTATCATACCAAGAAACAACTTGAACTTGATATAATCCATTTCCTATATCTGTTACCATTGTTTGTGTGCTATCAAATAATGAACCATAAGTAATTCCTATTATATCTGATGAAACTAATGGTTCATCTGTATATCCAAATGAAGCATTTGATGCTGCTTTCATTGCTGCATTTATTGATTCTGGAGTTACATTTTCCCCTTTAACAACTGCTGTTAATATAGTTGTTGAACCAGTTGGAACTGGAACTCTTTGTGCTGATCCAATTAATTTTCCATTTAATTCTGGAATAACTAATCCTATTGCTTTAGCAGCTCCTGTTGAATTTGGAACAATATTAACTGTTGCTGCTCTTGCTCTTCTTAAATCTCCTTTTCTATGTGGTCCATCAAGAAGCATTTGATCTCCTGTGTAGGCGTGTATTGTTGACATTATACCAGATTGGATAGGTGCATAATCATTTAAAGCTTTAGCCATTGGTGCTAAGCAGTTTGTTGTACATGATGCTGCTGAAATAATTGTATCATCTGGTTTTAATATTCCTTCATTAACTCCAAAAACAACTGTTGGTAAATCTTTACCAGCTGGTGCAGATATAACAACCTTTTTAGCTCCTGCTCTAACGTGAGCTTCTGCTTTTTCTTTTGTTGTATAGAATCCTGTACATTCTAATACTACATCTACCCCAATTTCTCCCCAAGGAAGTTCTTCAGCATTAGCTTTTGCATATATTTTTATTGTTTTTCCATCAACAGTAATTGAGTCTTCTCCAGCAACTACTGTATCTGCTTTTGCATATCTACCTTGTGCAGAGTCATATTTTAATAAATGAGCTAACATTGTAGGACTTGTTAAATCGTTTATCGCAACTATTTCATATCCTTCTGCTCCAAACATTTGTCTAAATGCAAGACGTCCTATACGTCCAAAACCATTAATCGCTACTTTTACTGACATATTATAATTCCTCCACTTCTGATACTGTATATATTAATAAGTATCCTTGTTAATTTAGTCTCTTTTCGACCAAAATTATTCTATAATAATTAAAATTATTTTTCAAGTAGTTTTTGAAATTAATCGATTTATTATTCATAAAATAAAAAAATATTTAATATAAACACAAAAAGACGCACCAAATGCGTCTTTTAATATTTTAATATTAAAACTTATTTTCTTTTAAAAAAGCTGAATAAATTTATTTCTTGAAAGAAAAAATCATGTAATTCTGGGAATTTCACTTCTTGAAATAAAAAATTATGTACTTCTGTAAAAACTTTTTCTTCTTGAAGTGTTAGTTCCAATACTACTGGTTTTGCTAATTCTTTAAATAATACTCTTTTTAAAGTTCCCCAAATACCAACAACGGCGGGTAAACTTCCAGCTTCTGATGATTCAACTAATTTAAATTCTTTCATTACCTAGGTCCTCCTTAGTATAGGCTGTTATCTCTTGTACTATTTATACTATAAATCATGCTTTTTATCAATATTATTTGGATTAAGTTTATATTAAATTTTAATTACTTTTTCATTACATTGTCTAATTTTAATTATTTACTCATCAATATTAAATTTTAATTTTTCTCCAACATTTTAAATCTAAATTAATTCTCCTATTAAAGTTAATTTTTCCTTTCCTATAACTTTTACTTCTTTTATTTTATTGCAAATATCTTTATCAAAATTTATTTTTACCATAATATAATTTGAAGTATGGCCTTTATAATATTGTCCATCTTTTTCTTCAAACAAAACCTCAAGATTTTTTCCTAAATATTCATCTAAAAATTCATTTTCATTTCTATCTGATAATTCTAACAATTTCTTGCTTCTTGCTTCCTTTATATCTCCTAACACTTGATTTTCCATTACTTCAGCTTTAGTTCCTTTTCTTGGTGAATATTTAAAAATATGCATCTTATAAAATTTTATTTTTTCTAAAAATTTATAAGTTGTTTCAAATTCTTCTTCTGTTTCTCCGTGGAAAACCAACTATTATATCTGTTGTTAAAATTACATCTTTATATGCATTTCTTAGTCTTTTCACGATTTTCTCAAATTCTTTTATTGTATATCTTCTATTCATTCTTTTTAAAGTCTGATCGCAACCACTTTGAAGAGATAAATGAAAGTGATGACATATTTTTTCAAGTTTTTTTAACCTGTCAATAAAATCTTCTGAAATTAATAATGGCTCTATTGAACCTAATCTAATTCGTTCAATTCCATCTATTTTATTTATATCTTCTAATAAATTTATTAATTTATAGTCTTCTTTAAAATCTCTTCCATAAGATGCTACATGTATTCCTGTTATTACTACTTCTTTAATACCTGTTTTGGCAATTTCTTTTATTTCTTCTAAAACTTTTTCTGGCTTTCTGCTTCTAACTTTTCCTCTAGCATACGGAATTATACAATATGTACAAAATCTATCACAGCCATCTTGAACTTTAATTACTGCTCTTGTTTTTTCTGTATATGTAACACTTCCAAAATCGCCATAATTTGAATTATGAAGAACATCATCTAAATTTATATCTTTTTGACTATTATAATTTTCAATATATTTTACAATTTCTATTTTTTCATTAGTTCCTAAACATAAATCTATTTCTGGAATTTTATTTATTTCCTCTTTAGCAACTTGGACATAACAACCAACTGCAACTACTAAACTATTTGGATTATTTTTCTTTGCTTGCCTTAAAATTTGTCTTGATTTTCTATCAGACATATTTGTTACTGTGCATGTATTTATTATATAAATATCTGCTTTTTCTTCAAAATCAACAATTTCATATCCATTATTTTTAAATTCTTGAATCATTCCATTTGTTTCATATTGATTTACTTTACAGCCTAATGTATAAAAAGCAACATTTTTTTTATTTTCTTTGTATCCCATATATTATAGCCTTTCATGTAAAATTTATATTATTATCTAATTTATCAAATATTTTATCATATATTTTTATTATATAAAATATAAATTTTTTTGTTTTATTTGAATAAAAATCTCTGTATATTTTATAATTTTTCTAGCAAAATACTCACATAATAAATATGTGAGTATTTTGCTAGTTATAGTATGTTTAGGATTTTATTATCTTCTCATTTTATCCATACTGTCTAAATTATCTAAAGCTTTTCCAGTTCCTTTAGCCACACAAGAAATTGCATCTTCTGCTATCATAACATTTATTCCTGTTTTTTCTTGTAATAATCTATCTAATCCATCTATTAGACATCCTCCACCTGTCATATAAATTCCTTTATCACTAATATCTGCCGCAAGTTCAGGTGGCGTTCTTTCTAGTACTGAATGAACTGCATCTACAATAAGTGTTGCTGGTTCTTCTAAAGCTTCCATCATTTCACTAGAATAAACTGTTATTGTTTTTGGAAGTCCTGTAATTAAATCTCTTCCTCTAACATCCATTTCCATATCTTGAATTTTAGGATAAACACATCCGATTTGTTGTTTTAATTCTTCAGCTGTCCTTTCTCCTATCATCACATTATGTCTTTTTTTGATATATTTAACTATATGTTCATCAAATTTATCTCCAGCCACTTTTATAGAAGTACTTACTACTGAACCTCCTAAAGAAATAACAGCTATATCTGTAGTTCCTCCTCCTATATCAACTATCATATTTCCACAAGGCTTTGATATATCTATTCCAGCACCAATAGCTGCTGCTATTGGTTCTTCAATTAAATAAACTTTTCTTGCACCAGCATTTGAAGCGGCATCAATTACTGCCTTTTTCTCTACTTCAGTAACTTGAGATGGTATGCATATCATTATTCTAGGAGCAAATAAAAATCTTCCTCCTATTTTCCCAATAAAATATTTTAGCATTTTCTCTGTAACTGTATAATCTGAAATTACTCCTTCTCTCAAAGGTCTTGTTGCGACAATATTTCCTGGTGTTCTACCTAACATACGTCTAGCCTCATGTCCTACAGCTAAAACTTCACCAGTTATGTTGTTTACTGCAACTACAGATGGTTCTCTTAAAACAATACCTTTTCCTTTTACATAAGCTATTACTGTAGCTGTTCCTAAATCGATTCCGATATCTTGTCCAAACATCAACATTCTTCCTTTCAGTTTTTATGAGCAAATTCAATATTACATTTGCGTTACGATTATATTACATTTTTAAAGAAATATCAAGCCTTTTTAGAATTTATTTAATAAAAATACATTAATTTTCAATATTTTTTTATTGTAACATTTAATTTTACATTTTTACATTTTAATTTTACCAATTTTCCATAAATTATATACATTAAAAAATACAAAATTATTAAAATTATTTGTAATAAAATATTGTGTGTGCTATAATAAGTATACATTTTATGTATTAGGAGTTAAAAAATGGAAAAAATTTCAATAATTGTACCTTGTTTTAATGAAGAAAAAGCTTTACCATTATTTTACGAAGAATTGAAAAAAAATATAAAAGAATTTCCTAATAATGTAAGCTTTGAAATATTATTTATTAATGATGGGTCAAAAGATAATTCCCTTCAAGTTATAAAAGATTTGTCAAAAAAAGATGACTCTATAAAATATGTTTCATTTTCTAGAAACTTTGGAAAAGAATCAGCAATTTTTGCTGGTCTTGAAAATGCTTCTGGAGATTATATAACTTTAATGGATGCAGATCTTCAAGATCCTCCTTCTCTTTTGCTTGAAATGTATAATTCTATAGTAAAAGAAGGTTTTGATGCAGTAGGTACAAGGCGTGTAAATAGAAAAGGCGAACCTATAATCAGAAGTTTTTTTGCAAAACTTTTTTATAAATTAATCAATAAAATGACGACTTTTGAAATGGTAGACGGTGCAAGAGATTATGTATTTATGAAAAGAGTTGTTGCTGATGCAATAATTTCATTAAAAGAATATAATAGATATTCTAAAGGGCTATTTAGCTTTGTTGGATTTAATATAAAATGGATAGAATATAAAAATATAAAAAGAGTTGCTGGAGAAACAAAATGGTCTTTTTGGAAACTTACCAAATATGCCCTTGAGGGAATTACAGCTTTTTCTACAGCTCCACTAATATTTTCCTCTTTAATTGGTCTTTTATTTTGTGTAGTTTCTTTTTTACTTATTATCGCTATAATTTTTAAAACTTTAATATTAGGAGATCCTACTAGTGGTTGGCCATCTTTAGTTTGTATTATATTTATGGTTAGTGGTATACAGCTTTTCTCTTTAGGAATAATTGGACAATATTTATCTAAAACATATTTAGAAATAAAACAAAGACCGATTTACATTGTAAAAGATACTAATATAAAAAAATAATAATTTTGGAAGAACAAATCTGAAAAGTTTTCGGTTTTTCAGTAAATTTTGTACACGAACATATTTATGCAATAAATTTGTGAATAAAATTTAGTAAAGCAAATATAGTAAAGTATAGTTTTCCTATTATATTAAAAAAGTAAAATAAAAGTAATTATATATTAATGTAGCTAAAAACACATATATAATTACTTTTATTTTTATAAACAACTTCTTTAAAATTAAATAATTTTTTAAAATATATTTTTTAGTTCTAGTTTTTGTTTATTTTTTATATGTTGAACTCTAAATTTTACTTCATCTATTTGTTCTCTTGCTTCATCTAAATCACCATTTTTTATATTTGATTTTGTATTAATTATTTTTACACTAATATCTTCTAGTTCTTGATGTTCCATATAATATTCTAGTTTAACTTCTTCATTTTTCCATAAATTAACAAGTTCTTCAATTTTATTTTCTGAATCTGCTGTTTCTAAGCTTTCTTCTACTTCTCCAATCTTTTTATCTATTTTTTCTACAAATTCTTCTGTTATTCTTTTTGTTATAAATTCCATAGAAATTACAAATAATATTACTAAAAAAACTATAATAAATTCTTTTAAAAATCTCATACGGCTCCTTTTCTCTTCATTTTAGTTTGATAAAAATATGTTCCATCACCATTTAATACAAATATTAATGCTTCTGATGGTATAATATTTAATTTTAAAGTTTCTTCCTCAAGCCATTCTTCATTTTTACCAATTTTTTTCAAATTATCATACATAATCTTGCCATCTAATATTAAATCATAAGATATTTTAACTGGAGCAATTTTTAAATTTAAATCTTCTGGTGTAACTGGATTTTTTTCTCCTTTTAAAATAACACTTATTTGTCCACTAGTTTCTAGAATTGCATACTCTACATCTGTTATATTATTTACACTATTAACTCTTAATCTTTCTTGTAATTCATTTATAGTAAAATTCTCTTTTATTAAAGCCATTTCATCAATTTTGCCTTTATTAATTAATATACGTGGTTTTCCACATATAATCTCTCTCATCTTAATGCTTTTAATATTTAAAACTGAAATTATTATATGAACAAAAAGTAATCCAAAAATTGGTATAATTCCATATAAAATTGGAATACCAATTTCTGCCATAGGAGTTGATGCAAGATCTGCTATCATTATTGAAATAACTAACTCAAATGGTTGCATTTGTCCAATTTCTCTTTTTCCCATAAATCTCATTACAATTAAAACCAAAACATATATAATTATTGTTCTTCCAAATACAAGTATCATTTTATCCTCTTTATACAAATTTTATATGAATATTTTTCGCAAAAATTATTAAAATATACTTATATTTGTTTATTAATTTATTTTTTATTTTAATTGACAAATATATTTTTAAAAGCAAGGAGGTTTGCAAAATGGATAACAATAATTCAAACACTCAATCTAATAGTTCTATGGGAACTGTTGGACAAATAGTTGGAAGATTTATAGTTGCCGCTATTATTTTAGGTATAACAGCATTTTTTACACCTGGTTTTTCTATTAATAATATATGGTCACTAGCAGTTTCTGCAATCGTTTTAACAGTTATGGATTATCTTATAATAAAATTTACAGGTTTACATGCAATGGCATTTGGTAAAGGATTTGTTGGTTTCGTACTTGCTGTTGTAGTTTTATATGCGACTCAATTCTTTGTTGCAGGATATTCTATTTCATGGATGGCTGCTATTATTGGTGCACTAATTTATGGTGTAATCGATTATATAATTCCTGGCGAACAAGGAATGTAGATTTATAAATTTTATTAGATTTTTGCTTTATAAAGAAAATTAATAATTTTTTATATAAAACAAAAAATGGCGCTCTTGAAATATTAGAGCGCTTTTATTTTATATTATAAAGTTGTTTCAAAAAAAGAATATTTACATTTAGTTTTGTAGTTTTTAATTGTTATAGTATCTTTTTTATTCTAATTTATTTAAAATCACATAACTTTTAATCATTTTTTTATTTTTATTTTGTTCACTCATTTCAATAGTTTCATAATTTTTGCAAAATTTTTTTAATTTTTTTTGAAAATTTTGTCACTTTTTGTCACTTTGAATTGTTTTAATAGTATAAGGTATAAATTAATATAAAAATAAGAGGAGTAAAAAAATGTTAAAACTATTAATTTTATGTAAGAACTTAGAAACATCTAAAAAACTAGTAAATCAAGTTGTTTCAAATATAAACGAATTAAGACTAATTGGAATTGCAAATGATTTAAATGAAGTGGAAAAACTTTTAAAAAAATCTCAGCCAGATATAATATTTTCGGCTGATGAAAATATTGTTGAATTTATTATTAGTAAATTTATTTATTATTATCCTCAAATAATTTTATTTTCTAAAAAAAGATTTTTAAAAATTCCTTATAGACATCTGCTTTTAGTAAAACCTAACCAAAGATTAGATATCATATCAAAAACAATATCAGTATTTATTAGAGAACATGTAGACTCTGAACGTGAAAAAATTGTAAAAACACTTATTGACTTAGGTTTCAGCTTTAAATTTTGTGGAACTTTATATATTTTAGACTCTATTCTTTATATTCGTACTCATAAAGGAGCATTTTCTTTTGAAAAAATAGAAGAAGATGTTTATTCTCATGTTGCAAAAATTAATAATACAACAAATAAAAGAGTAAAATGGTCTGTTGCTCGTTCAATTAATACAATGTATGGAAATCATACTAGAAAATCTTATGAAGCAGTAGAAAAATACTTTAATATTGCTTTTCCAACAAGACCAACTCCAAAACTCGTTATCAGTTTAATTGCAAATAATTTAGATTTATAATATACATACAAACATTATAATGGATTTATAAACCACTTGCCTACAAAATAAAATTAAGGACATCCAATTTGCAATTTATTATATTCACTGCAAATCGAATGTCCTTCTATATTAACTTAAATTATCTCTACATCTTTCGCATAAAGTAGGATGTTCTGCACTTTCTCCAACTGTATTTGAATACATCCAACATCTTTCACATTTTTCTCCTTCTGCTCTTTCAACTTTTATTCCTATTGAAACTTCTGTATCTTCATTTCTTCTATTTTCATGAATTTCAACATCAGATACTATAAATATTTCTTTTAATAAGTTTTCTTTTCCTTTTATAAATTCATATTCATCACCTTCAGCAAATAATACTACTTTTGCTTCTAATGAAAGTCCTATATCTTTATTTGCTCTTGCTACTTCTAGCTTTTTAGCAACTTCTTCTTTTATTTTTATCAATTTTGCCCATTTTGTAACTAATACTTCATTTTCATATTTAGGATTTACTTTTGGATAGTTTTCAAGCATAACACTTTCAGTATTTTCTCCTTTTTTATGAGGCATATAACTCCAAATTTCTTCTGCTGTAAAGCATGTCATTGGAGCTAAAATTCTTACTAAACTAGAAAGTATTTCATACATTATTGTTTGAGCAGCTCTTCTTTCAACTGAATTTGGCTTTAATGTATATAATCTATCTTTTATTATATCTAAATAAAATTGGCTCATATCTACAACACAAAATTGATTTATAGCTTGATAAGCCTCATGAAATTCATAAGTATCATAAGCTTTTGTACATGCAGAAATTAATCTATTTAATCTTGTTAATGCCCATTTGTCTATTTCTTGTAAATCTTCATATTTAACTGAATCATTAACATCAAAATCTGATATATTTCCAAGTATATATCTTGCTGTATTTCTTATTTTTCTATAAACTTCTGTTACTTGTTTTATAATATTTTTAGAACCACTTATATCTGATTTATAATCTGATGATAAAACCCAAAGCCTTAAAACATCTGCCCCTGATTCTTTTATAATATCTTGTGGAGCAATTCCATTTCCCAAAGATTTTGACATTTTTCTTCCTTGTTCATCAACAGTATAACCATGTGTTATAACTTCTTTATATGGAGCTATCCCTTTTGTTGCAACTGATGTTAAAAGTGAAGATTGGAACCAACCTCTATATTGGTCACTACCTTCCAAATATAAATCTGCTGGTGGTAATCCTCTTTCTGCTAAAACTGATTCATGAGTAGAACCAGAATCAAACCACACATCCATTATATCTGTTTCTTTTTTAAATTCTGTACATCCGCATTCGCATTTAGCGTTATCTGGCATTAATTCTTTTTCTGAAAGCTCATACCATGCATTTGTTCCTTTTTCTTTTACTATTTCTTGTACTTTCTTTAAGCTTTCTCTAGTTACATATTCTTTCTCACAATTTTTGCAATAGAAAATTGGAATTGGAACTCCCCAAGTTCTTTGACGAGATATACACCAATCATTTCTATCTTCAATCATTTTTGTAATTCTTTCTTCTCCCCAAGAAGGATACCATTTTACTGTTTTTATAGCTTCTAAGCTTTCTTTTCTAAATCCATCTACTGATGCAAACCATTGGCTGGTAGCTCTAAATATAACTGGCTTTTTACATCTCCAACAATGTGGATAAGAGTGATTTACTACTTGACTTGCTAAAAGTAGCTCATGTTCATCTAACCATTTTATAATTTCTTTATCTGATTTTGCATAGTACATATCTTTAAATGGACCAGCTCCATCTCCTCTTTGAACACCTTTACTATCTACTGTAACAACTATTTCTAAATCATTTTTTAGTCCACATAAATAGTCTTCTTTTCCATAACCAGGAGCTGTATGAACTGCACCAGTACCTGTACCTAGTTCAACAACTATTGTATCATCACTACCTAAGACTACTCTTGAATCTCTATCCATAAAAGGATGTTTACAAATAACACCTTCTAGTTCTTTTCCTTCAAATTCATTTACTATTTTGTAATTTTCTATTCTAGCTATTTCCATAACTTTTTTTACAAGTTCACTTGCCATAATAAGCTTGCCTTTTTCTGTCTCTACTATTGAGTATTTAAAATCTGTTCCTATTGTAATTCCCATATTTCCTGGTAATGTCCAAGGTGTTGTTGTCCAAATTACAAAATAAGTATTTTGGGCATCAAATAAACCTTTACTGTCTTTTACTGGAAACTTTACATAAGCAGTATTTGAATTTACATCTTTATATTCAATTTCAGCTTCAGCTAAAGCTGTTTCACAATCTGTACACCAATATACTGGTTTTAATCCTTTATATATATAACCTTTGTTGTACATATCTGCAAATACACCAATCTGCTTTGCTTCCATTTGAGGTTGATATGTTATATAAGGATTTTCCCAGTCACCTAAAACACCTAAACGTTTAAAACCTTCTGTTTGTTTATCTTTATATTCCATTGTAAATTGTTTGCAAGTATTTCTAAATTCAGTTACTGGTATTTGATCTCTATTTAAACCTAATTTCTCTATTGCTTTTTTCTCTGTAGGCATTCCATGAGTATCATATCCAGGTATATATGGAGTATAAAATCCTTGCAAGTTTTTATATCTAACTATTGTATCTTTTAATACTTTATTTAAAGCATGCCCTAAATGAATCTCTCCATTTGCATAAGGAGGACCGTCATGCAAAACAAACGGTGTATGACCTTCATTTTTCTTTAAAATTTTTTCATATAAACCATTATCAAAAACTTTTTCTTGAATTTTTGGTTCATTTTCTGGAAGACTTGCTCTCATAGGGAAGTCTGTTTTAGGCAAATTCAAAGTTTGACCATAATCTTTTTTTCCATTACAATTTTCGCACATATTATTTTTCTCCTTCTGTCCCTTCAGGGACGTTTTGCTTAGACTGTTAAATTTTAATTTTTACACTCTCAGTATACATTCTGTAAACCTATGCGTTGGACATTTTTGACCACTCATGGACATATATTAATTATTCATTTGATTATTAAAATCAAAAAAACCATCTCATCCTGATTAGGACGAAATGGATTTAGTTTCCGTGGTACCACCTAAATTTAATTGCACATATTTTTTATGCAATCATCTCTTTTCTTTTTAACGCAAAGCAAATTCGGATTATTCTACTAATATTTTATACTTTCAAATAATCAGCTCTAAGGTGATAATAAATAATTTATTTTCCTACAAACCTTTCACCACTTGGCTTGCTCTCTTTAAAGGTTTTACATTATTTACCTTGTCCTTTTCATAGCATTTAATTTATTAGTATAAATATAATACCACCATTAACATAAATTTGTCAATAGTGGATTTTTATTTTTTGCAAACTATCTATTTTTAAGTGTCTTTGGTTTCAATTCATAAATTTTACTTTGATTTAGCTATATTATAATGGCTTATTATCAGCTGTAGATGAACTTGCTGCAATTTGTAAAGTAAATATATCCAATATTTCCCCTAGCTTTAAATCTGGCATTGTGTAACTATTATTCTCCATTTTCCCACCTCCTTATCTATTTTCTATTTCAAATTTTTCTAAATTTAAAATAAAAAATAGGTCTTTAATTAAATAAACAATTTTCATGTTTACTTAAGTAAAGACCTATTTTATTTACATCACTTTTAGAGTAGATATTACCTACTCCTGTTTTTTCTTTTAAATTATCTTGTGTGTGTGTGTGTGTGTGTGTGTGTACTCCTGCAACGGTTTTAAGTTTTTCATTTTTATTTTCTCCTTTTACTCTATGCACTTGCAAACCTTAAAGTTGGATCTTCTTCTAATATAATCCCTTCCTTTAACTTTGGTGCTTTATATTCCAAACCTCCAATAGCTTCTTTCATCTTTTCACCTCCTTTACTTTATTTTCAAAATATACAATTTATTTTTGAAATTTTCGCATGCAAAAAAGCCTTCAATTAGAAAATATTTTTTTCTAATTAAAGACTTTATTTTTAATATTATTTTATTTACAACAGTTTCAGAGTAGATATTATCTACTCTTTTTTCTTCTTTTAAAATTCTACTTGTGTGTGTGTGTGTGTGTGTGTGTGTACTCTCGCAATGGTTTTAAGTTTATGCATATTTCATTTTTCCTTCGTTAATTTATTTTAGAAAAATTTTTTTATCATATTATTTTCTTTTAATTTTTCTACAAATTTCTCTGTATCTGTTTTAGCTGTATCAAAGTCTATTTTATATCTATCTACTAATCTTTCAGCGATTTGAGTTGTGTCTAGATTTTCTTTTTGTAGAGTTTCTACAATAAATTTTCCTGATTCTGTTAAATAAATTGTTGATTTAACTTTTTTTACTAATCTTCCTGTTGGTATTGCAACAATCTCTCCATCAATTTCCTTAATAATAAGCTCTTTTCTTACTTTCATAGTATCTCTCTCCTTCTTCGTTTATACTAAAATCCACATTTTTTAAAGTGGCTTCATGATATCATCGGCTATATACATTTGTCAATATCACAAATATGCAATACAAAAAGCATTTGAATATCCTTTTAAAATTCCATTAGAATTTCTATTTTTTGTCTTTAATAACTCCCAAACTTATATATATTTCTTTCATATTCTCAATTTCTTCCTTGCTCACATCTTTTGTCATTTTCATCATAGATAAAGCTCTTCCTGTTATTTTTTTAGAAAATACTTCTTTTCCTAATCTTACAACATACATTGCTGGCAATAATATTGGAGCTTTTTTTAATACTTTATATTTTTCTTCCATTATTTCAAATTTAGGGAAAAACATTCTCCACCAATAATTAAATTTTCCATTTTTTTCTAAAATATGATAATTAACTTCAACATCATCACCTGCACCATTTAATATAAATTGTTCTTCTTTACTTAATTCTTTTATCTTTCCTTCTCCAAACCATTTATATGCGATTTCTCTAATATTTTCTTCAAATTCTGCTACTTTTAATTCTGAAAAAACTCTATTTAATTTTTCATAATCAAACTTGTTTTTATATTTCTCATAATATAAATAAACATCTAATAACTGACGCACTATTATTCCTGTATGTTTAAAATGAGCTAGTATGTGCAATATGCAATGTATATAACAGTCTTCTATACTTAACCAATATATGTTTTTATAATCTTTATAATTTCTAGTTTTTGTCCATATATCTGTAAAATATTGATGCCCTATATCTTTTTTTACAATTAATACTCTATGAAGTTCAAGTGCAAAAAATGGTGGTTTATAAAAATTCACATGTTTATCTTCAAAATCATGTCCTCTTGTATATTCAAATTCTTTCATCATTACTCTTGTACATTCTTTTATGTTCTTTTCTTCTACAAAAACATCTATATCGTATACTTCTCTCATATAACTTTGAGGATATGCTTCTTTTAAAGTCATTCCTTTTATAACTATAGTTTTTATTCCTAACTCTTCAAATCGATTTAATATTTTTTCTAGTTCTTCTTCTTCATTTGTATCTTTTATTACCTGCATATTAAAATTATTTTCAATTAAGTTTTTTATATTTTCTGATTTACAATTTTTTGACCACTTAATTAAAAAACTATCTAACATATTTTTTTTAGCAATGTTATATAATTTCTCCTCATCTAATTCAACATCTGATATATATTCTTTATTTTTTATAAAACATCTTACTATTTCAAGTAATGCCTTAGATTCCTCCATTTTTTCTACCTTTCTTTAATTACTCTATTTTCTACTAAAAACTCTTTATCACAAATTTTTGAAATACTATTTCTATGTGTTACTATTATACAGGTTCTATTTTTTAAATTTTTAATATTTTTTAATACCTCTTCTTCTGTTTTACTATCTAAACTTGATGTAATTTCATCCAAAATTAAAATTGGTGCTCCACTTACTACAGCTCTTGCTAATGCAATTCTTTGAAGTTGTCCTTCTGATAAATTTCCTCCTCTTTCTCCTATTTGTGTTTCTAATCCTTCTGGCAATTCCTTTATAAAATTTTCACAATCACTTACTCTTAAAGCTTCATGTATTTCTTCTTCTGTTGCTTTTGGATTTACAAATGTAATATTTTCTTTTATTGTTCCACTTAATATAAACTTTCCTTGTGGTACATAAGCAAACATATTTCTTGTATCATTATTTACTGGTTGTTTTTCTTCATTTAAATCAAAATATATTTCTCCATTATCTTTTTTAATAATACCTAAAATTAATTTTAACAGTGTGCTTTTTCCTATTCCTGATTCGCCATATATTCCAACAATTTCGCCTTTATTTACTCTAAAACTTATATTTTCAAATATTATTTTATTTTCATAAGAAAAATTAACATCTTTTACTACCAACCTATTAAATCCATTATACAATTCTTTTCTTTCTATATTATTTTCTATCTCATCAACTTCAATGTTTTCAAGTTCAATTATTCTTTCAGCAGATCCAAACATTGTAAACATATTTTGGAAAGATTTTGATAGACCTATTATTGGTGATTGAATTTGAGAAATTAATTGTACTATTGATGTTAATCCACCTACTGTAATAGATTTTAAATATAATTGATATGTGCTCCATATTAAAGCATATAAATATCCTACTTGAAAAATTACATTCAAACAAGTTCCTGATACAATCGCAATACTTCTTCTTTTCATTTGAAGCTTAAATCTTTCATTTTGCAAATCTATTGATTTCT
This sequence comes from uncultured Clostridium sp., assembly GCA_947570695.1. Classification (GTDB taxonomy): domain Bacteria; phylum Bacillota; class Clostridia; order TANB77; family CAG-508; genus Scatovivens. The sequence goes on from CANOVB010000007.1 coordinate 54,864, forward strand.
GTGAAATTGTGTCTTCTACTCTAAATATTTTTATAACTATTAAATTTTCATATATCTCTTTAAATAGTAAAAATACATTTGATATTGCTTCTTGCATTTGAATATGTATTTTTTTTACATAAGGTTTAAACATATTTATGCATGCAAATAAAATTACCCCACCTGTAAGCATTATTATTACAAATTGTCTGCTTATTTGGAATAATAGTATTACTGCAAAAACTAATCTTGCTATCATTGATAATATATTTGGTATTAATGATATTAGTGTATCTATAATAACATTTACATCTGATACACTTCTGGTTAGCAATTCTCCTGTATGAATTTTTGATATTTTTTCATAATTTCTTTTTAAAATAGTATTTAATACATCCTGTTTAAATCCCATTTCCAATTTTGCTCTTGTAAGTGCATCTATTGAAGCAATTATAGCTTTTATTCCTATCTCTACTAAACATACTATAACTAATTGTATAACATATTTTTTTACATCATCTAAAGTTCCTGCAGTAGCAGCATCAATTACTCTTTTTGATACTAATATTAAATATATACTTAATGCAGCATATATAACATTAAAAATATTAATAAGTATAAAGTTAAGTGTTTGGGATTTTGTTTTTTTAAAAATCCACTTTAATGTTTTTAAATCTCCCACTTTCTCTTCCTTTCTTTATCCAAAAAGTTTTCCCAATTTAAGTGCTACAAATCTAGTTATCATATTCGGAAAGTATTGTAGTAATACTTTGCCATTTCTATCTTTAATAGCTCTTTTTAATGTATAAAATGCAAGTTCTGCTCCTGATTTATTTGTCCCATATTTATCTAAATAACTATTTTCTTTTAAGAATTTTCCCGTATCATAATATCTTTTATATAATTTTTTTAATGTGAATTTGTGTGAATGATATATTACTGATTCTGCACAATATTTTATTCTATATCCTTTTTCTATTAATTTATATGCTAAATACATATCTTCATTTATTGGCAATCTTTTTCCATCATATCCTCTTATTTTTTTAAATACATCAGTTTTTATTGAAGATGATGCATTTGAAAAAAAGAAAGCTTTTAATTTTAATTTTTCTATATTTTCTTTTGAAGCTATATAGGACTTATCTGGATAGTTTTTTTCTCTAATATATTTTTCAATATCCTCAAATTTTGCTATTTGTCTACTAAAACATGCTTCAGCTTCATTTTCTACTATTGGTTTAACTAATTCAAATAACCAGTTTTCAGCTCTAATATCAATATCTTGTGCAATAGATACTAAAATATCAGAATTACTTTCCATTGCAATTTTTTCTCTTGTTAGGCTATGTGAAAATTCACTTTTTTCTATAATAGAATAATTAGCAGATATTTCCTTCAAAATTTCTTCTGTATTATCAGTGCTTTTTGTTAATACATAAGTTATTTTTTTAATATCAACTTCTTTTTGTTTTTTAATTGCTTTGTCCAAATTTGCTACATATTTTTCAGCATTATACAAAGGACATATTACTTCAATAGTCATTTATTTTCTCTCCTAAAAATAGCCTCTTAGTCTATTCTTAATAATTCTTCATAATTTTCTAAAATGGCTTCTGCATATTCTTCTGTATGACCATTTCTTTTTGTATTTTTAATATTTACTTTATTTACTTCATATTCATCTTGCATTATTTGCTCTAATTCTTTTATTTGACTTAATAATTCTTTATTTTTATAATTTCTAGAATTTAATTTTCTATAAGCATTTTTCATAACTTTTACTCTTGGCAAAATTGTATCTATATACATTGGTGAATAAAAATTTACAAATTTATACCTTTCATTTATAAAGCCTACATATTCCGCAATTTCTGCTTCTGTTAATTTATCTAAATTTTCTAATAGTAAATCCCAATATAATTCATACATTCCACCTTGTCTAAAATATGGTTGATTTATCATAAGTTTTTTAGTTTCTGATAGAATATGTTTTATATCTACATCATTTTTTGCACATAAATTAATATATTCATAACTCCAAGATGGTATATAAAACCCTAAATCTTTTTTTAGCTTGCTTGTCTTTAAATAGTATCTTGATATATTTGTAAGTGCTAAAACTACAAAAGCAATGATTAAAAGTATGATTGTAAAATAATCAATTATTTTAAATTTACTTATTTTTTCCTCTTCATCATACATTGGAATTGCTAAATATATAAATACTGTTTGTAGTAAAATCAAAAATGATAAATTAAAATCAAAACATAAGCTATGTATAATAATTAAATCTAATCCTAAAAATATTGCTAATTTATAAAACGCATTTTCTCTTTTTTCTTCATCTTTCTGATTTCTAAAAAACTCTTTAACCACTTTTATATTAAATACTACAACTAATATTATAAACAAAGCTGTTCCAATTATTCCATATGATATTAATAGTTCAAAAAAGTAACTATGAGTTTCCTTCATGGCGTAAGGATATTCTTGAACTGATTGTGACATCATTTTCCATGTATCTCCACCTTTACCAATAATTGGACTTTCTTTTGCTATTTTTAAGCAATCTTTCCAAAGCATCATTCTTTCAGTAAGACTTCTATCTTTTCCAAAAAGTCTAGCTAAAGTATCTCCGACTTTATATGGTAAATATTTATAATTTAGTGGACATTCCTTACCATTTATATAGCATTTTTTAATTACTACTTTTTCCCTATATCTATTAAAAATTGATAATCCAATTTGATAAACATCTTCTGTTGGTTCTACAGTTAATGTAATTTTTTTATCATTTAAATTCATTATATTTGTAGATAATGTATATCTATTAAAATATTCATTCATCTCTAATATGCTTATTCTTAAATCACTTTCTGGGTTTCCAGAAATATTTTCTATATCAACTTCTATTTCTAATTTGTATTCTTTATTAGGTTCAAATTTATAATTTAAAAATTTTATAAAATATGCCTCATAAAAAGTATATGGTTTAGACACTTTTAATCCAATAAAAAGTGCAAAAATGCATATCAATACTAAAATCGAAATTCCTATTCCTATAAATATGCAAAATATCTTTTTGTTTTTCAACTTTAAAAATTTGCATTTTAAAGTTTTGAAAAAACATAAAATAAAATAAATAATTATTGCACTTGCAAGTAATATATATACTGCTCTACATACTGTAAGAAATATTACATATAAACTTAATATTATATAAGGAATATATAATATTTTAATAAATATTTTTTTATGGTTTCGAATTTGACTAATAGCCAAAAATATACAAAATGCAAAATATATTGCAACTGAATTTCCATATCCAAAAGACGAAACTAATTTTTCATCTAGAGTATATTTTAAATTAAAATAATCTAATATCCAATATAACTTATTAGAATTTTGTATATCAATTCCTAATATAGCTATTATTAATGATGATACTAAAGTTACATTTATTATTATATTTACCTTAAATTTATTATCTACAGTATTTCTAACTACTAAATACATTGAATATACATAACAATATTTTAATATAAATTCAACTGTTCCTTGAAGAGTACTATATGTCCTAAAAATTAATGGTAATGTTGTTGAACATATAAATGCTATTACTAATATATCTATGTTATTTTTTATTACTATTTTTTGCTTTAGCAATATTTTTCTCAAAATAAGATAAAAAACTGCAACTCCAAGTAATATACTCATTGGAATTGGTCTTAATCCTTTTTCATTTGCCCCAACAATTAAGCTCCATACAGATATTGTTATACTAATTATTAGCATACCAAATATATCTAATATTTTTTTCTTCATTATTTTCTCCAAAGTCTTTTGTAAACCATAATATTATATGGCAAAATTATATGTTTATTATAATAAAACCATAAACTTTTTTCAAGCAATTATGTAGTTTTTTAATATTTTTGTTACATTTCGCTTTTTTCGAAAATAATTATGAAACTAAGTGTATAACCAACAACTTTTAAAATTAATTTTTAAATAAAAATTCTCTCTATTTTACAGAAAATAAAGAGAATTTTTTTATTATATCAAATATGCAATTTCCTATACTATAAAGGCTTTACCTATTTTGGTATTATTCATTATTCCAACTGCAGCTTTTTTTCCTGCTGCTAATGCTCTGCAAACTGTAGATTTACTTTCTGTGTTATCTCCACCAGCATAAACATTTTCTAAATTTGTTTTTCCATTTTCATCAATTTTTATATATCCCCAATCATCAAGCTCTATTCCTTGACTTTCAATTAATGTCCTATCTGGTTTTAATCCTATTGCAAAAACTACTGTATTTGCTTCTTCTTCATATTCTTCTGCACCTATTACATCAACAGCTTTTCCTTCTACAATTCTTGTATTTATACAATTAACACTAAAAATTTCTCCATTATTTTCATTTGCAGAAACTACTCTTGTTAATTCTTTAAATTCTACACCATCTTCTATAGCTTCCTCAAGTTCAACCTCTCTTGCAGGCATATGCTCTTTATCTCTACGATAAAGTATTTTTACTTTTTTAGCTCCCATTCTAATGGCACATCTTGCAGAATCCATTGCTACATTTCCACCACCAATAACAACTACAGTTCCTAATTCTTTAATAAATTTTTTCTCACTATAAGCTCTCAAAAATACATCAGATTTATATACATTCTTTAAATCTTTTTCTGAAAGTTTATATGTAGATGATTTAGCAGCACCAACTGCTAAAAACACTGCATCATATTTTTGACTAATCTCATTTAAAGTAAAATCTTTTCCCAATTCTTTATTAGTAATAAAATTAGCACCTAAATTTTTAATTTTATTAACAACATTTTCTACTTTATCTTTTGATAATCTAAAATCAGGTATTCCATAAACTAAAATTCCCCCTGGAATACTATCTTTTTCATAAATATCAACCTCATATCCATTTTTCAAAAGTTCTACTGCACATTCAATTCCTGCAGGTCCAGAGCCAATTATACCAACTTTTTTTCCATTTGAGCTTTCTTTTTTTATTTCATATTCATAATTATTTTCTATAGCCCATTCATTCACGCTTTTTTCTAAAATTCCTATATTTGTTGGATTAGATTTCACCCCTCTTACACAGCTTCCCTCACATTGTTCCTCTTGTGGACAAACAATACTACAAATATAAGAACATATATTATTTTCTTGTAATATTTTGTAAGCTTCTTTATAATTTCTATTCTTTACTTCTGTTATAAACTCTGGTATCTTAGTTTGCATTGGGCAGCCTTTTATACTACAAGGTTTCATCTTGCAATTTAAGCAGTATTCTGCTTTTTCCTTTATATTTTCCATTTTATCCTTCTTTTACCTCTACTATTTCTTTAACATTTTTTATTTGCATCACTCTTGACATTATCTCATTTATATCAGCTTTTTCTTTATATTTTAAAATAATTCTAATATACTCATCAGATTTACTATCAACAATTTGCATTTTAACAATTTCTAATTGAAAATTATTAAATATTTCTCTTAAATTTTCTAAAATTTCTTTTGGATTTTCAGCCTTAACTTCTAAGTCTATAAAATTATAATGTTCTAATTTTCCAGATAATACATGAGAATAAGATAAAACTAAATATACTACGGCTGTAGCAATAATAGCCCCTAAATAATCACCTGCGCCAACTGTCAAACCAATACATGTGACTGCAAGTAATCCAGCAGCTGTTGTTAACCCCTTTACATTAAATCCATCTCTTAAAATTGTTCCAGCCCCGAGAAATCCTATTCCAGATAATAATTGCGCTGGAATTCTACTCGGATCAGCCCCTGTTGTAGTATTCAAATAATCTCCACAAACCATTACAAGTACTGCACTTATTCCAACCAAAACATGAGTTCTAAAACCTGCTGGTTTATTCCATGATTCTCTTTCCCATCCAACAAACCCAGATAAGAAAGCTATTAAGATTAATTTAAATAGTATTTCTAGTTCATGTATTTGCATAATATTACTAAAAGCATTTATAATTGTATCCATATTTTTCTCCTCTTTTTTAAATATTTTATCATTGATTTTATATTTAGACAATAATTAGTTTTATTTTTATACTATATAGTCAAAATTTGTATACAAAATTTAGCAAAGTTTATTCAATAGAAAAGTATAAATTTTCTATTATATAAATAAAAAACATGAATATTTTTATTCATGTTTCTCATTTCAGTATTTATAAATATTTTTCTAATATATGTTAATTTATCTTTCTATAACTGCTTTAATTTCTTTCAAAATATCTTTATAGTTCTCATTTGCCTTTTCAATATCATCAATTCCATATACTTCGCCTGATGTTAAAGTTCTTATAAAATAAAATTCAAATTCCATAAATTCCCTAATACTTTCAAAATATTCCTTTATTGAACTGGTAACTTCTTTATTTTCCTCTTCACTTAATTGTCCAATTAATAATAGATAAACTTTTTTGCCTTTTAAATTTCCATGGTTTGAAAAAGGATTTAATCTATCAATAACATTTTTTAAAATTCCTGTTATATGATTCATATAAATTGGTGAAGCAATTATTATTCTATCTGCTTTTATCATATTTATGTATAGTTCTTGCATATCATCATCACTAATAGAACAATAATTTTTTAAATTTTCAATACAAGAACTGCATCCTAAACAAAACTTTATATCTTTTTCAGCAAGAGAAATTAATTTATCATCTTTTTCTTTTAATTCTTTTAGTAATTTATAACAATTCCTATTTCTATTACTTCCACTTATATATAAATTCATATACTTTCTCTCTTTCTTTTTTGATTATTTGTTCTTTTCAATTCATTATTCTTATTACTTCTATTTCTTATTTTTTTTAGTCATTTTATCAAACTTATTTGCATTTTCTTTTTGTTTATCAAGAGGGAGCCAAGCAAATTCTGAACATACTTGTTCCCCATATTTAGTTGTATTTTCTTTTTTTATACTAATATCTTCTTCCATAAATCTTCTCCTTTGATATTAGTATTTTCAATTAATAATATATTATACTATTTTATTTTGTGTCTTAAATGTTGTCTATAAAGCTGCTCAAATATCTTCTCTCTTATTTCAAAAGATCTCATAGCAAATTTTTTATGAGGTTCACTCATTTTACTACAATTGGCCAAATCTGTTTCAAAATCTTTCAGAGAATATCCACTTAATTTTTTATAAGATTTTTCAGCTTGTTCTGGATAATTTTCAAAAATATAATTTAATAATTCCTCTGGACTTGGTTTTTTAGTATTAGGCTTTATACCATATTGAACAGAATATTCTTTATCTAAATCTGATTTAAAAAATTGCTCATCTTTTTCTAACTCGCCAGTTATCCATTCTTCATTAACATTTAATGAAAACCAATTACGATTTGATAAATAATATGGGTCTAATCTTGCATTTTTATTATCAAATAAAGTAATATCAAAGTTTCCATTTGCGCCAAATTTTAAGCTAAATAAAGCTCTATCTATAAGTTCTTGTTTCATTGCATCTATTTCTGCTTTTGAATATTCTTGTCTAGGCTTACTTCCTCTTGATGTTAAAAAATATATATTAGAATTTACATAATCATCTATAGTTTGTGGCATAGCTCTTCCCTGTAATTCATTTCTTCTTTTCTCAGCAGTGTCAGGATTTTCCATAAGATACGTTTGGAAAGCCACTTCTTGTGATACATGTGAACTTCTAGTATTCAGCGAAAAACTTTCAAAATGTCCTAAATTTTCATCATATACAATAGATGATTCAAAAAAGCAATCTCTATAAAAATATCTATCTCTATCTAAATGAATTATTATTCCTAATTCTGTTTCTGGCATATTTATTCCTGTTTTTTGTCCAATTTTATGTATTAAGTATGGTGAATAAAAACTATCATCTTCTAAAGTTTTCTTATTATGTATATACCCATTTTTTAATCTTTTATCATTATATACTACTTGGTGAATTACTCCATCAGGAGCTAAAGCTTCATAAGTTAATTTATAATCATAAGAATTGCATAATATAAATTCGCTCTTTTCTTGCATACTAAATTTCTCCCTCTATAATAAAATTATCTAATTTTAACTTCCCTTCTGTTACTTTTAAAATTTCGAATTCATCATAACTTGATAAATTATATTTTTTCAATAATTCTTTTAATTCAATTTCTGTATAATTTTCTATATTTGGCAATCTTTCTTTAAATATAGGAAAAAGACTTTTACTTTCATAAATCTTTCTTTTATCTTTAAAAGGTATTACATTACTTGGAATTTTAATTTGTTTTACTAAATTAGAATAACCATCAATTAATTTAAAATAATATTTATCATACTTTTTATACAAAGCGCCTATAACATATTTTTTATTTGTATCATAATCAATCCATTTTAAATATAAATAATCCATATTATTTTCTCTTTTCTAAATTTCTTTTATATTTTACCATAAAATGCCTAAAAGCACAAGTTTTCCTAGTAGTTTAATACTATTTTCAGTTAAACTTTAATACAATATTATGTCTTATATTAAATTTAATTCTTTTTTATTATTGTTTTTGAGTTAAATTTTATAATATATATATCTTTTATTAGTATCATCTAATTTTACTATTTATATGACTTAAATTCATTTTTTAAATATTAATGAAAAATCCCCTATAATATTAAATATTTATGCATAAAGTATTGACAATAAACATAAATTTATGCTAAGATAATTATTGTTATTGATATGCGGTAGTGGCGGAACTGGCAGACGCGCTAGACTTAGGATCTAGTGGGAGACCGTGGGGGTTCAAGTCCTCTCTACCGCACCAGAGAAGAGATTTTCTTTGTAAATCTCTTTTTTGTTTGAAATATCCTCCCCTATACAAAATTGTTTATATCAGTTTTATTACATTATTGAAGTATAAAAAATATTATATTATAATATTTTTATCAGGATTAACATTATAATATGAAAGAGGTTTCGCAATGGAAGAATTAGATTTAAATGAAATTATACATTTAATATGGAGAAGAAAAGTTATAATTTTATTATTTATTATATTAGGAACAATATGTGGTTACATATATAATAATAATTTTACAACACCAATGTATATAGCATCTACAACTGTAATTTTATCTGTAAATCTTGATGATGAAGACATAATTTCACACAAAAATGAAACTGTTACTAATGATGATATTAAATTGTCTGAAAGTCTTATAGATACTTATCAAAAAATAATTAAAAGTAATGCAGTTGCAAGCGGAATAAAGAAAAATTTAAAAATTAGTTTATCTGAAAAAGACATAAGTAACTCAATATCTTTAAAAAATGATTTAAATACAATGGTTATTGAAATAATGGTAACAAATAAAGATCCAGAACTTGCTTTACTAATTGCAAATGAAGTTCCAAATGTATTTTTCGAAAAAATTGTTGGTATATATAATATAAAAAATGCAGAAATATTGGATAAAGCCGAAAAACCTTCTGCTCCATTTAATATAAACCCTTCAAAATTTGCTTGTATTGGATTTTTTATAGGTCTTTGTATTTCTGGATTAATAATAATTATTGAAACACTATTTAATGAAAAAATAAAAACAGAATATGACATAGATGAAAAATTAAAAATACCAGTAATTGCAAAAATAGGAAATGTTCCAAAAGAAGAAGTAAGCTTAGTAACTTCTAGTACCTCTTCTTGTAGTGAAATTTTTAGAGTTTTATTATCTAATATAAAACATTTAAATTCAAAAGTTGTTTTAGTAACAAGCTGTAATCCATCAGAGGGTAAAAGTTTTATAGCCTCAAATACTGCAATTACATACGCAAGAAGTGGAAAAAAAACTTTATTAATAGATTCTGATATTAGAAGAGGTAGACAACACGATATATTTGGCATAACTCCATATAAAGATGGAATTTCTAATTTAATACAAAAAGATACACCTAAAATTAATTTTGATAACTATATTTCTCATAGTCCTAATATAGAAAATTTAGATATAATTACAAAAGGCACAGCTTGTATCGATTATTCTAAATTGCTCTATACAGACACATTTGTACAATTAATTGAACAATTAAAATCACAATATGATTTCATAATTATAGATGGTACACCAAAATCGCTTGTTGCCGATGATATTGCATTTTCATCAGTAGTAGATTGTACAATATTAGTTGTTAGATACAATAAAGTACTTTTAAGTGATGTAAAAAAAGTGACAAATATGGAAACAATAAAAAGAAATAGATTAAGAATTGTACTAAATGGCATTCCTAGCCTAACTGGAAAATATCAATACAATTATTATAAATATAGCAATTCAAATCAATTAATTGTAAAAAAATTATTTAATAAAAAGAAAGAACAAATAAATTAGTATATCAAATGAAATAAAGTCCAGATTATTCTGGACTTTTATAATATTATTTATTAACCATTCAAACAAAAAACAGTATAACAAACGTGTAGTGAATATTATACCACACATATTGAATTCATTTTATATTTTATTTAAATACCTCATAAAAAGTTTTAAATGTATATCCTTCATTTTTATAATATTGAATTATTTCTGGTAATGCATCAACTGTTTGTTGTTTATCATTTGCATCATGCATTAATAATACTATACTATTTTGTCCAGCTCTTGTATTAATCATTTCTTCCATACAGGCTTCTTTCGTTTTTTTATTTTCTGCATCTCCTGTTAAACAATTCCAATTTGTAAAAGCAATTCCTCTACTTAAAAGTAATTCTCTTGCTTCTGCTTTTACACTTGAATAACGTCCTCCACTTGAGCCACCCGGAAATCTAAATAAATATGAGTTATAATCTTCATTGTTTAAAGCTCTTTTTATTGATACTTCGCAATCATTATATTCTTGAAATACTGTATCTATATTTTGATAGATTTGAGAATATATATGTGAATACCCATGATTTGCTATATAATGACCTTCATCATATTCCCTTTTTAAAGTAGACGGATATAAATCAACTCTTGCTCCAAGCACAAAAAAAGTTGCCTTTACATCACTTTCTTTTAGTATATCTAATATTTGAGGTGTAATATCTTTTGATGGACCATCATCAAAAGTTAAATATACTTGTTTTTCTTCTGAAGTATATATATCTTTTATTATTTGATGTCCATCTGGATTATATACTGGAACCATCTTTACTTCTAAATTTTCTACATTATGTTCTGCTATTTGAACATGATTTCCTTCATAAACTTTTTCATCTTTTTTATTATTGTTTTGAATTATAGCTAATTTGTCTTGTTCTATTTCAACTTCATCTTCTCTATCTATAACTTCATTATTATCCAAATTCTCTTCGTTATTTATCATACTAAAATTATTCTCATTACTTTTATTCATAATTTTGTAAGAAACTGAAAAGCTTGAAAAAATTATTAAAATCCCAGCTAAAATGATTGCTACAACAATTATAACTTTTTTTATGTTTAATTTCGGTTTATTCATTAGACTTAAGTTGTCTTCATAATCATATTCTTCTTCGTCATCCATACCATATAACATTTTCTTACTCTCCTAACAATATTATTATATATCATTTTGTCAAATTTTCAAGTATTTAGTCATATTTTCAATATATAATATTATTTTTAACAGAATATGTGAAACAATTTCCTACCAAATAGTTATTAAAACTGCTATTTGATAGGAAATTGATATTTAATATTTATATTTTATTTTTCATCTTTTATTGTATTTATTTTTAATAATTTAAATATTTCAACAATTAATAATGGTGCAAATACTAAAGCTATTGTTTCTTCTAATTTATGAAGTGGTAATACAGCTATTCCAAATATATCTCTTAATGCTGGTACTAATAAAACTGTTATCATAAGTAATGCTGAAACTATAATTGCAAGTATTAATTTTCCATTATTAAACGGATTTGTTTTAAATATAGATTCTTTATTATTTCTTATATTAAATACATGTACAAGTTCTGACAATGCTAAAACTGTAAAAGCCATTGTTTCTCCTATTTCAATTTTCTCTGGAACAGTTACTCCCTCTGTTGCAAGTCCAAGAGTAAATGCTACAAGTGTAAGTAAACCTACCATTATACCTTGATATATTATTCTCCATGTCATCCCTTTAGTAAATATTCCTTTTTTATTTTTCATTGGTCTTCTTTTCATAATTCCTTTTTCTGCTGGATCAACTGCCAATGCTAATGCTGGAAGTGAATCTGTAACTAAATTTATCCATAAAATTTGAACTGGTAGTAAAACATCTAATTCATTTATATATTCTGGTGTAATTCCAAATTTACTTGCAAACACAGGAGTTAATAATATTGCTAAAAATAATACTACTATTTCACCCACATTACTTGATAATAAAAATGATATTGCTTTTAAAATGTTATCATATATTCTTCTTCCTTCTTCAACGGCAGATACAACTGTTGCAAAATTATCATCTGTTAAAATAACATCTGCTGCCTCTTTTGCAACATCAGTTCCTACAACTCCCATTGCACATCCAATATCTGCTTTTTTTAACGCTGGTGCGTCGTTTACCCCATCTCCCGTCATAGCAACTATTTCTCCATTTGCTTGCCATGCTTTTACAATTCTTACTTTATGTTCTGGTGAAACTCTTGCATAAACAGATATATTTCTTACTTTCTTAACTAGTTCTTCATCAGACATTTTTTCAAGTTCACTACCTGTTATTGCTTCTTTTTCATCTTTTAAAATTCCTAATTCTCTAGCTATAGCTGTAGCTGTAAGTTTATGATCTCCTGTAATCATAACTGTTTTTATTCCAGCTGATATACATTTCTTTACCGCCTCTTTTGCTTCTTCTCTTGGTGGATCTATCATTCCAACCATTCCAATAAAAGTTAATCCTGTCTCCAATTTTTTAACATCTTCATCTGATAATGGATGATTAATAATTTTATATCCAGCTGAAAGGACTCTTAACGCACTTTCTGCCATTTTTTTATTACAATCTTGAATTCTTTGTTTGTAATTATCTAAATCTGCAAGAACTTCTCCATTTTTTTGATATGAGCTACAACATTTTAATAACTCATCTACACCGCCTTTAGTATAAACAACAAATTTCTCTCCTACTTTGTGTACTGTTGTCATTAATTTCCTATCAGAGTCAAATGGTAATTCTGCAATTCTTGGATAATTCTCTAATTTGAAATTCATTTTATTTCCCATATCAATTAATGCTGTTTCTGTTGGATCTCCTGTTAAGCTTCCATCTTCTGCTTTTTTTGTATCATTACAAAGCATATTAGCTTCAAATAATAAATTAAGTTCTGAATTAAAGTCTTTTATCTCTTCTAAATTTATTAATTCTCCATTTGTAAATACTTTTTTTACTGTCATTTTATTTTGAGTTAATGTTCCTGTTTTATCAGAACATATAACTGATGCACTTCCTAAAGTTTCAACTGCTGGCAATTTTTTTACTATTGCATTTCTTTTTACCATTCTTTGAACACCTATTGCAAGAACTATTGTTGAAACAGCAGCTAGTCCTTCTGGAATTGCTGCAACAGCAAGTGATACTGCAGTCATAAACATATTAAGTGGTGCCTTTCCATAAAAGATTCCTACTATAAATATTATTACACAAATAACTAGTGCAACTATTCCTAATGTTTTTCCTAAATTGTTTAATTTTATTTGAAGTGGTGTTTGATTATCATCTGTCTCATTTATCATTTTAGCTATTTTCCCAACTTCTGTTTTCATTCCTGTTTCAACAACAATACCTTTTCCTCTACCATAAGTTATTAAGCTAGAAGAAAATAACATGTTTTTTCTATCACCAATACTTATATTTTCATCTTCTATTGTATCGGACATTTTTTCTACTGGTACTGATTCTCCTGTTAGCGCAGATTCTTGTGATTTTAAATTAACAGCTTCTATTATTCTTAAATCTGCTGGAATAAAATCACCTGTATCTAATACTACAATATCTCCTGGAACTAAATCAGCAGATTGAACTACAGTTAAATTTCCATCTCTAACTACTTTTGCAACATGGCTACTTAATTTTTGAAGTGCTTCTAAGGATTTTTCTGCTTTATTTTCTTGAGCTACCCCTATAATTGCATTAACAATAACTACTATTAATATAATAAAAGTATCCGCAATTCCTTCTCCTTGCTGAACTCCTACAATACCTGAAACTATAGCAGCAATAATTAATACAACAATCATAAAATCTTTAAATTGATCTAAAAATTTTTGAATTAATGTTTTTTTAGCTTTTGCTTTTAATTCATTATGTCCATATTTTTCATATCTTTTAGATACTTCATCTAAGCTTAAACCTTTTTGAATATCTGTTCCAAGCTTTTTTTCAATTTCCTTTTCAGATAATTTAAACCATTTTTCCTCCATTTTATTAATTCCTCCTACTTAATATAATTTTAAAATATCATTAACATCTTTAAATGAGCCCTTATTTGTAATTACTATATCAAATGCTTTATTAAAATATTCTAAATTTTCTTCTACTCTTTCTTCTAAAAATCCGACTGTTATAGTGTTTTCTATGTCTTTTTCTGAAACCATTTTTAAATCAGCTAATCCGTCACCTAAAAGTAAAATATTTTTTCTATTTTCCAAAAGCCTTTTTGATTTATCTTCTAAATTTACTATATTTTTATTAAGCGCATGTATTGTTTCCCCTTTAATTGTTTTTATATATCCGTCTTGAAATTCTATATAATTGCTAATAATATGCATATTATCTAACAAATCATTCTCATGTTTAAAAAATTCTTGTATAATATTTCCAATTCCTGCTGAAATTATAATTACTGGGACTTTAGCTTGTTGCATTTTATGTAAAAATTCTTTTGCACCATCTCTATACTTTAAATTTCCACTATTTATTCCTTTTAATATGGCATCTTCTTTCAAACCATATTCAAAAAATAAATTTATATGTGCCTTCCACCATGTATTCATAGCTTCTGATTTTTCTTGATTGGAAATTGTACTATCAATTTCTATTGGTCTATAATATTCGTATAAATCATTTCTTTTTCTTATATAATCTCCACCTAAATCATTTGCACTTGCAAGTATTCCCCATGTGCTCTCTGAAGTTCCCTCTGTTAATGTTTGGTCAAAATCTGCTACTACATAAAAATTATCTTTTTCTAATTTTACTTTTTTGATTTTTTCTTCATTATTTACATAAACCATCTTTTTCTCCTTTTATACTTTAATTTCATTTTATTATAATTGACTTTTGCTTTTCATTATAACTTATTTTAGTTTTTATATTTTGCTTCACATTTAACCTATTTTGCTTATAAACTCTAAAATTTCTTTTGCCAAAATTTCTTCTTTTCCAGTATAACTATGGTCTGCACCATCTATAAAATTTATATCTCTCATATTATTTTTAATTTTATTATTCATAAAATCTACTAATACTTCAGCTTTTTGTTCAATCATTTCATTTACATTTCCCCATCTCATAAAAAGTGGAACATCAATATTATTTAATATTTTAAAATCACTATCAATATCACTAAATGTTGCAAAGTCAATTTCTCTATTGTATTTTGCATACCTTAAAAAAGTTCTTACGCTTATTAAATGAATAAATGTATCTTTTGGCATAAAAGAAAATATTTCTCCGTTTTTTTCTTTTTCTTCTGCCATTTTAAGTACATTTCCAAACTTTTCATTTAAATAAATTTTTAATGCTCTTGGAATATCTACTAATGATAATAATATTATTCCCTTTATATATTTAAGTAATTCTGAATTTTCTTCTTTTAACTTATTATAAGTATACACCACTTTAGTTGAACCTAAACTGTGCCCTTGTAAAAATATTTCTGTATATCCCAATTCTACAGCTTTTAAAATTGCTCCTTTTATATCATAATAACTCTCAACTGGATCTTCTAAACTTGTACCACCAAGTACCCTTTTTATCCCTTCCCCAGTTTTTTTCTTTATATCTTTTACAAGCTCACTTCCTCTATTGTTATAGCCTAAGAAGTCTATTCCATTTTTTAATACTGTTTCTGCAATAATTCTTTCTCTTTTTTTAAAACAATTACTATCCATTCCATGTGTTGCTATTAATATTTTATTAGAATTATTTTTCATTATATAACCATTATTTAAAACTCCATCAGTTGCATAAAAATCAATTAATTCTATATTCATAAATTTACCTCTTCTTTTTTATTGTATACAAATGTTGTCAAAGTTTTTATTTAATGGAAATATATAACATTTCCCTATTAAATAAAAAACTCTTAAAGAAACATCCAAAAAAACTTGTTTGCTTCTTTAAAAGTCTTACTTCCTTTGCAGGTTACTAACCAGATTAATATCGAGATTGTTGATTAGTAATTTACAAGTTACTCCCTTTTAAATATTCGCTAAAAAGATTATACTAGATAGGTAAATTTTTTTCAAGTGTTTTAAAAAATATAAATTTTTATCAAATTTTCTTTTTATAACTCACTAATTACAGTTATTTACCTAAATCATTATATAAACTTTTCTATATCTTTTTCTTTTATAAACTTTTCAAATTCTCTTTTCCATATATCATCAGGTGCTGATTCTGTAAAAATTCCAGGTTCTGCATTTGTTATTTTTCGTACTCTACTCACAAATTCTCCTGTATAATTATAACCAGTTTTTAAATTCATAAGAGAAAGCTTAGCCCAGCTACCTACTTCTTTATAATAGTCACTATTTTTATATTGTTTTTCTACTTCTTTGTAATCTACTTCTAATATAATTTGTTCATATTCAACATTTGCTCTATCTATTGTTAATATTCCATATTTAGCACCTGGTTTATTTTCTAATGGCATTCCAAGAGAACTTGGATTTATAAAACAATGATTTTTATATTCTTCAAAATTCTCTTCATGAGTATGACCATATAAATATATATTAAAATCATAATCTTCTATTAATCTATCAAATTTCTCATATTTTTCTTCTCTAAAATTTTCTCTAGTATAAGTAGGAATTCCATGAGTGCATAATATCTTTTGACCTTCTATTTCTAGTATTTTATATTTAGGTAAGTTTCTAATATAAAATAAATTTTCTATACTTAAATTTTTATATGCATAAACTACATTTCTAAATTGCTCTGTATTATATTTGCTAACATCAAAGTCCTCTTCACAAAAAAATTCTTCTTTATTTCCTAAAACTACTGCCAATGTATTCTGATGTTTTATTATATCTAGTACTTCATTATTTGCAAATCCATCTAAAATATAATCACCTAAAAAAATAATTTCATAAATTTTTCTTTTTTCTAAATCTTCTAGCACTTTTTTAAAATTAATCACATTAGCATGTATATCACTAATAATAGCAATTTTCCTCATATATTCTCTCCATATTTTAAATTATTTAATACTCATTTTTTAGTGCATCATTTAGTAAATTAGTTACATCTATATACTTGTTTTCTAACATAACTTTATTACAAGATATATCATTTATAGTAAGCTTTCCTGTTAATAATTCATAAATTACTTCACATTTTTCATCAATTATACTTACATTATCTTCTAAATTAATCTTTGGAAAATCAAAATATAATCCAAGCTCATTTCCTATATTAGCTTTTTCTACATCAAAAAGCTGTCCACAATAGATACATAAATGTTTACTATGTGGTGTATATGCAAAATACCATTATCAGTATGCATTTTATTACAATATGGACACTTACTAGACTCTAAATTTATATTATTTAATTTAGAAAGTAATATTCCACCATAATCTTTTAAATCAATTATACTATTTTCTATTTTTACAATCCCTAAAAACTCTTGATTGTTTATAAATAATTTTACATTAGTATTGTTTTTTAAATTAGAATATATAATTTTTATACTTTTAATATCTTCTTTTCTCAATTCTACAATATTAATAAATCTATCTTTATATTGGCAATCACAAAAAATTGGTATTTTCCCATTTATTGATGTTGCTTTTGTTTTATGAGATAAGCACCAATATTCAATTCCACTATTATTTTTGTTATATTTAATATTGCAATTCATATTGTAAACTCCTACTAAATATTTATTTAAATTTTAAAACCTAAATAAAAAGTTTGTTAATACTTTATAAACTTCTGGCCTTTCTACAATTTCATTATTATCTACCATTTTTTGAATTTCTAATAAATCAACAAATTTAACTGCTTGTACTTCTTCTTTTTGAAAATATAAAGTTTTATCATCAACTCCAGAAGTCCTTAGTATAAAGAAATCATAAAATTGTCTTTCTATAAAGTTTTCTCCAAATTTTTGCTCTTTTCTAAAGCAATACATATATCTAAAATCTTTTATTTCCGTTCTATATCCAAGTAATACACTTACTTCTTCATTTATTTCTCTTGCTGCAGCTGATAATGAATCTTGACCCGTTGAAATATGTCCAGCTACAGAAATATCCCACATTCCAGCATTTTTTTCCTTATTAAAGCTCCTTTGTTGTAATAATACTTCATTTTTCTCATTTATTATTGCAACAACTATAGCTCTATGCCATAATCCTCTTTTATGTACTTCATCCCTTGGTAAAACTTCTCCTGTAAAAATTCCATTTTCATCTAATACATCTATTAATTCTGAACTCATTTTTTCTCCTTTCAAACAAGTAATATGTTTTGATGGTGGAGGTGAGGAGAGTCGAACTCCTTTCCAGCAACCTTTCCAAATAAACTTCTCCGAGTGCAGTTTATTATAAAGTTTCCTTTAAATTTCTTTAATAAACAAAATTAATTTAAAGTAGTTTTCTAAAATCCCACTAGCAACGAAAACAAATTACTAGTTTCGTTTCCTACTAATTGTCGCCTTATCTTAAGCCGTAGGTTTCAAAAGTAAGACGTCACAGCAATTAGGCTGCGAATGCTAATTCTTTATTATCAGCGTTTATATTTATTTTATGCCTTTTATAGTGGCCAGGCATCTCCACTACTCGCTATCTATCCTTCTAGATTACTGTCGAAACCAAATACACCCCCATATTTTATGATAATAAATTTGGCTACTTTGTTATTATACAATATTTTAACTCCTTATACAATACAAATTACCTTCTATAATAAAATTTTTTATTGACAAAATTTGAAAAATATTGTATATTAATAAAAATTTGTAAAGGAAAAGTAAAAAAATGATGCAATCTATTAATAGTATATTTTCATATAATTACTTTAGCAGTGTAGCCTTTTTTGGTTTCTATTCTTATTTTTGTATGAAAAAAGCTATTAGTAAGTTGTTATAGATTTATCTTATTTCTTTATATAAATAAATTTTAAATTAAAACCTTACTTATTAGCTTAAGTAAGGTTTTTTGTACTATAGAAAGGAAGGTTTTAACATGGGAATAAACTATATAGAAAAATTATCTTCACCAGCAGAAATAAAAAATAAATATCCCGTAACTGCTGAAATGAAGAATTTAAAAGAAAAAAGAGATTTAGAAATTAAAGCTATACTATCAGGAGAATCGGAAAAATTTTTATTAATAATTGGTCCTTGCTCTGCTGATTGCGAAAAAAGCGTTTTAGATTATACTAAAAGGCTTGCAAAAATTCAAAAAGAAGTTGCTGATAAAATATTTATTATTCCAAGAGTCTATACAAATAAACCTAGGACAACTGGTACTGGTTATAAAGGAATGCTTCATCAGCCAAATGTTCTAGGAAAAGAAAATATGAAAAATGGTTTAGAAGCAATAAGAAAATTACATATTGATGTTGTAAAAGAAACTGGTTTAACTTGTGCAGATGAAATGCTATATCCTGAAAATTATGAGTATCTTTCAGATATTCTTTCATATGTTGCTATTGGTGCAAGATCTGTTGAAGACCAACATCATAGAATGACTGCAAGTGGATTTGATGTACCCGCTGGTATGAAAAATCCCACAAGTGGAGATATCTCAGTAATGTTAAATTCAATTATGGCTGCTCAAAGTTCTCATAAATTTATTTATAGAGGCTGGGAAGTTGAAACATCAGGAAATGAATATGCTCATGCAATTTTAAGAGGATATGTAAATAATCAAGGGAAGTCTTTACCTAATTATCATTATGAAAATTTAGTTTCATTAAATGATGAATATATAAAAAAGGGTCTATCTCACCCAGCTGTAATTATAGACACAAATCATTCTAATTCAGGTAAAAAATACGAAGAACAAATTAGAATTTCAAAAGAAATTTTAAATAGTAGAAATAAATCAAATGATATAAAAAAACTTGTTAAAGGTCTTATGATTGAAAGTTATATAGAAGATGGTTCTTGCAATATAAAAGATCAAATTTATGGAAAATCTATAACAGATCCTTGTTTAGGTTGGGAAAAAACAGAAAAATTAATATTAGATTTAGCGGAAATTCTATAATAATATATCTATTCTATATTTGTTAAAATAAATATAGAAATTCAAAGATTGGAGTAGACAAATCTTATCAGCCTGTAAAATTTCATTGATTTTTTTTATTTTTTAACATATAATATTAACGTATTTATATAATTATATTTTTACACATTAATTCCTTTTTAAGGATGGATCAAATATGAAAAAAATTATTTTTAAAGGCTGTGGAACAGCTATTGTAACACCTTTTAATGAAAATGGTGTAAATTTTGATGAATTTAAAAAACTAATTGAATTTCAAATTGCAAACAAAGCTGATAGTATAATTGTTTGTGGAACAACAGGAGAATCTTCAACAATGACTGTAGAAGAAAGAAAACAAGTAATAAAATTCGCTGTAGATACAGTTAATAATCGTATTCCTGTAATCGCTGGAACTGGTTCAAATTGTACAGCTTCTGTTATTGAATTCACAAAATATGTAGAAAGTATTGGAGTTGATGCAGCTTTAATTGTTACTCCATATTATAACAAAACAACTCAAGAAGGATTAATTTCACATTATAAAGCCATTGCTTCTCATGTATCATTACCTATAATATTATATAGCGTACCAAGTAGAACTGGTGTTAATATTACTCCTGATACTTGTAAAAAATTATCAGAAATAGAAAATATTGTTGCTATAAAAGAAGCTAGTGGTAATCTTTCTCAAATTGCTGAAATTGCAAATTTATGTGGAGATAATCTACATATATATTCTGGAAATGATGATCAAATAACCCCTATTTTAGCTATTGGCGGAATTGGAGTCATTTCAGTTCTTTCAAATATCGCTCCAGAATTTACACATAATATAGTTAATGATTTTCAAAATGGTAATATAAAAAGTGCTATAAATGCTCAGATAAAAGCTATTCCTCTTGTAAAGGCTTTATTTAGTGAAGTAAATCCAATTCCTGTAAAAGCGGCTTTAAATATGCTTGGATATAATGTTGGAACACTTAGACTTCCTTTAATAGAAATGACTCATTTTGGAAAAGAAAACCTAAAACGTGAATTATTAACATTTGGTTTAATAAAATAATGTGTTAAAATAAAATAAATAAAATTTTATTTTTTACTTATTATCTAGTGGACATTACTTACAAATTCGAAAACTTTATTTAATAGAAAATTTGGAACACTTTCCTATCAATCAATGTCCACATCTTTTTATAAAGGAGTAGAGTCAATTAGTGGATACTATAAATGAAAATAAAACTAATTTAATAGTTGCAGAGCCTTCTATTTCAGAATTCAAATCAATTATAAAAGATATTACTTCAAATCCAAACATCATTGCTCTTAAAGAAAGAATTCAACATGCAAATAATTCTAGATTTTATCATTGCTTATGTGTTTCTTATTACACATACTATATATGCAAAAAATTAGGATTAGATTATGTTTCTGCTGCAAGAGGCGCTATGTTGCATGACTTTTATTATTATGATTGGAGAGACAAACATGTTGAAGGTCAAAAGAAATTTCATGCATTTAGACACCCTAGAATTGCATTAAACAATGCATTAGATATTTTTGAATTAAATAACATTGAACAAGATATTATTATAAAACATATGTGGCCACTTACAATTAAATTTCCATCATATAAAGAAAGTTATATAGTTACATTAGTAGATAAGTACTGTGCTACTCATGAGTTTTTTAAAACGTTAAAAAAAAGAGCAAAAAATTCTAAAAAATACTCTAAAATAAACAGTATTTAATATACGCATATGTTGCTTCTAATATTGACATCATTTAGGTTGTGTATAAATACTAGCAAAGTTTTTATTTATTAAAGTCTACTATCTGCCTTCCCTACTTAATAAAAATTAAATTTATGCAATTTTAATCTTAACATATATTTTATAGATTTTTTTAAATCTAAATAAAATTATAAGGAATAAAAATATGGTAAAAGTTTTAATTAATGGTTGTAATGGAAAAATGGGACAAGAAGTTATAAAAGAAATAAAAATAACACCAGATATAGAAGTATTGTGCGGTGTTGATAGAAGAGATACTGGAGATAATCCATTTCCAGTATTTACTAATATAAATGATATTAATCTTAGACCTGATGTAATAATAGATTTTTCAGTTCCTGAATCTACATTAAAAATATTAGAATTTGCAAACAAACATAAAATTCCATCCGTAATTGCAACAACTGGATTATCTGATAATGAACTTAAACAATTAGAAGAGTATTCTAAGAATTTTCCTATTTTTAGATCTTCAAATATGTCTTATGAAATAAATCTAATGTCTAAACTAGTAGCAGAAATTGCAAAAAAGCTACCTGAATCTGATATAGAAATTATAGAAACTCACCATAATAGAAAAATTGATAGTCCTAGCGGAACTGCTATAATTCTTGCAGATAGTATTAATAATGCTTTAGATAATCAAATGCATTATGAATATGATAGACATAGCAAACGTGAAAAAAGAGATAAAAAGGAAATTGGCATTCACTCTATACGAGGTGGAAATGAAGTTGGAAAACATAGTGTAATTTTCTTTGGTAATAATGAAAGTTTTGAAATAACACATAATGTACTTTCTAGAGCTGTTTTTGCTAGTGGCGCAATAAAAGCTGCAAAATTTTTAGTTCATAAAGATAATGGTTTATATAATATGAATAATATTTGTTAAAATAAAAGTGAATATATCAAATAGGAATTTAAAAAAATAACTGTGTACAAAACTATACACAGTTATTTTTTCAACGCTTATTCGAAATCAATATAAAAAATTAACTTCTCTTCTAATCAATTCAAATTTTAATAAGATACTCTAAGGATTAGAGTATAAGACCATAAAAAAGCAACTAGAAAACATAGATAGTAAATATCTATTTTAATTTCTAGTTGCCCCTATTCATTTTTTCTTATTATAAATTTGTTAAAAGAATTAAATAATAATTTGATTTTTCTGATTAGAATGTTAATATTATAAATAGTTTTTTTAGGAAAATCAAGTATTTATAATAAAAATCTCTATATTCTCAATTTAAATTCACCTATTTTTAATTTATAAATAAATATTTTTACTTCTTTCTTCTTATTATCCATCCTTTTTCTATTTCTGTTGGAATTTCTAATATTACTTTTTGCTCTACTCTTCCTGGATTTACAGTATCAATTTCTTCTAAAGTTTCCGAATCCCATAGCTTATTTATTTTAAATTGTAATGGTTCTATTTTTCCTGGAATAATTAATTCTAAATCATCACCAACTGATAATTTATTTCTTATTTCAATTAATGTTCTTTTTTCATCAACTTTCTCTATTACTTTCCCACCAAATTCATAATCAGAATTATATTGTCTTCCAGAGTAGTCTTGGAAATCTTTATTATTTCTATCATTAAAATAAAATGTTGTAAGTCCTCTTGTTTTTGTTTTTTCTAATTCTTTTATATATTTATCACTATTAAATTCTTTAGGATTTTTCATATAATCATCAATAGCTGTTCTATATGCATTTATAACAGTTGCTACATAATATTCTGTTTTTAATCTTCCTTCTATTTTTATACTAGTTACTCCCATTTCAATAATTTCTGGAATTTCTCTTATTAAACATAAATCTTTTGATGAAAATATATAAGTTCCCTTTTCATCAGTTTCTACTGGCATTAAATTTCCTGGATTATTAGTTTCTTCAACATATACATTAAAAGCCCATCTACAGCTTTGTGCACAATCTCCTAAGTTACCACTTCTTCCTGCTAAAAATTCGCTCAAAAAACATCTTCCAGAATATCCAAAACATAATGCACCATGTGCAAATATTTCTATATCTAAATCTTCTGGTTTATTTTTAATTATTTCTCTTATTTGCTCTTTATTTAATTCTCTGCCTAAAATAATTCTTTTTGCACCATTTCTGTGCCAAAATTTACAAGTATGATAACTTACTGTATTTGCTTGAGTACTAATATGTATTTCTGTATCAGGTGCATATTCTCTAACTATGTCTACTACTCCACCATCAGAAACAATTATACTATCAACTTTTAGTCTATTTAGTTCTTCTGCTTGTTTTTTTATTTCTTCATAAGTTTCATCCCAAGCATAAATATTTATCGCTACAAATACTTTTTTTCCAATACTATGTGCATACTCAATAGTTTTTGCTAAATCATTATCCTTTAGTTCTGATCTTGATCTTAATGATAATTTAGGCGTCCCACAATATACAGCATCTGCTCCATACATAAATGCTATTTTAGCTTTTTCAAAAGATCCTGCTGGAGCTAATAATTCTATTTTTCCCATTTCTATTCCCCTTAAAAATCATATTTTTTGTTTCTTAAAATATAATATATTATAACATTCTATTTACATAACTTCAATATCAAACTTTATCTTGGAAATTCATTATTTAAAAATTTGCTAGAAAATATTTTTTATTAAATTTTCCTAAAAAAATTAATGCTATCTTCATTTAACCAATATTTGCATTTTTTATAAAAATATGTTAAAATTAATTAGTTATGTTTATTTTTATACTATAAAATAAAGGAGAAATTATGAACAATTTCTATTTAAAATGCTTTTGGGAAGTTGATGATATAGATTTAAATTTAAGACATTATTCTGGGAAACCTTCTGATGTAATAAAAAATATAAAATCAAAAATTGAAGTTTTTTTAAGTAATCCCGATGTTCCTTATCAAACTAGAGCTGTTTATTCAGCAATTTATAATGCTTTAGATTATTATAAAAATATTTCTTATATTCCAGGAGCTGACTTTTCAACAGATGATACTTTTTTATCATATTCTATAGAAAATTTTAACAGAGATTTTGAATATTTATCTTCAAAATATAATTCTTCAGATCCAACTGTATTGCCAGTTATTTCTTTAAACTGTAGAATAAAATCTCCATTAGGTTTCGTAGAAAAAGTAAAATTAAAAATTTCTGAGTACTTACGTAATGGTCGTGATTTAAGTTATTTTAATGAAAGTCTTAGAGATTTAATGGGTACTAGAATTATAGTTGATCCACCTGAAGATATAAAAGCTCAAGGTCCACAAGCAGAAAGTGACTTTTTATACAAAGTATTTTACGATTTAATGCAATTTCATGGAATAGACAAGCAAAATCAGGATACTTTAGATTTTGGTGATTATAGCTTTATTCCTGTTGATACAAGACATAGTCCAAATAAATCTAAAACTATAAAAGAGCGTCCACAGAATACTGGATTTTCAGATAATGTTCCATTATCTGAAGGTGCAGAACATTATGTTTTTGTACCAGAACATAGAATTCCTGAAGTTGAACAATCTCATGTTGACTCAATTTTAAAAGATTATAATAGATGGCCAAAATATAGCGGATACCAAAGTCTTCATACTTGTGTTGTTCCATATTATTCTGACTACATAAAACGTTTGCCAACACCACCATATATAATTCCTTCAGCTAGTAATGATTATACAATAGAATATCAAATACGAACTAAAAAGCAAAACGATTATGCAGAACGTGGAGCTGCTTCACATAAATTTTCTTATAAACCTGGAGAAACCTTATATCATAGACTAGCTGTACCTTTTTATATTGATTTTGATAGTCCAGAAGATTTAGAGGAGCTTCAAACTAGGCATCCAGCCAGAAAAACTTTGAGACTTAGAAATTTTGCTGAGTCTTATAGAAGATTTTATGGACACTCTTTTAGAGAAAGATTTAATATAAACTTTACTGAATTTAGAGATAGATTCAGTTCTAAAGAAAGAGATGAAGTCTTAGCAGGAAAGAAAGTTGTGTTATATGATGAAACAAGAGATTTATATTATCTTCAAGATGGTGAATATTATATATTTTTAGAAAACGCAGAACAAAAAAATTTAAATAGTATAATAATAAGAGCAAAATCTAATTCTTCTGAAGTAATAGATTTTTTAGATAAATCAGGAGTTACAGATGGAATTATAGAATCTTCTCATGATAATACCTATAACCTCTCTATTGGTACAAAAAATAGCTCTCATAGAGATTTTAAAATTTTTTCTAAAAATGATACTAATTCTTTAGAAAAAACTTCCAAACCTATTGATAAATTTCCTAAAACTTCTAACAATAAGGATGATTATGAACCAAATCTGTAATATTTTATTATAATATGAATTGCAAAACAAATTTCTATTATATAAAAATGGGATTAACAAATATTAAAATTTGTTAATCCTTATTTTTTATTTAATAGAAAATACATATCATTTTCATACTAAATAAATTTTTTCTAATACTAACTTTATCTTAGTAATTTTTAACAGTTTTGGGCAATTTCCTTTTTTAAATATTCTTCTCCTTCTATTTTATTTAGAACTTTCATATTAATATTTTCTTTTTCTAGTTCTTTTAGTATACATATCGTATCATCATCAGAATCTAAATCAATAACTACTAAATTATTATAAAAATTTCTACCTAATGAAATTTCTCTTACATAATTTTCTATTCCATTTTCCACATTTTTTACTGTCATTATTAATTTAACATTTTCTTCAATATTTCTATATGTACTATTTCTAGTTATTTCTTGTATCATAACTAATATACCATATACTGCAAAACACCAAATAATTCCATAAATAAAAGCCTCTAACATACATTTCTCCTTTCAATTTATTATTATGTTATATTTTATGTATATTATCTTATTTATGTGAAGTAATTATCTGTATAAAGCTAAAAATTCATATATAAATATTTTCCAGGTCTTTATATTATAGAGCGCTGTAAAGCAATTTATATAAAAAAAGAAAGCTTCAAGCTTATAGCTTTAGGCTTACTTTTAATTTTTACTTATCTGTAATTGCTTACGCTCAAACATATAAGAAATCTATGCATTTTTGAGTATGCTACTTTAGCACAAATCTATTAAACTATACTAGCATTAATATTGCTTGTTCGCTATTATCTCCACGTCTTGGTTCCATTTTTAATATTCTAGTATATCCACCAACTCTACCTTCATATTTTGGAGCTAGTTCATTAAATAATTTATCCATTAAGTCAACACCTTCAACTTTGTTAACTTTTTTCATTATTCTTCTTCTAGCATTTAATCTTGATGGCATATCTTTTTGTCTTTTTTCCATTTTTTCTTCTTTAACAACTTTTAGATATTCTTTACCATTTTTACTTGTTACTTTTTCTGTAACTTTTCTTCCATTGCTATCTAATTTTGCTTTAACAACTTTTACTTCTACTTCTTCAAAGTTTTTATGTTCTTTTATGGCTAATGCTATAACACTATCTACTAAAGATTTAACTTCTTTAGCTCTAGCTTCTGTAGTAACTATTTTTCCATTTAATAATAAATCTGTAGTTTGGCATTTTAGCATTGCTAATCTTTGATCAGTTGGTTTTCCAAGTTTTCTTGTTCCTGACACTTTGTTTTCCACCTTTCTTAAATAATAATTATTCTTCTTCTGATGTGAAGTTTAAACCTAAAGCAATTAATTTATTTGTAACTTCATCTAATGATTTTTTACCAAGATTTCTAACTTTCATCATATCTTCTTGAGATTTATTTGCTAAATCCTCAACTGTTGCAATTCCTGCTCTTTTTAAGCAGTTATATGATCTTACAGAAAGCTCTAATTCCTCTATAGGCATTTCTAAAACTTTCTCTTTTTTTGATTCTTCTTTTTCAACCATTACTTGAGTATTTTTAGCTGTTTCTGATAGGTCTATAAATAGTTCTAAATGACCTGTCATAACTTTTGCAGCTAAACTTAATGCTTCAAATGGTTTTAAACTACCATCTGTCCAAACTTCTATTGTTAATTTATCATAATCTACCATTTGACCAACTCTAGTATTTTCAACAGAATAATTTACTTTTTTTACTGGAGTAAATATTGAATCTATTGGTAATACATCTATTGGATTATTGTCTTTTTTATTTTTTTCAGCAACGTTGTATCCTCTACCTCTATTTACTGTCATTTCCATGTGCACATCACAATTATTTGAAGTTGTTGCTATATGTAGTTCTGGATTTAATATTTCAACTGTTCCGTCTGTTACGATGTCTGCAGCTTTAATTTCTCCAGCACCTTTGAAATCTATTCTTATAATTTTTTCTTCATTATCAAAAACCTTAAGTCTTACGTTTTTTAAATTAACAATTAACTCAGGCACGTCTTCTACAACACCTTGTACTGTAGAAAATTCATGTACTACGCCGTTTATCTTAACACTTGTTATTGCAGCTCCTGGTAA
Source organism: uncultured Clostridium sp. (assembly GCA_947570695.1). Classification (GTDB taxonomy): domain Bacteria; phylum Bacillota; class Clostridia; order TANB77; family CAG-508; genus Scatovivens. Next base: position 83,599 of record CANOVB010000007.1, read on the forward strand.
TGATGATAATAAGATTCTTCTTAAAGAATTTCCTATTGTCATTCCATATCCACGCTCTAATGGTTCACATATGAATTTTGCATAATTCCTCTTATCGTCTGTTTCTACACATTCGATGTTTGGTTTTTCAAATTCAATCATTCTTACCTCCTAAAATGGTTACAAAATAACCTATAAAATTTTTATATCTCTTACGCACGTATCCTAAGTATTCAAATTATTATTTAAATAAAATAATAATTTAATCATTAACCTAAGTTATTATTTAGAATATAACTCAATGATCATATGTTCTTCAACTGGTAAATCGATTTCTTCTCTATTTACAACTCTAAGAACTTTTGCACTTAAGTTTTTGCTATCTAATTCTAACCATTCTGGTACAGGTCTTGCAGCTCCTGCTTCAATATTAGCTTTTATAACTGCATTATCTCTTTTGTTTTCTCTAACTGAAATAACATCTCCTGGTTTAACTAAATAAGAAGCGATATCTGTTTTTACACCATTTACTTCAATATTTCCATGAGTTACTATTTGTCTAGCTTGTGGTCTTGAAACTCCAAGTCCTAATCTATAAACAACATTATCTAATCTGCTTTCTAATATTTGTAAAAGATTTGTACCTGTAATACCTTTTTTATTAGAAGCCATTTCAAAATATTTTCTAAATTGCTTTTCTCCTACTCCGTAGAATAATCTAGTTTTTTGTTTTTCTCTTAATTGTGTACCGTATTCAGAAAGTTTTGTTCTTTTTTGTCCATGTTGTCCTGGAGCATAATTTCTTCTAGTTACACTACATTTATCAGTATAGCATCTTGCACCTTTTAAGAACAATTTTTGTCCTTCTCTACGGCATATACGACATTGTTCGTCTTTATATCTTGCCATTTGCTTAAATACACCTCTTTCTAAAAATTTCTTTATTCTTATATTTAATAATCTTTTTTAATTTCATATACCAATTAAAATTTCTATACTCTTCTTCTTTTTGGTGGTCTACAACCATTATGTGGAATTGGAGTAACATCTTTTATCATTGTTATATCTAAACCTGCTGTTTGTAAAGATCTAATTGCAGCTTCACGTCCAGCGCCTGGTCCTTTAACATATACATCTACTGTTTTTAATCCATGTTCCATTGCTGCTTTAGCTGCTGTTTCTGCTGCTTGACCGGCTGCAAATGGTGTGCTTTTTCTAGAACCTTTAAATCCTAATTCTCCAGCACTTGCCCATGAAATAACATTTCCTTGAGTATCTGTTATAGAAACTATTGTATTATTAAAACTAGAATGAATATGAGCTGAACCTTTATCTATATTTTTTCTTTCTCTTCTTCTGATACCTGTTTTCTTTACGTTACTACTAGCTTTTGCCATTTGGTATTTACCTCCTCTAAATATTCTTTAATTAAACTGATTTCTTACTTTTGCTTACCAATTTTCTTGGACCTTTTCTTGTACGAGCATTAGTCTTTGTTCTTTGTCCTCTCACAGGTAGTCCTCTTCTATGTCTAATTCCTCTGTAGCATCCTATTTCTGTAAGTCTTTTAATATTTAAAGCTACTTCTCTTCTTAAATCACCTTCAACTTTATATCCTTCCATAGCTTTTCTTATATTTGATACTTCATCATCTGTTAAATCTTTTACTCTAGTATCTGGATTTACTCCAGCTTCTTTTAAAATTTTTTGAGAACTAGGTAAACCTATTCCATATACATAAGTTAACCCAACTTCTACTCTTTTTTCTCTAGGTAAATCAACTCCTGCTATACGAGCCATAAATTTTTGCACCTCCATAAATTTTTATCTTTACTTTGTCTTTGTCAATAAAAAACAAACCCGAAATGTATTTCATTTATATACAATTATAAATAAAATAGTAATCTGTTTATTTTGACATATATATAAACTCAAAATATGAATATCAGTTTCCTGACAGCCGCTCCATATTTGGTTAATATCGATTTTAAATAAAATTAGCCTTGTCTTTGTTTATGTTTTGGGTTTTCGCAAATTATTCTAACAACACCTTTTCTTTTGATTATCTTGCATTTTTCACATATTTTTTTTACTGATGGTCTTACTTTCATTTTCTTCCCTCCTAAAATTTATTTATCGAGATAAGAGTTTTTCTATAACAAGTTTATGTACACACCGAAACTTATTATAAAAGATGTCCCTTATTTTTTTCATATTTTATTTTGCTCTCCAAGTAATTCTTCCTTTTGTTAAATCGTATGGTGATAATTCCAATTTTACTTTGTCACCTGGTAGAATTTTTATATAGTTCATTCTAAGTTTTCCTGAAATATGTGCCAATACTTGATGACCATTTTCAAGTTCTACTTTAAAATTGGTATTTGGTAATGTTTCTACAACAGTTCCTTCTACTTCAATTACATCTTCCTTAGACAAAATTAATCCCCCTCACTATTAACGCAAATAAGCCTTTTACAGGCGTATTTTTGGCATATTTCATTGCTTCTTGAGCAATAATCTAGAATATTATATAGTATTTTTATATAATTGTCAATATTTTCGGCTCATTTTCTGTAATTAAAATTGTATTTTCATAATGAGCTGCTAAACTTCCATCTTGTGTTGCTATTGTCCATCCATCTTCAAGTTCCCAAATATCTGGTTTCCCGACTATTACCATAGGTTCTACCGCTATTGTCATACCTGCTTCAAGTCTTGGTCCTTTTCCTGGTTTTCCATAATTTGGAACTCCTGGTTCTTCATGCATTTCTTTCCCAATTCCATGTCCTTGAAATTCTTTAACAACAGAAAAACCAAATTTTCTAACATAAGTATCTACTGCATTAGATATATCTCCAACTCTGTTTCCTGCTTTTGCATATTTTATTGCCTCAAAAAAAGCCTGTTTTGTAACTTCTACAAGTTCTTTTGCTTCATCAGTTACATTTCCCACTAAATATGTTCTTGCAGCATCTCCATTATATCCATTTTTTAGTACAACCAAATCAACACTTACTACATCTCCATCTTTAATTATTACATTTTTAGATGGTATTCCATGTATGACTTCATCATTAATTGATATGCATAAAGTTCCTGGAAAATCTGGAACTCCTCTAACACCACTTGGATATCCTTTTTGTGCTGGAATTCCTCCATATTCCTTTATAAACCTTTCAGCTAAATGATCAAGTTCTAAAGTTGACATTCCAGGTTTTATAATTTTTTCTATATAATCATAAGTTAATGCAGTTATTTTACAAGCTTCTTTCATTAACTCAATTTCTCTTTTTGATTTTATACTAATCATTTTATCTCCTCTTTTTCTATCCACATATTGCAATTTAAATTTAAATCATTATCTAATTATGTTGTCATGAAAATTTTATTATAAACATATGCAAAAATAAATTTATTCAATTTTTCTTTTACTTTGTTATAATTGTGCTTTCAATCAAAATCTATTTTACTTATTTTTTAAATATTCAATAACATCTTTAGCCACTTCATCTTTCATTCTATTTACAGATTGACTAAGAACTGTTGAATATAACGCACCTGTTCCTTTGTAATAATCAGCAACTGGTGCTGTTTCTCTATGATAAACTTCTAGTCTATTTTTTGCTTTTTCTAATTTGTCATCATCTCTTTGGTAAAGATTACTTCCACATTTGTCACAAATTCCTTCTACCTTTGATGGATGTAAAACAGTATTATAAACCGCTTTACAATTAGAATTTGAACATATTCTTCTATTAGTAATTCTTTCTAATATTTCATCTTCTGGTGTTTCTAAGTTAATAACTATATCTATTTTTTTACCTTCTTTTGATAACATTTCATCTAACACTTTAGCTTGGTTAACTGTTCTTGGAAAACCATCTAATATTAAACCATCTTTTACATCAGATTCCTTTAATCTTGCTGATATTAATTCTACTGTTAGATCATCTGGTACTAATTCGCCTTTTGTCATATAACTGTTAGCTTTTTTACCTATTTCTGAACCATTGCTAATATACTTTCTGAATATGTCTCCACTTGAAATTGCTGGTATTTTAAATTCATTTGAAAGGATTTCTGCTACACTTCCTTTTCCAGAAGCTGGTGCTCCTAACATAATTATTACCATAAAAATTCCTCCTATTTTTTATTTATGCTAATTAAATAATAACTTTTATACATGTCTCCAAAAATGGACAAAAGTGTCCATCAACAAACATCCCCAGAGGGTCACTATCATTTGATTAACATAAATAAAATCATATATTATGGGTGGCGAACTTCGCCACCCCATAGTATAAATTTATTTCTCTAAAAATCCTTTATAATGTCTCATTACTAATTGAGATTCTAATTGTTGTACTGTTTCTAATGCAACACCAACTACTATAAGTATTGATGTACCACCAAAAGAAATATCTACACTTGAAAATCTCATAAGCATTGGAAGGATTGCTATTAAACTTAAGAATAATGCACCAAACCAAGTAAGTTTTGTTAGTATTGATGTTAAATATTCTGTTGTTGGTTTTCCTGCTCTAATTCCAGGAATAAAACCACCATTTTGTTTAATATTTGTTGCTACTTCTGCTGGATTAAATGTTGCATAAGTATAGAAGAATGTAAATCCTACTATTAATAGTAAATATACTATAGCATTTGCTAAAGAATATCCCCAAGCAACATTTGAAGAAGATGTAGCTATTGAAAATTGATATAAACCGGCTAAAAAACCTGTTCCCCCAATTTTATCTGCTGCAAAAATTTGAATCATCATAGCAGGAAATGTCATAAATGATGAAGCAAAAATTACTGGCATAACACCAGCCATTGCTAGCTTAAGTGGTATATGAGTATTTTGTCCACCATACATTTTTCTTCCTACTACTTTTTTTGCATATTGTACTGGAACTCTTCTTTCAGCTTGTTGTACAAATACAACACCTGCTACTAAAACAATAGCTCCAACTATTATAGCTAAAGATGTAATTATACCTACTGTATTTACTGCACCATTTGCCATAATTAGATTCCATAAAATAACTAATCCTGAAGGTAATCTAGACACAATACCTACAAAAATTATCATTGAAATTCCATTTCCAATACCCTTGTTTGTGATTTGTTCTCCTAACCACATTAATATTGCTGTACCTGTTACTAAAGACAATACAACTATAGCACCTGTTAAAAATCCTGGATTGATAAATATTCCTGATGTACTGTAAGATATGTATATACCTAATCCCTCAACTAATGCTAATACTAAACTCAATAATTTTGTATATTTATTAATTTTTTGTTTTCCTGTCTCTCCACCTTCCTTCATCATTTTTTCTAATGAAGGTATTATCATTGCTAATAACTGAATAACTATTGAAGATGTAATATATGGAGTTATTGTCATCGAGAATATTGATAATTTTGAAAAAGCTCCACCTGAAATTGTATTGATTAAGCCTGTTAGGCTTCCAGTTGCTGATTGCATTTGCTCTCCTAAAGCAATAGTATCAACACCTGGAACTGTTATAAAACATCCTAATCTAAATATCACTATTAATATTAAAGTATATAATAGTTTTTTTCTAACTTCTGGGGTTTTCCAAGCATTTTTAATAGTTTTGAACAACTAAATCACCTCAATCTTTCCACCTGCAGCTTCTATTTTTTCTGCAGCAGCTTTAGTAAATCTTTTTGCTTTAACTGTTAATTTTTTTTCTAAATTTCCTGTAGCTAAAACAACTATTCCATCATTTATTTTTCCTATAATTCCTTCTGCTAATAATGTTTCTGCTGTAACTTCTTCTGCTTCTGATTTATTAAGCATTGTTAAAGTTACTTCTGTATAATTTTTTGCATGAATATTAGTAAATCCTCTTTTTGGTAATCTTCTATATAATGGTGTTTGACCTCCTTCAAATCCTCTTCTAACTCCACCACCTGATCTTGCTTTTTGTCCTTTATGTCCTCTTCCTGAAGTTTTACCAAGTCCAGAACCAACACCACGACCTACTCTTTTTTTAGTTTGTCTTTTAACAGTAGCTTTAATGTTTCCTAATTCCATCGATTTGCACCTCCTCCATGTGATATTAATTTTTCCGTTTTAATTATATCATTAAAAAATATAATTTCAAATAATTTATAATATAATTTTAAAAATTTATTATAATATTTCGCTAACTTTTTTTCCTCTTTTTTTAGCAACTGATTCTGCAGTTTGCATGCTCTTTAAAGCTTCTATAGTAGCATAAACAACATTTCTTGGGTTATTTGTACCTATAACTTTTGAATTTATGTCTCTATATCCAGCAAGTTCAAGTACTGGTCTAACACTACCACCTGCTATAATTCCAGTTCCTTCTGCACCAGGTTTTAACATAACACTAGCACTTCCAAATCTTCCTATAAATTCATGTGGTATTGTTGTTCCTACTATTGGAACTTCTATTAAGTTCTTTTTAGCTTCTTCAATAGCTTTCTTAATTGCATCTGGAACTTCGGCAGCTTTACCATTTCCAACACCAATGTGTCCTTGTTCATCTCCAACAACTACAACAGCACTAAATCTAAATGTTCTACCACCTTTAACAACTTTTGCAACTCTATTGATAGCTACTACAGTTTCTTTTAATTCTACTGATTTTTCTTCCATGAGAATATTTTTTCCTCCTATCTTCAATATTCACAAACTCTATTACTGAGTTTTTAAGATATATAGTTTTTTAACTATATTAAGATGTCTGTAATTTAATTAAACAGTTATCTTAAAAATTTAATCCTGCTTCACGTGCTGCTTCAGCTAATTCTTTAACAACGCCATGATATATATATCCGCCTCTATCAAAAACTACATCTTTAATGTTCTTTTTTAAAGCTTTTTTTGCGATTGAAGCTCCAACTTCTTTAGCTGCTTCTACATTAGCTCTTTTTGTTTTAATATCTTTATCTAATGTTGATGCATAAACTAATGTTTCACCTTTTACATCATCAATTATTTGAGCTATAATGTTTTTATTAGATTTGCTAACAGCAAGTCTAGGACATTCAGCAGTTCCGCTAACTTTTGTACGAACTCTTGCATGACGTCTTGCTCTTTCTAATTTTCTATCTATTTTAGTAATCATCGTTTTCTCCTTTCTAGGTTTAGGGGTATATTTAATCCCTTCTTTTTCTTTAAGGGATTAAATATACCCCCTAAATTTACTTATTTAACCTATTTTGAACATTATTTTATTTTTTACCTGCTTTACCTTCTTTACGTCTAATAACTTCTTCAGCATATTTAATACCTTTTCCTCTATACACTTCAGGTGGTCTTTTTGTTCTAACTATTGCTGCTGTTTGACCAACTAATTCTTTATCAACGCCTTTAACAATTATTTCATTTTGATTTGGTACATCAAAAGTGATTCCTGCAGGAGCTTCAACTTCAACTGGGTGAGAATAGCCTAAGTTTAATAATAGGTTATTTCCTTTCTTGCTTGCTCTGTATCCAACTCCATTTACTTCTAATTTTCTTTCAAATCCTTTTACTGTTCCTTCAATCATGTTATTTAATAATGTTCTTGTTAAACCATGTAAACTTCTATTTTCTGGTTCATCATCTGGTCTAACTACTGTTATAACATTATCTTCAAGATTGATTTTCATATTTTTATGAAATTCTTTCTCTAAAGATCCTTTAGGTCCTTTTACAGTAATTTTTTGACCATCTATTTTTACTTCAACACCTTGTGGTACTGTAATAGGTTTATTTCCTATTCTAGACATTTCGAATTTCCCTCCTTATTCTTATTTTATATGAAAGTAATGTTTTTACATTACTTTCTAAGTTTCTAGCTAATTTATCTAGAAACTACCAAATATAAGCTAAAACTTCTCCGCCTATACCTAATTCTCTAGCTTTTTTATCTGTCATTATTCCTTTTGATGTAGAAATTAAAGCAATTCCTAAACCATTTAATACTTTTGGTAACTCATCTTTAGATGCATATATTCTTAAACCAGGTTTACTGATTCTTTTTAATCCATCTATTACTCTATTACCTTTCTCATCATATTTTAATGATATTCTTATTATTCCTTGTACTTCGCTTTCAATTTCTTCAAAACTTTTTATATAACCTTCTTCAAGTAATGTTTCTGCAATAGATTTTTTTATCTTTGATGATGGAACATCAACAGTTTTAAATTTTTGACTATTTGCATTTCTAATTCTTGTTAACATATCTGCTATTGGGTCAGTTGTATTCACGTTTTTACCCTCCTTTTTTATTATTCTCAAATTTACTATATATAGCTAAACTACTCTCATAATTTAACTATTGTTGCTACACTCTAGCGGTTTTATATTTTACCAGCTTGCTTTCTTAATACCAGGAATTTCACCTTTATGAGCTAATTCTCTGAAGCAAACACGGCATATTCCATATTTTCTTATATATGAATGTGGTCTTCCACATAATTTACATCTATTATATTCTCTAGTTGCATATTTTTGTGGTCTTGCACATTTTACTTTTAAAGACTTTTTAGCCATTTTTTTCTCCTTTCTTTAATTAAACTCTAAATGGCATTCCTAGTAATGTTAATAGTTCTTTAGCTTCTTCATCAGATTTTGCTGTTGTTACAAATATAATATCCATACCTCTTAATTTATCTACTTTATCATATTCGATTTCTGGGAATATTAATTGTTCTTTTACACCCATTGAATAATTTCCTCTACCATCAAATGAATTAGTTGAAACTCCTCTAAAATCTCTTACTCTAGGAAGTGCAACATTAAATAGTTTATAAGCAAAATCATACATTTTTCCTGCTCTTAATGTAACTTTACATCCTATTTTTGCACCCTCTCTTAATTTGAATGCTGCTATTGATTTTTTAGCTTTTGTTATAATTGGTCTTTGACCAGTTATTATACTTAAATCATTCATAGCATTATCTAAAGCTTTAGGATTTTCTTTTGTTTCTCCTAATCCTATATTTATAACTATTTTTTCTAATTTAGGAACTTGCATTACTGAAGTATAATTGAATTTTTTCATTAATGCTGGAACTACTTGTTCTTCATATTGCTTTCTAAGTGTTTCCATTTACTTTAAGTCCTCCTTCCATATTTCTTTTTATTTTAATTTAGCACCGCATTTTTTACAAACACGTACTTTTTCACCTTTTTCTTCAACATACCCTATTCTTGTTGCTTTACCACATTTTGGACATACCACATTAACTTTTGCACTATGTATAGCACATTCAACTGGTATTATTCCGCCTTCTTCTCCTTGTTTTCTAGGTTTGATATGTTTTTTTCTAACATTAACACCTTTAACAACTATTTTGTTTGTTTTTGGTATTATATCTAAAACTTCTCCTGTTTTTCCTTTATCATTTCCAGATAAAACTTTTACAGTATCTCCTTTTTTGATTTTCATTACTATTCTTTCACCCCTTTATCTCGAGATTTAATATTTTCTTTTTAATACATACTTGCAATTTTTTTAGACTTTTGCAAAATTAATTAATAAATTTCGCATCTTTAATCCGTATATTCAGATACTCCTTTTTACATTTTTTTCTAAAGTTTTCGGAAAATTTTTTTCAAAATTTTCGCATCTTTAATCCGTAAAATTCGATTAAACTTCGTTTAATCTTATTAACGGCTTAAAGAACTTCTGGTGCTAAAGATAAGATTTTTAAATATTCTTTATCTCTTAACTCTCTAGCTACTGGACCAAATATACGTGTTCCTTTTGGTGTTCCGTCATCACGAATTATAACTGCTGCATTTTCATCAAATTTCAAATAAGAACCGTCTTGTCTTCTTACACCTTTTCTTGTTCTTACTACTACAGCTTTTACAACTTCGCCTTTTTTTACAACGCCACCTGGTGTAGCTGTTTTAACAGAAGCCATTATTACATCTCCTATTTCAGCATATTTTCTATGTGAACCGCCTAAACATCTAATACACATAATTTCTTTTGCACCAGTGTTATCAGCTACTTTTAATTTTGTTTGTTGCTGTACCATTATTTAGTTCCTCCTTTTAAATTTATCTGCATAAAATATTATTTACTAAAATTGCAGATATTCAATTTTATTTTTTTACTGCTTTCTCAACGATTTCAACTACTCTATATCTTTTATCTTTTGATAAAGGTCTTGTTTCCATAACTTTTACTTTATCTCCAGCTCCACATTTGTTTTCTTCATCGTGAGCTTTTAATTTATATGTTCTTTTTACAGTTTTATTGTAAATTGGATGTGCTACACTTGTTTCAACAGCTACTACTACTGTTTTATCCATTTTATCTGAAACAACTGTACCTATCATTGTTTTACGAAGATTTCTTTCCTCCATTAGGATTTTCTCCTTTCTTAATATTATTATTGATTTTTAAGTTCTCTTTCTCTTAAAATTGTTTTTATTCTAGCTATGTCTTTTCTAACTTCTCTTACTTTTAGTGGATTATCTAATCCGTTTGTTGCTAGGCTAAATCTTAATTTAAATAATTCTGATTTTAATTCTCCTAGTTCTTTTTCTAGTTCTGGTGAAGACATATCTTTTAATTTATTATTCTTCATCATTATCACCACCTACTACTTGATTTTCTCTTCTAACAAATTTTGTTTGAACAGGTAATTTTTGTGCAGCTAGTCTTAAAGCTTCTCTAGCTATATCCTCTGTAACTCCTTCAATTTCAAACATTACTCTTCCTGGTTTTACCACAGCTACCCAATATTCTGGTGCTCCTTTACCTTTACCCATACGAGTTTCAGCTGGTTTCTTTGTTACTGGTTTGTCTGGAAATATTTTAATCCAAACTTTTCCACCTCTTTTAATATAACGTGTTAACGCAACTCTGGCAGCTTCTATTTGGTTTGATTTTATCCATCCTGCTGTTGTAGCTTGTAATCCATATTCTCCTTCATTTACTACATTTCCTCTTGTTGCTTTTCCTCTATTTCTACCTTTTTGTTGCTTTCTAAACTTTGTTCTTTTTGGCATTAATGGCATTAGTCGTTACCTCCTTTTGCTTCTTTTTTTGCTGGAAGAACTTCACCTTTATAAATCCAAACTTTTACACCTATTTTTCCATAAGTAGTATCAGCTTCATAGAATCCATAATCTATATCTGCTCTTAATGTTTGAAGTGGTATTGTACCTTCTTTATAAAATTCTGTTCTTGCCATATCAGCTCCACCTAATCTTCCAGATACAGCTGTTTTAATTCCTAATGCTCCGGCTTTCATAGCTTTTTGCATTGATTGTTTCATTGCTCTTCTGAATGAAATTCTTCTTTCTAATTGATTTGCTATACTTTCTGCAACTAATTGTGCATCTGTATCAATATTTTTTACCTCAATTATATTTAAATTTACTTCTTTTTTAATCATTTTCTCAAGTTCTGCTTTTAATGCTTCTGAAATGTTTCCACCTTTTCCGATTACTAAACCTGGTTTAGCTGTATAAACATTAACTTTTACAAATTTTGCAGTTCTTTCGATTTCTATTTTTGAAATTCCACTAATAAATAGTTTCTTTTTCACATATTCACGAATTTTATGGTCTTCAACTAGATAATCACTAAAGTTTTTAGAATCTGCATACCATTTTGAGCTCCAATCTCTAATAACACCTACTCTTATTCCATTTGGATGAACTTTTTGTCCCATCGTAAATATCCTCCTTTCTCTTATTTACTTTCTCTTAAAACTATTGTTATATGACTTGTTCTTTTTCTTATTCTTACTGCTGAACCTTTTGCAGCTGGTCTTATTCTTTTTAGAGTTGGACCTTGATTTGCATAAACTTCTGCAACATAAAGATTTGATCTATTCATGAAATGATTATTTTCAGCATTTGCTATAGCTGAGTTTAATAATTTTTCTAATATATCACTTGATGCTTTAGGTGCAAATTTTACTATTTTTTGAGCTTCTTCTACACTTTTTCCTCTTATTAAGTCTGCTACAATTTTTACTTTTCTAGATGAAATTCTAGCATAGCTTAGAGTTGCTCTAGCTTCCGCTACTTGAGTTTTCTCTTCCACTCTTATTTCCTCCATTTCTATCTTTGTTTATCTTACGATATCAAAGAAAATTTCTATCCTTTATTTTAAGTTTAATTTATTTTTTTGTTGTTTTATCTCCTGAGTGTCCTTTAAATGTTCTTGTAGGAGCAAATTCTCCTAATTTATGACCGATCATCTCTTCTGAAATATATACAGGTACATGTTTTCTTCCATCATGAACAGCTATTGTGTGTCCAACCATTTGTGGATATATTGTAGA
>CANOVB010000008.1 GCA_947570695.1 uncultured Clostridium sp.
TCCAAGTAAAGAGCTCTTTTTATTTAGTGTCCACTATATGGGGTTCACTTCATTATTTATCTCTTTACTTTTTTTAAAATTTAATATTTAATAATAAAAGAAAAATATAATAGAGGTTTTATAATAATGGAAAAATTGAAAAATATTGTAAAAGAAAATTGGATTTATGGAATAATTTATATAGCATTACTCGCATTTTCAATAATAAGTATATTACTAAATTATCCTTTAGAACCAGAAAAAATAGAAATTTCTTTAGATATTTATGGAAAAATATCAATAATGCTTACGATTTTTATATCATTAATCTATTTTATATTGCTTGCAATTTTTAATAAAAAAATGAAAAATGAGAATTTATTTTTACTTATAGCAATTCCGGTAGGTTTAATATATATGATTACTTTTCTTCCTGGAAAAATTCCAGATGAACCACATCACTTTTATAGAGCTTATGAAATTTCTATAGGGCATCTAGTATCAGATGTTAATGAAGATGGAGCAGGTGGTAACAATTTACCAATTAATATAAAGAAAATATTTAATTATGGAACTCATGAAGATATTTTTAGAGAATTTAAAAGTTTCCATATAACAGATGAAAAAGAATTTGTGGCTTTTTCAAATACTTCGCTCTATTCATTTGTTTGCTATTTACCTCAAGTTTTAGGAATAACTTTAGCTAGAATTTTTACAAGTAATATTTATGTTTTATTTTATGCTGGAAGACTATTTAATTTTATATTTTTCCTAAGCTTTGCATATTTAGCAGTAAAATTAATTCCTTGTAAAAAAATGCTTTTATTTACAATACTTTTTTTACCTATTGTATTCCAAGAGGCAATATCGTTATCACCAGATGCTATGACAATAGTTGTATCACTTCTTTTGATTTCGTATATTTTAAATTTAAGAAATAGGGAAGAGTACAAATTAGTATTAAAAGATTTTGTAGTTTTGGGTATTTTAAGTTTAATACTAGCTTTATGCAAAATAATATATATTCCAATATGCTTGCTTATGTATATTATTCCAAAAGAAAGTTTTAAAAGTTCAAAGCAAAAAATAGTTATATTAACATTAATACTTTTAGTAGCAATAGTTATTAATTTGCTATGGCTTGGATTTGCTTCAAGGTACTTAATAGAATTTAATGCTGGTGTTGATTCTAAAGCACAGGCAGAATTCATGTTAACACATCCTTTTAGTTTTATAACTATATTTTTTAGAACTTTAGATGCTTATTTAGGAGATTATATATCAAATATTTTAGGTAGTCAGTTATCAATACTAAATATTCATTCTGTTAGAGTATTTAAATATATATTAACAATAATTTTTGTTATTTTATTATTTTGTGATAATAGAAAAGAAGATAAGAAATTGGATAAATCTAAAGTTTTTATTGGTTTGAGCATAATTTTAACTATAGTATTATTATTTTCGAGTTTATATGTACAATGGACACCAGTAAAAAATATAGTTATACTTGGAGTACAAGGAAGATATTTTATTCCTATATTAATTTTAATAGGATTATTATTTGATAATAGATATATCATTTTTGATAAAAAACCATCAATTAGATATTTATTAATGTTTTTAGTGTTTTTAAATTTGCATGTAATGTCAGTATTAACCATTTTTTATAAATAATTTATAAAAGAAAATTGTTAAATACTTTATTTAAGCCGAAGTTCTGAGCACTTTTTATGAAATAAAAGATTAATAGTATAAAATACCCTCTTCAAATTAAATTGAAGAGGGCTTCTTAAATAGTATCTATTTAAACAATACAATTCAAATTCTACTTAAAATAAGTATAATAAGATAATATTTTTCATATGAATAAATTAAAAAGTTATAAAAATATTAAAGTATAGCTTAAAAAGTCACTACTTAAAAACTAATTTTTTGAAGTTGTGTCATCACCATTATTGTTGTTAGAATTTTTAGATTTGTTTTTCTTTGACATCTAAGAAAGCACCTCCTTTTGACTTATAACTAGTATTTACCATATTTCAGAAATTATACAAAAATATAGAGTTAAAATTTAAAATTAAATATATATAATCCAATATGCAATATAAACTATATACAATATTAATGTTTATATATTGAATACAAAATAGATTTATAATTGATTTGCATAGAATTATTTTTGACAAATTATGTAAATTGCGATATAATATCATTATATGTACCATTGGTCAAAATAGGCAATACATTATTGCTAAGTCGTATGCATGGAGGCATAAGCATGAAAATTCTTTATGAGCATCTAGAGCGGCTCCAAAAAGTAGGAAGAATAACCCCCGAAATCCGAGAGGAATTTTTTAAAGGGCTTAACTTCCTCCAAATAAGAAACGCTCTGGAAGAAAACGGCATCGATCGTCACACACCTATTGATCTTATCTCAACTGAAGTTGCAATTCTTACTCCAGAAGGCATTTTTATGCAGTCCAGGCCGTCCGACAACGGACAACTGGGAATGTGGGGAGGAGTTGTAAATGATGGAGAGGAACCGATTGATGGTGCTGTGCGCGAGCTTAAGGAAGAACTTGGACTGGATATTGCAAAGGAGCAGTTGGTATTTGTGGAAGTTGATAACCATTACCACAAATATGCCAACGGTGACAAAGCATACTTCCAGTGCTATCGTTACATTCTTAAGCTTGAAACCTTACCACAAGTGGTATTTGACAGTGAGACCTCATCTGCAGTTATGGTGAGACATACCATAATCTCGCACCAGCAAAATTTCATTAAGCACGTGCTTGGCGAAATTTAAAAGCGACATATTTGTGCTCTGGCTCTTTTCAAAAGGAGTCAGGGCGCAATTTTTTATATTGAGATACAATTTGATTTAAATTAAATGTATATAAGAAATTTCTCTATTATGATAATTTAATATTGAAGAAATGTAATTTCTCTGATATAATGCATATATTAAATACGCTAAAAGATTGAAAGGAACAAATGAAATGTCAAATATAGTTATTGGAATAGAAGGATTAGTTGGTGCCGGAAAAACAAGTATTTGTAGAAAACTCATACAAAAAATTCCTAATACAGTTTTATTAAATGGTGGAAATTTATATAGAGCAGTCGTTTATGCAATGATGCAAAATGGAAAGAAAATTGAAGAGCTTAGAAATCAGGGGAAAAGTCTCGATATAAAAGAAATGATGGATTTATTTAAAATAGAAATAAAAATAGAAAATAATGAAACAATAATATATATAAATGGTAAAAAGGCAGATGAAGAAGCTTTACAGTCAAAAGAAGCTTCGCTAGCAGTATCAGCAGTTGCAGAAGTTGCTAATAATAAAAATTTATTTAAATTTGCAAAAGGTTTAATTAATGATTTAAAAGGAAATTATAATGTAATTGTATCAGGAAGAAGTTTAATGAAAATTTATCCTGATTCTGATTATCATTTCTTTATTACTGCAAGTTTAGATGAAAGAGTAAAAAGAAAACTTATACAATATGGAAATAACGAATCAGAAAAAGAAATAAGAGATAATATTGTAAAAAGAGATATATTACAAGAAAAGTCAGGATTCTATGAATATAGTTCAATTACAAAAGAAATTGATGTTACTAATTGTAAATCAGTAGAAGAATCTACAAACTTAGTTTTAGGAGAAATTAAATTGCCTGAAATGGCATAAATATTAGGAGGTAATATGGATTACATAAATGAGAAACTACAAGAATTTAATAATTATCTTAAAAATAGAAAAGTAGCAATAATTGGTTTAGGAGTTAGCAATATTCCATTAATAGAATATTTACATAAATTAAATTCTATTGTAACAGTTTTTGATTCAAAAGAAATGGATAAAATAGATAGCCAAATTATAGAAAGAATTATGAATTATGGAATGTCTTATTCTTTTGGAGAAAAATATCTTGAAAAATTAGTTGGTTTTGATATTATTTTCCGTTCACCTAGTTGTTTACCTATAGTACCAGAACTCGTTAAAGAAGCTCAAAGAGGAGCAATTATTACTACAGAAATAGAAATGGTAATTGAACTTGCACCATGTTTAGTAATAGGAGTTACAGGAAGTGATGGAAAAACTACAACAACAACTTTGATACATGAAATATTAAAACAAGATGGATATAACTGCTATCTTGGTGGAAATATTGGAACACCATTATTTACAAAAGTAAAAGATATGAAACCTGAAGATATAGTTGTTCTTGAATTAAGTAGTTTTCAATTAATGAATATGAAGATTAGCCCCAAAATATCTGTAATAACAAATATTACTCCAAATCATTTGAATATTCATACAGATATGGAAGAATATGTAGAAGCAAAGAAAAATATCTTCAAATATCAAGATGAAAATGGCATTTTAATTTTAAATTATGATAATGAAATAACAAAAGAGTTTGAAAAAGAGACAAAAGGAAAAGTAATATTTTTTAGTAGTAAATCTAAAATACGTGATGGATATATAGTTGATGATGGAAAAATTAAAATTTGCGAAAATGGATTAAGAAGACATGTTTTTGATACCAGAAATATGATATTAAGAGGTGTTCACAACTTTGAAAATGCTTGCTGTGCAATTAGTGCAACAAAAGATTTAGTAAAAAAAGAATCAGTAGATACAGTACTTACAGAATTTAAGGGAGTAGAACATAGATTAGAATTAGTAAAAGAAACAAAAACTAGAATTAAATGGTATAATGATTCTGTAAGCTCAAGCCCAACAAGAACAATAGCAGGATTAAATGCTTTTGCTCTTAAAAATATAGTTCTTATAGCTGGAGGATATGATAAAAATTTAGACTATTCGGTACTTGCAAAACCAATAATAGATAACTGCAAATCTTTAATTTTACTTGGTCAAACCTCAGAAAAAATTGAAAAAGCTGTAAATATGGAAATTAAAAAAACAAAAAACAATTTCCCAATATATAAATGTAAAGATTTAAAAGATGCAGTAGAAATAGCCAATAAAATAGCAGTAAGAGGTGATATTGTTTTATTTTCTCCAGCTAGTGCAAGTTTTGATATGTTTAAAAATTTTTCTGAAAGAGGAGATATTTTTAAGTCTTATGTAAATGAGATTGTAAAATAAGAACAAAGAGCCTTGTAATAATTAAGAAATTGAAAAACTAAATACAAAAATTTATATTAATATAAATTTTTTTAATATTTTTTTTAATACCTCATATACTCTTATAAAGGAGGTATTAAAATGTTTTATTCAAACAATGATAATTACATGGAGGATTTATATTTTTATAATCAAACACCAAACATGATGAATACATATAATCCTAATATGAACAATTTAAATAACAGTATGCCTAATATGATGAATAATATGTGTATGGGGCAAAATCCTAATATGTTTAATAATAATATGAATCAAGTTCCAAATTTAAGTACTCTATATCCCAGCATATATAGAATTATAAATCCTGTAGTTGCTAGAGTTATACAAAATAGCAATTATCAATTTTTAAATGAGGATACTTTAAATAATATGGTAGATACAGTGTATAATATTGTTGAAGGACAGATTGATTATGAAGAAGAAAGCTCAGTTTCAAAACCAACATCAACAAATGAAGTAAATACAAATTCATCTTCTACTAGTCAAAATAATTCTTCAACTACTGTTTCAAGAACTCAGGAGGTAAAAACTACTCAAACTACCACTACAAGACGTAATAGAAATGATAATTTACTTAGAGATATTATCAAAATTCTTATTTTAAAAGAATTATTTTCAAGAAATAATCAAATACCAAATGGGTATTATCCAAGACAACAGTATAATATGAATTTTTGAAATTAAAGATGAGTTTTTTAGCTCATCTTTTTATTTAATAGGAAAACACTATGCAATTCTTATCATATAAAGTTTTCGACAAAATTTATGCATCATTCTATATAAAATTAGCATGAAAGTAACGATGTGTACAAGCAGTAAAAGTTTCTATTTGGAATTATTAATTAAATTTTCGAATAGTTTAGTTATTCTTGAATATATTAAATAAAAAGAGGAGTTTTTATGGACGACAATTCAAAAAAAATAGATTATGTATGTATTATAAAAAAAGGTTTTATAGGAATAGCTTTAATTTTACTAATGTTTTTTTTATGCAAAATTACAATTTTTTATATTCCTTTTTTAATAGCATATATTATATCTGTAGTAGTGGACCCTTTAATTAAATGGGTAAATAGAAAGACAAGCTTGAGCAGAAAAACGTCAAGTATAATTGTTTTAATTACAATTTTTGGAATTATTTTAGCTTTAATAGTATGGGGGAGTATTAGTTTAATTTCTGAAACGACTAACTTACTAAGTGGTTTAAACACATACTTAGATAAAACAATAAATTTTATAAATGAAAAAACATCAAAGATAGATTTTAAATCGATATTTTCTTCAGAAGTTATTAATATTTTTGAAAATAATGTAAATGATTATTTAAATACATTTACAGGATATTTAAAGGAGCTTTTAACTACTATTTTAAATTATATAACTTCAATTCCTGATATGGTTATAAATATTATAATAACAATTTTAGCAACGTATTTTATAACTTCTGATAAATTTTATATTTTAGACAGAATGGAGCATCATTTATCTAAAAAAATGGTGGGAAAAATAATTAAACATGCAAAAGAAATAACAACTTCTCTAGGAGGATATTTAAAAGCTGAAATTACTTTAAGCATAATAACTTTTATGCTAGTTTTAACAGGGTTAAATATATTTTATCTTTTAGGAATGGAGGTAGAATATCCGATTTTAATGGCTCTTTTAATTGGTTTTATTGATGCTTTACCTATATTAGGTGCTGGGAGTATAATGGTTCCATGGGCTGGTATTTTGTTTATAAATAATAAAAATTCGTTAGCATTTTCTGTTATTGGACTTTACATTTTAACTATTGTTCTAAAACAATTATTAGAGCCTAAATTGGTAAGCAAAAATATTGGAATTCATCCTATATTTACTCTAATTTCTATGTATACAGGATTTAAAATAATAGGAATAATAGGACTTTTAATAGGACCTATTATTCTAATTATTTTAAAAAATATCTTTTCAGAAATTTTAGACAAAGGAATAATAAATTCAATTATTGAAGATTAGTTTAATATATAACAGCAGTTGGCACATATGCATCATCTGGAATAGGAACTGTTGCATTTTCAGGCTTTTTACACTCTTCAATCGAAGTTATTTTTAAAATTGGAATATCGCTATTATTATATGTACCTTTAGTTATTTCTCCTGAAATATTTATCCAAGAATAGCTTGAAAAATCTTTTGCTGTATCACAAGAACATAAAAAACCTACTATTAAAGTTTGATTATTACCGATATCCATATCTCTTGCTAAAACAAACTGATTGTCTGAAAAGCCATTTACTCTATAAACATATCCTGAAAAAGATATCTTTTGACCAACATAAGTTTCTATATTTTCATGAACTGATTTTAGAATATTAGTATAATTTTCAGGTTTGATAACAGCAATTTCTGAAGATGGAATACAAGAATCACCTATAGAAATTTCCTCTTTAGGTTCCATGCTATTTAAAAGAATATAGATTCCAGCTATTGCAATACTAATACAAATTATAGTCATTATTCCTAAAACAGTCTTAAATATCATTTTTTTGTTTAATTTAATATTATAAATAATCATTTTGAAATCTCCTTTTCGTGTTTTGATAAAGTTTATGCTAAACTAATTTAAATATTCGAAATATTTAGTAATAAAAAAAGATATTAGATAAATATAAAATATTATAGTAAAATTTTTTTAAACAACTATGTCAAGAGCCCCGCAAAAAGCAAATTTAAAGCTTTTTGCGGGACTCTTTTTTGCTCTTATTGAGCGTTTTTCATTATTCAGTTTTTTCCATTTTGCCCAATTTTTCAACCGTGACTTTGCAGGCAGAGGGGTTTATATCACAAAATACCCCTTTGAGCCCAAGCTCTTTTGCCACAACAGCAGTTGAACCGCCGCCAAGGAAGAAGTCTGCAACAACATCCCCAGGCAAGCAGCAGGTTTTGAAAATTCTGCGAATGATAGCCAAAGGTTTAGGAGTATCATAGGCTTCGGCCAAATCCGTCCTGGAATAATCGTCAAGCATATCTGGTTCGTTCCAGAGATTCCCCACAGGTTTTACTTTGCTATACCTATAAGGGAAACCATCAATGATACGGACTTCTCCAAGTCTGGCCATTTTTGCAAACTGCTCTGGAGTAACCAACCAATGCTTACCTCTACTGGAAAGGTCGATTGGACGTACATTATCCAGATACATAACTTGATTACGACCTTCCAAAATCCCATTCTCAAATAGAGGGACAATGTTGTAGTTCTCAGTTTTTTGCTCTACAAAGACGAAATCCTCAGGATCTTTGGAATAGTAAAGGA
Source organism: uncultured Clostridium sp. (assembly GCA_947570695.1). Taxonomy (GTDB): domain Bacteria; phylum Bacillota; class Clostridia; order TANB77; family CAG-508; genus Scatovivens. The sequence goes on from CANOVB010000008.1 coordinate 8,443, forward strand.
TAATGTCCACCTGTGAATCAAAATTGCTGAAAAAGCCTCGTTCTTTGCTGTGCTGACGGTAAATTCGGTTTCGAAAACAGTTGGCGCCGAAAATTTCATCCATAAGTATTCTCATGTAAGAATCCAGGCGCCAGTTGCAGTGGATAAAGATACTGCCATTTTTTGTGAGTACTCGTTTCATCTCTGCAATTCTGGGACGATACCAATTTTCCACTGCATCTCTGGAATTTCCAAGATTGTCGTTGTAGTCACTAAAAACTTTGCCAGTGTTGTACAGGATGTCGCAGTAAATCAGGTTTATACTTTCGCTTGGATGCTCCCGTAAGAGCTCAAGGTTATCGCAATTATATATTGCGATACCTCCACGGTCATAGTATGTTGGTATTTTCATGGGAAACCTCCTTAAATAATGAATTCTAAAATTGAAATACCAATTTAAATTATATCATAAAAACTGCCATTTTTCAAGTAACATCAATGATTAGAACAATATACATAAAATATAAAATTAACTTTTAACTTAAAAATTAAAACCTTTGAAAAATTGTTGCAAAATAAGGCAAATAATGATATAGTTTTATGGTGTAATAAACAAGGAGGCAATTAGAATGGGTATTTTAAATAAAATATTTGGTAACTATAGTGAAAAAGAAGTAAAAAGAGTTATGCCTATAGTAGAAAAAATAAATAGTTTAGAGCCAGAGTTAGAAAAATTAACAGATAAAGAACTAACAAATAAAACAGAGTTTTTTAAAGAAGAATTATCAAAAGGAAAAACTTTAGATGATATATTACCAGAAGCTTTTGCAGTAGTTAGAGAAGCTTCAAAAAGAGTGTTAGGAATGAGACATTTTGATGTTCAGTTAATAGGTGGTATCATATTACATCAAGGTAGAATTTCTGAAATGAAAACAGGTGAAGGAAAAACTTTAGTTGCTACATTACCTGTGTATTTAAATGCATTAACAGGAAAAGGTGTTCATGTTGTTACAGTAAACGAATATTTGGCTAAAAGAGATAGTGAATGGATGGGAAAATTATATAGATTTTTAGGATTATCAGTAGGGCTTATATATAGTAGGATGCCTCATATTGATAAACAAAACGCTTATAATTCAGATATTACTTATGGAACAAATAATGAGTTTGGATTTGATTATTTAAGAGATAACATGGTAATACATAAAGAAGATATGGTACAAAGAGAATTAAATTATGCTATTGTCGACGAAATTGATAGTATATTAGTAGATGAGGCTCGTACTCCACTTATTATTTCAGGTAGAGCAAATAAATCTTCAGACTTATATAAACAAGCAGATAAATTTGTAAAAAACCTTAAAGCTAAAATTATAATTGAAGAAGACGTAAAAGATATAGACCAAGCACAAGACAATGAAAATTATGATTATATAGTTGATTTAAAAGCAAAATCTGCCACACTTACACAAAAAGGTATAGAAAAAGCAGAAAGAGAATTTGGAATAGAGAATTTTAATGATATATCAAATACTGATTTAGTCCATAATGTTAATCAAGCATTAAAAGCTCATGGAATTATGAAAAGAGATATTGATTATATCGTAAAAGATGGAGAAGTATTGATAGTTGACGAATTTACTGGTCGTATAATGTATGGAAGAAGATATAATGATGGGTTACATCAAGCTATAGAAGCCAAAGAAAATGTAAAAATCGCTGATGAATCTAAAACTCTAGCAACTATTACATTCCAAAATTATTTTAGAATGTACAACAAACTAGCAGGAATGACAGGTACTGCAATGACAGAAGAAGGTGAATTTAGAGAAATATATAATTTGGATGTTATTGAAATTCCTACTAATAAACCATTAATAAGAAAAGATCAAACAGATATTATATATAAAAATGAAGCGGCAAAATTTAGAGCAGTTATAAATGATATAAAGATAAGCCATGAAAAAGGTCAACCAGTTTTAGTAGGTACAGTTTCAATAGAAAATTCTGAAAAAATAAGTAGTTTACTAAAAAAAGAGGGAATAGAACATGAAGTATTAAATGCTAAAAATCACGAGAAAGAAGCTGAAATTATTGCTCAAGCTGGTAAATATGGAGCAGTTACGATTGCAACTAATATGGCTGGTCGTGGTACTGACATTATGCTTGGTGGTAATAGTGAATATCTTGCAAAACAAGAAATGAGAAAATTAAAATATGATGAAAGCCTAATAGAGCAAGCTACAGCTTTTAATGAAACTGATGATAAAGATATTTTAGATGCAAGAAAAAAATTCAAAGAATTAGAAGATAAATATGATACAGAAATTAAAGATGAAAAACAAAAAGTAATAGAAGCTGGCGGATTAAAAATTATAGGAACAGAAAGACATGAATCAAGAAGAATTGATAATCAGCTTCGTGGACGTAGTGGTCGTCAAGGAGATCCTGGTGAAACAAGATTTTATTTAGGATTAGATGATAACCTTCTAAAAATTTTTGGCGGAGACATGATCACAAGAATATTTGATAAAGGAAACTTACCAGAAGATTTACCTATAGAGGCAAAACTAATCTCAAAAACAATAGAAAATGCTCAAAGTAAAGTTGAAGGAAGAAACTTTTCTATAAGAAAACATATTTTAAGTTATGATGATGTTATGAATATTCAAAGAGATATCATATATTCACAAAGAAGAAAAGTCCTTGATGGAGATAATATTAGAGATAATATTGTTGATATGATTGAATCTGCATGTGAAATGATTATAGACACATATAGAGAAGATATAGATAATAATAAAGTAAATAAAGAAGCTCTATTAAATGAAATAAAAGTAGGTTTAAATGTAGAAGATGTAGAAAGCTTAAAATCAGAACATTTAAATAGTAATGATATTTTAGAAGAGCTAAAACAAAAAACAATTAGCAATTACGAAGCAAAAGAAAAAGAATTTGCAAATGATATAAGAGAACTTGAAAGAGTTGTTTTATTAAAAGTCGTTGATGGCAAATGGATGGAACATATTGACAATATGGATGAATTAAAAAATGGAATAGGACTTCGTGCTTATGGTCAAAAAGATCCTGTTGTTCAATATAGATTTGAAGGCGGAGAAATGTTTGATGAAATGATTTCTCAAATAAAATTAGAAGTAGCAAAAATTATGCTTAATGTTGTTAAGGCAGGTTCTAATGTAAAAAGAGAATCAAGTGTAAATATAACAAATGCAAGTCTTGACAATTCAGCAGTTTCAGGGATGAATATTGAAGGAGAAACAGCACCTAAAACAAATCAAACTGAGAAACCACAACCAGTAGTAAATGATGGTCCAAAAGTAGGAAGGAATGATCCTTGCCCATGTGGAAGTGGCAAAAAATATAAAAATTGTTGTGGAAGAAACCAATAATGACAATGATTAAAGAAGTTAAAAGAAAATAATTTTATGGTTAGGAGTAATATAATAGAAGAAAAATTTGCAAAACCAGCAATAGGCGCTATAGTAGAAAGAGTTATAAATGGTAAAAAACATATTATAATTCAGGAAAGATGGAAAGAAAAAGGAAATGAAACAAATGGGCAATATGAATTACCAGCAGGAAAAATAAGAGAATATGAAAGTGCTATGATACTGTAAGAAGAGAAGTGCTTGAAGAAACTGGATTAGAAGTTACTAAAATATTGGGAGAAGATAAAATGATATATAGTAAAGATTTAGCAACTATAAATTTTATGCCGTTTTGTGTAACTCAAAATTTAAAGAATGCGTATTCCATAGTATGTAATCATTTTATATGTGAAGCAAAAGGAGAACCTATATCAGAAACTGATGAATCAAGAAATATTAGATGGATAGAAATTAGTGAATTATCAAAATTATTAAAAAATAATAGAAGTAAATTTTTCATTATGAATGTAAATGCAATAGAAAAATATTTAAAATTAAATGATTTGTAATTCTATAAAACTTATAAATTGGAGTCAAAATGAGTATATTTGATAAATATGTATTAAAAAAGGAAAACATACTGAAAAAAAGAATAGCAATAGATAGTTTATTATATGAAAAGTTAATGGAATTATCTAATAATGTATATGATGCTTCTATAAATAAATTAGTTAACATTGCAATTATAGATCTAATTAAAACTAAAAATGTTAAACTTTATGAAAGACCAGAAAATGAAATTTCTGAACAACATAATTTTCTAATTAGAGAAAGTTCGTATATGGAATTAGAAAATTTAAAATCTAAATATAATATATCTATATACAAATTGATAAATATCGCTATATATAATGCAATAAAATAAAAGTAAAAAATAGTTTTAGTTCTAAATGAGCTTAAACTATTTTTTATATTGTAGGAAATTACTCCGCAAATCCCATATTATAAAGCCTTCGGCAACAATTTACAGAAAAATTGTTATGCAATTTTCGCGGGCGAACAAAGACTAGCTACTTAAATACACTAAAATGTTTGAGAATTTTAAAAGTGCTCTTTTGTTCTTTTATAGTGTAACATAAAATAGTTTACAATAATTAGAATTTGTGATAAAATATACCTGCAACCTTGCCTTTGGGTTGTATAAAATTCTATACTATACTAAGTAATAGGAGGTAAAAAAAGGTGAGCACTATCAAACTTAATTCGGAACGGATTGGAAGGATGTCTGTTGGCATAAAAACCAGCATCATCCGGGAAGGAGACGATTTAAAAGAAATTGTAATCGACTCCTGCCTGAAAGCCGTGGGCGAGTTCCATGAGAAGGCTGTGATTGGTGTAACTGAAGCGGTAGTTGCCATTGCTCAGGGAAATTTTGCCACTCCTGCAGATATTCAGCAGGAGATTGCAAGACTTTATCCTGGGCAGAGTGAACTTACGCTGATGTACCCCATCCAGAGCCGAAACCGCTTCATGAACATCGCGCGTGCGATTGCCGAATCTGAGCAAATCGAAAAACTGAATATTGTCCTGTCTTATCCCTGCGACGAGGTGGGGAACCGCCTTGTGTCTGATGAACTACTTTGGCAAAAAGGAGTTGGAATTTATGAAGATTCCTTTTCTGCTGAAGAGTTCTGCCAAAAATTTGGAAGCCCCAAGCATCTCTTCACTGGTAAGAACTATATCAAAGAGTTTGAAGCAGCTTGCTGCGGAAAAGCTGAGATTATGCTTACCAATGATATGGAACTGGTGGCAGATCTGTCCGACAATGTGCTTGTATGCACAATCAGGGAAGGGAGAAGGAGCTTTCAAAAGAGCTACATGAAATCCGCTCAGGCGTACGTACAGAGGAGAGTTTTCACTCTGGCCGATATTCTCTCAGTTCCCGTAAACGGGTCCGGCTACAGCCCTGAGTATGGGCTTTATGGCAGCAACATGATGGCTGATGGAAAGCTGAAGCTGATGCCGAGAAACTGCAAAGAATTCGTGGAGGATATTCAAAACGAGATTTTACGCAGATACGGCGTGCATGTTGAGGTCATGGTCTATGGAGACGGAGCTTTCAAAGATCCTGTTGGGGAAATTTGGGAGCTGGCAGACCCTGTTGCATGCCTGGCGGCAACTTCTGGCCTCAAAGGAACACCCAAAGAAGTCAAGCTGAAGTATTTGGCGAGCAAGTATCCTGATAAGTCCCAGAAAGAACTTCAGGAAATTGTCGCCAAGGAAAAACAAGCACGACTTGCAACAGACAAAATCGACAGCGAGGCATCTTTGGGCACCACCCCGAGGCAACTGACTGATCTTTTTGCCTCGTGGGCTGACCTTACCACTGGAAGTGGAGACGAGCAGACCCCTGTGGTTTACTCTGTCGGTTTTTTGAAGTAACCTTTTTTTAGGAAAATTGCTACTTGGCAGTTTCCCAAGAGCGGGGAGGGAGCACTTAGGTGCTTTCTCCTCGCTCTTGCTTTTTATTTTTATTTCGAAATAAGTATTGTATGAAAAAATAAAATAATATATAATATTAATATTAAAATGAAATAAGTAATAAAAAGGGGATATAAATATGTTTAGTGTGTTTATGTGGATAGTAATAATTTTAGTAATTGCAGGAGTTGCTGGAGCAATTTATATGTTATATAAAATAATTTCTGAACAAAAAGAAATTGATTCAAAATATAAAGATATAGATGAATCTGAAAAAAAAGATATGAGAAAAGTAAAAAAATATGTACCAGAAAAAATTAATGAGAACAATTTCGATAGTTTGCTAGCAGAAGCAAAACATAATTCTTATGATCTAGAAGAATTAAAAAAGGCTATTCAAGATAATTTAAGAAATTATATAAAAAATGGTGATAGAGACAAAGCTAGAGCATGTAATGAACAATTACGTAAAATTGATTTAGCATTAAAGGAAGGAAATTAATGTGTTAGAATTAGAAGAAAATCTTAGATTTTTAAAAGAACTAAAATTTAAATTAAATGATATAAAATCTTCTATGAAAATAGAAAATTTAAAAAGTGAATTAAAAGATTTAGAACAACAATCATTAAAAGAAAACTTTTGGGAAGATCAAGAAAATTCAAGTGTAATTTTTTCTAAAATAAAAACTCTTCAAAAAAAGATAAATCTTTTTGAAGCTGCTTCAACTGAATTAGAGAATTTAATAGAAATGAATACTCTGTTAGAACAAGAAATAGACGAGGACTTAGTTAAAGAATTGCTTTCAAATTCAAAAAAAATAAAACTCCTACTAGACAATTTAGAAATGCAAACATTATTTTCTGGCAAATATGATTCAAATAATGCAATTATTACTTTACATCCTGGTGCAGGAGGAACAGAGTCCCAAGATTGGGTACAAATGCTATATAGAATGTATGGAAAATGGACTAATTCAAATGGTTTTACGTTAAAAGAGTTAGATTATTTAGATGGTGAAGAAGCTGGAATAAAAAGTGTTACAGCATTAATTTCAGGTGAAAATGCTTATGGATATTTAAAAGGAGAAATGGGAGTACATAGACTAGTTAGAATTTCACCATTTGATAGTGGTGGAAGGAGACATACTTCATTTGCTTCTGTAGAAGTACTACCTGAAATAAAAGATGATGTAGAAGTAGAAATTAATTCAGATGATTTAAGAATAGATACATATAGAGCATCTGGAGCAGGAGGACAGCACATAAATAAAACAGATTCAGCTGTTCGTATTACACATATTCCAACAAATATTGTAGTTTCTTGTCAATCAGAACGTTCACAAACTTTAAATAAAGAAACCGCAATGAGAATGCTTAAGTCTAAATTATTGGATTTAAAAGAAAAGGAAAATAAAGAAACAATATCAGAATTAAAAGGAGAACAAAAAGATATTGCTTGGGGAAGTCAAATACGTTCTTATGTTTTTTGTCCATATACATTAGTCAAAGATCATAGGACTAATTATGAGGTAGGGAACATAGATGCTGTTATGAATGGAGAACTAAATGAATTTATGTTTGAATATTTAAAATTAATTATAAAAGATTAATTATGTTACAAAAATGAGAACTAAAATTAATAGGTAATATATTGAAAAAAGGAAACCTATATATTATAATTCAAATGATTTATTAAAATATTTTTGGAGGAATTATGGAAGAAATAGATTTAAAAGAACTAATTTCAATGTTTTTAGAAAAGAAGTTCTTAATAATATTAGTTGTAATAGTTTTTGCAATGCTTGGTGCTATATATACATTAAAATTTGTAATTCCAGAATATCAATCAACAACAAGTTTAGTTTTAGTACAAGTTGCAGGAGAAAATACTAAAAATGAGGGCACAATTACTACTACTGATATAGCAATTAATACTAAATTGGTTGCTAACTATAAAGATATTGCAAAAAGTAGAACTGTTGCAAAAAAAGTAGCTGAAAACTTAAATATGAACATTGGTATAGAAACAATACAAAATAGTATTTCTGTTTCTTCTACTTCAGATACAGAGGTTATAAGAATTACTGTAACACATACTGATCCTCAACTTGCATGTAAAATAGCAAATGAAACAGCTAATGTCTTAACAGAAAGAGTTAAAGAAATATATAAAACAAGCAATTTATATGTTGTAGATGTAGCAGAAGTTAATACTACACCATGTAACATACATCTTTTCAAAAATATAGCAATATTTGGATTTGTTGGAGGCATCATAGTTGTTGTATACATAATTTTAATTAATATGTTAGATACAACAGTTAAAACAGATACAGATATTGAAAGAGCTTTACAATTACCAGTATTAGCATCAATAATGCAAACAGATGAAAATGGTAAGAAAAAGCACAAATCTTCATCTGTAAAAAGACGAGGTAAAGTAAGAACAGAGATAAGAAATGATGTTAAAATACCATATTCTTATGAAGATTTAATAAAAAAAGAAACTGCTACTGGAAACACACCAAAAAGAACAATTAGAAGAAAGGACGGAAATAAATAATGAAAAATGAAATAATTGTACTTGAAAATCCAAAATCTCCAGAAGCAGAAATGTTTAGGAATTTAAGAACAAATATACAATTTATGAATGCAGACTCAGAAAAAAAGGTTATGCTTATAACTAGTACAATACCTGGTGAAGGAAAAAGCTATGTATCAGCCAATTTAGCTACTGCTTTTGCTCAAATTGATAAAAAAGTTTTGATAATAGATACAGATATGAGAAAAGGACGTCAATATAGTTTATTTAATTTACGTCCTAGACCAGGATTGTCAAATTTCTTATCTGGAGTTGTTGACCAAGATTTTATTGGAGAAAAAGAAAATATTGAAAACTACATACAAAAAACAGATGTGGAAAATCTTTATTTAATTGCAGCAGGTAGTGTACCACCAAACCCTTCTGAGTTGCTTGTTTCAAATAAAATGGAAACAATAATAGATAATCTAATCGATAAATTCGATATTATAATCTTTGATGCACCACCTTGCTTAATAGTTGCAGATGCTTTAATAGTTGCAAGACTTGTAGATTTTAATATCCTAGTATCAGCACAAAATATAACCAAATTAGAAGAATTAAATAAAGCAAAAATTGCGATTGAAAATGTTGGCGGAAAGGTAGCTGGTGTTATATTAAATAAGGTACAAACAACTACTAAACGTTATGAAGACTCATATTATTATGGTGAGAGATTATCGAATATAAAGCCAAAACAAAGAAAATAATATATTTGCAATTTCTTTAAAAATAAAGTCAAACTAATGAAAGGAATATAATTTATGATAGATTTTCATTCACATATATTGCCTGGAATTGATGATGGATCTAGGAATATGCAAGAAACAAAAAGATTAATATTGGAAGCAAAAGATGCTGGTTTTGATAAAATAGTTTCAACCTCGCATTATGCTATTGATTGTTACGAAACTCCAGAATATAAAAGGAAAGAATTAATAGAAGAATTAAATAGTGAAGAAAAATATCCAAAAATATTTTTAGGGAGTGAAATATTTTTAACGTATAATATTTTAGATTTATTAAAAGAATATAAAGCGTCTACAATAAATGAAACTAATTATATTCTTTTTGAATTACCTTTAAGAACTTATTTTCCTAATTTAAAAGATATAATATATAAATTAAAAGAAAATGAATATAGATTAATACTTGCTCATCCAGAAAGATATCTTTCTATCCAGAAAGATTTTGAATTATTATATGATCTAAGTGATTTGGGAGTATTATTTCAATGCAACTATGGAAGCATTTTAGGAAATTACGGATTAGCTGCAAAATTTACTTTAAAAAGAATGCTGAAAGAGGAATTAGTAAGCTTTTTAGGTTCTGATGTTCATAGAGAAAGTACTATATATAAACAAATTCCTAAAGCTATAAAAAAACTTACTAAATTTATTTCCGAAGAATATTTGGAAGATTTAACTTCAAATAATGCTGAAATCATATTAAATGGAGAAAATTTGTAAAATATATTTATGAAATGACATATTTATTTAGAAAAATATGTCATTTTTTGTAAAATATTGACCTTTAAAGTTTTTTTTGTTAGAATTAGTAATAGATAAACCATCTATTGGAGGTGAGTAATATGGCAAGTCAAGAATGTCAATATTGTTATTACTGGAAGGGTGATCATACTACATCAAAGGCTGATTGCGATAAAACAGGAAGATATAAAAGATATAATGATGATTGTGATTGCGGAAAATTTGCAAAGAAATAGAAATAAAGCACTTCAAGTCAAGAAGTGCTTTTCTTTTTATTTGTTACATTTAATACAGCTCTACATGCCAAATTACTGATACCATTAAGCTTTAGTAATTGCTATATACGTATGCAATCGATATTTAAATATTGATATTATTTAATTTATGCACAAGTATTTATTTGTAAAAGGAGAGATATTCTATGCTTCTTATAAAAAGCTTTAAGAATATTATAAATTCATTTGTAATTAAAAAAATTATATGTTATAATTTTTTTTGAAATTCATAAATTTTTTTGTAATAAGCACTAATTTTATTTTAAAAAATATAATAATATTAGATATGATTACAATATTTTTGAATTATTTATATATATAGTAATTTTTAAATTTAAAATTTACTATGATTAATTAAATAAAGAGGTACAACAAATGGGAATCATTGTACAAAAGTTTGGAGGAAGTTCAGTGGCAAGTTCAGAAAAATTAGAACTCGTTACAGAACATATTATTAAAGAAGTAGAGAAAGGAAATCAAGTAATAGTTGTAGTTTCAGCCCAAGGAAAAACTACAGACAAATTAATTTTAGAGGAATCTGAAATATCAAAAAAGCCTAATAAAAGGGAACATGATGTCTTAGTGTCAACAGGAGAACAAATAACCATAGCTAAATTAGCTATGTTGTTAATAGAAAAAAATTATAAAGCGGTATCATTAACAGGTTGGCAAATACCTATAGTAACTAATAGTGAATTTTCTAATAGTAGAATTAGATATATACACAATGATACAATTACAGAATACTTAAATTCCGGAAATATTGTTGTAGTAGCAGGATTTCAAGGGATTGATGAACAAGGTAATATAACAACATTTGGTAGAGGGGGTTCTGATACAACAGCAGTAGCCTTAGCGGCAAGTTTAAATGCAGAAAGATGTGATATTTTTACAGATGTAGACGGAGTATATACATCTGACCCAAGAACAGTTAATAATGTAGAAAAATTAAAAACTGTTTCTTATGATGAAATGCTTGAAATGTCTAGTCTAGGGGCAAAAGTTCTTCATAATAGATGTGTAGAAATAGGAAAAAAATATAATGTTCCAATATATGTAAAATCAACTTTTGAAAAGAATAGCATTGGAACTTTGATTAATAATGAAAATCTAGAAGATTTAGAAATAAATGGAGTTACAAAAGACGATTATATATCAAGAATAACTATAGTGGGTCTTGAAAATAAAATCGGAAAAACTTATGAATTATTTAAAATATTATCAAATAATTTTATAAATGTTGATGTAATTGTTCAATCTTTTGGTGAACATATAACAAAAGATATTGCGTTCACTGTAAAAATGAATGATTTACCAAAAACATTAGAGGTCTTAGAAAAAAATAAAGAAGGCTTAGGCATAGAAGATATATTGCATAGTGAGAATTTATCTAAAGTTTCTATTGTAGGCGTTGGAATCGCAAATAAGCCTGGCGTCGCTACAGATATGTTTGGAGCTCTTTATGAAAACAATATTAATATGCACATGATTAGTACATCAGAAATAAAAATATCAGTATTAGTTGATTCTAGCCAAGCAGATTTAGCAGTAAAAGCAATTCATAAAAAATTTTTTGGAAAATAAAATAGTGTTTTAAAATATATTACACCATTAAATGTTTACGTTTAATGGTGTTTTTTGTATAAAAAATTCGTTAAACTTTGAACATAAATAATGCTACCAGCATTATTTAACATTGATATAGCTAAATTTTAATAGCATAGGTAATTTTGTACGCAAACAAATTTATTGAAAAATATTTGATTTTTCTCAGATTTGTTATATATTATTTGTCCTTATTAGGAAAAAAGCTATTTTTATAACCAAAATAAGGTTCTAAATTTTAAAAAACCGAATAAATATAACTTATAAATATTATTTCGGAGGTATCAATATGGAGGAATTGAAAAAGACAACTAATACTTTTCAAAATATAGTATTAGAAAATCGTGAAAAGTTAAGCGTTACAGGGATTATTGACGTGTTTAGTTTTGACGACCAAATTATAATAATAGAAACAGAATTAGGACTTTTAACAATAAAAGGTGAAGATTTAAAAATTAATAAATTAAGTATAGATACATCTGATTTTACAGTAGATGGAAAAATAAATAGTTTAACATATTCTGGAGTTGAAGGAGCAAATAAAAAAAGTAAAAATGTATTAAGTAAAATATTTAAATAAAGGGGAATAGAGATGTATAATTTTTCTCAAGAACAAATTTTCATCTTCTTTTTTATTATAGGAATCATTATAGGAATGATATTTGATATATTTAGAGTAATAAGAAAGTCCTTTAGAAGTCCTGATATTATAACTTTTGTAGAAGATATAATATTTTTATTAATAACTAGTAGTTTATTAATATATAGTATAATAAAATTAAATGGAGGGGAAATAAGATTTTATTTATTTTTAGCGATCTTTTTTCGGTATATTGATATATTCTTTGACAATAAGCAACTTTTGTGTTATAATTTTATCTGGATTTGTAAAAATATGTAAAAAAATCTTTAAAATACCTTATTTATGCCTAAAAAGAATAATAAAGTGCTCTAAAAGTGTAATAAAAAAGGATTTTTGATTTTTTTGTAGAATAAAATAATATAAAGTATTTATTGGAGATATACGTAAGATGAATGTTTTTAAGTTAAATAAAGTAATGAATTTAATACTTATTTTAGTTATGGTTTATAGTTTATTAACATTTATAAATCAGCAATCTAAACTAAATTCTTATAAAAAAGATATATCTTATTACTCTAACCAAAAAGAAGAATTAGAAGATAAAAAAGAAGAGCTTTATGCTACACAAGAAAATGTTAATTCAAAAGAATATATAGAAGAAGTAGCTAGAAAGCAATTAAATATGTATTTACCAAATGAAACAGTCTATGTTATAGATATAAATAAATAATCTTTTAATATTTTGTAATCTAGAGTAATTTAATTCTTTAATTAAATTACTTTTCTTTAATTTTTTCTAAAAAAGAATTCCAAGAAAAGAATAAATATAAAAATTTTAATTTTTCAGCAAGTTTAGGTATAAAGTTTAGAAAACTTTTATATAATGAGGGAATTTAAGCTTACCTGTTATATAAAAAATATATAGTAAGAAAGGGGCATGCTATATGGAATTAGAAAGTTTATCACTTGTAGACTTAAGAAATTTGGCGAAAGATAAAGGTATTAATAATGTATCAAAAATGAAAAAGGCAGAATTAATTGAAAAAATAATGGAAAACTATAATTCAAAAAAAGAAGATAATATAACAGAAGCACAAGAAGTTCAAATTGAAAATAAGATAGAATATAAATTAACAAGCGAAGATGATGAATATGTTGAGGGAATATTAGAATTATTACCAGATGGATATGGTTTTTTAAGAGGAGAAAATTATTTATCTACACCTAAAGACGTATATGTTTCACCAGTTCAAATAAAAAGATTTAAATTAGATACTGGTGACATGGTGAAAGGAATAAAAAGAACTCCAAAAGAAGGAGAAAAATTTCCAGCTCTTATATATGTTGGAGAAGTCAATGGAGAACATCCAGAAAAAGCTATGAAAAGAACAAGCTTTGATGATTTAATACCAATATATCCAACAGAAAGATTAAAATTAGAAACAACATCATCAGAATATACAATGCGTTTAATGGATTTAATGTCACCAATAGGAAAAGGACAAAGAGGAATGATAGTAGCTCCTCCCAAAGCTGGTAAAACTACAATTTTAAAGAAAATAGCAAATAGTATTACTGAAAACAATCCAGAAGTTTACCTAATTGTTTTATTAATAGATGAAAGACCAGAAGAAGTTACTGAAATGAAGCGTTCTATAAAAGGAGATGTAATTTACTCTACTTTTGATGAGCAACCAGAACATCATGTTAAAGTAGCTGAAATGGTTATAGAAAGAGCTAAAAGATTAACCACTCAAAATAAAGATGTAGTTGTATTGTTAGATAGTATAACTCGTTTAGCAAGAGCTTATAATTTAGTTATACCATCATCCGGAAGAACTTTATCAGGAGGGTTTGATCCTAGTGCACTTCACAAACCTAAACGTTTTTTTGGAGCTGCCAGAAACACTGAAGATGCTGGAAGCTTAACAGTTTTAGGAACAGCTTTAGTAGAAACAGGAAGTAGAATGGATGAAGTTATTTTTGAAGAATTCAAAGGAACAGGAAATATGGAAGTATTTTTAGATAGAAGTTTATCTGAAAAAAGAATTTTTCCTGCAATAGACATAAATAAATCTGGTACAAGACGTGATGAATTATTATTATCCAAAAAGGAATATGATACTGTTAATACTATTAGAAAAAGCTTATCTGGTTTATCTACAGCAGATTTTACAGAAAGATTATTAAATCAGATTATTAAAACTAAAAATAATAATGAATTTTTAGAAAGCTTTTCTAATTATTTGAAATAGTATGAAATATCTAATTATATTTTATGAATAGTAGTTAAAGAAGGAGAAGTTAAATGAAAAAAGTATTACAATCAATCTTTAAAAAGTTATCATTAAAAATACTGTTTATTGTAATACTTATAGGTGTAAACATCTATTTATTAACTTTTCCTTCTAAAATTTTGGGTAAAATTATAGATCTAATGAATAACATATCAGCTAATAAAGATATCATAATTAAAAATATTATGTTTTTATTATTAACAAGTATTGGTATTTTGATAGTTAGAACCGTATGGAAATATTTTATGGCAAATTCTACAAGAACTTTGGAAAAGGATTTAAAAGATACGTTATTTAAAGAATTTTTATCTATAAATATTACTAGTATTCAAAATATAAAAAATGGTGAAATAATGTCTTATTTTGTAAAAGACATAGGGGAGATAAGAGGTGCATTATATAGAGTAATATCTCATGGTACTAGAATACTTTTTACATTTATAATTGCTACATATACAATGAAACAGGTTAATTTTAAATTAACTATAGCAGTCATTTGTCCAATTATTATAACAATATTTATAATTATTATTTTAAAAAAACATGTAGAACAAAGTTTTAAAAAAGCACAAAAATATTTTACTTCTTTTTCTGAATATGTACAAGAAAGCACAGATTCTATCAGAACAACTAAAGCATATTCAGGTGAATTAAATCAACTAAAAAAATTTATAAAAAAGAATAACTTATTAAAAAAGGGAAATATAGCAGTTGATGTCTATTCAACTCTTTTATCTACATCAGTAACAATTTGTTTTGGATTTTGTTATGGAATAACTATAATTTTTGGTTCAAAACTAGTACTTGATAATGAAATAACAATAGGCGATTTTATTGCTTTTAATGGATACATAGATATGTTTTTTTCACCAATATCATGGCTTCCTGGAGTAATATCGAAATTTCAAAGAGCTATTATATCTTATAAAAGACTAGATAAAGTATTTAATTTAGAAAAAGAAAATTTACTATTAGAAAATAGAAATAAAAATTTAATACATGGAGATATTGAAATTAAAAATTTAAATTTTAGTTATCCAAATAATATAGATAAAGTATTAAAAAATATAAATATGATTATAAAAGAAGGAAGCTCACTCGGAATAATTGGAACAATCGGAAGTGGAAAAACAACATTAATGAATTTGTTATTGAGATTATATGAACCACCAGATAATTCTATAAAAATTAATGGGATAAATATAAATGATATAGATTTAACTAATTTAAGAGAAAGTATCTGTTATATAACCCAAGATAACTTTTTATTTTCAACAACAATAAAAGAAAATGTAAGTCTATTTAGAAATAATTATAGGGACGAAGAAATAAGGGAAAGTGCAAGTAAAGCAATGTTCTCAGAAGAGCTTTCTAATATGAAAGAAGATATTTATACAATTATAGGAGAGAGGGGAATAGACCTTTCAGGGGGTCAAAAACAAAGAGTTGTTATATCAAGAGCATTTTTAAACAATAGTAATATTGTTATTTTTGATGATACTTTTTCTGCCTTAGATAATAAAACAGAAGAATATTTATTAAAAAATATAAAAGAATTATCAAAAGGAAAAACTTGTATAATAATTTCTAATAGGATCTCTGATGTTAAAGATACAGATCATATAATTGTTTTAGATCAAGGAAATATTGTTGAAGAAGGAGTTCATAATACACTAATAAAAAATAATGGTTTATACGAAAAATTCTATAAACAACAAGCTTCAAATTCATCAGAATCATTTTTATCTTAAAAAACAGTAGAAGAAAGGAGCAAGCTATGAAAAATAAAACTTTAAAAAGATGCTATAATTTAATAAAACCACATATTAAAACTGTTTTTTTAGTTTCTATTATATCTATTATAATAGACCTTTTTGAGCTTGCTAAGCCTTATTTAGTAAAAATAATTATAGATGATTTTTTAAGTTATAATATTAGCCAAAAAGGATTTTTAACTATTAATTTAATAGGAATTATATATTTAGCTATAGTAGTTATTGGAAACTGTTTTGATTATTTTACAAGAATGAAAACTAACATTATGGGTGAAGAAATTTTATATACACTGCGAAACAAGCTATATAAATATACTCAAGATGCATCTGTTACATTTCATGATAAAACACCTTCTGGCAAACTTTATGCGAGAATAATAAATGATGTAGATGATATATCTATGTTTTTTAAAGATGTAATTACAACATTTTTCAAAGATATAATATTAATAATCTCAGTAATCGCAATAATGATTTATTTTAGTTTAAAATTAAGTTTACTTTCACTTATAGTAATACCTTTCGTTATAGTAACTTCAATAATACTTACAAAAATCTTAAATAAAATTTATGATATATCAAAAGTAGTTAGAACAAATTTAAATACTTTTCTTGCAGAATCTATTTATGGAGCAAAAATAATAAAAATTTTTAATATACAAAAAGAAAAACAAAAAGAATGTGAAAATTATACGCAAGATTTTTTTGAAAAAAGATTACCTGCAAGCATATATGAAGGAATTTTTCCAGGAATGATGACTTTATTTGAAAATTTAGCTATTACAATAATTATTGTTGCATCAATATATCACTTTTGGGGTATTTCCATTGAAGTAGGAGCAATATATATATTTGTAAGTTATATAAAATCATTATTTGAGCCAATAAATAGAATTATTGATAGCGTAGAAACAGTACAAGAAGCAATAGTTTCAATAAATAAGATATATGATATTTTAGATGACAAAGAATACTTAGAAAATTTTGAATCAGGAAGAGAACTAGAAAAAATAAAAGGAAAGCTAGAGTTTAAACATGTATGGTTTGCTTATAAAAATGAAGATTGGATTTTAAAAGATATAAACTTTGTAATAAATCCAGGAGAAACTATTGCTTTAGTTGGAAAAACAGGTTCAGGCAAAACAACTATAACAAATTTAGTAAATAGGTTTTATGAAATTCAAAAAGGTGAAATTTTATTAGATGGAATAAATATTAAAAACATAAATAAGAGATATTTAAGAAGACATATTGGAACTGTTCTTCAAGACCCATTTATTTTTGCAAGAAGTATAAAAGATAATATAAAACTTAATAAAAAAATATCTGATAATGAAGTAAAAGAAGCAATAAAACTATCTTCAAGCGAAGAATTTATTAATGCACTTCCTAATGGAATGAATGAAATTGCAAAAGAAAGAGGAGAATCTTTTTCAGCAGGTCAAAAACAACTTTTAGCATTTGCAAGAATATTTGCTCATAACCCAGACATATTTATTTTAGATGAAGCAACAGCCAATATAGATACTTATACAGAAAATTTAATACAAAATTCTATTAATATATTATCAAAACAAAAAACTGCTATTTTTATTGCACATAGACTATCTACAATAATAAATGTAGATAAGATTTTAGTTTTAAATAATGGCGAAATAATAGAAGAAGGAAATCATAACGAACTTTTAAATAAAAATGGATATTATGCTAAGTTATATAATTCATATTATGAAAGTTTAAGATAAAATTTATAGGTATAAATATAAATTATATTAAAATAGATTTTAATATATAAATAAAAAACAACATAAATTTAAAATAAATTATCACATATAACATATAAAATTAGAAAGTAGAGGAGAGAAAATGATAAAGAACGTAATATTTGATTTAGGAAATGTAATTTTAAAACTAGATTTTGATAAACCAATAAAGGAGTTTACACAAGATGAAAAAGAAATAGAATTATTAAAAAAGGCAATATTTTCAGATGAATGGATAAAATTAGATGAAGGAATAATAGAAAAAGAGGAAGCTGTTGAGATTATGGCTAGTAAACTTCCTGAAAATTTAAAAGATACTTGTAAAAGGATTATGGAAAAATGTTTGTTAAATATTATAACATTAAATGAAGAAATTGTAGAATTAATAAAAGAATTAAAAAACAATGGTTATAAAACTTATATATTATCAAATGCACCCTTAGAAATACGTTCTTTTTTAGAAACCAATAAACTCCTAGATCTTTTTGATGGTGAAATAATTTCTGCAGAAGAAAAACTTTTAAAACCTAATCCTAAAATTTATGAATTATTATTAAATAGATTTGACTTAAATGCTAATGAATGCTTATTTTTAGATGATAAAGCAGAAAATATATCTGGAGCAGAGGGAGTAGGGATTCACGGATTTATATTTGATTACAATAAATTTAATAATTTATTAGAAGAGTTAAAAAAATATAATATAAAAATAAATTTGAAATAATTTTTTATAAAAATAAAAAATTTAAAATTTTATATAATCAAAAATTAAATTTTTAAGTTGAATATATTGTAAATAATAGTTTATTATAAATAGAAATTATTATAAGAGATATAATTGTCTCATTATAAAAATATATAAACAAGATAGAAAAGAGAGGGTCTTAAGTATAATTTAAAGGCCTTATTTTTTGATATATAACTTTGCACAAAATCAAAGTTTTGTGCAAATAGGAATAGGACTTATATATAAAACAACCATAAACCTCTACTTCTTCAAATATCTGGTTTACAGATGTTTCATACTGTTTATATTCAATTATATCTCTTTTTTTATTCTATATTTATATTCTTATTGTAATCTTTATCCATTACTTACTAGCTACACTTGGTTTCGCATTAAGATTCTGTATTGCTCATACTTCGAAAACATTATCTAAAATATCAATATTTTTATGACCTTTTAAAATCAATTTTTAGCTATTTTAATTATTTATCTATATAATTTGTTTATCATAAAAATTTTTATCTTTATTTTAAATCTATATCTTATATTTTTTCAAAAATCGCTAAAACCCTTGAAACTCTAAAATAGCCTATATTTTTAGGTAACAAACTATATTACTAATTTTTAAAAACGTCTTAAAATCGATTCTCGTGCGTCGTTTTTTTAGCACTTTTCAGGCATTTTTATAATATGATAAATTTACTATATAGATATAAAATTTTTATAGTAAAATTACTAAAACTAATCACGCACCAGGATAAACGATTATTTAAGGCAACAGTTATATTGTTAAAATATAAAAATGCCTTAAAATTGATTTTAGTGGTTCGATAATTTTGATAACAATTTTAGCTAAATATATAATTATATTAGTTTCATAAGTATAAATAAATCAAAAATTAATTATTAAAATCATTTATAGCAATAATTATAATTTTAAATAACAAATACATACTAATAAATAAAATTGCTTAAAATTGTTTTTCAGGATAATCAATTTATAATTTAATAAAAATATCGTGATAACAATTTAATAATTTTTAAATACACAAATGTTCGGTTTTTGAAATTATTAACCTAACAAATTTGTAAAATTAAAATTTTAAAGTAAATTTTATTTTTTAATTTTAATTGTAATTTTTTATAATTTTAAATTTTTTTTCAAATTTTTTTTAAAATAATTTTGTGAGAATTTAGATAAATTTAAAAATATCTTTTATTCCTATTATTTTGTAATTTTAAACTTAAAAATCTACCTTCTTCCCCCACTCCATTTATTTTGTAAAAATTATAAATTTCCTAATGGGTTACTTTCTACCCCCTTTCTAATTTGTTCATTATCAATGTGAGTATAAATTTTTTTATGTATTCAATTTTTTCCAAATATTTATTATCTCTATCTTCATCTGTTTTACAGTCATCATCATACTATATTAATATGAGAAATAATCTATTCCTACTATAATTATATGCATGGTTAGCATTGCAATTAAATCTAAATTCATTTTGTTGCCCCCAGGTTTTAAATTTATTAAATTATGATTTGCTAAATCATCACAGGCGTATACCCTTGATATACCCTATCTGGTACTCCAGACTTGTTCTCATTGCGTAGGACGCTTTTAACGCTCGTTCTATGACTAAACAAGAGTCTCATTATCTCTATTATTGTTATCGCCTTACAAGTAGCTATCTTGTATTTAAGTTTGAGATTATACATTCACAATTAACTAGCTCTAATAATATAATTGTATTTAATAAATATTATTCAATTTTCAATGTTCATTTTTTATGTGATATTTTAGCTTATGTAGAACTAAAACTTAAATAAATTGAAAAATCAAATAAAAATTTGTATAAAAGTTATTTCTATAGCATTATCTTTTATACATACTTATTATAATTTATCGAGATGATTATAACATATGTCAGATTCTATCTGCAACAATTTGTAAAAACTTATTTCTGATTACATTTTTTTACTGTAATAGGATATAAAAATGCTCTATACATAATGTATAAAGCATTTTATTTAAAATTTTTTTCTTCTAATTTAATTAATATAATCGTTATCTGCTATTCTTCCACCATCTATAAGTACTAATATCGTAACTGGATTTTGATTTTATTTATTCTTTCACAGAATCAACGATTTCTAAATGATTGATTTTTGCTGTTTGTTCATCTTGTATTGGAATGTCTAAATTAATAGATTTCCCAATGATTTCAGTAGTACAACCAAATAATAAAGTAAATTCTAAATCATCAATATTGTCGAGTGACATTTTGTGCAAATTAAGTCCAGCAGCAAGATTTGGGTTTCTTGAAAATACAATTTTATTTTCGTTGCTATTCATGCCTTTTACTTGTTCTTCGATTGGAAATACATAATTGATATCATCTATTTTTTGTCTCATTAGTACTTTCCATTCATTTCCTAAACAACCATTTTGCTCATAATAAAATGTGATATTTTCATAAGTCACATCGATTTTTGTAATAACAAAGTTTCCGCCTAATCCACTGGTTGCTGTATAAGTTTTATTATCCAATTTGACAGGATACCAAGTTGCTTGCTCATACATTTCTTCTTCCTGTGTTTTTCCATTTTCATTGAGTTTTCGATCTTCAAATAGCTTGCTTTTTACTGGTGTTACTTTTACTGTATTGCTTGTGTTTTCTGGACTAAGAAGTATGATAAAATTTTCTTCTTCTCGGATGGTATCCGTTTCGTTGATTTCATATTCAAATTTTTCTTGGATTTGGCCATCTTTTTTCACATACATTTTTTTGCCTGCAATACTTCCATTGTAAATCATGTTTGGGATTGTGTTACCATTTTCATCGGTAACAGTAAAACTAATGTATTCCATTGAATTATCACCATACTCTTTGTAAGTGATATCTTCTACGACTTTTCTAGCTTTAATAAATTTTTGAAATTTCGTATTGGCAATTTTTTCTATGATAATTTTGGTATGCTCATCTAGCTGCTCCTCTATTAGAATTGCCGTATCTTCATTTCCTGTTAATTCGATTTCTGATTCTATGGTTTTACCGATTGTGATAGCCTTATTTTCATCATCTTCAAATCCAAGAATTATTCCAGAAGAAATGTCTTCGATTTCAATTTCTAAATTCAAATGATTAGTGTTTTCATCCATGATATTAATAACTTGTGTATAAATATATTCACTATCCGAAACTTTATCAACATACTTGCTTACATTAGAAATTTCTTTTGAGTTTACCAATACTTTTTCTGAAATGTGCAGATCATAGCCAATTCCATTAATGTACTCGATTGGCTTTGTCATTTTTTCAAATGCTTTCTCTTTTAATTTTATTTTATATTCTGCAATGATGTATGCTTTATCTCCAGCCATACTTTCTAAAGTTATATTGCAATATTCATTTTCTATGGATTGATTAACTGCTACTAAACTATTTTCATAATTTTGACTTAATTTTAAAAATCCCATTTTTTCCATATTGGTATTTTTACTGATTCCAGCATAAGCCGTGATGCTTACAGTCCCTGCAATAATAAATGCAGCAACTTTTTGCAGGCGATTTAATTTTAGTTTATTTTTTATTTTTCGATTCTCCAATTCGTTTTCTGGGGATTTCATGCACTTTAAATTTTCATATTTTAAATAGACAGAATCTTTAAAATATTTTCTTTTTTCTTCTAATTTTTTATCCATTATAATTATCGACCTCTTTTCTTAATATTTCTTTTAATTTTTTTCTACCTCGATGAATGAGTGTTTTTACTTGCGATAGGGACACACCTAAAATTGAACTTATTTCCTGATAAGATAATTCCTCGATATCTGCAAGAAAAAGGATTTGATTTTGCGGTTCTGGCAGACGTTCGATTTCCATTTTTATTCTTTGACTTTGTTCTTTATCAAAAATAACCTCTTCAAGTTCTTGTTCCATAAAAAGATATTCATTATCTTGCAAATAGGTAATTCTTTTTTCTCTTTTGATATAATTGAATGCTTTGCTTTTTGCAATGATATAAAGGTATGTTTTTAAAGAGTAGTTCAAATCATATTTTTCTTTATTCATAAGAATATAAACAAAAACATCTTGCGCTAAGTCTTCAGCAATATCCATACTTTTTACAATTTTATAAATAAAATAAATGATTTTTTCCATATATTTGTTCATGATAAGTTCAAATGATTTGTTATCTCCTGTCAAAAAACTCCTATATAATTTTTTATCTTCCTCCATTTTTTCCTCCATTTGAGAATATAAGATCTTATTTCTAATTATAATACAATTTTAAAATAGGAAAAGTTGCACTTTTATAAAATTAAACACATTATTTTTTATGCATCTTATTGAACCAAATTAAAAATTTACTGCAAAACACTTTTCAAAGCTTACACCTTCAACTTCATAATTAGTAATGTTGTATCTGTCTTTTCTTCATCTCTCTACTCTGACGCTATTTAATCATTAAACTTTGTTTTAAATTCAATATAATAAAAGTAGATAATCCTATTTCTGCTATGTAATTGTTGTCTAAGGCAAAAGGGCACCATAGTGGATGAGAATTCAAATTCACTATGGCGCACTACATATTTAATCATATATTGGTTACTATTAAAATATTATAAAAAGCAACAAAGCCCTTAACAGGGCTTGTTGCTTTCAGTTCGATTTTAACACCTTCTTCTTATTATTTAGTTTTGATATCACAACATATCTAAGGATCTTTTCTTTAAATTTCCATTTTTGTCATAAGTTTGATGCAGTACCACTTGGATGGTATCTCCCTCTTCAACGATTTCATATACCTCTTTATTATCAAAAGTGGCTGATATATCATCATAAGAAACCGTTACAAGATTGCTTTCAGGAAACCACTGTTGAATAAAAGAAGTGTCGGAAACATAAATCCGTCTGCTATATGACATTCACATATTGATTTTCTACCACGATTGCTTCTGCTGTAGTGTTGACGACTGTTACAGGATTCCAAAAGGCCATCAAGAATGCGATGAGTAGGACCAACAAGGGGGAGAAAGTCAAAGCAACTGCAATGTCAGAAATATTGAACCGTTTTTTCATAAATCATTCTCCTTCAAATTTGACTTAGAATGCTGAGGTCTGAAGTAAACAGCATCCTTTTGTTCATAAGATACTCTTGCTATTTTTCTAGTGCATAATAACCATTCATCAAAATAAATTCTATTCTCACTAATTATATTATAACATATATTACATGTTACATGAATTTGCAATATTTACTATCTACAGTTTCATTTCTGTTCTTTTTATTTACTAAAGAAGAGTATTGCTGTTTATAAATATCTACCTTATAGTTTATCTATACTATATAAATTATCTCATTTTTAGGGAAATATTGTTTCAATTTTTCTCTAAAAAATATTTCTCCTTCTTCTCTTATATAATTTTTATACATATATTTTCCTCTACCTCTTCCAGTCATAATATCTGGATTATATAGATTAATAGCATTTGGAAATGCATCTTGATTAATCATGCGATGAATATAGCTATATGTCATAAAAATTACTTCGAAAAAAACATCTTTTTTTACTTCTAAAGATAAATTTTCATTTAAATATTTTATCAAATTTTCATATTCTTCTTTCCAATTATCTACCATAATTACAGGAGCAATTAAAATTCCTATTTTATATCCTGCATTTTTTAATTTGTTTATTGCTTCTATTCTATTCTTTAATCTTGATGTTCCGAAACTCTATTTGATTAATTATTTTCTCAGGATTTACACTCATTCTAATAATTATTCTTTTATTATGTTCTATATTACATATAGAATCTACCATATCAAATTTTGTTGGAAAAGTTAAGTAACCCTTATTTTCTTTTGAAAATTTTTTTATAGTCCATTCTAAATTTCCAGTTATAGTATTTTCTAAAATTAAATCACTATTACTTCCAATTTCAAAAGTTAATTCCTTTTCTGATTGATTATTTACTTTAATAATTTTTTCCAACATTTTTTCTCTATTTACAAAAATTCTTAAGTAGGCACATTTATTATAATTACATACTAAATAGCAATACATACACATAGCTATACAACCAGAAGATGTATATGGAACAAGATAATCTGATACCTTATGGTTTGGGACAAATTTATGAGTTTTTCTTACACCTATAATTAAATTTCTTTTCATTTTTGGAAATTCATAATTTTCCTTTTTTCTCATTTCTTCAATATTGTTGTGATTACTAATTATAACTTTTGGAATATTATCATATCTTTTTAAAAGCTCTTTACCTAATTCATAATTTTCTATTTCTTTTTCATAATAAATACAGTCTGGATTAAACATCATAAAACCTCCAAAAATAGTTTAACCTTACATATAAAAGTTATTCTTTTGCTTAGTTTTTTATAAAATATAAAATACAAACCAGCTTGCAAAAAGTCTAAAATATTTTATTGGCTTATGATTCATTATTTTGAAAAACAAAAATATTAATATAACATTTTCTATTACATGAATTCCTTACTTTCCTCTAGAGCCTTTGATTTTTGCAAAATTACAAAAAATATGATATAATATATGTTCAGGTTGCATTGCAATCAAATTTATAGAAAGGATTGATGATATATATGAGTACCAAGCGAGGCAAATTGCCTCCTCCACCTTGGAACAGTCCACCATTGCGGACTATTCCAGGCGCTACTCAGCTTCCCTCTTCCTGTACTTTTCAGCTGACTCCAGAAGCAGAATATGCTGTAAAAGTGCAAAATAACCCAGCCATCCTTGCAGAGGATGCAAGCAACTACCAAGACCAGCACTATGTCCGTACTTTGGCAGACCTTTTCTTGGTTATTGCTAAAAGCACAGAAATTCCTTTGTTCGAGCTCAAGAAATTTCGCATCAGCAATATGGAACTTGCTCTTTCCAAGCTTGCAAAAGAGTATCCTAGTGAATACAAGGAACTCTGTAAGTATTGGGGAGTAGTTCCTGAAGAACACCGTTCTAAAAAGAACACCAAAGGAATCAACCCTCACAGTCACCTGGCGCGCCTTGTCAGATGGGGATATTTCGATTTATTTTTCCCCAATATGGATGGCGTTATCGATTTGGTTATCAAAAAAGTGCACACTTCGAGCACCTCGATGACTAAAATCGAAAAAGCTAAATATGCTCAGATCTTTGCAATGTTCATTACCGGCCACTCCTTTATGCCATATGATCTCGACAAATTTCTTGTGGTAAAAAAGGAATTTGAAAAACATGGCAAACTTTACAACCAATATGATCTGAAGGAAAGTGTCCTTGCCTCCTTAATTTCTGTGGAAAAGAAAGCTTGCTGGAACGCAGCTATACTTTACCACTTTTATAAGAGGTATATGAGTGAACTTTCTGACGGCTCCATCAACCTTGATGCTGTTATGTATTTCATGGATTTGATTGATTATAATCATAAGCTCATAATCAAAGAATTTATGGATCTACTATCAGCTGAAATGTGTGATGGATGTAGTGAGAAATCCGACTTCAACTACAGGCATTTATCCCCGATTATGTCCAACTTCGACATCCGTATGCTGAAAGAGCAAATTTTCCCGTTTGGAATCTGGGGTAGTAACGTGACTCTTTTCATGATGGATATTCCCGAAAAAGAGAGAATCGCTTACCGATATGCGTATAATCGCTTTGAAAAAAATGATTTCGATTTCGGTAAGGGGGTAGAAACCGTTAAAGAGCCGCGTTCCTGCAAACATGCTTGTAGCCATAAAACTTATACAATGTATGGCTATCGATATGCATGGGCTCCTTTGGCTGTCAGAATTTCAGATCCTAACGAACTCTGGATGATGAGAATGATGTAATCAATCCTTATGCTAGCCGCTTGGCAAAGCAGAGCCAGAGCCTCTATGTAGCAATACATGGAGGCTCTGGTTTATTTATATATTTAACTCACTTAAAAGTAAAATATTCTAGATTTTTAAATTATTTTATAGATTTGCTAGCGGATTATTTTCTACAGCATTTCTAATTTGTTCATTATCAACATGAGTATATATTTCTGTTGTTGATATACTTTCATGTCCCAAAAGTTCTTGCAATGCTCTTATATCAACATTTCCATATTTATACATTAAAGTTGCTGCAGTATGTCTTAATTTATGAACTGAATATTTGTCTGCTTTTTCTATTCCAGTAAGCTTTAATTCTTCTTTTATTATATATTGAACTGTACGTCTGCTAATTCTCTTTTTTTGTTCACTTAAAAATAGAGCATCTCTTGAATTAAATTTTACTCCATCTTTTGGTCTAACTGCTAAATATGAATTAACTGCTTTTACACAAGCATTATTTAAATATATAGTACGTTCTTTATTTCCTTTTCCTATAACATTTAATTTATTGTTTTCAAAATCAATATCACTTATATTTATTCCTACTAATTCTGATAAACGAAGTCCACAATTTAATAAAATAGTAATCATTGCAAAATTTCTTTCAGAATTATCATGATTTCCATGTCCTAAATTTTGAGAAACTGTTTCTAAAAGGTCTTTGCTTTGTTCTAATGTTAAATATTTAGGAAGTCTTTTTCCTAGTTTAGGGGTTTCTAAGTCTTGTGCCGGATTACTAGGAAGTATTTTAGTTTTATTACACATATATTTAAAAAACACTCTTATACTTGCTGTTTTCCTTGCTAATGTTGCAGGTTTGCTCAAATAGCAATTTTTTAAATAAGCTAAAAATGAATGTATATCTTGCAAAGTAACTTTTTTTAAAGTATCTATATCAAAATCATCTATTTTAATTGTTTTTATAAATTCTTCATCATCTACTTTGGTTTGCTTAAATTTAAATTTTATATATTTCAAAAAATGTGCAATATCATAATTATACTCTTTTATTGTGTTTTCAGATTTATTTAGAATTGTAGAACTATATGCTAAAAAATCATTTAAAAATTCTGGATTTTCTTCTGGATTTATCATAATTTTTTATCCTTCCCTTTTACAATTTCTTTTATTTCTAATTCTCCTGCTCTTGTTATTGCATTATACCCATATTTTAATTTTAAATTATCTAGTACATTATCTAATTTTTCTTGTTTAAAATCATTAGAAAACATTGATAACTGTATTTCATCTTTGTTTTCTAAATTGTCTACTCTCACTCCTACAAGCCTTATTGGTTCATTTTTATACATTTCTAAAGTAATAAGTTTTGCTGTTTCTATTATTTCTTTTGTTGAAGAGGTTGTAAATTTTAATTGTTTTTGATGAGAATAATCTTTAAAATCTTTAGTTCTAAGCTGAACATTTACAGTATTTGCAACTAAATTATGTTTTCTTAATCTATATGAAACTTGTTCACTTAAAGCAATTACTATTTTATAAATTTCTTCTATATCAGTTACATCTTTAGGTAATGTTACAGAATTTCCTATACTTTTTGGATCTTCTTTTTTAGAATTTACCTCACTATCATCTATTCCATTTGCATAATTCCACATTAAAATGCCAAATTTTCCAAAACGTTTTACTAAAAAATCTTTATTTGTTTTTGCTAGATCTCCAATAGTTTTTATTCTTAAGTTATGGAGTTTTGGAACTGTTTTTTTACCAATCATAAATAATTCAGAAACTGGTAAGCACCACATTTTATCTTCTATTTCATATTCATATAAGGTATGGATTTTATTTGGCTTTTCAAAATCAGATGCCATCTTAGCTAAGAGTTTATTACTTGAAATCCCAATGTTTACCGTAAATCCCAATTCATTTTGAACTCTTAAATTTATTTCTTTTGCAATATCTATTAATTTTCTTCCTCGCATAAATTCTGTTAAATCTAAAAAGCATTCATCTATACTAAATCTCTCTATTTTATCTGTATATTCTAAAAATAAATTATATAAATCATTAGAATATTTTTTAAATACCTTGAAATCTCCCGAAAAGACTTCTAATTTATTACATTTTTTTCTAGCAAAATATATTGGCTCTCCTGTGATAATGCCAAATTTTTTAGCAACTTGACTTTTAGCTAAAACTATTCCAGAACGTCTTTCTTCGTCTCCTCCTATAATTGATGGTATTGTTCTAATATCTACTGGATAGCCATTTTTTAACATATTTACAGCTGTCCATGATAAAAATGCATTATTAACATCTACATGTAAAATTTGTCTATCCATATTTCCTCCATACACTTCTACACGAACACAAGTTCTTATGTATGAATTTTATCACCTTACTAAAATAGTGTCAATATATAAAGCAAAAAAATGTTCGCAATATCAAAATATATAAATACTATCCTTTATTTTTCAATCTTATAACTGCATGAACTATCTTTTTATCATTACTTTTTATTGTTACATAATCAAATTCATCTGTTTTAGTATATAAAGCTTTTACTGTTTCGCCTAATTTTATTTCTTTTTTATATAATATCTCAAATTGGTTTACTTCATTAGTAAACAATTCCTCAGGAACACATTCTTTTACAATATCCATATAATAAATATTATTTAAATGATTATTTACATCAATCATATTTTTTGTAATTTTATATTCTATTTCTTTTGAAAATTCAGTAGGTTCAGCAAATTTTGGTAAGTCCTTTTCTTCAAAAACTGATTTATTTTCTTGCTCATATACTTTAGAGACATCTTCTCCAACTTTAATTAATTTTCCTTTTTCAATATCTATAAATAGCCATTTTGAAGTAGCTATTGCAACTATTTCATTATTTTTATTAATAATCTCAAAATCACGAAAAGCATAAAATTTATCAATTTTTCTTGACCAAGTTTTAACTTTAAGAGTATCATTAAATAATGGTCTTTTCTTTACTTCAATTCTCCATTCTAATAGCACCCATGTTCTTTTAGTTTTTTCCATATCATTAATTCCAAAACCTGCAATTTCAGAATGCATACAAGCTACATCTTCAAAGTAAGCTAGTAAACTTGTATTAGTTAATTCTCTCATATAATTTATATCTCTTATTCCAACACAAAAATCATGTTCTACAATCATTTTTATTCCCTCTTTTTACAATATATTAAATTATATCATATTTTTATAATAGTTCAAATTAATTTTTAAGAGCTAAAATAAATAATAAACTCTCCTATTAAATAATAATGGCAAGAGCCTCATGCACGAATGCATAAGACTCTCGCCAATTTTTGTACAAAGATTTAGATTCTCCACGCAAATGCCAAAGCGGTCTTTTCAATTCCCTCGATTTTGAGGTCAGAAAGCCCATAAAGCAATTCATGAGGAGATCTGTGCTCGCTGGTCAAAAGGTTTGCGATACCATCGCAAAGAATGGTTTTAAGCAAATGAGTATCAGCACACCCCATGATGCCTTCCAGCTCCCAAAGCGCCTTTGACACCAGTTCTGGTCCTTTGAACTTGATGAGCTTATAGCCAATCATATGACCGAAGATATGTGCTCCATCCTGCATTACGCAAGTATCAGCATCTTCAATAATGATATCAGCTCTAGTATCGTAAAAAGCCTTGTAGCCTCTACTGATATCAAGAGATTCAAGCTGAACCTCTTGCTCATAAATGAGGCCAATAGGTAGCCGGGAGCGCTCATACATGGAAACAAATCTGCGGATTGTAGAAAAATATTGGGGAGCAAGCAGTTCTTCTGCTACCCTCTCAAGATTTTCCGCCTTCTCGCTGATACTGTCTCCCATTGCACAAGCCGCGCTTTCATCTCTGTACACATCTGGTACTGGAATTAAACACCGGATATGAATGCGATGAGATATGGTACTGTCTTTGATGATTTCCTTGTAGTAGCCCATACAATTCACCCTTTCTTCAAAAGCCAACTACTTAGTTTACGCTATCTTGGATATTTGCTAACTACAATATTATACTACTTTACATAATTAAAGTCAATTATATTCATAACAATATTGGCTGTATTTGCTCTTTATCTAAAGCATATTCCAAAGTCTTTTGTATATATGTTGGATCAAATACAACAGAATTAGGTTTACTTATAGGATTATCTTGCTTAAATGGCACAAAATAATAATTTTTTCTGTTAAGTATCTTTCCTATATTCTCTGCTGCACCTGATAAAGCATTATTAGTAGATATGGCAATTACTACTGGTCTATCATTTCTTAAATGAGATTTTACTGCCATTGTAACTGGTGTATCTATAATATCATTTGCAAGTTTTGCTATTGTATTTCCAGAGCATGGTGCTACTATTAAAATATCAAACATCTTTTTCGGTCCAATAGGTTCTGCTTCTGGTATTGAATGAATTATTTTATTAGTAGTAACATTTTCTATTTTTTCTATAAATTCTTCTGCTTTTCCAAATTTACTATCTAAATTATAACTATTAAAACTCATTATTGGTGTAATTTGTATATCTTTTATTTTCATTAATTTTTCCATTTGTTCTATTGTTTTTCTAAATGTACAAAAGGAGCCTGTAAAGGCAAACCCTATCTTTTTTCCTTCTAAATTCACTATATGCCCTCCCTTCTTTTCATAATATAACATAAAAATATGTCTATATATTTTATGAAATTATGTATACTAAAGTTAAATAATAAGTAAAAATAATATAATCATAAATATAGAAAGATTTATTGTGAGCATAAAAAAAGAAAGTAATTTAATATAAACATTACTTTCTTTTACTCTTGCCATAATATAAAATTATTTATCTTTTATTCTTTTTAGCACAGCTCTAATTATCATTTTAGGACCAGGTTAAAAAAAAGTATCCTCTTCATCAAAAATGATAAATTCATAAAGATAATTTTGTAAAACTTTCTCGTTACAATCATAAAACATTTTATCAGTTGCATAAACTATAGCACCTTTTATTGTATTTGCTGTATCACAATATTTATTTGCTATTGCTGGATATATATCTTTTTCTAAACTAAATTTATAATATGTCTTTAGTGAATATAATAAATAGATAGCATCAATTATATATTATGTACCTATAAAATTAAAATTATAATTTAATTTTCTTAATTCTTGCTTAATAGAATTTTTTATAGTTTTTTCATCAATTTTACTAATAGATTTCATTTCAAAACGCTCCTTATTTTATCATTTCTATCTTTCTTATCAATCTTATCATTTTGTTGACTTTAATATAAAAGACTTCTATAATCGTTATTGTATTGTTCCTCGATAGGCCAATACCACATTGCTGATTGAGATAAGCGTAAACAATTTTAAATTTCAATGCAGCAAAAATGTAAGAATAAGGTGCAAAGGCGAGCTATTTTTCCACTCACAAAATTTAGGACAATTTGGAGGAAAAAACATGAAACTTTTCAAACGCATCTCTGCTCTGTTCCTGGTGTTCGCTATGGCTGTTGCGGTCCTCGGTTCCGCCACCGCTTTTGCGGCTGAGGATACAGCCTCTGCCAATGAGAACACCGCTGTGGTCACGACCGACGCTACTGCTATCTCTCCAAGAGGGATTGGCAATCAGATTGTGTATGACCGTTTTGACTCTCTCCCTGCCGCTGGTAACCCCTTTGTAAGCTCGACTAATCAGCTTTACTTTGGTGTTACCTTCAGCCCTGGAAATGGAAGTGTAATTTTGTCTGTCAAACTTTACGACAACACAACGCATACGTTAGTAAATGAATGGCAGAGCAGTACAGGCTCTATTTCTCATACCGTTAATATTACAGCGGGACACACGTATATTTTTGAATATCAACGTGCCTATGGAACGCAACCAATTAGCGGTTATACAAGAGGCTGGGAGAGTTTCTAAGAGTCTCTGCTCAAAGAACACTAACATTCTGTTTTCTTAAATAACTTGTTCTTTTACCTATTCTTACAAAAAAGGCTAGCCGGGATTTCCCGGCTGGTCCTTTTATTTTTAGACATCTTCTCTGTCTAAAAATAAAGTAATATTAAAAAATCCTATATATAATTCAAGTTGCCTAATATCTTTTAAATCTTGAATGCCTATATTATTGAAACTAGCATTTATATATTTTTCGTTATATTCAGAATTTAAACATCTATAAGCTTGGTCAAGTTTTGTATTTAAATAAACTCTTGCTGGTGCAACTGGCCAATTAGCTAAATCACTAGTATCATATTGAGGCATATCCACTTTTGAAACTAATTCTAAGATTGTTCCAGTATTTGCTACAGTTACTTTACAACTTTCAATATATTCATTTTCTTCTTTAAGAGTATATACAATTTTAGGACTATTTCTCATTTCCTCACTTATTTCTATTTCAAAATTCCAATTTCCATCAATTTTCTCTACTCTATTATCTGGATAAGATATTTTTATACTTTTTACATCACAATATATTTTTTCAAATTTTTCTATATCTGTTTTTAAGCCTATTAATATAGAGTTAGAAAATGTTGTATCAGATGTTTTAACTGAACTTCCATCCCATGAAGCAGAAGTATAAATAGGTACATTTTCAATATTCTCTTCTTCTTTAAATACACTTCTGTAAATAACTTTTCCGTTATCATTTGTTATTGTAAAATCATCAAAATCGATTGAATTAATATTTTTATAATTGCTAACATCAAAAGAAAAAGAAATTGCTAAATTTAAATCATCTAAAACTAATTTATCTACCTTTATACCAATATTATTATCATATATATAATCTTTCACTTCTTTTTGTATATATCCGTTCTCAACAGCAGTATTCATTGCCTCTGTTGAACGAGTAAATAGATTTTTAAAGTAACTTTCTATATCTTTCGCATATACAATTCCAGAAAATATTATTGCAAAACAAGCAGCTATTCCAATTCCCTTTCTTATACTTATATTTGTTTTTTTATCCATAGCTATATCACTCTCCTCTCTTATTTGGGATATTGCTATTTTTAATTTTGTTCTATCTTTAAAATCCATAATTAACCTCCTATGCTTTTAGTTCTTTTCTTATTTTATTTCGTATTCTATTTAATTTCGTTCTCACATTACTTTCTGAAAGATTTAAGTCTATTGCAATTTCATTTGTAGACTTAGAATAGTAATAAAACATAGTAATAATTTGGATATCTATTTTTTTTAATTTATTAATACATTTATTCAGTCTATCATCTAATAGAAAGTCATCTTGAAATTCTACTCCTGTTCCAGTGCTTATAAGATTTTCATAATCAGATATATCATATACAATTTTTCTTTTTCTTAGTTTCTCTTTTACTAAATTCCTTGTTATTCCAGCCATATAAGCTTCAAGTGATGTTGTAACTTTCATTTGATTTTTCCATAGTATAAAAAAGGTATCTGATAATATTTCCTCTTTATCTTCATAGCTCAATTTATCATTAACCATATTATTAATTATTTTTCTTATATAAGCTTCAAAATCATCCATTACTTTATCTAATTCTAGTTTATTATTATTCATATATTCATAAATTGTATGTTTTATTTGATTCACTTTTTTACTCCTTTAATAAGATATCTTATATATACATAATGTCAAAAATTTTACAAAATGTTACATTTTTTAAAATTTTATTAAAAAGCTTTATTTGCATATTAATATTTTAATTATTAGAATTTAAAAATATTTTTCTGCTCAAAGTTGATAAAATATAAAGTGCTTTTCTATTAAAGAACAAAAGAGGACATTATAAAAATTGTAAAAGACAAACTTAAATGCAAATGTCCTCGTCTTTGTTCTTGCGCCAATTTTACATAGTAAAATTGTGTGCAAATTTTGCCAAAGGCTTTATATTATAGGAATTGCAGAGCAATTTCCTATAATATAAAAAAAGAAACTCAAGGAATATCCTTGAATTTCTTTTTTTATACAAATTAATATATTAAAATTCTATTTTCTTTTTCTTCTATAACTTCCAATAATTACTCCTACTATAATAATTAAAATTGGAACTATAAATATAATTGTTATAACTATTCTATTTTCATTTTCTGTAGGTAAATATGTTGAGTTTGCCATATCTTTTCTTATTGTTAAAGTATTATTTTTATCACCTAAAAATGCCATAGAATTTATTGCAAAATCTCTATTACATCCTAAATATGATAAAGGATATGAAGAGCTTAAAGCTGGTACTTTATAATCAGATATAAAACTTCCTGAGGCAACTACTATTAATTTTGATTGAGTAACTTTTTCCTCTTCTGTTTCAGTTCCTGAAGCCATAGTTTTTGTAAGCAAAGCTCCTATTTCTGATTTTCCAATTTCTGCAGTTTTAGCAGCTTCAGACACGTCAGATTTTAAATCTACAATAAATGCTGATTCATCAGAAGATGATATTAAAGTTTCTTTTTCTATATTTAGATTATTTAAAGTTTCTTCATCTTTATATTCTAATTTTCCAGCAAAAGTAAGCCACATCTTTTCTCTACTATCAGTATAAATATCTGCTGTTATTTTATTTGTACTAGAAACTTCTGGCATAAATATATAAGGATTATTTGAAACGGCCATATTTTCTGCATATTCTAATATATATCCATTTTTTATAGAAACACCATATTCATCAAGTACTGATTGCATATTTGGAAAATTTGGTTCTTCTGATATTACATCCATAGAAAAGAATATATTTCCGCCTTTATTTATATAATTTTTAATTGCAGTAGTTTCTCCCTCTAAAAGGTCTGTTGATGGTGAAATAATAGCTAAAATATCACAGTCTTCTGGAATAGCACCTTTTGTAGCAATATTTAATGTTTCATATTCAAAAGCTTCATTTTGTAAAAATGCTAAAAATGTTGTCATTTCTTGAGCTCCATACTCTTTATGTCCTTCTACAAAATATATCTTAGGTTTATTTTCTTCTGTTAATGCAAGTATTGAATTTGTAATTGTTTGTTCTGTTGTATCTATACTTTGATAAGTAGTATAATCATAACTAGAAAATTCAGAAGATGCATCGATAACTTTTTCAGCTTCTCCAGATTTAAATATCAATACAAAATATCCTTCCTTTAGTTCATATTGTTGGACCATAGAATAATTTGATTCTTCTGTTAATATTTCATATTTAATTTTATCATTAGTTTCAGTATATTGCTTTAATAAATCTATTAAAGTAGA
The DNA here is from genome assembly GCA_947570695.1 of uncultured Clostridium sp. GTDB lineage: Bacteria > Bacillota > Clostridia > TANB77 > CAG-508 > Scatovivens. The sequence continues at coordinate 44,470 of CANOVB010000008.1, forward strand.
TTTCTCAGCAAATCCATAAGAATAAATTGTAATTTCTTTATCAACTTTTTCAATAGCTTTTTTTGATGCATCAGATAATGTATATATTTTATTTTCTGTAACATCTATTTCAGGCAATTCTAAAGTCTGAACCCATAAGTTTAATGCTATATATAATGCAAATAAAATTGCTATTATTAATATCGTTTTTGATCCATTTACTAGCCATTTCTTTCTAAACGTTAATGATATTTTTTCAGAAAGTTTTATTTTATTTTCATCATTTTCCACAATCTCTCTCCTCCCTTATTTCACACTTTTTCTTCTTTGTAACATTGTAATTGTAAGTAATATAAATAAAACTGTAAATGAAACAAATGTAATAACTTCAGGAATTGAAATTAATCCTGATGGAAATTTTTCAAATCTATATATTAATGAAAATACATTAAAAGCTGGAATTATATCTGGTAAAAACCACATTGCCATAAATACACCAATAGTAAGTACTGAAGCAATAATTTGGTTTTCTGTTAAACTTGATGCAAACATTCCAAAAGATATATAAGCTAAACTTAATAGGAAAAATCCAAACAGTGTAGTTCCTGCAACTACCAAAGAAGGTTTTCCAAAATATTTTAATATAAAGAAATATATTAAAGTAAAAGCTTCTGTAATTAACATTACTATTGCAGCCGCTATAAACTTTCCTAAAACTATAGATGTAATACTTCTTGGCGATGTAAGTAATAGTTGTTCTGTACCATTTTTTCTTTCTTCCGCGAACATTCTCATTGTTAAAACAGGAGTTACAAAAGTTAATATTGTTGCTCCATTATAAAATAGATATTCAAAATTCAAAACTTGAGATTGAAATATATTTAGATAAAAGAATATACTAAATATTAACAAAAATAACCCTATAAAAATATATCCCACTGGAGATAGTAAATAACTTTTTAATTCTTTTTTTATTATTGAAATCATTATTTATCTTCCTCCTTTTTATTTTTAGCATCTTTTTTTGCTTCTTTACCTGCTTTTTTACGTGCTTTTTCTTCTCTCTTTGCTTGCTTTTTATTGTTTTCCTCTTCTCTTAAAGCTTCAATTTCTTTTTCATATTGCATTTTATTTAATTCTTTTTGGCTATACTCTGGTCTTTTTTCAACTAGTTTTATAAATGCATCTTCCAAAGAGCTTTCAGCTTCTTTCATCTCTAAAATTGTAATATCTTCTTTCGCACAATTAGAAAAAATTTGTTTTCTAATATCATTTTTAGAATTAGTTTCTATTAAATATTCTTTACTATTATCATCATTTTCTTTTACTAATTTGATTTCTTTAATATCACTAATTTTACTTTTTAGGGAATTAAACTTATTATTTATATCATCTACAATTATTTTTAATCTTAATGTTTCTTTTGTATTTTTTTCCAAGTTTTCAGGAGTATCAACTGCTACTATTTCGCCTTTATCTATAATTATAACTTTTTCACAAAGTTGACTTACTTCTGAAAGAATATGAGAACTAATTAGTACAGTATGGTTTTTCTTGAAAGACTTGATTAATTCTCTTATCTCAATAACCTGCTTTGGATCTAATCCTACAGTTGGTTCATCAAGTATTAATATTTTAGGATCCCCTACTATTGCTCCAGCCATACTAACTCTTTGTTTATATCCTCTTGATAATGTTTTTGTTAAATTGTTTTTTACTTTTTCAAGACCTGTTCTTTCAATAGCAGTTTGTACAGCTTGCTTTCTTTGTTTTTTAGGAACTAATTTTAATTCTGCCATATAATTAATAAATTCTTTTACTGTTAAATCAGAATATAATGGTGTTCCTTCTGGCATATAACCAATTTGTGATTTTACTTTTTTAGGCTTTCTATCAATATCATTACCATTTACAATTATTGTTCCTTCAGTAGGTTCAATGAATCCTGTAATCATATTCATAGTAGTAGTTTTTCCAGCACCATTACGTCCTAAAAATCCTACTATCTCACCATCTTTGACTTCAAAATTGATATTTCTAACTGCATAGAAATTACCATATTTTTTAGTAATATTTCTTACTTCTATCAAAGTTTTCTCCTCCTTTTTTATTTTCAAATGAATTTTATATTTAAAACCTTAAAATAATATTAAGAAACAAATTAATTATTTTAGTATCGCAATTAATGCTTTTATCTTTATTCCCTCTTCAGAAAACATTTTTTCATGTTCTGTTTCTATATTCTCTTCAAAAATTAGCTCATTATGTAAGTCATAAGTTTTTTTAATAATTACAAAACCAGAATTAACAAAATATTCTAAACTCGCTTCAAATAATTTATCTGAATCAGTTTTAAAATAAACTTGTCCATTTTCTACTAAAAATTGTTTATATAATTCTAATTGTCTTGTATGTGTTAATCTTTTTTTATTGTGCTTTTTCTTAGGCCAAGGATTACAAAAATTTATATAAATTCTTTCTACTAAATCAGATTTATCAAATACATTTGATATTTGCTCTACATTTTGTCTTATTAAATAAAGATTTTCTGGATTTTCAAAATTATATGCTTTTTCTATATTTCTTTTTGATAAGCCAAGCATTGCCTCTATCATATCAACAGCTACATAATTTATATTTTTATGACTTGAAGCAAGGTTCGCTATAAACGAACCTTTTCCACATCCTAATTCTATATGAAAAGGATTTTTATTTTTAAATTTTGTATTCCATTTTCCTTTGAATTCTTCTGGTTTGTCTATATAAAACTTAGCATTTTCAAGTTCTTCTTTTGCCCATTTTTTTCTTCTAATTCTCATAAATTCCCCATTTTTAATAATAATTTTTAATGTTTTTTATAAGTATCTGTATATAATTTTTCTCTTTTAACTTCTACTCCATCTTTTTTATAAACTCTATAAGATTCTACTACTAATGAAGTAGCTGTTGATTTTATTGTTCTTGTTCCTATCGAAATATCGTATTCATTATCTGTTAATAATCCATAAATTTTAACTTCTGCCACTCCACCATTTACTGAAGCTTCTATTTTTATAGGATAATCTCTTCTATTTTTAAATTTAAAATCAATGGATCCCCATACAACAGTGGCATCTTTCCCTCCTTCTGCATAAGATGGCACAAACATATGATTTCTTCTTGTTTCTATCTCCATATTAGCTGCTATTGCTGCATTATATAATGTAGTAGAAATTTGACAAATTCCACCACCTAATCCATCTACAACTCCACCATCTTGATATATAGCTGCATTTTTATATCCAGCTGCTATTGTTCTTTTTCCTACTACTTTATTGTAAGAAAAAATCTCTCCTGGCATTACTACAGTTCCATTAATTTTATTTGCTGCTAATCTTAAATTTGTTGTTCTATCTACATTACTTGTTGCATATTTAGTTGAAAATCTTGAAATTAAATCTGGAAATGCCTCTTTTCCCAAGTCATTAACTGTAACATCAGCTTTTGTATAATCTAAATCAATAGAATATTCTTCTTGCATTGGATTTTCTTCTATTACTGATTTAGCTTTATCTACATCAAAATCTACTCCTGTAACATCTGCAAATACCGCATAAGGTTCTGTTGTAAAATATGCATTTTCTACTTCCCTATATACCTCTTCATGTATTTTTTCAACATTTATCGGATCTGGAAATTGAGTATATGTTGGAATACTTAAATAACTCTTTGAATAACTAATATCTTGGATTGCATCTATTATCATTTCTTTTAAATCATCATATTTAATTCCAGCACCATTTTTTCCATTTGTGATAATTAATTCTCCGTCTTCAATATAATATGAAGATTGTTCTAATTGATTTGGCAAATTTGATTCAATGTTTTCCAAATATCTTGTTAAAGCTTCATCATTATAAGTAAGTACTGGTTCTATATCTATATTGTGCATAAGAACACTTATATACTCTTGCATATCTTGAAAGAAATTCCCTGATTTGGCTATATTAAAAGCAAAATTTACAGAAGCTTCAATATCAAATTTAGCCTCTATTTGCTCTACTTCAACATAATAATTATAATTTTCATAAGTTAGTTCTATATGGTCATTCATCTGACTTTTCAATTCATTTTCAACTAATTTAACTGCTTCATCTTTAGTTAATCCTGATACATTTATTCCTTTTATAAAAATACCTGACTGTATAACATTACTTTTTTGTTGGTTACTATAAAACATTATTCCACTCGCAACTAAAATGCCAATAACCGCAGCTAATAATACAGAAAACACTAATATTATATTATCATGCCTAAACATTTTTGTAACTTTTTTTGTATCACCTTCAAATATCTCAAAATCTGACATATATTAATTTCCTTTAATGATTTTTATTACTATATTATATTTTAATTAATTACTTTTAGACAATTATATTTTAAAATATACTATAAATCAATAATTTTAGTAAATTTTGTGGATAAAAATTAACAATACTAGACTATGAATTACAGAGCGATTTTGTACAAATATATAAAATTGCTAAAAGTTATATTTAATAGGAAGTTCAAAAATAATTTCCTATTAAATAAAAAGCTCGGCTTACCGAAGTATGCCGAGCTCAAAACTATTCAGTTTTGATTGTTTTCAGGACTATTCCTTTTTGTCTGAAAATTTCTTCAAAAAGTACCGCATGATCTCCTCCTTGTTCCAAGATTTCTTCAAAAGGTATTGCATGATTTTCTTCTTGTTCCAAGACAAGATGACACACGCTGTAAGCAGTGCCGTAAGAAGAATGTAGTCTAACACGATTTTTAGCCCCCTTAAATAAAATTGGGTATCTGCTTATTCATTTTAGCACATATAATATATTTAATCAAATTTATATTATTAAATTTCATATTTTATTACATCTGCCATCAAATCTGAACCACCGAAAAAATCAGATGTTTCACTTGTAACTATGTACTCTATATATTTTTTATCATTTTCTATATCATAAAAATATTTAGTTTCTAAAGGTTCTTGTGCATTTACTTTTTGCTCTAAGTTAATATCTTTTTCAGTAGTATTTATAGTTTTTTGTAATATCTCATTTTTATTAATAAAAAATTCCTCTTCTTTTAATATTGCAGATTTCTGTTTTTCTTTATTGATGTTATTATCATATATTGACACTATTTTGTTGTCCTCAGCTTTAATATTGTAACCAGCATTTGTATAAAAATCTCCAACTTTAAATCTTACATTAATATACTCTTTTTTCTCAATATTATCTGTTTTTACATCATGTATTTCGCTTGTTTCTCTCAAAATTTCATAGTTTGTTCTGTTAAAATCTTTATCTAAATTTTCTAAAATATTATATATATCTTCATCGTTTTTTATATCATATTTAGTATTAATAGTATTACTAGTTAATAAATCTCTTTTATCAAGTTCTACATCTAAATAACTCTTTTTCAAATCTTGCATTTCTGAATAATTACTATTTGCAAATCTTCCTATTTTCATATTAGGTGTTGTTAAAGATGAATTGTAAACTAAATACGTAGAATGAACACTATTATTAGAATAATTAAAGCTATTAGCATAATCTACCGAATCTCCAACTCCATATCCATCTGCTAAATGCATATTATAGTTTCTAGACCATTCAACTGCAGAAGAATAATATATTATTCTTTTGAATCCAACACATACATTTACTCCTCCTTCTGAAACTGTTTGATATACTAGTGAATTACTACTTGCAATATCATTTTGCCCACCTGTTTCACATGCTATATATGTAACTAGTTTTGTATTTGGAGCCCATGATTTAGAAGCTAAATCATTAATTCCTATCATTTCTTTTCCACTACCTTCAATAGTTGAATTTCCTGTCTTTATTCCAGAAGCTGTGCCTTTAAATCTAATAGAGTCTATACTTCCATGAGTACAAAAAAGTTGAACTTCAGCTGACAAATTTGATAATAAAAGTATTTGGCTTGGATCTTCTAGCTTATTACTTGGTGAATATCCGTAATCCTAAATAATAGTTTTTAGCAGTATTTACAAGTCCTGATGAAGTAATTATTCCTCCTGTAGATCCCACATGTTCTATCGTACCTATAGAAGTTGCAAAAGCTGCTAATGATGATGTTGTTGTGATAATGATTAAAGTAATAAATAAAAAAGTACAAATTTTAAGTTTTGAAAGTTTTTTCATCTCAATATCCTCCTTTTATTATTTATTAATATCTATCTTTTTCTAAAAAAGTGCTATTTAATATCTTAACCGCAAAATATGGTTTTCCCTTGTCTGCCTCCTTTAAAAATAATACAAATGGGCTATTAAATTCATAATATTCAGCTGTTGAAGGTGGTGCCGATAAACTATCAGTTGTTACAATAGCTTCACTAAAAACTTTACCACCAACTGCAGATAATGCAAAATCAATATCCTGCATTGCACTTGATATAAATTCTCCATCTGTGTTTTTTATTTCTTTATTGCAAAGATCAGTATAATTTACTGCAAATTTCAAATTAATATATGGTATTAATAAAATATCATCTTCTAATAGCTCTTTTTTTCCGCTATAATTATCCGAAAAATCAACAACATTATCATATAATTTTTCAAAAGACATATTTTCTAAATCTTTTGTTTTATATAATATTACTTCTTCATTTTCTTTAGTTTTTAACTTTAAAATAAATGAATAATAATTTTCATAATATAAAATTTCAACATTTTTAGTTAACTCTTCATTACTTTCTTCACCTATTCCAAAAAATTTTACTCTACTTTTATCTCCATTTATGTCTGCAAACTCATGTAAATTTAAATTGTCAAACTTTTCTAAAAAACTAAATTCCTTTTTTAAAAGTGAATAAATACATATTCCATTAGAAGCACTTTCGTCAATGCATTCTACTAAATTAGATTCCTTTATTCCAAATTTTTTACTTAAATCTTTATATATTTGTTTTTTTAAATTAGGTTCAATTTTTGAAACTTTTATATAATAGTCATCTTTATCTATTTCTTCTTTATAAAACTTACTTTGATTTAAGTTTTGTAAAAGATAAGAATTTCCATTATTAAATTCTATATCACTACCAATATAATTTTTTAATTCATTCCATGCAAGTTGAAATGTACCACACCAAATAGTGTCAATATCTGTTTCCCCCTTTACGCCATAGAATATTTTTTTATCAACTGATTTTTCTTCTACTTTTATATTATTAAAAATAAATATAATTAATAATACTACTATTATTGCTGAAATAATTAATCCCACTTTTTTTCTCATATTTACTTTTCTCCTAAAATATAGTTATACAAATTATGTAATCATTTTCAATTATTTATTACTTATTTTAAATATAAAAACATTTAATTAGTGGTTAAAAGTGGTTTAAAATATTTATTTTACAAATATTGCTATTTTTTGTCAAAAAACTATCAATTATAAATTTTTCGTGATATAATGGTTTCATCAAATTTTGAAGGGAGGCAACAGCAATGGTAGAATTCATTATTTTATCATTCATTCCACTTGCTGGAACTGCACTTGGAGCATTCTTAGGAATTTTCAATAATTTTAATAATAAGTTTGAAAAGCAAGAAGAAATTCTAGTGGCTGTTGCTACTGGAATACTCGAAGCAATTTGTTTTAGTTTATTTGTAGAGTCATTTGAAAATATACGGAACAAAAACTTATTTATTGGAATTTTGATTGGATTTCTATTTATTCTCCTAATGAATTTATTTACCAAAAAGAGCAAATCAAACAACATAAAATTAAAACTTTTTTGGGCTATGCTAATCCATAACATTCCTGAAGGAATTATTATTGGTATTGCATTGTCCAGTCAAGCAAGTCTTCAAGCTTTATCTTTAGTGTTTAGCATTTCCTTGCAAAACATTCCTGATGGAATTGTAGTCTCTATGCCAGCAGTATCTACACTCGGAAAAAAGCGGGCTCTTTTACTTGGGATCTTTTCAGGAGTCGTTGAACCAATAGCTGCACTTCTAATTGGAACATTAGCAGCAAATTCTACACACATTAGCACTTTAGAACCAATTCTTACTGGTTTTTCTCTTTCTGCTATAATTATGATAACATTTGAACTTATAAGAGAATGCCAAAAACGTTATACCATGGCTTTTACAGCAATTATCACAATTATCTTTAATAGTATTCTAAGTTAGCCAAAAGAAGCGACGAATGTCGCTTTTTTGGCGTTTAATAGCTTAGCATCTGTTTTCATAATTAATAAAAAAATTTGTGTACAAAATTAATACAACTATATAATAAAGCACACAAAGTAAAAGCCCTAAATTGTTATTTTCTAACAATTCAGGGCTTATTATTTATTTTTTTAATTTATTTTGTACTAATGTATGATCACTATCATCACTATCATCTTTTTGTAATATAAATCCAGTTGCTATTGGTCTTGTTTTATGTGCTCCTGTACTATCTATTGGGTCATTTACTATTACATCATTTACAACTAAAACACTTGATGTTCCTCCATCTAAGTTTGCTGCATTATATGCTCCATATCTTTGCATTATTTCTATTAAATCATCCATATCTGCACCAGTTTTTCCAACTTTTCTTCCATCTAATACTAGAAATAATACTATACCATCTTTTCTTTGACCTATTGCCGTTCTTGGTGCACTTCCCCATCCGCCATTTCCTAGTACTGAAGAGGCTTTACCATTTACTATTAAAAATGGTCCAAATGTAACAGCATCTCTAATTCCTTTATTCTTAGCTTGTGATAATGTCATTTTTTCTACTACTAATTTATCATCTTTTGTAAAACCAATTATACCTCCAGCTCCACCATAAGAATCTGTTGTAACATATTTTCCGCTACAAACTGTTATTCCAAGCGGTGATCCTCCTGTACTATTAAAATTAGGATCATTAAATCCACCACCATTTATAGCAATTAAAGCATCATTATTCTTAGCCATTTTAGTTAAATATTGTCCTGATTTTCCTAAATTTTCAGTAGCTACTGCTTTTATTCTTGATGGCTCATATACTGCAACTAAATATCCATCATAAGTTTTTCCTGAGATTTCTATTATTTTGTAATCATTATTCTCTGGATCTCTTTCAAGTATTTCTTTTTCATATTCATTTTTATATTCAACTTTTGTTTCTTTAGAAGCAGCTAAGTTTATAGCATCTAAGTCTGTTGCCTCATCTATTTCAATAACTTTATTTTTATCTAATATGTAATTTATTGTGTCTTCATCGTAAAACCATGTTGCAAAATATTGATGTGTCATTGTTGTCATAGCTGTAGTTACAAGCCATTCTCTAAATTCACTTATTGGCCCATATAATAAAAATAATACTGTTATTATTCCAATACTTCCTAATGAAAATAAAACTGTAAATATATTTGTAACAATACTAGATTTTTTATTTTTTCCTTTTCTTGAACTATTTTCTTTATTACTATTTTTTAATTTATTTTTACTTTCCTCTTCTACTCTTGACTTTCTATGTCTTCTAACTACTCTAGTATTATCTTTATCTATTGTACTATTTCCCATTTTAAATCCTTCCCTTGTATGAAATTAACATTTACATTTTATACGATAAATAGTTTTTTGTCTATACAAAATTATATAAATTCTTCAATAATTTGACATTTTTGTATAGCAAAGTGTTTATATTTCTGTTATTTTCAATTAATGCAAAGCTTAACTATATTTAATCTGTATAAAGCATTATTGAAAACTTTATGTCATAATTATATATAAATTTAATATTGACTAAAGATTTTTTTAGCAATATACTACAAATAATAGTTTTAAGATTGGAGATTTTTATGAATAAAAGAAATTTAGAAATGATTGCTGACTTTTATGAATTTACAATGGCAAATGGATATTTCCTAAAAAATATGAATGATATTGCTTATTTTGATGTCTTTTTTAGGGAAATACCAGATAATGGTGGATTTGCTATTTTCGCAGGTTTAGAGCAAATTATAAATTTTATGAAAGATTTTCATTTTGAAAAAGATGATATTGAATATTTAAGAAATCAAAAAATTTTTTCTGAGAGTTTTTTAGAGTACTTATCTAATTTTAAGTTTTCTGGAGACATTTGGGCTATTCCAGAAGGAACTGTAGTTTTTCCAAATGAACCTTTAATTACAGTCAGAGCACCTATAATAGAAGCTCAATTATTAGAAACAATGTTTCTTCTTACTATTAATCATCAAAGCTTAATTGCTACAAAAACAAGAAGAATTGTTAATCAAGCCAAAAATTGTCCTGTTATGGAATTTGGCGCTAGACGTGCTCATGGAGCAGATGCAGCAATATTAGGAGCTAGAGCTGCAATTATTGGTGGTGCTGTAGGAACATCTTGTACTATTTCAGCACAAAATTTCGATGTTCCTGCAAGTGGAACTATGGCTCATAGTTGGATTCAAAGTTTTGATAGTGAATACGAAGCTTTTAAAGCTTATGCTGAAATCTATTCTACTGGTTGTACATTTTTAATTGACACTTATAATACTCTTGAAAGCGGTCTTCCAAATGCAATAAAAGTATTTGATGAAATTTTAAAACCACAAGGAATTAGACCTGTTGCTGTTAGATTAGATAGTGGAGATCTAGCTTATCTTTCAAAAGAAGTTAGAAAAAGACTAGATAAAGCTGGATATTCTGATTGCAAAATTTGTGCCACTAATTCCCTAGATGAAAAATTAATAGCATCATTATTCGAACAAGATGCAAAAATTGATTTATTTGGTGTTGGTGAAAATCTAATTACTTCTAAAAGTGATCCTGTATTTGGAGGTGTTTACAAGCTTGTTGCTTTAGAAAAAAATGGAGCAATTATTCCTAAAATAAAAATTAGTGAAAACGTTATAAAAGTTACTAATCCTAGCTTTAAAAAAATTTACAGATTTTATTCTAAAGACACAAATAAAGCATTAGCTGATCTTATAGCTCTTCAGGATGAAAAAATTTCTGAAAATGAATATACCATTTTTGATCCTGCAAACACTTGGAAAAAGAAAACTTTGACTAACTACTATGTAAAAGAATTACAAATAAAGATATTTGATAATGGAAATTTAGTATATAATTCTCCCTCACTAAAAGAAATTGCAGAATACTCTAAAAATGATTTAAATACTTTTTGGGATGAAATAAAACGTATAGATAATCCTCACAAATATTTTGTAGATTTATCTCAAGATCTTTGGAATTTAAAAAATAGCATGTTACAAAAAAGTAGCAACTAGAAAATCAAAACTTTTTATAAATATTGTCAAAAGCTTATATTATAGTGAATTGCTCTGTAATTTACTATAATATAACAAAAGAGAACATTATGAAAACGCAAAATAAATACGAATTTTCTTGTCTTTATAAAATAAAAGTGGACAATAATTAATTTATAATTATTATCCACTTTTATTTTATCTTATTATTACTTAAGAAATTTTGTTCTGTTAAATTCATATATTGGTATTTTATTTCTTTTATGACTTGATACTTTATTTAATCTATCTATTATTTTCATTGCAGTTTCATCTGTTTTCCCTGTTTCTATATATTCTGCAATCTGACTATATGTTACTCCCATTTTTTCTTCATCTGTTTTGCCACCTAGCCCATCGTTTGGAGCTTTTTTGATTACTTTCTCTGGTACTTTCAAATATTCTCCTATTTTTAAAACCTCTTCTACTGTAAAATTTGCAATAGGATTAAAATCATATCCGCTGTCTCCCCATTTTGTTGTATATCCCACAATAGTTTCGCAAAGATTTCCAGTACCTATTACTAGATAGCCTAGGCTTTGAGCTATTCCATAAAGAGTAGTCATTCTTAATCTTGGCTTTATATTTACTTTTGATTCATTTACCAATTTTTTCCCTAATTCATCAAGAGAAGTATTTAATTTAAGTTCTAATTCATTATAAGTTTTAGTTAAATCAACTTCTAAAAATTGAACTTCAAAAGTTTTTGAAACAAGTTTTGCATCTTCTAAATCTTCTTTAATTGAATTACATGGCATTGAAACTGTTAGAACATTTTCTTTTCCTAAAGCTTTAACACTCATTGCAATAACAGTTGCAGAATCTTTTCCACCACTATTTCCTACTACTACTCCTTTAGCTCCTGTTTTTTGTACATATTCTTTTATCCACTTTATCGCATTTTCCGCCTCTTTAAATAAAGTTTTCTCATCTAACATATTATTCTCCTTACCCTTCTAAAGACGTCTCTTGAACTTGTCCTCTCCCTATATCTTTTGTTTTATCATGAGTTCTTGCAGCAATTACTTTTAGCTTTTGCTCAAAAATGGATAAAGCATCATCATTTTCTTGTCTTAAATAATCCATTGATGAAAATGTCATTGTGGCTCTTGCTACAGCATTTTGCAATTCAGAATTTTCAGCTCTTAAATTTTCGAGCTTTGCTTTAGTTTTTCCAAAAAATAGTGGCTGCCTTTTAATAGGTGCTGGATATTTTAATTTATCATCTTGAATTTTCTTTTTTGCAAGTGACGTAATGTATTCTTCTGAAAAAGCTCCTGCTGCTTTATCTCTATAAGTTGCTTTTATTGCTTTAGATACAGCACTCATTTCAGGAGTAAATTCCCCGCCAAGTTCAGTTATTGCGTATACATACATATCAGCAAGAATATCTCTTGCACTATATTTTTTTCTTTCTTCTGGAGCTTCATTTTGTGCAAGTTTTATTTTTAATTCTAAATTTCTTATTTTTTCATCTCTTAAAATATCTCTTCCTACTAGTCTTCCAAAAAATCCAATTTTTCTACTCTCTAAAGCTTCTTTTTCTTGTGAAAGTTTTGCTATCTGGGCATTTTTAATTGTTCTATGTACTCGTTCAAATAATCCTTTTTTTATTGCTGTATCAGCTTGAATATTATAAGTTCTAACAATATCATGAAAATCAGCAACATCTGACATACTATCACTCATTCCATCTAGCAAAGGCATAGTTTGTTCAAGTTCCTTACTAACATCTTCATAACTATCTTCTGGTTTCAAATTACTTTCATCTATTAATCTTTGTATATTTTCAATATTACTTTTTACTTCATTTACACTTCTATTTAATCCAGTATCTGATATAGTTTTTGTAAATTTAATTCCTAATGCATTCGCTAATCTTATAAAGTCTTTTTCAGAATCTAATAAATCCTGATATGTTTTTGAAACTGCTGATTGTATAGTCTCAGCATTTATATCTCCTTCTGGCATTTTATCAGAAAGACCTGTTATCATTTCTTGTTTTTTTACAGTTTCGTAAGCCTTATCAATTTCTAGTTCTTTTTTTCTGCACAAGCCTTGTAATAAAATTCCTAATTTTTTAGCAAATTCATTTGTGCTTTTTCTCATACTATTTAAAGTTGATCTTGCATTATTTTCCTGTACAGTAATTTCTTCTAATCTTTCTTTTAAATAATTTACTTCATCCAAATATGATTGCTTTTCTGCTTCAGGTAGATTTTCAAATTTTGCTCTTCTATAGCTTAAGGTTGCTTCATCTAGTTTTCTTTGTGTTAATCTACGCATCACATCATATGAATTTCCTATATCTTCTGGCCTATCATTTTCTTCTCCTCTAAATTTTAAATCATCTTGTATTTTTCCAGCTTCTATTATGTCAGATAAGTTTTGTTTAAATGAACTAATTAATTCTGCTTGTAACTTTTCAATATCCTCTGAACTCATTTCTTTAAGTGTTCCCTTTTTTACAGTTACATTATATTCTGGACTACCATTATAATAATATACTCTATTTGTATTTTCTACCATTTCGCAAAATGGTGCAATTATTACTTCTTGTTCATTTGCAGAAATTTCCTCTTTATAAGCAGAAACATCTAAAAAAGGAACTCCATCTGTTAATTCATAATCAATTAAAACACCATAATCAGAACTTCTAAATCTTTTAGCAACTTCAACTCTTCTTGAAGTAGATAAAAAATGAGAATTATCTAAAACGTATCCAGCACTAGATCCTCTTATTAAAATATTATTCTTGTCAATATTTTTTCCTTTTGATTCCTTATATATAATTTCATATATTCTAGCAAATTCTTCAATGGCTTGCCTAAATTCTTCAGCATTTTCGGGAAGTTTTCTGCTTCCACCAGAACTTTCAAGCATATTATATGTTTCTATTGTAAAATTTCCTAAAACATTTACATTTGCATAATTAAAGCCTAAATACTTTTGAATTGCACTTTTATCTTCTGGTGTTACTTCAAGAATCTTTTTAGCTTCTTCTACTTTCATTTCTTTTCTCCTATATTTTACTTAGTATTATATAGATTGTTTTCCTTAATATAAAAATACACTTCATCAGGTGTTAAATATCTTATACTTTTTCCATTTTTTATTTTCTCTCTAGCAAAACTTGAACTCGCATTACTTCTAATGCTTTCTTTTAATTTTACAAAACTTGATTTATTTTTTAACAAAAATTCATTATTATTTATAATATCTTCCACCTTATCTTCAGATCGTTCTAAAACTAAAATTTTAAAATTTGATACAAGTTTTTCTGCACAGCCCCAACTAGATATTTCTTTCAAATTATCTGTTCCTATGATAAAACAAATTATATTATCAGGATATTGTTTTTGTAATAATTCTAAAGTTTCTATTGTATATAATTGTCTAGTTTGTTTTAATTCAATATCTGATACTAAAAAACTTTCATTTTTATCACAAACTAATTTTAACATGTTATATCTATGATGATTCTCTAATAATCCATCTTTTTGATATTTAGAGTTTACTGGTACAAATATTATTTTTTCTATTGCTTCATACTCATTAATAATTTGTTGAGCTAATGAAAAGTGAGAATTTAGTGGTGGATTAAATGATCCTCCAAAAATTGCTAATATCTTTTTTTCTTCCATTATTATTCCTTCCAGTGTCCATTTGGGAACGTTTTTTTTATGCTGCATGTTTTCCTCTGCCTCTCCTCTTTTTTCTTGGCATTTTTTCTCTTACTTTATCTAAAAATTTAAATACATAATCATCTTCTAAAAGTATAAGCACTCCAAAATAAGTAAAGATACCAATTATTACTTGTGCCAATATTGTTATAAGGTTAACTATTTGTCCTTGTTTTTCTATAGAAATTTTCATTGCAATATCACTTATAAATAAAGCTACTGTGTTAATGCTTAAAACAGCTTTTATTCCTAAGCACAATCCAAACATTAAAAATCCTGCCATAAAATATTTCCAGCTCAAAGTAAATAATTGTTTTATATCATATTCTTTTCTAATATACCATAATTGTATAATATCTACTATTAACTGTGATAGTACTGTTGCTATTGATGCCCCTATAGAAGCATATTTAATTATTAAGATATAATTAAATATAAAATTAAAAACTACACCTACTGAAATAGATATTGTATATTCTTTTTGCCTCTTAGTAGGAAGCAAATATTGAGTTCCTACCACATTTGCAACTCCCATTAAAATTAAAATAGGGCTTATAATATTTATCAATGTAACAACTTTATCATATCCATTTCCAAAAAATACTGGAACAAAATCTTCTGATATACTAATTATTCCAAACATAATAGGAAAAGCTAAAAAAAACACAAATTTAAAAGATATCTTCATATATTCATTAATTTGCTTTTTATCTCCACTTGCAAATGTACTTGCCATTCTTGGAACCATGACAATTCCAAGTGAAGTAACTATTGTAAGTAATAATCTAATTACCTTTTGTCCTTGTTCATAATATCCTGTTTCAGCTTTATTTTCTACTAAACTACCTATCATTGTTGTATCTAATATTTTATAAATTTGATTTGCAATTTGAGGAATAAATAGCAAAACAATTTGAGGCAAATGCTTTAAAGCATTTATATTTTTTACTTTTACTCCTCTTAAATATTTAGGTAAATATAACCATAAAGACAAATTACCAATTAAATCAGCAAGAGAATATATTAATGTAAATTTGGCTAAATCATCTCTACTTTTAACTAATACAAATACTAATGTTACACTACAAATTCTTACTAAAACATTTCTAGTTACAGTTCTTTTGAATTCTTCCATACCTTGAAAAAACCAACTTATATCAAAAGCTGCAGCAATTAGTTCTAATAATAAAATTTGATAATATATTTGGTATTTTTCACCTTTTATAAAAAAGAAATAATAAAATACAGTTGCAATGGCTATGGTTATAAATCTAAATATATTAACTTCTATAAAAACCTTTTTTCTTGCCTCTAAATTTTCCTGAGCATATGCTATTTCTCTTTGTCCATATAAAGCAACACCTAAGGATCCAAATAGTATAAAATAAGTAACTATGGAATATGTATAACCATAAATGCCTATACCCTCTGCTCCTAGAACTCTTGATAAATACGGTGTTGTAACTAATGGCAATATAAGTATTAAAACTTGGTATACCATATTATATATATAATTTTTGGCAATACTTTTTTTTGCAGACATAATCTTTCCTTTACATATATTTTTTATTTATCTATTCTATCATATTTTATAAACATAAATATTCCAACCAATGTAATTATAAATATTAAAGTAATTAAAAATGATTGACCTGCTTTTGGCAAAGCATCTTTTGCTGTTGTGTCATCTCTATCACTTTGCTTTTGATTTTGCTCTCCTTTAGTAGAACTACTATCATTTTTATCTTTGTTGCTATTATTATTATTGTTTCCATTATTATTGTTGTTATTGCTATTATCATTATTATTGTTATTATTTTCTTGTTTTACATCATCTAAATATATTTCAGGAGTTCCATTATATTCAAGCAAAATTGCTGATACTAAAAGCTCTTTTGAAGCAGAACCTCTTTTTGCAATTTCTCTCATATATAAATACAATTTATCTGATTTTGATACTTCATTATAATTAGAAATATCTTTTGTATTTATTGCAAAATCAATTTTATCTAACTTATCTTGCTCTTCGCTAATTTTAACCCACTTTGATATATTTCTTTCATTTGGTGAAGATGATAAATAATAGTAATATTCTGTTTTATCATTTTTACTACTTCTTAATATATTAGTTAACTGAACATCTATTAAACTATAATTTTGCTTTGTTTTATCTGTATAATAATAAGCTTTTACACTTCTTACATTAGATTTTACATTTGTAAATATAGAATTTTCTGGCTGTTTATTTTCTGATGGATTATTTGGGTTATCTGGATTATCCGGGTTATCTGGATTATTTGGATTGTCTGGGTTATCCGGATTATTTGGATTATCTGGATTATTTGGGTTATCTGGATTATTTGGATTATTTGGATTATTTGGATTGTTTGGGTTATTTGGATTATCTGGATTATTGGGATTATCTGGATTATCCGGGTTGTCCGGGTTATTTGGATTATCTGGATTATTTGGGTTATTCGGATTATTTGGATTGTTTGGGTTATTTGGATTATTTGGATTGTTTGGGTTATCCGGATTATTTGGATTGTTTGGGTTATTTGGATTATTTGGATTGTTTGGGTTGTTTGGGTTATTGGGATTATTAGGATTATCTGGATCGTTTTCTGATCCTCCATTTTTTTCTTTAACTTTTATTTCTTGTTCTGCAGATTTTCCCTTATATGTAATTGTTACTGACGTTTGACCTAAACTTAAATTATTTCCATTTTCCACTGAAAATTCTGTTACTCTTTTTTTCTCACCATTTGTGTATATAGCAGTAACTATCATTCCTGATACATCAAATTTATCTCCAACATAATATGTAGTTTTATTTGGTGGAGTTGTTATTTCGATTTTTTCTAAATTTTCATCTGTAACATCATTCTCTGTTTTAGAAACAGTAAAAGCCTTAATAGTTAGATCTGAATTTGGATAAGCAGAATTTATACTATTTAAAGTTCCTACATCTAACCATGAATTTTTTTCATATGCTCCTGGCATTGAAAAAAAACATTTCTCAGTTTCTACTTCTATATTTTCAAAAAAAGTTCCAGATCTTTTTTCCTCTGAGCAAACAAAAATTGAACCATCTCTTGTTCCTTTTGCTTTTATAACTATTGTAAATTGATTTCCAGTTATCTCTATAGGGTTTAAGAATTCTAAAGTATGATATCCAGCTTCAAAAGTTTCAGTTTTTCCAGCTCTTAATTCAACCTGACTTAAATCGCTAGGTGATTTCCCTGTTCCGTTTGGATTTATGTATACTTCGCAAGTATATGTTTCTGGACAATATATAGATACTTGATTTACATATTCCTTTCCATTTGTTTTCTTGTCAAAACTACTTGCAAGATAGATTTCTTGAGTTGTAAATGGTAGAAATGAACTTACTCCAAATATATCATATTGATAAATATTTTCATAATCTAATTTATCATTTGCATTAGTTATTCCATATAATGCTCCATATACCACAACATCTTGATAAGAAATATACATGAAACCTTTATCACCTATTAATCTATATACAATATCCCCATCAATTTGATATCCACTTGATATAGCAATTTGGCTTGCTATATCATCAGGTATTTTCTCGGCAGCATCCCATCCATTCTTTATACAATAGTCTTCAAAAGTTTGAAAAATAGCTTCCTTTATGTCATATAATGTGAACTCTTGTCTAGTTCCCCATGAATTTTTTATTATCCAAGCACCATTTCCAGAAGGTCTGTGTCCTTCTTTAAAATTATCTTTAGAATAGTCATCATCCCATCCAACTATAGTTACAGCGTGATTTGCAGGACATTTATTTGCGTCATCACAATATATAGCAGCAGTTTGTTCATTATAATAATCAGAATTTAAATCTGCTCCATGAATTCTAGCACTAATACCACCATAATTTTTTATATGGTGTTTCATTTCATTTCTTAAATTTTCTGTATCTTCATATCCCGCATATAAAGGAAAATTAACTGTATCATACACTTGCGTTCTAACTGTTTTTTCTATTTCACTTAAATCGATTTTGTCACTATTATTTTGAAATGGCATATCTGTTTCTAAAACAGCTCCAAGGCCATTAGTTAAATAAGCGCTTGCAAGATACTCATTCCCGCCTCTTCCAGCTTCTCTTCCAAATCCATATTCATTCAATTTATTATTTAAAAAAGTTCTACTTGTTGCATAATCCATATGTCTTTCAGAATAATCATATACTTTTGAAGTTCCTAAATTATTATTATAATCTCTCATTGCTAAATTAGTTTCTAACATTGCAATTCCAGCAAAAGTCCAACAAGTATCTGTTCGTCCTTGATTTTTAACAACAAGATTATTTGAAATTATATCCCTTAAATCATATTTCTTTTCATAAAGTGCAGACAATGCATCTACAATATTAATAGGATTTTTTGTTTCTATTTTTGTTTTTGGGACCACAAAATTAGCAGGTTGAATGACTTTCTCTTTTTCTTCATCAGGAAGAGCTTCCCATTTTTTAAACTCTTCTGTGTCTTCAATTTTATCTACCAAGCAATCTTGAAGTTCTTCTGCAAAAACTACGTGTCCTATAAAAATAGTTACTACCATAAATAAAACTGTTATAATTAAAATCTTTTTTACATTCTTCATAAATAAAATTCCTTAAATATATAATATTTTTTATTAATAAGCAAAATGCTCTTTACTTCAAAAATTACTAAGTTCTTATCTAATAGAATTTTTCTAATAAATTAAATAACTATAATTCTATCCATTTTACTTTCTTAATTATATATTTTAAAGTATTAAATGTAAATCGTTTTTTACAATTTTAATATAAAATTACCATTACAAAGCTTATTCATTACTTCCAAATTTATAATAATAATTTTTTATGCCACTTAAAACAGTTTCCAAGTAAACTATTTCTCCATTATTTTTTACTACAATCATATTAGGATAAGTCATCATCATTTTTTCATTTGAAAATGCTTCTTCAAAATATATATTTCCTATTTTCTCGCTATCTACACCATTAATATTCATTTTGTACTCATTTGCAACTCTAACTAAAAAATTTTCTAATGCATAACAAGTAAACAATCCGTCAAATACCATAAATAAAGTTATTAATGAAATCACTGTTTTTAAAAGTATATTTGAAATTTTATTTGTTACTATATTAATACCTTTATCTAATAAAGGATTAATATATTTTATTAATATAATTGCTAAAATTCCCCATAAAACTGCGTAATACAAACAAGTTCTTCCATTAATATTTAAAAAATCATTTGAATAATCCCACCATTTTACATGAAACATAAGTTCACCAATATAACTAGAAAAATATTCTATTATACTTCCAAGTATTGCACCATAAAAAAACAATTTTTTATTATTATTTTTATATCTACTTAGAATTGAAATCATAATAATTGCTGCAATTCCATAAACAATACAAAAAGGTCCATATAAAAAGCTTTGTCTACTTTCAAGCATTCCTTTAGTAAATATTGCATATATTGTCTCTAGAAAAAATCCTACAATACTATAAACAATAAAATAAATTAAAAATTTGTAAATAACATTCTTTTTCATAAAAGGTATTATTTACAAATTTTTATATATTATTCAAATTTTAAAATTAAATTTCTCCGATATTTATGTCTCCTGAAGTTGTTGAAATTTCAAAACTATTATAAGGTTCTTTTCCAATTACATTTTTTCCATTTGGAAAACTTGTATCTCCTGAAACTGATTTTGTATTAATAATGCAATTTGAATTTTTATCTAGCTCAATATTGACTTCTCCAGATACTGATGAAATTTTACTATTATTATTAATCAAAAATTTATTAATTAAAATATCTCCTGAAGTAGTTTTCCCTTCTAAGTTTCCTTCTACATATCCTATTTTAATTTCACCTGATACAGAAGTCACTGCTAACTTAGAGTAAATCTTATTTGCTTCTATTTCTCCTGATGTAGTTTCTAAGCTTAAAGTATTAGAATTTACATCACTAATTTCAATATTTCCTGATATAGTTTTTATTCTAGCTTCTTCTGATTTTAATTCGTTTTGAAAATTAACATCTCCTGAAGCTGTATTTATATCTAATTTCTTTCCTTCTAATCTTTCAATTTCAACATCTCCCGAAGCTGTATTTATTCTTAAGTCCTCTATGTTAACTGTATTTTTTAAATTTATATCTCCACTTGCTAAATTTATATTCACTTTTTTTAATATGATATCTCCTAAATTATCTACAGAACTAGAACCTGCATCTATTTTCAAATTATTTGCATAAGTTTTTGGAATATAGATATCAAAAAGATCTGTTGGAAGAACAGCAAAAAAATATATTCTTTTTTCTTCTTCTATTCTTATTCTTGTGTTTGTTTTATCTATAGATATTTTTTTACTATCTTCTTTAGAATTTGAATATTGTACAAGTTTCATTTGCTCATCATCAGATAAAACAACTCTAACATCTGATGATCTTAAATATAAATCAATATCTTGTATGTTATATATATCTATACTTTCTTCTCTTACTTTATATTCATCATCTCTTGATATAGCTCTTGAATTCCAAAAAGGACCTGAAAAGCTTCCTTTTGTTGAAGCTATTAATATTTTGGTAAAAGACCATACAAGCATACTAAGTATTACTATTAAGACAATTATCAACGCTTTTTTCATTTATTATTCTCACTTTCTTACTATTATAAATTATTCTTGTAATTTAAAAATTAAAGATATTATATTTTCCACTAAACATGCTATTATAAATATTATCCATGATATATGCCAATTCCTAAAAGTAAAACTTATTAATATATACAAAATTACTGCTATAGACCATACTATTGAATTTAATGCCTTTTTCACTTCTTTATCCTTGTTCTTTTTACCTTTCCATTCCTTAAATTCCTCTACCATAGTTTCTTCATATTTACTATATTTGGGTTTAGACATAAAATGGTATATAAGTAAACATGTTGGAACACCAGCTAAACTTAAAAGTGCACTTACTGTCACAAAATCTGGCATATTTAATTCATCTAAAACGACACATGATATCAAAGCTAAAAAATATAATCCTACGGATATTGAAACAATTAATGCTGTTTTTCTTCTTTGATCATCATTAGTATAACTTCTAATTGGGTTTTCTTTTTCAACCTCACTTATTAATTCATCAACATTTCCAATTTCTTGTATCACTTTATCATAAGCTTCTTTTTCAGATTTTCCATCTGAAATTAAATCATTAAACTTATCATTTGCATTTGATATTATTTCATCTTTTAAATCATTTACTTTTTTAGTATTAGGAGCATTCTCAAATAATTCATTTACATATACTCTTATCTTCTCATTCATATCTTTTATTTCCTTTCTGATTTTTATATTAATTATTTATACTATATCTGATTCTCTTGGCATAACTATCGCTGCCAAAATATATGCAATTATTCCACCACCCCATAAACATCCAAAAAATATCCATGCAAGTCTTACAAGTGTTGGGTCTACATTAAAATATTCTGCTATTCCTCCACAAACGCCTTCTATCTTTTTTCCTTTTTCTATTTTATATAATCTTTTTGACATATTTTTTTGTATAATTTTAAATTATACTCTCCTTTCTATAATATATTAAATTAGTTTATCAATTAATTCTTTTGTTAATTTCCATTCTTTTATATTTTCCTCATAAAATTCTATTCCTTGATTAGTTATTGAATAATATCTCCTTCTTGCTCCTGTATTTCCTTCTCCCCAATATGAAGTTATATAACCAAGTTGTTCTAATCTCCTAAAAGCGCAATATAATGTCGCATCATTTAATTCATATTTTCCATCAGTTTTCTCTTTTATTGATTTATTAATTTCATATCCATAGCTATTACCTTTAATCAAGTGAGCTAGAATTATAGTATCAGTATGTCCTCTTATTATATCTGACCTAATAGACATTAATTCACCTCCTAATTTCAATATATATTATATATTTTTATACCTTGTCTGTCAAGGTATATTAAAAAATAAATAGGAATTTTTTTAATTCCTATTTATTTTAAGTGATTAAACTATATCAAATTCTAATTCAACTTTGAATAAATCGCCATCTACTTGTAAGTCAAATTTTCCATTTTGAATTTCTGTTAAACTTTTTGAGATTGAAATTCCAAGTCCACTTCCTTCAGTAGTTCTTGATTTATCCCCTCTAACAAATCTTTGCATAAGTTCATCTGCTGATATATTTAACCTTTCTTTTGATATATTTTTAACAGATATTTTTACCTGACCACCAATTCTTTTTATATCTATATATACTCTTGAACTTTCTAATGCATATTTAGATATATTGCTAAATAAATTTTCTATAATTCTATACATATATCTACTATCTGCATTTATATAAACTATACCTTCTGGTATTTGAGTTATTATTTCAAGTTTTCTACTATTAAATCTATCTTCAAATTCTCCAGTACTTTGTTTTATTAATTCCACTATATTTATTTTTTCTATATTTAATTTTACATTTCCAGAAGAGGCTTTTGAAGCTTCAACCAAATCTTCTGTTAATTTTTTTAATCTTTGAGATTTATTATCTAGTATATCAATATATTCTTTAATTTTAGGATTTGTAATTTCTTCTTTTTTTAATAAATCAACATAATTTATTATAGATGTTAAAGGAGTTTTTATATCATGTGATACGTTAGTTATAAGTTCTGTTTTTAATTTTTCAGATTTTATTCCTTCTTCTATTGCATTTTCAAATCCGCTTGAAACATCATTTATATATCTTACTATATCTTGAAACTCTGGAGTAAAGTTTGAAGGAATAAGTTTATTAGAATGGTCCCCTTCATACATTTTCTTTAAATGTTCTTCTATTTTTTTATAACAATTAATTCTTTCGATAAATTTATAAACTAAAAATCCTGTTATAATAATTGTTAAGAATACACCAAATTCCTCAAACATTGAAGTTAATATAATAACTCCTATTATATATATAAATATAAACATTATTACTCTTCCTGTAGTTGGAAGCGATGATACTATTTCTTTAAAACCTTTTTTTATTTGTCTCAAAATTTTTGTAATAATTTTAAAACACCATTTTAAAAGTCTACCTGTAATACTACTTTTAATTAAAGTTTTAGCTTTTATTCTTTTTATCAATGTTATACATGAAAGTGCACATACAATATAAGATACAAAATATGCTGTTATCAAAATACTAATTGCAAAATTATAATATTCTTCAAAAAGAGTTCCTACAAATTCAATACAAGAACCTAATATACATGCTACTAAAGTAACTGCTATAAAAAGTATTATTTCTATTGGAATTTTATCAAAATCATTTATATCTATTTCATCTTTATTTTTTACATGTCCTATCGCAACAATTAAATATATACATATAATTACTAAAGCTATAGTACATATTGGAAGAGCATAAAACATTTGTGTTTCATAAGGTTCTAATTGTTTAACCAATTTTCTATAAAAAGCATCATTATTTCTTACTAATAGTTCTTCTTTGTAAGAAGTATAAATTTTTAAATCATTTATTGTAGCTGTATGGTAAGTTTTTAATAATCTTTCAGAATCTGTTTTTGAAACTGATGAAGTAGAATTTTCTAAAGCTTCTTCTAATTCAGAATCTTCTGTTGTATATGGATAATTATTAACTTCATTTTCACTTGTTATTGTATAATAAGTATTTTTAAAATCTTCAAAATACTGTATAGATTTATTTGATATAATTTCTGATTCAGCCTCAACATTTCCATTAATAATATTTGCTTTTTTAGCATCTTGATTATTCAAAAAATTTATAAGTTTTTCTAAGGTATCTGTTTCTGTAGTAAGCTCAATATTAGTTAAAACTAAGTTATCATATGAAATAACATAATAATAATCTTTAATATTAGTATAATAGTCATAATATGTGCTATTACCATTATTATAAAATAATTTAATTTCACCATCTGTAATAGATTGATATCTATCATTATGGTAAATTAAATTTTGAGTTTGGCTTGCTAGCACTCCCATAAAATTATTCAAAAATGATTTACTTGTAAAATATTCTGAATCTTCTTTAATATTAGTTAAGTCTTCTTTTCCAATTTCATAGAAAACAGATAATATAATTATTAATGCTAAAATTGGTATTGCTATATACCCAATCGCTTTTAAGAGTTTACTTTTTCTCATATTTACTCTCCTTTATTAAAAATATCAACTAATTTTTTCGATTTTATATCCTATTCCCCATATTACTTTTAAATATTTTGGTTCTTTGGGATTTATTTCAATTTTTTCTCTTATGTGTCTTATGTGCACAGCAATTATATTTTCTGCTCCAAAAGCTTCATCTTCCCAAACATTTTGATATATTTGTTCTATCGAAAATACAATACCTTTATTTTTTATTAAAAACTTTAATATATTATACTCTGTTGGAGTTAATTTTACTTGATTTCCGTCTACAGTTACAGTTTTTAAATTATCATCAATAATTAAATCTCCTGTTCTAAAAATTCCTTTATTATCTTTTTCTTCTATAGCTCCAAGTTTAGTATATCTTCTAATTCCAGAATTTACTCTTGCAATTAATTCAAGTGGATTAAAAGGTTTTGTTACATAATCATCAGCACCTAAATTTAATCCTTTAATTTTATCTTCATCTTCTGATTTTGCAGATAGCATTATAACTGGAATAGAAGTATTTTCTCTTATCTCGTTCAAAGTTTCTATTCCATCTTTTTTAGGCATCATTATATCTAAAATTACTAGATGAATAGTATTATTTTTTAATACTTTTAAAGCTTCTTCTCCATCATAAGCTTTTAAAACATTATATCCCTCTTTAGTTAAATAAATCTCAATAGCCTTTACAATCTCTTTATCATCATCACATACTAAAATATTATACATTTTAAAATCCCCCATTTAAATTTATATATTATTTTTCATATTATATCAGCATGTTCTCTATTTTTAAAGTACTTTTATTATAGCAGAATATTATTAAGAAAAAATAGAGAAAATATTAAGAATTTATTAAGTTAATTACAAATTCTTTTCTATATATAAAAAATAAGCAAATTAAAGACTATTTAAAACTTTATTTTATAGAAAATTCTGAAAATTTTACTATAAAATTAAATTTAGGGATATTTTTATTCACTATGTGAATTTTTAAAAATATCCCTAAATTTAATACCTCTATTTATTTAAAAACTTTATAACTTCTGAAATTATCGCACTTTTAGCTTCCTCAAAAGGCATATTTAAAGTAGCTCCTGCAGCTTTAATATGACCTCCTCCTCCAAAAGTTAAGCACACTTCTGATACATTAACATAATCATTTGAGCGAAGTGAAGCTTTAAACCCTTTTTCTTTTTCATATAAGAAAATTGATACTTCAACTCCTTCTATGCTTTTCCCTATTTCAACTATTCCATCATGTTCTCCAGCTTTTATGCCAAGAGCTTCATCATCTGCTTTTGTCATATATGTAAAAGATATTTTTCCATTTTCAAAAAATTCTAATCTATTCATTGCTAATTTCTGAGCTTCAAATTTTGAACGAGTCATAGTCATCATAGATTGTTTATATATTTTTGGCAAATTAATTCCGTTTTCTAAACTCCAAGAAGCAAATTCAAAAGATTCTATTGTAACATTAGTATTTCTAAAACCATTTGTATCTGTAATTATTCCTGTTAGCAAACAAATTCCAATATCTTTTGTTATTTCAATTCCCAAATACTCAAAACTTGATACTAAAATCTGTGCTGTTGCAGGAGACACGTGATTTACTATATTATAATCTGCAAACATATCATTTTTATTATGATGATCTATTTCTACTTTTACTTTTGCTTTTTCAAAATATGGTCTTGCTTCAATATTTACCCTTTTAATATTTGGACAGTCTAAGACTATTGCTAAGTCAGGAGTTTCAAAATCCACTTCACTTTTAATAAATTCTCTTCCTGGCAAATAAGAAAAGTTTTCTGGAAATTCATCTTTCATTAATACATAAGCATTTTTATCCATATTTCTTAATGCTAAAACAAAAGCAAGCGAACTTCCTATAGCATCTCCATCAGGAGCTTCATGTGCCATTACAACTATATTTTCAGCTTTTTTTATTTCTACTAATATTTCATCTAAAGTCATATTCTTTCTCCTTTGCTTATTTAATTATTTACTTTGTTAATCCCCAATTTTGATTTTATTTTTTAATATCCTTTGTAATATCCTTTAATATTTCATCTATTCTAGAACCATATTCTATAGATTCATCAAATTCAAAAACAAGTTCTGGTGTATATCTTAAATTAATTCTTTTTGCTATAGCACTTCTAATATAACCACTAGATTGTTTTAAAATCGATAAATTTTCTTTTTTACTTTTTTCATTTATCATTGTTACATAAACTCTAGCATATCTTAAATCTGGTGTTGTTTTTACTTTACTTACACTTATTAAACCTGTTAAATGAGGATTTTTTAATTCTAAAGATATTATATTACTAATTTCCTTTTTTAATTCCTCATCAACTTTATTCATTCTATTACTATTAGACATAAAATCTTTTCCTTTCTTCTATGGAATATTTTATGAACAACTGAGTCTCTAAAAGCAGCTATTCATATTGAAGTTAATAAAAACAAAATTGTTTTTATTAACAACTGGAGCTGTAACAAGCAGAGCTTTAACAGCTCCAGTTATTTTACTTGTTCCATAACATATACTTCTAATGAATCGCCTTCTTTTAAGTCATTAAATCCTTCGATTTGAAGTCCACATTCATATCCTTTGTCAACTTCTTTTACATCATCTTTAAATCTTTTTAAAGAAATTAATTTTCCATCATGTATTACTATATTATCTCTAATTACTCTTATTCCTGCATTTCTAGCTACTTTTCCAGTAAGTACATAAGTACCAGCTATAGTTCCAACATTTGATACTTTAAATGTTTGTCTTATTTCAGCTGTACCTATAACTACTTCTTTATAAACTGGATCAAGCATTCCTTTCATTGCAGCTTCTACATCATTTATAGCATCATAAATTACAGAATATTGTTTTATTTCAACACCTTCTTTATCTGCTATAGTTTTTGCCATTACTTCTGGTCTTACATTAAATGCAATAATAATTGCTCCTGAAACTTTTGCAAGTGTTACATCAGATTCTGTTACACCACCAACATTTGAATGTATAACTTTTACTCTAACTTCCTCATTTGATAATTTTTCTAATGATTGTTTTAAAGCTTCTACTGAACCTTGA
This sequence comes from uncultured Clostridium sp., assembly GCA_947570695.1. Classification (GTDB taxonomy): domain Bacteria; phylum Bacillota; class Clostridia; order TANB77; family CAG-508; genus Scatovivens. The sequence continues at coordinate 72,756 of CANOVB010000008.1, forward strand.
ACATCTGCTTTTACTATTAAATTTAATTGTTTTAAGTTCTCACTTTCAATTTTATTAAATAAGTCATCAAGAGTAACAACTGTACTAACATTAATTTCCTTTTGATGTTTTTCGTATTTTCTTTTCTCTATTAAATGTTTTGCTGTTCTTTCATCTTTAACTTCATAGAAAGTATCTCCTGATTCTGGTACTGAAGTTAAACCTGTAATTTCAACAGGAGTAGAAGGTCCAGCAAATTTAACTTTTTTACCCTTATCATTTTGCATTGTTCTTATTCTACCTATTGAAGAACCAACAATAATTGTATCTCCAACATCTAATTTTCCTCTTTGTACAAGCATTGTTGCAACTGGTCCTCTTGATTTATCAAGTCTTGCTTCAATTACTGTTCCTTTTGCTTGTTTTGTAGGATTTGCTTTTAATTCTAACACATCTGCTTCAAGTAATACCATTTCTAGAAGATTATCAATACCTTCATGCTTTTTAGCAGAAATAGGTACATAAATTGTATCTCCTCCCCAAGCTTCTGGTACTAATTCATATTTCATTAATTCTTGTTGTACTTTTTCAAAATTTGCATCAGGTAAATCCATTTTATTTACAGCAACTATAATTGGTATTTCTGCTGCTTTAGCATGATTTATAGCTTCTATTGTTTGAGGCATTACTCCATCATTTGCAGCAACAACTAATATTGCTATATCTGTAATCATAGCTCCTCTAGCACGCATTGATGTAAATGCTTCATGTCCTGGTGTATCTAAGAATGTTATATCTCTATCATTAATTTTTACTTGATATGCACCTATATGTTGTGTAATTCCTCCAGACTCTCCTTCAATTACATTTGTACTTCTGATTGCATCTAATAATGATGTTTTACCATGATCAACATGACCCATAACAACTATAACTGGTGGTCTTGGTTTTAAATCTGCGTCATTATCTTCAGTCTCATCTATTAAAATATCTTCATCTGTTACAATATTTTTCTTTACAGCATTAATTCCATATTCTTGAGCAATTAAATATGCTGTATCAAAATCAACTTCATTATTTATTGTTGCCATTATTCCTAAACTTAATAATTTTTTTATTACATCGCCACTTGTTATTTTCATTTCTGTTGCTAGATCTTTAACTGTAATTGTTTCAGGTATTGTAATTTCAGTTAATTTGAAAATTTTTTGTTTTGTTCTATTTTCTTGTTTACTATTTTTCTTTTTAGCTCTTCTTCCTCTTTCAGTACTTAAATCATAGTAATCTAACATTTCTCCACCATCATACATGTTAGATAATTTATTTTGTCTTTTTAAATTATTTAATTTATCTGAGTCAAAATCGTTTCCATTTCCTCTACGATTTACTTTTTTAGATTTTTGTTCATCTTGTTGTCTGTTTTGCTTAGCTTTATCTTTAGCTCTATTTCCGTAATCTCTTACATTTTCTTTTTCAGTTGGAATATCAACATCCATAATATTTTTAATTTTTTTATCAATTCCCCTATCATCTAGTCTTTTTTGAGGTCCATTATTTCTATTATTACCATTGTTATCTCTTTTATTAAATCCTCTGTCATTATTAAAGTTTCTTTTATTATTAAATCCACCATTATTATATCCAGAAGAATTATGTCTTTCTTTATTAAATGGTTTATTATTAGGAGTTTCATGTCTATTTTCAAATTTTGGTTTTTCAGTAGTAGTCGCTACTTTAGCATCACTAACAGATGTTTCTGGAGCAGTTTTTTCAGAAACATTTTCTTCTATTTTTTCAACTTCTTCTTTCTCTTCAACATTGCTTTCTTTTTCAACTACTTGTTTTTCATCTTTTTTCTTTCCGATTCCCAAAAGCTCACTAACAGTAAGAGGCTTTGTTGGTCTATCTCTATAAACAATGTTATAATCTTTATTTCTCTTATTTTCTATAAAACCAATTTCCTTTTTTCTAGTTTGCTCAGCTTTTTTTCTTTCTTCTTCTTTTTTCTCTTCCTCGTCATTATTAATAATAACTGCTCTTCTAATTATTACTGGGCTCTCTTTTTTCTCTTTTTTATTTTCCATAGATTTTGTCTTTGAAACTCCTTTTAAATTTTTTTCTATTCTTTCCATTTCATCTTCTGTAATTGAGCTTAAATGGCTTTTTGCTTCAATTCCAATTTTTTTAGCCTCTTCTAGAATTTTTTTCGCTTCTACCCCTAATTTCTTGGCTAGTTCATGAATTTTAATTTTTTCCAACTGGCTCACCCCCATAAATTACTTTTTTTACGCTTTCTGCTAAATTTTTATCTATAATTCCTATAATGGCTCTATTATTTTTCCCTATAGATTTGCTGTTATCTTTGATATTTCCATAAACTATTAATTCTACATTCATTTTCTCACAATAATATTTCATATTTTTAATAGTTTTTTCTGAAGCATCTTCAGCAATAATAACAAGGGTTACTTTTTTCTTTTGCATTTGCTCTAAAACAAGGTCTGTACCTGAAATTAATTTTCCAGCTTTAGCACTTATTCCGAGTAAACCATAAACTTTATTTACCAATAATTACACCTCTTAAACTTTCATACACTTCTGAACTAATCTCTTGTTCAAAAATATGTTCTAATCTTTTTGATTTTATAATTTTATTTAAGCAATCTTCATTTTTACAAATATAAGCACCTCTACCATTTTTCTTTCCTGTTAAATCGACTTCTATAATTCCATCTTTTGATTTAACAATTCTCAAAAGTTGTTGCTTTTCTTTTTGCTCATTGCAAGCCATGCAAGTTCTTGCAGGTTTCTTTTTTATTACCAAATCAATCACTCCTATATTATCTCATAATATATTTTATTGTTCTTCTGATGTTTCAGCTTCTTCTGCTTCTGCCTCTGCTAATAATATCTCTCTTATTTGAGATTCTGACTTAATATCTATTTTCCAATTTGTAAGTCTAGCAGCAAGTCTAGCATTTTGACCAGATTTACCAATCGCTAAAGATAACTGATCATCTGGAACAATTACTTGCGCAAATTTTTCTTCATCTTTTACATCTACTGCCATTACTTGAGCTGGAAGTAATGCTGCAGCAATATAAATTGCTGGATCTTCATTCCATTCAATAACATCAATTTTTTCTCCATTTAATTCGTTGATGATATTTTGAATTCTAACACCTTTTTGCCCAACACAAGAACCTACTGGATCTATATTTTGATCTTTAGAATATACAGCTACTTTACTTCTTGAACCTGGATCCCTTGAAACACTTTTAATTTCAATTAATCCTTCATAAATTTCTGGAATCTCAAATTCAAATAATTTTCTTACGAAATCTGGATGGCTTCTTGAAACTATAACTTGAGGAGTTCCTTTTATTCCTCTTTCTACTTCTAAAACATAACCTCTTATTTTATCATTTACTTTATACTTTTCTGTTGGTATTTGTTCTTTTAGAGGCATAACTCCTTCTAGTTTTCCTAAATCCATTACAACAATTTTTCCATCAGCTTTTTGTATTATACCTGAAACTATTTCACCTTTTTTGTCATTAAATTCTGTAAAAACCATATCTTTTTCAGCTTCTCTTATTTTTTGAATAACAACTTGTTTTGCTTTTTGAGCAGCTATTCTTCCAAAATCTTTTGGTTTAATTTCGATATTAACTACATCACCTACATTATAATTTTTATCAATTTTTCTAGCTTCTTCAAGTGTAATTTCTAGTTCAGGAACAGCAAGTTCTGGTACAACTTCTCTTGCTGAATAAACATGCATTTCTCCTGTAATTTTATCTATTGTAACTTTTACATTATCAACATTTTCATCTGCATCAAAATTTTGTTTGTATGCTTTTACTAGAGCTTCTTCTAATGCATTTACTAAATATTCTTTGCTTATTCCTCTTTCTTTCTCTAATTCATCCATAACTTCAATTAGTTCTTTTACATCAACGTTTTTCATTTTTTATATCATTCCTTTCTTTTGATAAAACTCTTAGTCTTACCAATTAAATATAGTTTTTGCGATAGCTATATCTTTTAAATTTATTTTAATAGATTTATCATCTAATTTAATCGTAATTTCATTATTATTGTATTCTTCTAAAGTTCCAATTAGTTCCTTTTGTTTTTCTATAGGCTTAAAAAGCTTTACTAGAATCTCTTTTCCAATTTGACTTACAAAATGTTTTTCTTTTCTTAATATTCGTTCAATTCCTGGTGAAGATACTTCTAAAAAGTATTGTTCTTTTATATAATCCGCTTCATCTAAAATATCATTTATATGATTATTTACTTTTTCACAATCATTTATATCTATTCCTTCTGGTTTATCTATTATAATTCGTAAATAATAATCTTTTCCTTCTTTTTCGTATTTTACATCATACAAATCATATCCTAAGTCTGTAATAACCTTTTCTAAAAGATTTTCTACTTTCGATTCAATACTACTTTGTGACAAAACTTCACCTCCAAAACATTAGTAAAGAGTGGGATTGGCTCCCACTCTTCTAGCACATTTATTATGATATAGATATTATATACTTCTTTTTCAGTTATTGCAAGCATTTTTTATAATTTTTTAATCTTTCTTTAAACATTTTTTACTAAAAAAGTATGTTTTCTTATTTTATATATTTTTTTGTGACAGCATATATCTCTTTACTGGCAAAATGTCCAAACTATATGCATGTAGAATGCATAAACATTTTTATACTATTTCTTTAAAAATTAAACTCAAATACCTTATGCAAACATCTTAAAATTGACTATTGCCATAATAACACTGGATAGCCATTGTTTTTATTTTCTATATCTTCTTTATAAGCATCACTTAAATTTTCTAAAATTACTGATTTTAATTCAGATTCTGTTTTAGCACCTTCTTTGTTTTCTGTATTAGACACGGTAATTGATGTATTTAAGTAGAAGCAATTTGAAGTTGTTCCAAAATCAGCGCCAACTATTCCTTCAGCAGTTTTTTTAGCTTTTATAGTTCCAATATTGTATGAAGTATTTATAAAACTTTCAGAAATATTTTGACCACAAATTCCTCCAATTTTTATTCCGTCACAATTAGAAGCATTTATTACTCCAGAATTATAACAATTTGAAACAGATGCATTATTTAAACCAACTATTCCTCCACAGTTATCTTCTCCTGTTTCTATTACTCCCATGTTATATGAATTAGTAATGTTTCCAGTTAAATAGTTTAATCCAGCTATTCCTCCTACATAATTTTTTCCACTAACAGATTTAACTACTCCAGTAGAAGATTGATTGTCTTGATTATAAGAATTTTCTATTTGTGCTCCAGAATATCCAGCTATTCCTCCTACATAATTATCTCCAACTACATTTATAGAAAGATTTGAACAATTTTTTATAGTAGATCCATAAAAAATAATTCCGGCAATTCCCCCTACATAATCTTTTCCTAATACATTTACTTTATTAGAAGAGCCTATTATTGTTGCATTATTGTTTACATACCCTGCTATACCAGCAACATATTTTTCTCCGTTTACAATACATGAATTATCATTTACTATACAATTTTCGATATTAGAGTTTGCCATGCTTATTCCTGCAAAACCTCCAATTTTTTCTTTTCCTTTTACTTCTACATTTTGTAATTTGCATTCTACAATAGCCCCTGCATTTAATCCAACTATTGCTCCTACACCTGTTTCTCCCTTTATACTGCTACTTTTTATTGTTAAATCTTGTATTGTTCCTGATTGATAGCCAAACAAACCTTGATATCTTTTATCTGATTCTATATACATTCCTCTTATAGAATTACCATTTCCATTAAACACACCTGCAAATCTTTTTAAATTTTCTTGTGTAACTTCAACAGAATCATCTTCTATAGGAATTTCTGTATCTCCTTCAGAATTATTTGAATTTTCGTCTCCTTCTTTTTTAGGTAACTCATCTAAAAATCCTACAATAGGTGTCCAAGTAGGTCCAGACCAAGAACCATCTTCATTTTTTCTCGCTCCTAAATCTATGGTATTTCTTAAAGTAATTGTAACACCGCTAAAATTTTTCTCTCCATTTATTACTTGGTCTGCAATCCATTTTAGTTCTTCTGCAGTATAAATATTTATATTCCCTGCTTCATCTTTTGGAGGTTCTTTAGAAGTACCACTCCATAAAGCAATATTTCCTTCTGCTATTTCACCATCAGAATATGCTGTATAATCCTTTCCATCTTTTGTTATATAATATGTATCTGATTTTATTTCTTCTTTAACTTCTCCACCAAATTCTGCAACTATTTCTTCTATAGATTTATTTTTTTCTTCTGAAATCTCTTCTACCATTTTTTTAGAATTATCTACAGTTTCAGTTTCACATCCTTTTTTCTTAACTAAGAAATAAATTCCAACTACAACTAAAATCATTAATACTATTACTATTAAAACTTTAGTTATATTTATTTTTTTACTATTTCCTAATTCTCGTCTTCCTGTCCTCAATTCAAATTCCTCCTCTTAAAAACTATCTACATTTTATTCTTATTTTACTTTTTTGTAAATAGATTAATAATTTAAATTAGTATAAGCTTTACCTTCAAATCTCTTATTTAAATATATAGTATTAATTACATTCTGAATTTCTTCTAAATTTTCATCTAAAATATCAATACGTACACTATCAGAATTTAAATCTTCATATTTTACAGATAAAGTTTTACTATTATATATAGTTGTTATAGTAGATGTATTATCTGGAATAATTCTAAAATTAAAATTCATTCTATCTTTTAAATAATATATATTGTTAGTTTTACATTTTTGCTTGCATTTTTCATAACATTTATTTGATTTTCCAAGATAACAATAATTATTTGTCATAACTGGTATTTTTCCATAAACAATAACTTCTGATTTTATGTTTTTAAGCTTTAGGACATTATTAGTTTCGAACTTATCTAGTTCAATAGAAGTTGTAATTTGTGAAATACCTAAATCATTTAAAAATTTTACACTAAAGCTATTATATATATTTAAAGTAAAATTCCCTATTAATTCTAAATTATATTTTTTAACATTTTCTATTTGAGAAATATGGGAAATTACAAAACCTTTAACATCAAATTTTGAAACAATATTATCTAAATCTAATTTCTCTATCTTTTCATTTCTTAAAACACTTGGCATGTATATGTAACCTTCAAATTTACTTAACATTTTTTCAATTTGTTTTTGATAATTTATATTAAAAAAATATTTTAATGGAATATAAATTTTATTTATGTTTTCAAGTTTTGAATAATCATATTCTGTATTTATAACATTTAATAATAATGAAATTTGCTTTTTATTAATTATTTTAGAATTTTCGTTTTTCTCTACATCTTCTCTATTTTCTTCTAAAACATCAAGATTTTTTATTGGTAATAAATTATGAGAATTTTTTGTTATAACAGCATTTTCTAATTCCTCCAAAGCCAATCTTCTTAAATCATTTAGAGCGCTCATTTGAACAAACAAGCCATCGTCTAATGTAATTTCAATATTCTTAAATTCAAATTCTGTTGTACCAGTTTTTGAAATTTGCTTAATAACTTTTTCTTTATTAATTGGATTATTTAAAGCCTCATCTGGAGTATTCTCTGAAAACTTTATTATTTCTATTCCTTTATAAAACCCTTCATCTGACCATACTTTTAAAGAAATTCTTTCATTTTTCTTTATACAAATTTCTCCAAAAATATATACTTTTTTTAAGTTCTTTTCTTCTTTAAAACTTGGTGCTATAAATTTATTTAATTTAGCTGTTTCAATTCTATAAACCTTATTTCCAACAGATATTTTACCTTTCATTCTTCCTATTTTTACTATTTTATTTTTTTCTAAACTATCATAATTTTGATTATCTATCATAAGTTCTGAAACAGTGTAGCTTTCATTGTTTATAGATACTTTATCTCCTATTGATAATGTATTTTCAAGTTTTAATTTTAAATGTCCTTTATTTTCATTAATATGAGTAATCGTTCCTAAATATATTCCCATATTATTAGGTTTTTCTCTAAAAATAAGCTCTTTATTTTCATCTTTTCTTAAATGGCCAGTAGAAAATCCTCCTCTATTAAATACTTGAATAAGTTCTTCTCTATCAGATAATCCTGTAGTTATATTTTTAATTTCAAGATTTTCTCTAATCATTTTCCTTAAAAGTTCATTATCAAGATTTATATTTTTCAAAACTAAATCAATATATTTTCTATATATTCTTGTAACTGTTCCAACATAAGTAGGAGTTTTCATTCTTCCTTCAATTTTAAAAGAATTAACTCCATATTTTATAAGTTCAGGCAGAAATTCGATAGCACAATTATCTCTTGGGCTTAATAAATATCCTTTATCTAATAATATTTCTTTTTGATTATTAATATCTTTTTCTATAAGTTCAAAAGGAAGTCTACAAGGTTGAGCACAAAGTCCTCTATTACCTGAGCGACCTCCTATCATACTAGATAACAAGCATTGTCCAGAATATGAAATGCACAATGCTCCATGAATAAACACCTCTAATTCAGTATTAGTATTATTTTTTATGTATTTGATTTCATCTAAAGATAATTCACGAGATAAAACCACTCTTGAAAATCCTAATGATGCTAGTTGATTCACTCCTGTTAAATTATGAACTGTCATTTGAGTACTAGCATGAAGTGGAATTTCTGGATAATTTTCAAGCAAAAATTTTGCAAGTCCAAAATCTTGTACAATTATTGCATCTACTCCAAGATTATAGCTTTCAATCGCTAAATTTACAGCATCTAAAAATTCATTATTTTTAATCAAAGTATTTAATGTTAAATGTACTTTAACATTTCTTGCTTTCGCATATTTTATAGCTTTTTTTAAATTTTCAGTATCAAAATTTGTAGCTTTTGCTCTTGCATTAAAACTTGATGCTCCAAGATATACAGCTTTTGCTCCATTTTGCACAGCAGCTTTTAAACATTCAAAATCACCTACTGGTGATAATAATTCTGGTTCTTCCATTTTTTACCTTTCTTTTCTTAACTACATATTACATTTTGAATATTAAAATAAAAATTTAAACTTTTGCAAAAATATCTGCCTCTCCAACGGACATGAGTTTACAGAATGCGTAAGTATTCTGCACACTGATACTGCAGGAATTAAAATTTAACAGTCTCAGCAAAACATTCACTAATGGACTATTTCGTATTCTGAAATATCAGGAAGTTCTATATCTTTTATTTTTACAGTATTAAATTTTATTTCATATTCATATACAATTTTTTCTCCATTTTTAAGTTCTAGTTCTGCTCTAATAGGATTTTTTCTATCTTTACTTACCCAAACTATTTTGTTAGAATTTTTCTCTTTTGATTTTATAATATAGCATTTTTCTTCTCCAAGCTTTCCTGTTTTTATTGATATATTTAAATTACATGCAAGTAAAATCCTTCCAAAAATATTTTCATAATATCCTGGAATTGCACTTACAAACATATCACTTGAAACTAATATAATACTATTTTCTATATTATTTATATCTAATGCATAAATTTTTTTACTTGCTTCATCTACCATATAAGCAGTCTCGTTTTTTACCCATGTATATACCCCATTTGAAGCTATATTTTTCCCTATTCCATCTTTATATAAAGCTTCTGTAATAGGTTTTTCCTCTCCATTTGTTAATGTTGTTTTCATATAATAATTTTCTTTACTAACATTTTCATCTATTTTTTTAAATATTTTTTGAAATGTAAAAAATCTATAAATCGCTAAGCTCCCAAATATTGTTCCGATTATAGCTAATATAATTATTAAGCATATTATAAATTTTAATTTTTTACTCATTAATTTATTCCTTTCTTAATTTTTCAGCACAAAGTTAGTAAAAGCTTTAACACTCTATATTTTAAATATATCTAATATCATACAAATTTTATTACTTTTTTTCCTAATTTTCTGGTTTAAATAATATTGTGTAAATTCCTACTTTTTCAGATGTAAATCCATATTCTGATACTAATTTATAACTAAAATCAAAATCTCCTCTTATTATATATGCATATGAAGGATCTATTTCTTCTTTATTAATAATAAATCTTCCATAACTATCATTCTCTCCTCTTGTTTTATTAAAGTCATAAGGAGAAATTGGATTTGCATATAATGTATAAATGTATGGTCTTTCCCCTGTTGAAAGTATGCAAACTCTTTTATTTTGCAATTCTGCTCTACCATTTACTTGCCTTATGGCTTCTATTAAATCTCTTTCAAAATAAGCTTGACAGGCAGAAACTTTAGCATATTCTGTAAAATAATATTTAATAAAATCTACAAAATTAATTACATATAAAACTATAATAATTATTAGTATAATTTCATATATTAGCCATTTTATATTTAATCTATATTCTTTAGATGTTTCCTTATTTTTTAAAATATTTTCCTTAAAACTTAACTTCTGCTTTTCAAATAAAAATTGTATAGTTACAAAGCAGAAAAATATTAAAGGAAAATATATTGCATTTGATTTATATATACTAATTTTAAATACTAAAAGCATTATACTTGCTACTGCTAAAAATAATATAAAAATAACAGAGTTAAATTTAAACTTTTTATTTTTTATATTTATTATAAACTTATAGCTTTCAATAAAAATTCCCATTACAGAAAGTACTATAGCAAAATTATAAAGAGTACCAAACTTAGGAATTGCATCAAAAGTAAATCCATCAAATACAAATATTCTATATAATGACTGTAAATTAGTTAATATATTTGAAAAACTAATTTCTGAACTTCTATAATCTGGAAATTTTGGAATTGTTATTTTCCAGTTTATTTGATCTATAATGTTACTATTTACTAATAGCATAAGTATTAAAGGAATTGCTAATATAAATATTGGTATTCCAAAAATAATTACATTTTTAAATTCTATTTTCTTTGTATATAACATATATAGCAAAACTATAAATAAGAATAATGGAATTATTAAATAAGAAATTGCGTAAGTATATAAAGTTATACTAAAAGAAATTCCAGCTATTATATAATCATACCATTTTTTAGCTCTCATTAAAAAGAATATAGATATTATCAAAGCTGGAGCAAGTAAATTACAATCTAATCCCCATCTTGATGACATTATATTCCAAGGATTAATTGTAAGTAAAATTGCCAGAATTAAACCTGATTTTTTACCTAATTCCTTTCTTGCCATAATATAAAATAATAATATTGCTATACAGTTAAATAAAACTGCTGTAATTCTTATGGTACTTAGACTATATCCAAATATTTTAATAAAAACACTTGTAATATATCCGTACAAAACACTTTGACCACACCCAAAATTTACAAAATAAACTGGTAAATGATTTAATGCTCTATCAACTTTAAATTTTGATAGACAAAAAGCATCATAAGCCATGCCTGCTTCATCTACATTAATTCCAGCAGGAATTTCATCTAACTTATATGTTCTTAAAAAAATTGCTATAGCAAAAATAACTACAAATATTACTATGTCTAATTTGTACTTTCTTGCAAAATCTTTTATATTTTCCATAATCCGCCCCATTCGAATTATTTAGTTCATAAATTTGTTCATGTTTAGTAAAATTTTATTCAAATATAGCGACATGAAAATTTTACATGTCGCCATTTTTGTTCCTTAGTAGAAAAATATTTTTCATTCTTAATAAATAAAGTCTTTACCAATATTTACTATTCTAATATACGAAAAAGTCAACTTTATTTTTCTAATTTATGATATACTTTTTTCCCTTTTTTTAAAATAGCATATCCTTCTTTAAAATCATTTTCATCTAATTTATAAGATACATCTTCTATCTTATTTTCATTTAAAGTAATTCCGCCTTGTGCAATTAAAGTTTTCGCTTGACCTTTTGATGGTGCAATTCCGTGTTAAAACTAATGCATCTAAAATAGAAATATTTATCTCTTCTAATTTAGTAGATGGCATATTTTCAAGATTTCCACCATTTCCAAATAATGCTTCTGATGATTCTTCCGCCTTTTTAGCTTCTTCTTCACCATGTATTAATTTTGTTATTTCATAAGCTGCTACTTTTTTGGCTTCGTTTATTTTTTCATCTTTTAATGATGATAATCTTTCTACTTCTTCATCAGGTAAAAATGTAAGTAAACTTAATACTTTTCTAACTTCTGTATCTCCAATATTTCTCCAATATTGATAAAATTCATAAGGTGATGTTTTTTCTGGATTTAACCATAATGCTCCTTTTGCTGTTTTTCCCATTTTCTTTCCATCAGCTGTTGTAAGAAGTTTAAATGTTAATCCATAAGAATCTTCTGATCCTATTTTCCTGATTAATTCAACTCCACCAATAATATTAGACCATTGATCATTTCCACCTATTTGCATTTTACAATCATATTTATCATGTAAATACAAAAAATCATAACTTTGAAGTAAAAGATATCCCATTTCAAAAAATGTTAATCCTGTTTCTAATCTATTTTTATAACATTCTTGAGCTATCATTTTACTAATTGTAAATTTACTTCCTATCTCTTTCATAAAATCAATATAATTTAAGTCTAATAGCCAATCAGCATTATTTACTATTATAGCTGCATTTTCTCCTTCAAATGAAACAAATCTTTCTGCTTGTTTTTTTATTGCTTCAACATTACTATCTAGTTGTTCTCTTGTAAGCATTTGACGCATATCTGTTCTTCCTGATGGATCACCTATAGTAGCTGTTCCACCACCCATTAATATAATTGGTCTATGACCTGCTTTTTGAAGTCTTGACGCAACCATTAATGCAACAAAATGTCCTATATGCATACTATTTGCTGTTGGATCTATTCCTATATAAAATC
>CANOVB010000009.1 GCA_947570695.1 uncultured Clostridium sp.
CTGTTTCTTTTCCTTTTATAATAGTTTGTGGTCTATCTAATTTTATTGTGTAATCTGCATAAACTGGTTCAACTGTTATATTTTTTACTATCGGTACTGTTATAGAATCATAAGTTTCTGAACCATCTGCATTTTGCAAGTTTTCAGCTGTTACAGTAACTTCTGTTGGATTAGAAGTAGTAATGCTTTCTTTTGCTTTAAAAGTTACATTTACACTATCTCTTGGACTAGTTCCTCCTGTTGCATCTGTAAAAGCTACATCTACTTTATCACCTGTGTCAGTTATTGCACCTCCAACTGCTGATGCATATTCGAAAATATTATTATCATAAGCTACTTTAACAGTATATTTTCCCATCATTTTTCCAAATTTAACTGATACTGTTACATTATCACCTGGATTTACTGTAGTTTTATCTACTTCAACATTCATATCAACAGTTAATGCTCTTGGTGTAACGTCTCCTACTGAATCTGTTGCATAAGTATTTCCAGTAAAAACATATATTGTCATTAATATAAAAAAAGTAATTGTTCCTATTGTCTTTTTCATTTAAAAATTTCCCCCTTTTGATTTCATATTACTATTATGTGTTTTTTTTCTTATATTATTTTGGCAATAATTAGAAATTAAAAACAACAAAAATGGACAATATTAAATATGCAAACCATTTTTATTTGCGTTTATTTAATATTGTCCATTTAAATTATATCTGTCAAACTTTCATTTATATATTTGAATTTTTTTACTTCTTCTAATATATATTTCAAATTATTTTTTTAATTCTTCTAAAAATAATTTATTCAATATTCCAGGATTTGCTTTTCCTTTTGTTTCTTTCATTGCTTGACCTACTAAAAATCCTAAAGCTCTATCTTTACCAGCTTTGTAATCTGCTATTGACTTAGGATTATTTTCTAAAACCTTCATAACAACTTCTTTTATAGCACCTTCATCGGAAATTTGAACCCATCCTTTTTCTTCGATTATTTTATTTGGCATTTTTACTTCATTAAATAATTCTTCTAAAACTTTTTTCGCTATCGCAGAACTTATTGTACCTTTATCTATCAAAGTTACAAGCTCTCCAAGTTCTTTGCCACTAAATTTTAAATCTTCTGGTTCTTCTTCTCTTTCATTTAAAATTCTTGCTATATCAGACATAATAATGTTCCCAACTGTTTTTGGATTTTTTGATATTTCTGCTCCTTTTTCAAATATATCTGAATAATATTTTGATGAAGTTACAAAATTAGCAGCTTTTTCTGTTAATTCATATTCTTCAATATATCTTTTTCTTCTACTTTCTGGTAGTTCTGGCAATTCTTTTCTAATATTTTCAATATATTCATCAGATAATTTAATTGAAACTAGATCTGGTTCTGGAAAATATCTATAATCTTGTGCATCTTCTTTATCTCTCATTGGAAATGTTCTTCCAGATATATCATCCCATCTTAAAGTTTCTTGAATTATTTTATTTCCGTTTTCAATTTCTTCAATCTGTCTTTCTGCCTCATATTCTATTGCTCTTACTATACTTCTAAAAGAGTTCATGTTTTTCATTTCTGTTCTTGTTCCAAATTCTTGAGCTCCTTTTTTTCTAACAGACACGTTTACATCTGCTCTTAATGAGCCTTGTTCCATTTTACAATCAGAAATCTCAACATATTCAAAAATTGATTTTAATTTTCTTAAATATTTTTCAACTTCCTCTGTACTTCTTAAATCAGGTTTTGATACTACTTCTATTAATGGAACTCCTGCTCTATTTAAATCTACAAAACTTCCTCTTCCATATTCATCATGATTTAGCTTTCCTGCATCTTCTTCTATATGTATTCTTTCAATTCTTATTGTTTTCTCGCCTTCTTCTGTCTCTATAGTTACATATCCATCATAACAAAGTGGTTTATCAAATTGTGATATTTGATATGCTTTTGGAAGATCTGGATAAAAATAATTTTTTCTATCATTTTTACTATTTTTTTCAATACTACAATTTGTAGCAAGTCCTGCTTTTACAGCATACTCAACAACTTTTTCATTTAATACTGGTAGTGTTCCTGGCATTGCCATACATATTGGGCAACAATGCGTATTAGGTTCTCCACCAAATTCTGTTGAACATGAGCAAAATATTTTTGTTTTTGTTGAAAGTTCACAGTGAACCTCTAGTCCTATGACTACTTCATAATCATCTCTCATTAGATTTTTCCTCCTTTAAAGCTTGGTTTATTTTCTCTAAAGTTTGTATTTTGCTCATAAGTATATGCTGCTCTTATCATTGTTTCTTCATTAAATGCTTTAGCAACTAATTGAAATCCTATAGGCATTCCTTTACTATCCAAACCACATGGTACATTTATTCCTGGAACTCCACCTATATTTACTGGTACTGTACAAATATCTGCTAAATACATTTCTAATGGATTATCCATTTTTTCTCCAAATTTAAAAGCAGTAACTGGTGATGTTGGTGTTAATAATAAATCATATTTTTCAAATAATTCATTATATGCATTTTTAATAACTGTTCTAACCTTTTGAGCTTTTTTATAGTATGCATCATAATATCCTGATGAAAGTACATAAGTACCTACCATTATTCTTCTTTTTACTTCTTCTCCAAATCCTTCACTTCTAGAATTTTTGTAAATATCTTTTAAATTATCAAATTTTTCACTTCTAAATCCATAACGAATTCCATCAAATCTTCCTAAATTTGAACTTGCTTCTGCATCAGCAATAATATAATAAACAGAAGTTGCATATTTTCCAATGTCAAAAGAGCATTCTTCAACTGTTGCACCTAATTCTTTATATTTTTCTGCAACATCTAATATTGATTTTTTTACTTCTTCATTTACACCTTCACTAAGATACTCTTTTGGAAGTCCTATTTTCATTCCTTTAACATCATTTACTAAACTTAGAGTATAGTCTTTTTTCTCTAAATCTATAGATGTTGAATCTTTTTCGTCATGTCCTGTTATTAAATTTAAAAGAATTGCTGCATCAGTAACATTTTTTGTTAAAGGGCCTATTTGGTCAAGTGATGATGCAAATGCTACTAATCCATATCTTGAAACTAATCCATAAGTTGGCTTTAACCCTATAACACCACAAAGTGATGCTGGTTGACGAATACTCCCTCCTGTATCACTTCCTAAAGCCCATGGTGCTAAATCTGCTGCTACAGCTGCTGCACTTCCCCCTGAGCTTCCGCCAGGAACTCTATCTAAATCCCATGGATTACGAGTTTTGAAAAATGCTGAATGTTCTGTTGAACTTCCCATAGCAAACTCATCCATATTTAATTTTCCAAGATATACTAAATCTTCATTATTTAATTTTTCTATAACTGTAGCATTATAAGGCGCTACAAAATTTTCTAACATTTTAGAACTACAAGTAGTTTTAATTCCTGCTATACACATATTATCCTTTATTGCTATTGGTATACCAGCATATTTAGGTAATTTTTTACCAGATTTTCTATCTTCATCAATTTTTCTAGCCTTTTCTATAGCATCATTTTCTAATGTTGTAACATATGCTTTTACTTTTTCATCTTTTTCTTTTATTCTACTAAAATAACTTTTTACTATCTCCTCTGAAGTTATTTCTCCTTTTTCAAGTTTTTCTGCAAGTTCACTTACTGTATATTCATAAAGTTCCATTTACTTTCCTCCCTCTGTCCTTTTGAGGACGTTTTGCTTAAGACCATTTTAATTTTTACAACCTCAGAATGCAGAATACTTATGCATTCTGTACACCTATACTTTGAACACTTTTGATTTACAAATAACACATGTTATTTTAATTCATATTTTCCTTTAGCTTCATATATAAATGTGGCCAAGAATATACTCTTATAATTTTATCATCTTCTAAATCTCTATTAACTCCTGTATCCATTATATAAGTTTTTATTCCGCTATCTGAAACCATTTTACAATTTTTAAAACTATCATCTATAAAAATATCTATATTTTCTTTCTTAGCAGCAATAAGCTTGTTTTCAGCATTAATAATTAATTTATTACATGGAATATTATTTTCTTTTACCCATGTCTTTGTTGTTTCTTTTACATCAAAAGTATCTGTTTCCCATCTAGCTGTTATTAAAATAATCTCATTACCTTCATCTTGAAGTTTTCTCAAATACTTTACAGCTAAAGTTTTTGGTCTAACATTTCTTATTATTCTTTCATAATATTCATTCAAAAATTGGAAGTCTTCTCCTTCTTTCCATCCGTGTAAATATTGTGTATAATAATGATTTCCACAACTTCCATGTTTGATTATTGGTTCTCTTTTTAATACATCTATTGTATATTCTTGTGCATAATTCATAATCAATTCATAAGTATCAGCTATTGTATCATCTATATCTATTCCTATTTTCATATATTTCTCCTATTTTTATAACTAATAGCTTAATTTATAACTTTTGGTATTCTAAACATTCCTTCATCTTGACTTGGAGCATTTGCAAGTAAGCTTTCTCTATTTTCAAAATTTACTACT
The DNA here is from genome assembly GCA_947570695.1 of uncultured Clostridium sp. Classification (GTDB taxonomy): domain Bacteria; phylum Bacillota; class Clostridia; order TANB77; family CAG-508; genus Scatovivens. Next base: position 4,535 of record CANOVB010000009.1, read on the forward strand.
TCATCTTTTCTTAAAACATTACTTTTTTCATTTGCTGCAATAGTCTCATCTAATCCTTCTGTATTAACATTATTAATCAAATTAGCAAACTCTAATATTTCTTGCATATCGCCTGTATATTTTTCTATTTCTTTTTCTGATAAATTTAAACAAGCAAGTTTTGCAATATGAATTACCTCATCTTTACTAATTGCCATATATCATCTCTCCTTTCACATGATTTATTATTATATACTGAAATTATAAAAAAGACAAGAACAAAAGTGGACATTATACTAGAAAAAGCAAAACTAAATACAAATGTCCTAGTCTTTTCTCTAAAATAACTTATCTGTAGCTCATTTCATTTACTATATCAAAAAAGTTCTATATGCAAAAAATTTCTTTCAAATTTTTTGGGAAATGTTTGCTCAAGTCTTTATATAATAGAAAAATACTTTGCACTTTCGCATTATATAAAAAAATCGCTATCTCTAGCGATTTCTTATTTCTATATTTAATTTTTTACTAATTTCTCTAGTTCACTTGTATCTACATAATAAATTTTTGGTTTTTGCATATTTACATATACTTGTATAGTCTTTTTACCATCTAATAATTTTTCAGGATCAAACCATAAATTATTACTCCTAAATTGATATAATTCTCCTGTATTATGATCTTTCCAGCTACAGTTAATTATATATGGATGTCTACCATTTACTGTATAACCATAATTTACATCTATATCATCAATTTCCGCTTCTATTAATTCTCCCTGTTGTTTAACTTTATTTTGATTTATTGAATGTATTACTCCAGGAACTACTAGGCTCATTCCTACAATAAAAAATATTCCACCAAATGCAATAGGAAATACTGCCTCAAAAACTGTTTCTCCTTCTACTCTAAAATCGCTTGGCAAATCTGGATTATAGTAAATCTTTATCTTTTTTCCTTCTCTCATACTTGAAGAAGTAAAATTAGTCATATCTTCATATCTAATCCCATCTACTTCATAAGCAACATATACTGTACGATGTGTATCTCCGTCTGAATCACGATAAGAAGTTACATCTGTTATTATTCCTTCTGCAAAATTTGCTGTTTTCATAAATTCACTATTTGCTGTTGATAAACAAATTCCTACAATTATTACTATTAAACCAATTAAAGCAAATATTGTACCTATTATTTTTAATGATTTCATTTTAATAAATTCCTATTCTTGCAAGAATTACTAATATAAGTGCTGCAATTACTTTTATTATTGCATATTTTTTTATAAAAGTGCTATCTTCTTGTTCTTCAAATAAATCTTTCATTCCAAAATATGTAAGAATTATTGCAATCGCTGATAATACTGTAGTTATTGGAGATGTTACTATTGTTATTCCAGTAACTAATATATTTATAATACTTATTATTTGATTTATAACTACTGGTACAGCAGCTATTACTAAAGTTGATATAACTGTTATTAAAGATTTTTTGCTATTTTTATTCATAACAAATATTATAATTGCTGGTACTGATATATAAAATAATGGATTTAACACTGATGCAACTAAATCTAATAAATTATTTCCAAATCCAGCATATTTACCAAATTTTATTAAAGAAATTATTTCGTATATTACAGAAGCTACTATAAATATTATCATTATAATAACAACTTTTGAAAGTACATTTTCCTCTCCTTCTGCAACTCTTTTTACTGCATTAAATGGATTTGAAAACATTTCTTTTAAGAATCCTTTTGTTTCTTCAGCATCTTTTTTAAAGTCAACATTTTTTATTGACTCTTTAACTTGATCAACTGTTTCTTTTGTTTCATTTTTTAATTTTTCTGTATCTACAGAAAATTTTTCTCGCTCTGACATTTATATAAATCCTCCCCAAATTCATAGAATTATTTTACTTTGTCATCACATATACATTTACCATAGCAATCAGAAAATTGCTTAAATGCTATTACTACAAAATCATTTACCACTAAGGCTGCCATTGTTATAAAACACATTGCTCCTATTGGTGCACTTAATGCTAACATTAATCCTGATACAATAGTTCCATATAGCATTAAAAATCCTGATCCGATTTTTCCAGCATATAATCTATGCACTCCAAAAAAACCTAAAAACCAGCATAATATTAAAGTTGTAAATCTGTTTTTTGTACTTACATTTGGATTTTCACCAACATCTATCTTTAGTTCATTTTCTTCCATTTTATCTCTCCTTTAAATAAATCTATCTACCTAATTTATTTTTATATTAAAAGACAAGTTTTGTCAATAAAATTGGTAAATGTAACGAAAATGAAATAAAAGGGACCTTTTACAGTCCCTTAATTTTTATAAATTTATTGGATTTCCATAATATGCATCTAATAAAATTTGTTTTATTTCTAATACTAGTGGAACTCTTGGATTTACTGTTGTGCATTGATCTTCAAAAGCTCTATCTGCTAGCATATCAATTTTTGATAAGAATTCATTTTCATCTATACCACAATCTTTTAAGGATTTTTCTTCACCTAATTTTTCATTTAATTCTAAAACTGCTTTTACTAAAGAATTTACCCCCTCTTCATTATTTGAAGCTGGTAATCCTAATCTTTTAGCAATAGTTCTATATCTTTCATCTGCTACATAATGTTCATATTTAGGCCAAGAAACCATTTTAGTTGGAGCTGTTCCATTATACTTAATTACATAAGGTAAAATTATTGCATTTGCTTTTCCATGAGGAATATGAAATTCTCCTCCTAATTTATGAGCTATAGAATGGTTAACACCTAAAAATGCATTTGTAAATGCCATACCTGCTATAGTACTTGCATTATGCATTTTTTCTCTTGCCACTCTGTTATTTCCATCTTCATAAGCTTTTGGTAAATTTTCAAATACTAACTCTATTGCCTTTTCGGCTAACCCATCTGTATAATCTGATGCCATTACTGAAACATAAGCTTCTAATGCGTGTGTTAATACATCCATACCAGTATCTGCTGTTAATTTCTTAGGTAAAGTCATAACTAAATCTGGATCAACTATTGCAACATCTGGTGTTAACTCATAATCAGCTAATGGATATTTCATATTTTTCTCTTTATCAGATATAACTGCAAATGATGTTACTTCAGATCCTGTTCCTGATGTAGTTGGAATTGACACCATTTTACATTTTGTTCCTAATTTTGGGAATTTATAAGTTCTTTTTCTTATATCCATAAATTTCAATTTTAAACCTTCTGGATCTGCATCTGGATATTCGTAGAAAAGCCACATTCCTTTTGCTGCATCCATTGCACTACCACCACCAAGAGCAATAATTACATCTGGTTTAAAATTATTCATTGCCTCTACACCTTTTCTAATTGTTGTAAAAGATGGATCTGGTTCAACTTCTGAAAAAATTTCAGCATGTACATAACTTTCTCTTTTTCTTAAATGATATAAAATTTTATCAACATAACCAAATTCAACCATTGAAGGATCTGTAACTATAAAAGCTCTTGTAATTTCTGGCATTTTTTCTAAATAAGCTATAGAACCAGCCTCAAAGAATATTTTTTCAGGGACCTTAAACCATTGCATATTAACCCTCCTTTTAGCAACTCTTTTTATATTTATTAAATTAACTGATGATACATTTGATGTAGTTGAATTTCCGCCAAAAGTACCACAACCTAATGTCAATGATGGCACATTTGTATTATATATATCACCTATTGCTCCATGTGTTGATGGAGAATTTACTATAATTCTTCCTGTTTTTACTGCTTTAGAAAATTTTAATACTGTTTCTTTATCTTCTGAATGAATAACAGCAGAATGTCCCATTCCTCCAAATTTTATTAATCTATCTGCTAGTTCAACACCTTCTTCTGCATTATTAACAGTATAATATGCAAGTACTGGGCTAAGCTTTTCTTTTGAAAATGGGTGTTCATCCCCTACGCCATATTCTCTTACTACTAAAACTTTTGTATTTTCAGGAACACTAAATCCAGCCCAATTAGCTATTGTTGCTGGGCTTTGTCCTGCTATCGCACCATTTAATTTATTTCCATTTGCACTATCAAACATAGTAGCTTGTAATTTTGCTTTTTCTTCATCATTTACAAAATAACAATTTAAGTTTCTCATTTCTTGTTCAAATTGTTCTGTTATCTCATTATCTACTATAACTGCTTGCTCTGAAGCACATATCATTCCATTGTCAAATGATTTAGACATTACTAAATCTGTTACTGCTCTTTTTAATTTAGCTGTTTTATCTATATAACAAGGTACGTTTCCTGGTCCAACACCTAATGCTGGTTTTCCACTTGAATATGCAGATTTAACCATACCTGAACCACCTGTTGCAAGAATTAAATCAACACCTGGGTGATTCATTAATAAACTTGTAGCAAGCACTGATGGTTTATCTATCCATAATATACAATCTTCTGGAGCTCCTTCTGATACAGCTGCTTTTCTAAGAATTTCAGCAGCTTCCATACTACATTTTTGAGCACTTGGATGAAAACCAAATATTATAACATTTCTTGTTTTTGCTGAAATTAGAGATTTAAACATTACTGTTGAAGTCGGATTTGTAACTGGTGTTACTCCTGCTATTACACCTATTGGCTCAGCAATTAGCGAATATCCTTCTTCTTCATTTTTAGATATTACTCCAACTGTCTTGTCTTTTTTAATATTATGATAAACATATTCAGTGGCAAACATATTCTTAGTTATTTTATCTTCATAAATTCCTCTTCCAGTCTCTTCTATTGCCATTCTTGCTAATTTCATGTGATTATCAAGTCCCGCCATTGACATTTTTTTAACAATTCTATCAATTTGTTCTTGATCTAATTTTTTATATTCTTCTGATGCTTTTTTCGCTCTTTCAACTAAACTGTTAATCATTTGTTCAATTTCAAGTCTTTCTTCTTCTGTTACTTCTGCCATCTTTTGCCTCCTTATTTTTATTTTTTCATAAATTAGTATATATATAATTTGTTACAAATTCAAGTTATTTATACAATAAAATATTAATGTATTGTAGGTTTGTCAAACATTTTTAAAATTATATATTTAGCCTATATATTTATTGACGTTTCTTCTTAGTTTTTACAAGTTTTATGAACTCATTATAATTCTGTTATTCTAACAACCAAAAATATATACTTTACTAATATTATACATATACAATTCAAAATTTTAGCGATCTTCAATTTTAATTAAATGGAATTATTATTAATGAAAATTATGAAATATAAAAATAAAATGATTTAAAAAATATTCATTTTATCTACTTTACTAGTTTAAAGTATAGTTTTTATTGATTTTTGATAATTTCTTTTGTATAATGCTTTCAACTAGGAGTACTAAATATGAAAAATTTTATGCATACAATGTTTTGGGTAATAATATTAATTACATTTAATTTCTATATGTTTATTTTTAACATAGTAAGTTTTATATTTCAGCTACTTATTTATATTATTTTATCTATAACAATAGAAATAATATTTAAAGTAGTCAATATATATTATTGTATTAAATATTTAAAATATAAAAGGAATCTTATTTATAAAAAAAACATTCTAGAAAGAGTATTTATATTTCTATTTATAGTACTATTTATAATATTAATTATCGCCATTTTATTTACTGCTTTTCTGTTTGCAAAAGATTTTTCAGAAATTAAAATTCAAGATTGCACAAGTGTTATTTCTACATTAGGAATGATTAGTGGTGCAATTTGGGCTTATTATCAATTCTCTATTCAAAAAAGAAAATCACATCAAGAAAAAGCTGCATTATTTTTAGATGATTTTTCAAAAGAAATAGAAGAAAAACTAGATATTATTTTAAAAGTATTAGCAGATCCTCTATATAAAAATGAATTGGACAAATTGAAAGACAACTTTGATATTCCTAAATACTTTGATGAACTAGAAATAAAAGAAAGATTTTCTTACACTAATTTACAACTTGATTCTTATTTAAAGAGAATCAGAAATTTATTATCATCACCACAAATTGAAAAAAAGTACAAAAATGTAATTAATACTACGTATGGTAAAAACAATAATAAGAATTTTCCTAAAAATTTTGAAACTTTTATAGAAATAACATTAGATAGATTAGAATATGAATGTCTGTTCATTGTTAGTTCTGAAGACAAATATGATTTTGCTTATAATTCATTTCATCAAAAATTTTTAAATGCAATTAATTTCTTACAAATTTACATATCTGATGGAAATTATAATAGCTATGATAGACATTATATTAACATTATCGAAGTATTTAATTTTTGGACAAAAAAAAGATGGAAAACCGTTATAGAAAGTGCTAAAATAAATTATCAAATTGAAAGTTTGTATGTTTTGCCTAAAAAAAATAAACTGTTTAGAAACCTAATTAAATTTTATAGAAAAAAATTAAAAAGAAAACAATTAAATATAAAAAATAGAAATACTTTATAAAATATTTCTATTTTTTTGGTGAATTTAATTTTTTTATTTCGTTTATATTGTCTTTAAATTCTTTATTTATTCTTTTATTAATAATTTGAATCTTCCTAATTCCCTTAGCCATTTTATTAAAAGGAACAAGCAAATGATTAACCATAATAATATCATTGTCGTCATAACTTTTCCATTGATCTATTAAATCTTTATACACTACTTATCTCCTATCTCTATACATAATATTTTAGTTGAAATTATTATAACAGTACATTTTAAAAAAGTCAATTTATATTATATTATTCTAATTTAATAAAGATGCATTTAAAAAAAGAATTTTACAATTATACTTTTCATCGTCTTTTTTGTTTTACTATTTAAACCTTAATTATATATTAATTTTATTTTTTTAACTTATAAAAGTAACTCATTTTTATTAAAACTTGTATAGATCAATATTGTAGAAATTGCAAAGAATTTTTTTACAATATAAAAGAATACTGACATTTATTTTGTCAGTATTCTATAAATCTTAACTTTTTATTTATATAAATAATTTTGAGGATTTACTGGGGCTCCATTTACTCTTAACTCTAAATGTAAATGTGGTCCTGTTGAATTTCCTGTTGAGCCAACTGCTCCTATTGTTGTATTTGTATCAACTGGAGCACCTTGTGCTACATATATTGCACTACAATGTGCATAATAAGATTGAACTCCATTTCCGTGATCTATTATAATTAGGTTACCATAAGAACCTTTATATCCTGCATAAACTACTGTTCCACTTGCTACTGATCTTATTCCATTTCCTGAAGATGATGCTATATCTAATCCTGTGTGTATAGTAGATCTTGATGATCCCCTAGATCCAAATCTTGATGATATTGAACCTGTAACAGGTATTGAAAGTGCTATTCCATTTATATCACCTGATGGTCCATCTGTTACTGTTGTAGCCAAGCTTCTTGCTCTTAAAGTTCTTGCTCTTGCTAAAGATGCTTTTCTCGCAGCAGCTTCTTCCTCTGCCTTTTTACTTTGATATTCAGTTACTTTAGCGACTTTTAATTCGCTTAAAGTATTTTTAGCCGCATCGATTGAAACAACATTATGCTCTTTTGTATAATTATCAATTATACATAAATTAAATTCTATTTCTGCACTCATGTCTGATTTTATTTCATTTATCATGTTTTCCGCTTCTTCTTTTGATTCAAGTAAAGCTTTTTGTTCTCCATTAAGCATTACTGCATAAAATCTATATGTTGTTGTTGTTAAGCTCTCAATAGATAACATTACATCTTTTTCATTAACTTGTGTATCTTTATTTACAAATTTAAATTCATACTCTGGTAATTCATCAATTTCTCTAAATGCTACATTTCCTGTAGTATTTTTGATGTATTTATCTATTTTTGCTTCCATTACTTTTCTGTTTTCTATAAAACCTATTGTTTCACCTGATATCGTGACTTTATATACAGGTTTATATTTAATGTAAACTACAGTTATTACTATAGCTAAACTAATTGTGATAAGTTTTAGGGTTTTTGCGACTTCTTTTGTATAATATTTAACCCAATTTATTAAAATAAACTTCACTCTCCTTTTTAGCTTTTTAAAATGCGTCACTAAACACTATTATACTATAAATATGATGCAATTTCAAACATTTTTTTACGTTTTTAGTCAAATTTAGACAGATTTATTCTATTTTATTTAGTTTCAGCCTTTTATATATCAAAGATTACTCATTTATGCTCACTTTTTCTTTATTTTTCTTCTTTTATCTATTAATTAGATTTGTTGTCTTTTTGACTTGGGTGGTTTTTCTAGTATATTTTTATATATCTTTTTAAACATCATTCCCATTTTTCTTTCAAAAAAACAAGGAATTTAGAAAACAAATTTCTAAATTCCTTGCTATAAAAAACTAATTTTATATGTTTTTATTTTAACTTCATTGATAAAAGTTTACTTATTCCTTTTTCTTCCATTGTAATTCCATAAACAGTATCTGCAGCTTCCATAGTTCCTTTTCTGTGAGTAATAACTAAAAATTGTGTATCCTTGGAAAACTTTTTCAAATATTCCGCAAATCTATAAACATTAACATCATCAAGTGCTGCTTCTATTTCATCTAGCACACAAAATGGTGCTGGATTCATTCTTAATATTGCAAATAATAATGCTATAGCAGTAAAAGCCTTTTCTCCTCCTGATAATAACATCATATTTTGAAGTTTCTTTCCTGGTGGTTGAACTGCTATTTCTATTCCACATTCTAAAATATTCGCTTCATCTGCAAGAATCAGCTCCGCTTTTCCTCCACCAAATAATTCTGTAAAAACTTCTCCAAAATTTTTATTAATGATTTTAAATTGTTCCGTAAATTGCTTTTTCATTGTTTCTATCATTTCATTAATAACTTTTTTTAGCTTGTTACTTGAATCCTCTAAATCAAGTCTTTGTTCACTCATAAAATCATATCTTTCTTTTAATTCTTGATATTCTTTTATTGAATCAACATTTATACTTCCTAAATCTCTTATATCACTTCTTATAGAATTTACATTTTTTTGAACTTCTGTAGGATTTTTAGCTTTTTCTATATCACCAACTGTATTTGGAGTTAATTCATATTCTTCCCACATCTTACTAATCACTTGATTTAGTTCAAGCTCAATTTTTGACTTTTTTAAATCTAATTTTGAAACATGATTTTTTATATCTTCAATCTTTAAATTCTGTTCTTCTATTTCTTTTTCAATATTAGTTAATTTTTCATTTTTTATAATTCTATCTTCTTTTAGTTTTTCTACTTTTTCTGTACTTCCAAGAATTTCTTTTTCCAAATCTATAATTTTTTGTTTTACTTCTTCTATTTTTACTTCGCTTTCTTGATTTTCTACTAATATTCTTTCTCTTAAATCTTTTTTATTATTAATACTTGCTGTGTTTTTTCTAATATCAAAATCAATTCTTTCAATAATTTCATTAATAGAAACTTCGCTTTCATCAAATGAAGAAACTGATATTTTTAAATTTGTTATATCAAAATTTAAGTCATCTATGTATTTTTGATTATCTTTATTTAAATTTGTAAATTCTTCAATAATAATATTTAAAGCAGAATTTTTTTCTTCCATCTCTAATATTGTTTTATTAAATTCTTCTTGTTTTACTGTATTTTCTTCTTTTTCTTTTCCTATATTCTCTAAATCTGTTCTTAATTTTGCAAGTTTTGCATCTAATTTTAATATCTCTAAATCTAAATTATCATTTTTTTGTTTTTCTGTAGCATAAATAATCTCTAATTCTTGATATTCTTTTTGCTTTTGCTCATATTTTTCTAAAATCTCAGAAATACTCTCTTCATAATCTGATTTTTCTTTTTGTGCTTTTTCTAATTTTTCTTTAATTTGTTCTAATTCTTTTTCTAATTCTGCAATTTCTTTGCCTCTACCTAAAATGCTAACTGTTTTACTCGCTACAGAACCACCACTAATTGCTCCTGATGGATTAATTACATCTCCTTTTAAAGTAACAATTTTAAACTTATATCCATTTTGTTTAGCAAGTTTTACTGCTGAATCAATATCCTCAACAATAACTGTTCTTCCTAATAAATTAAGTATAATTCCTTCATATTTTCTATCAACTTTTACCAAATCAGATGCAATTCCAATAACTCCATCTATTCCTCTATAATTAACCCCATTAATTCTTTGCCCTTTTACAGAAGTTATTGGTAAAAATGATGCTCTTCCAAGCTTATTATCTCTTAAATAGTTAACTAATCTTTTTGCTTCTTCTTCAGTATCTGTAACTATATTTTGTATACTTGCTCCTAGTGTCATCTCTATAGCTGTTTCATACTTTTTATCAACAGAAATAAGATTTGCTAAAACTCCATGAACACCCTTTGATAAGCCACTATTTCTTTCTGTTGCTTCAACTAAAAGTTTTACGCTTTTAGCATATCCTTCTTTTTCTTTCTCTGTTTCAACTAAAAATCTATATCTTGCTTCTTTTATCCTATATTCAGACTGATAACTATTAATCTTAGTATCAAACTCATTTAACTTATCTGCACTTTTCTCTTTCTCAGATTTCATTTCATCTAAAGTTTTACTTATAGAATTTTTATTTTTTTCAAGTTCATAAAAACTTTTAGATAAATCTTCTTTATTACTTCTAGTAGCATCTAATTCAGAAATTGTTTCTTGAATTTCTGTTTTTAATGAATTTTCTCTTTTAACTAAATTATCAAAATTGGCCTTTTCAGCATTTATTTGTGCAACAATTTCATATTTTTCATCTATGTTTTTTTGAACAATCTCTTTTTTACCTTCAATTTCAATCTCTTTTTCACTCATCGTTTTTGTATATTTTTCTAGTTCCTCAAGCTTTTGTTTTAGTTCTGTTTCAAATTTCTCTTTATTATTAAATAAATTGTTCTTTTTTTCAGATTTTTGTTTTTTCTCTTCTTCTAATTCTTTGTTACGATTTTCTAACTCTTCTATTTCTATAGCATATCTTTCAAAATTTTCTTTATTATTAGATGTTCTTTCTTCAAGAATTCCTATTTCACTATTATATTGTTCTTTTTTCTGATTACCTTCAAAACCTAAATTTTGTGTTTTTTCTATTTCTTGTACTAATAAATCTATTGCTTGTTTTAACTCTTCTTTAGTACTTTGAAGATTATTTTGTACTTCATCTTCTCTTACTTTTTGAGTTTCTAAAATATCTATATTTTTTGTTATTTCCTCAATTTGTTTTTTAAAATCATCTATATTATATAAAAATAATCCAACTTCTATATTTTTTAGTTCTTCTCTTAAACTTAAAAATTTTCTAGCTTTTTCTGATTGTGATTTTAAAGGACCTAAGTTTGCTTCAATTTCTGTTATTATGTCATTTATTCTAAGTAAGTTAAGTTTTGTTTGTTCTAATTTCTTTTCTGAGTCTGATTTTCTTGTTCTATATTTTACAATTCCTGCTGCTTCTTCAAAAATATGTCTTCTATCTTCTGATTTATTACTTAAAATTTCCTCAATTTTCCCCTGCCCTATTATAGAATATCCATCTTTTCCAATTCCTGTATCCATAAATAGTTCTAGAATATCTTTTAATCTACATGGAGTTTTATTAATAAAATAGCCAGTTTCACCACTTCTATAAATTCTTCTTGTAACTACTACCTCATTATATTCTATCGGAAGTTTTGAATCAGAGTTATCTATAATTAAAGAGGCCTCAGCAAATCCCAAAGATTTTCTATTTTGAGTTCCTGCAAAAATTATATCTTCAGATTTAGCCCCTCTTAATGATTTTAAGCTTTGCTCTCCAAGTACCCATCTGATACAATCTGAAATATTACTTTTTCCTGATCCATTTGGTCCAATTACTGTTGTTATTCCTGGCATAAATTCTAATATTGTTTTATCAGCAAAAGACTTAAATCCATACATTTCTAATCTTTTTAAATACATGTTTTACTTCCTTTTTTAAACTTCTTTTATATAATATTATAGTTTTTATTTTTTTTCAAGCTTATGGCATTATAATAATCTTATCAGCTAATATGATTTCACTTGCTCTACTTCCCTCATCTGTTCTTGTCATACTTGATGGTCCCCAAGTAACTCCTAAGCTAGTATCTACAGTTGCTAAATAACCCATTATTCTTACAACTTGTCCTTGTTTTACTTTGTTTAAAATTTTTTTCACATTTTTATCTAATACAATTATATGATTATTTGAAACATTTGATATTATTTTTTCTTTAGTAAATTTCTTTCCAAGCCATGAATCCCATTTATATGTAGAATATCTTTCTGTAACCTCATATTTATCAAAATCTATATGTCCTGAATTTTCTTCTAATGCTACTTCCCCCCAGGACAATATTAAAGCTCTTGGTGAAATTAAATCTATACCTTTTGTGCTAGAACTTTTAAAAGAAAATATAGATTCAGTTCTAGAAGAGCTATATTTTTTTATTCCCTCTACTTTTCCTGTAATATCATATTTTGCTATTTTTTTTATAGCAAATCTTACTCCGTAATGTCCGAACTATAACCTCTTCTTCATCTTCTATACTTTCTTGTATAGGTTCTGGAATTATATCTTTACTTAAATCATAATTAACTATTAAGCTCTCATCTATCTTATAAGGAAATATTATCTCATTTAAAATGATATAACCAACTATAGCAAAAATTATTGCAACAATAATTACGTACATGCCATCTTTTAATATTCTATTTGATCTATCCTGTTCATGTACATTCATAAAACAATATTCTCCTTAAATTAATTTATATTCTATCAAAAAAGAGAGACCTAAACAAGTAAAATTTATAGCTAAACTTTAATTAATGTTTACATTCTATCAAATAAATATATTCAAAACAAGTTATTATTTTTTCTAAAAATCACAGTAATACCTTATATTTAAAACTTTTATTTATTTAATAGACTTTTGTTTTAAATTACTGTATAATTAAATAAGAGTAATTTAAATATTATTGTTCTATTTATTTTAAACTTAAAAAATTTTAATTCTTAATTCAAAAGAGGAGAAATACAAATGAAAGAAGTTTTTGATTTTTATAATAGTACTTCTATTAAATCTTATAACTTAAATGAAACTATTCGTTACCAATTAAAAATGTTAGATAGTTTAGATGGATTTACCAGACGTCATTCTGAAAATGTCGCTAATATAACTTGTAGACTTTGTGAGAAATTGCATCTTTCAGAAGGATTTACCATATATTGCACAACTTGTGCATATTTACATGATGTTGGAAAAATATTTATACCTCCATCAATTTTACAAAAACCAACTAAATTAACTGATGAAGAATATGAAATAATGAAAACACATACTTCTATTGGATATAAAATTTGTATGAATGATCTAAAACTTAGGCCTTATGCTGCTGGAGCTCTATATCATCATGAAGCACTAGATGGAACAGGATATCCTCATGGAATAATAGGAAATAAAATTCCTTATGAAGCCCAAATAATAAGAGTGGCAGATGAATTTGAAGCAATTACAGCTAAACGTCAATATAAATCACACGTTGGTGTTGTGGATGCATTAAACATTCTAATAGATCACGCAAGGCCTTCTGCCCCTACAAGTGTTGGAGATGCTATTAAAAAAATGCCACTTGGCGGTGTAGGAAAAATAGATAAAAAAGTTTTAAAAGCTCTATTTAAAGTAATCATAGATGACACTGAATATGAAATATATGCAAGAACTGATTATTTAAATTTCTTAAAAAAAGAAATACAAAGAATAAGTGATGCACAAAAATATTATTATAGAATGCAAGCCGCACTTACAGAAGAAAAAAGAGAATATTATAAAGCAGAAATTAAATGTTATTTAAAACCTCAAGAAGATCCAGAAAAACTTCCTCAAATGCTACAAGAATTTGAAGAAGCATATAAAGTTAGAAAAGCTCATATAGGAAAATTGCATGATGAAATAAGACAAATTAAGAGATTATCAATCTAAATTTAATATGAAATAAAACGAATTAAGAAATTATCAATTTAAATTTAATGTTAAATATAAAAGTAAAAAACGTAAGCAAATTAAAATTTGTTTACGTTTTTTATAATCTTTTTAATTTATAAAATACATTTTTGCTTTTATACTTTTCTTGAATTTAATATTGGCGTCCCCAAACTACCATTTTACTTGCCTTTTTCCCACAAACTGGGCATACATCTGATAAATGCTCTTGCTCAAATGGCATACATCTTGAATGTGCTCCTGTAACCTCTTTTATTTTATCTTCACAAGCTACATCTCCACACCACATTGTTTTTATAAATCCTTGATTTTTTTCCATTTGTTTAATCATTTCATCTAATGTATAAGCAACTGTTGTTTTTTCTTTTCTTCTTTCTAAGCAGGTGTTAAACATATTATTTTGTATTTCTTCTAATAAACTTTCCAATCTTTCATTTAACTTTGGAAGTTCTACTATTTCTTTTTCTCCATTATCACGTCTTACTAAAACGGCTTGATTATTTTCTAAATCCCTTGGTCCTATCTCAATTCTAACTGGTACTCCTCTCATTTCCCAATCATTAAATTTGAAACCTGTTGAATAGTTGTCTCTATCATCTAATTTCATTCTAAAATTTTTAGATAAATCCTTATAAATTTTTTCTACTTTTTCTAAAACGCCTTCTTTATGAGCAGCAATAGGAATTATAACTGCTTGAATTGGAGCAACCTTTGGTGGTAATTTAAGTCCTCTGTTATCTCCATGAGCCATAATTAAAGCACCAATTAATCTTGTGCTAATTCCCCAAGATGTTTGATATGCATATTCTTCTTTTCCTTCTCTGTTTTGGAATTTTACTTCAAAAGGTTTTGTAAAGTTTTGTCCAAAATAATGTGAGGTTCCAGATTGAAGTGCTCTTCCATCATGCATCATACATTCTATTGTATAAGTAGCTTCAGCTCCTGCAAATTGTTCTTTTGGTGTCTTTCTTCCCTTTAATACTGGTATCGCCAAAAGATTTTCAGCAACATCAGCATATATATTAAGCATTTTTAAAGTTAATTCTTCTGCTTCTTTTGCTGTTTCATGAACTGTATGTCCCTCTTGCCATAAAAACTCTCTTGAACGTAAAAATGGTCTTGTTTCTTTTTCCCATCTTAAAACATTGCACCATTGATTTCCAAGTATAGGTAAATCTCTCCAAGAACTTACCCATTTAGAATACATTGTAGACATCATAGTTTCTGATGTTGGTCTTATGCAAAGTCTTTCTTCAAGTTCTTCTCCTCCACCTATAGTAACCCATGCTACTTCTGGTGCAAATCCCTCAACATGATCTTTTTCTTTTTGCAACATACTTTCTGGAATAAGAACTGGCATATAAAGATTTGTTATACCTACTTCTTTAAATTTTTTATCTGCATAATTCTGAATGTTTTCCCAAATTGCATAGCCATAAGGTCTTATAGCAATACAACCTTTTGTATCTGTATAATCTGCAAGTTCTGCTTTTCTTACAACATCTGTATACCATTTAGCAAAATCATCTTCTATATTTGTTATCTCTTTTACAAATTCTTCTTTTCCCATAATTTAACCTCCAAATTTAAAATATAATATATAGTTATTAACAAATCCGTTTATTACTTCTTAAAATGAATTTTTATCTAGATTATATTATATTTTTAATATTAACTGTTTTCTTCATTTTCTTTAATATCTTCATTTTCCCTTTCGGGCATTGGAGCCTCTATTATATCATCAATTACTATTTGCTCATTTTCATCTAATTTATATCTAGGAAGATCTGGCAATTCCTCTAAACTTGAAATTCCAAACATTTTCATAAATTTATTTGTAACTTTGTACATAGTTGGTCTTCCTGGAGCATCAAGTTTTCCACTATCTTCTATTAAATCAAATTCTAATAATTTATATACTGTTCCGTCTGCACTAACTCCACGTATTGCCTCAATTTCTGATCTAGTTATATTAGGATTATATGCAATTATAGCCAAAGTTTCTAAAGCTGCATTAGAAATATTAGGTTTAGCTCTATTATCAAATAATGGATAAATATATTCATAATAATCTTTTCTTGTGCATAATTGATAATTGTCATTTACTTTTATAATCTCAATTCCACTATTTTTAGCATCATATTCAGTTTTCATGTTTAAAATAATTTTATCAATATCTTCTGCACCTAATTCCAAAACATTCATGAACTCTTTTACATTTACTTCTCTTCCAGCTGCAAAAAGCATTGCTTCAATTATTGCTTGTTCTTTGCTAAATTCCATTTTTTACTCCTTATTTTTTTGCAATATAACTATTTTTTATTCTTATATTATTACATGAAATTAACTTATTGTCAATATTTTCAAGGGTTTTGTATATGTCGCAAACCACTTTTATTATAAATTATATTTATTAAATTAATTATTTAAAATTATTTTTAAATTTAAAAGTATTTTATTAAGATGAATTTATTTAGATTGACATAATATATATTGCTATGATATAATAAAATAGAATTTATTTATGAGGTGAAAAAAATGTCAAAAAAAGATAAGAGCTCTTCTAATAATACAGAGGAAATCGAAGTTATAATCGGTGATGACTCTATGCTTAATATTTCTGAAGTTGGAGATTGTATGAATGATTTAAGACCAAAGGATTCTGTTAAAAATAGAAAAAACTTTATTATTCCTCTAGCCAAAAAGAAAAAAGAAGATAAAAAAGAAAATAATGACGAAAACAAAAAAAATTAGCAAATATATTAAAAAGCTCTATTTAGAGCTTTTATTTTTTTATATATCTTCGCTTTTATTACAAAAATTACGTTATTATCAATGTTTTCTGCTACTGTATTTAAATATCTTTGTATTTTAATTTATTTCTTCTAAAATTCCCTTAAAACCTTGAATTTTTACTTGACAAATGCTAATAATACTATTATAATGTTATTTGCTAATAAGAAATGGCGACGTAGCTCAGTTGGCTAGAGCATCCGGTTCATACCCGGCAGGTCGTAGGTTCAAGTCCCACCGTCGCTACCAAAAGCCTTGATACAGTAAGATTTTATAAAATAAAATTTTACTGTATTTTTTAATTTCCCGACTTTTTCCTGACTTAGTTCTTTAATAAACTTTCCTCATATTAGTCTAATTGTGTATAAGTAAGATTTATTTTATATTCATCTTCTATATATCTATTTCTTTAACATCCATTTCTTCATACATTAAATTATATTTAAGAGAATTTGTATCATCATTTTCATAGCATTTTTTTATTTTTTCTATTGAATTAGGCTTTAATTTTATAAGTGAAATTGTAGTATATTCACTTATGTGCGATTTTAATTTACTTGGTATATTATATTGATAATCATATATTTCTTGTTCTGTCCAATTATCTACTCCTTCTACATATATTAATATTGTAGCAGGAAAAAGTGGATAATCTACATCAAATAATGTCGCTGTTCTAGATTCACCATTAGAAAAGCTCATTGCTCTATTATATTTTGTAAAAACATACATATTATTTCCGATTTTATAATCTTGTTCTATTCTTCTTGAAGTATTATAACAAATAGTTGATTCCAAATAATAATCGGATATAAGTTCAGTAAGATTGTATTGAAAGTATACTTCAAATTTTGTATCTTCACATCCTTTTCGGTGCACATTTAAAGTTCCTTTTCCAGTTCTTTTAAATGAAAAAATTACTGAATTTTCATATTCATGTCCATTATATTTATCTAAAAAAAATTCTTCTCCATATCTTTCATTTAACAAAATGATAATATTATTAATAATATTACTATTTGAATTTTTAACTAAAACTATTATTATAAAAATTATGACTGTTGCTATTAAAAAAAAGAACAAGCCTTTTTTATTAATTTCTTTCAACTTCTATTTCTCCTTCTTAGCTTAATTATTTTTTATTTACAAATACATTTTAAATTAATTTATAATTTCAATAGCATTAATAAAAGTAATTTTCTAGTTTTCTAAAGCTTTTTTAGTCCATTTTATTTTATAGTATTAAAACTATATTGAAGTACTAATATTATTTCTATCATTGCGAAAAATTTAACTATAAAATTAATTTCTTGTACCTAGTATTTTACAATTTTATTTTTATCATATAAATTTGATATTTTATGTGAACTATGATATAATAGAAAGGTATTTCCAATATTTACCAATAACATTCAATAAATAATATAATATTAGGAGTTTTGAAATGAACACTCTCAAAAAATCTTCTGAACAAGTATATATAATTGATTTATCCAGATTACTTTTAATGATGCCATTACACTGTAAATCAAATACATATTCAAAACAAAGAAGAACTATAATTTCACAAGAAAATTTACATATTGATGAACAAATATCTTATGAAAGATTTACAGAATTATATAAAAAATATGGTAACGGTTTACCAGAAAACATTTTTGCTCAATCTTTATTAGATATGCCTTATTCAACTTTTAATGCTATAAAACGTGGAGCTCAAAAAGTTGCAACAATACTATCTAAGGAATACGTTTCTCCTAAAGAATTTGAAAAAATAAAGCAAAATATCATAGAAGCATATAATTTTACGTCAAAATCAAAAGCAGATTATACTACAATAATGGAAATGTATGAAAAATTTGGTGGAAAACTATCTGTTAGACTATTTGTCGAAAATGTTCTAGGGGTTACCTCATCTAATTTAAGAAGTTTAAAATCTTCTGGTGCACAAACTATAATTTTTAAAGAGAAAGAATTAAGTAGTCAAGAAGCTGAAAAAATTAGATTAGATGCATTGCAAAAATCACATTTGCACATCGGAGATACTATCACATTGGAACAATTTCAAAACTTACATGAACAATTTGGAAAACAAATGACTGAAAAATCATTTGCTATGGACATTTTAGGTATTGCTCCTAATCAATACAATGATTTAGAAAGAGGTAAACATCAAACAGTTACTTTACTTTCTACTTATAAAGTTAATCCCAAACTTCTTGATAATCTACGTCAAAAAGTAATATTAAATGAAAATTTACATGTTAATGAAACTATATCTTATTCAAGATTTCAAGAATTATATCAAAAACATGGTAGTATACTCCCAGAATATTTATTTGCTGAAGAAATATTAGATTTATCTCAAAACAATATAAAAGGAATGAGATTAAAAAATAGTGTTTCTCCTATACTAACAAGTATTAAAATTTCTGAAGAATTTGTAAACATTTGTAGAGATTACATTATAAAAAAATATAGATTAGAACAAAACCAATTAATAACTTTTGATGAATTTCAATCATTACATAAGAAATATGCCTATATTCTATCAGAAGAAGATTTTGCGACTCTTGTACTAGATATTCCTAAAGATCATTACTATAGTCTACGAAGTGGTGAATATTCAAGTACTAGTATTTTAAAAAAATTTCAAACTACAAACTTTGAAAAACTTAAAAGGCAAGTAATTAATGAAAATAACTTACATTATGGGGATCCAATAAATTATATCGAATTTCAAAAATTGCATAAAAGATATGCCCCTAATACTAGAGAAAGCGTTTTTGCTGAAAATATTTTAGATATCAAAAGAAGCAATCTTGAAGATATTAAACGAAACGGTTTTACTACTAAAATATTATTAGATGAGGCTTTACCCTCAAAAGAAAAATGTGAAAGATTAAAAAGAAACATTGCAATAAATAGTAATTTTCATATTTCAGATCAAATAGATTATGCTACTTTTAAATCATTACATAAACGATACGGTGGCATTCTTTCTGAACATTTTTTTGCTTGTGAAGTTTTAGATTTAGATGTTCAAACTTTATATTTTATTAGAAAACATCCAGACAAGCTTGCTCATATATTTACAAAAACAAATCCTACTTCAGAAGAAATTGCAAAACTAAAATCTGAAGTAAAAGCTAAGCATAATTTAGACTCTAATGAACAAATAACATTTGAAAAATTAAAATTACTATATAATTCTCATAAAACTATTTTATCAATGCCCTTATTTGCAAATTTAATTTTGGGAATTTCTAGAAGTTCTTTTAATAAATTAAAATCTGGCACTATAAATAGTATTCCGATTTGCTTTAAACTTGGTTTTACTTCCCAGGAAATAGCCAGTCTTGCAGAATACTTAGCTCAAGATTTACCTATAAGAGTAATTGCAAAAAGAATGAAATTAACAGTTTCATTCCTTGAAAATAGCATAAACTATCTTTTAGAAAATTGTATATTATTAAATTCACAAATTTTATATAAAAAAATAGAATTTTTGAAAAGTACTCGTAGTAATGGAACTAATATTAATGAACTTTCTGATGAGCAATTTAATAAACAATTAAATGCTCTTGAAGCTCAGGCTATACAATATGAAAAATTAGAAGCAGCAAAACTGCTTAGCATCAAAAATAAGTCTACTATTTCTAGTAAATTACCAAAATCAGCTACACAAAAAAGTGCATCAAATAAATTTACTTCTTCAGTTAGTTCAAAACCGAAAAGTGCTTCTGAAAAAATTTTACTTTCTATGCCAAGCTTAAATAGAAGAGTAGCTAAAATATTTGAATATGATATATTTACAGAAAAACATAGACTATTTTTAAAAAAATACATATCTAGCTGTGAAACATTATTTAGAAATGGAGCTTTTCCGGAATCTTCTCTAAAATTTCTAAATCAAGCTATGGAATTAATAGAATGTAGTTTTAGTGATATAAAACTTTTTTCTGAAATTTGTATATCTTTTTCTAAATATACTTTAGCAAATGGTTTTATTTCTACCAATATTTCAAGTGATAAAATATCATCTGAAGAAGCTGAAAAACTAATAGAACTACAGGTTAATATAAGATATGCAATAAGAAAAGAAAATGCTGTAAGATTAATAAAAACTGGGCAAGAAAGTTCTAAATATATTGCTGAAGCTACTGGTATTTTAGAAATAGATGCTATAAAATTATTACGAAATTTAAGTAATGAAAAATCTTCTTTGCAACCTAGTATTAGTGAGGAAGTTAAATAAATATGTACTCATTTAATTATTTTAAAAAGATAGAAATATTTAGAGTTATACAATAAGAAATTATACAGTAGTACAACTCTAAACATCTCTATTTTAATTTTATAAATTAGTAAATCTTTCTAAAAACTTTTTAGTTTCTTCCTTTTTAGGGTTATTAAATATCTCTTCTGATGTTCCTTCTTCACAAATAACACCATCTTTCATATATATAACATGATTTGAAACATCTCTTGCAAAAGCCATTTCATGTGTAACAATTATCATTGTAAAACCTTCTTTTGCTAAATCTTTAATTACATTTAAAACCTCTCCTACCATTTGAGGATCTAATGCAGAGGTTGGTTCATCAAATAGTAATACATCTGGCTTCATTGCTAATGCTCTCGCTATTGCAACACGTTGTTTTTGACCTCCTGATAGTTGTCGTGGTTTAGCATTAATATATGGTAACATTCCTACTTTTTCTAAATAATATAAACTTTCTTTTTCTGCTTGATCTCTATCTTCTTTTAATACTTTTTTTAAACCAATCATACAATTTTGTAATACATTCATATTATCAAATAAATTGAAATTCTGAAATACCATTCCAACTTTTGACCTATATTTTGGTATATCTTTCGAATCTAATACATTTTGGTTTTTATACAATATTTCTCCACTAGTCGGCTCTTCTAATAAATTTACACATCTTAAAAGTGTTGACTTTCCTGACCCAGAAGACCCTATTATACAAGTTACATCTCCTTTTTTTACTGAAAAATTAATATCTTTTAAAACTTCATTTTCTCCAAATTGCTTCCTCAAATGATTTATTTCAATTATTTTTTCACCCATTTGATTTCCTCCTTTTCAGGATATTTTAACATTCCGCTTGTATATGCCAAAGTATCTGTTGTTGAAAGTGAATAATCTTCTGGTCCATTTAATTTTCTTTCAAAAATTCTAAGCAATTTTGAGAAAAATACTGTCATAGTTAGATACATTATCATTGTAATTGTATATGCTTCAAATACTGTGTAATACGCTCCTGATACAGTTTTTGTAACAAAGAATAACTCAACAACTCCTATTGATGAAAGTACACAAGTATCTTTTATATTAATAATTAAATTATTACCAATCTGTGGCATTATATTTCTTAGCGCTTGTGGTATTATAACGTATAACATTGTTTGAAAATGTGTCATTCCAATAGCTTGAGCCCCTTCTGTTTGGCCTTCTGAAATTGATAATATTCCACCTCTTACAGTTTCAGCCATATATGCTCCTGTATTTATTGATACTATGAAATATGCAGCAGTCCACATATCTAAATGTAAATTAAATAATATTGCAGAGCCATAAAATATGAACATTGCTTGTACCATCATTGGTGTACCACGAAAAACTTCTACATAAATATTTAAAATTATTTTTATAAGTTTTAACAATATCTTTTTAAAAATATTATCTTTTTTATTTATAGGTATAGTTTGAACAATCCCAACAATAAATCCAATTAAACATCCTATAATAGTTCCTACTGTAGCAATTATTAAAGTTGTTTTAGCTCCATTTAACATTGTAGGTCCATATTTATTTAATATAAAAATAATTCTTCCTAAAAAATCCTCTGGTAGTGTGTTCATTAAAATTCCTCCTTTATCTTTCTACTATTCTGATAATGGTTGAACTTTTATTGCTTCATTCATCATATTTTCAAAATCTGTAGCTGTATAATCTTTTAAAAAGTTATTTATTTTTTCTACTA
The DNA here is from genome assembly GCA_947570695.1 of uncultured Clostridium sp. Lineage (GTDB taxonomy): Bacteria > Bacillota > Clostridia > TANB77 > CAG-508 > Scatovivens. Next base: position 27,356 of record CANOVB010000009.1, read on the forward strand.
ATTCAGTATTTCCTTTTCTTACAGAAATTCCTATATTGATTTCTTCTTCTGATACATTAAAATTGTCATCTGTATCTGTAAAATTTAAAAGTTTCATATTTGGATATACTGCTAGTGCTGCCATTGCTGTTGGCATATCTGTTACCACCAAATCTACTGTTCTTGAATTTAATGCAACAAGCATATTAGGAGCTGTATCCATTGCTGGTAATATATTGGCATTATTTATTTGTGGCAGGCATGTATCATACCAACAGGTGTTAATTTGTGATGTACAAGTCGCTCCTTCTAAATCTGATATTCCTTTTGCTTCTGCATAGTTGCTATCTGAATTTGTTAGTGCTACTATTGATGCGTAATAATATGGTACTGAAAAATCTACAGTTTGTAATCTTTCTGAAGTAATAGATTGACCTGCTATAACACAATCTATTGTATTAGATTGAAGAGCTAAGGGTAAACTATCCCAATCAATTTGATAAATTTCTAAATCTAAATTAAGTGTTTCTGCTAATTTTTTAGCCATCATTACATCATACCCATATGCATAACTATTACTTCCTTTAATAGGAACTGCTCCATTAGATTCGTCTGTTTGTGACCAATTATATGGGGCATAAGCACATTCCATTCCTACACGTAAAACTCCTCTTTCGTTATTTTCTTCTTCATTTGAATTGTTTAAAAAAGCTACTCCTATTATTACAACTACTATTATTGCAATAATTCCAATAATTACTTTCTTATTCATATAAATACCTCCTTTTTTTATACTTTGTCATTCTTTAAAGCGCTTAAATAATAAAACAAAAAAGATATTTATTCTATATGTTTTTATATAATCAAAAAGACTATGTACGTCTTTTCTTATATAGAACATACATAGTCAAATATTCAATAAAATTAATATAATAATAAAATTATTATTATATATTCATCGTATATTAGATAGCGCTCCACATAAGTGACAGTCCATTACATATTTTGCAATGTCCCAGCAGTATTTATTTAGGCTTTAAATACCACTTCGGCGATATTTCCTTTCAAATATTTATAAGAGCCTAATTCTAATATATATTCTACTCTTAAATATCGCGACCTCTATCATCATTTTCATGACAAAATATTAAATTATTAATATGGTAACATAATTTTTTAAAAATGTCAACCATTTTTTTACATGTATTCAATTTTTTATTAGAATAAATTCTACAAATCTTTATATGCTTTATTTTATCCACTTTTTATATACTTTTTGTGGATTATTTTACCATTCTATCTCTTCAACTGGTTTTGGACTTTCATTTATTTTTATATTTTCTGCAGTTCCATTTTTAAAATATATTACTTTATCAGCCATTGGAGCTATTGCTGTATTATGAGTAATTATAATTACAGTTATTTTTTCTTTTCTACAAGTATCCTGTAGCAATTTTAAAATTTGTTTTCCTGTATTATAATCTAATGCTCCTGTTGGTTCATCACATAATAATAGCTTAGGATTTTTTGCTATTGCCCTTGCTATCGCTACTCTTTGTTGTTCTCCACCAGAAAGTTGTGATGGAAAATTTTTCATTCTATCTTTTAATCCAACTTTTTCTAAAACCTCTTTTGGATCTAGAGAATCTTTACAAATTTGAGTTGCAAGTTCAACATTTTCTACTGATGTTAAGTTTTGAACTAAATTATAAAACTGAAATACAAATCCTATATCTTCTCTTCTATATTTTATAAGCTCTTTATTTTTAAGTTCATCTATTCTTTTTCCATCAACTATTACTTTTCCATTTGTTACAGTGTCCATTCCACCTAAAATATTAAGTGACGTTGTTTTTCCAGCGCCACTTGGACCTACTATAACTACTAATTCCCCTTTTTCAATCTTGAAGTTAGTATTATTCAAAGCTTTAATACTAACTTCACCCATTTTGTATTCTTTTTCAACATTTTCGAATTCTATATAAGACATTATTCTGTTACATTTACCTCCATACTAAATTTTGAAATACTATTATCTATTTCTGCTTTTCTTGTTGCTTCATCAACATTTTCTACTCCAGAATATTTCTCCATAACTCTTATTGATGAAAATACTATACTTCTTGAATTATCTCCGTCATCAATAAATTTTTTAAATGTAAAGTTTTCAGTTGTACTTTCTCCTGGCGCTAATACTATTGGATAAAGTTCAGAACGACTTCTAGTTTCGTTCGGTAATGCTAATACAATTTCATCTATTTCACTTTTATCAGATATTACAACTGTATAATTTGATCTATTTGTAAATTTTACTTTATATTTTTCAGTACTATAATTTACAACCTTATCTATTACATCTATCTTTAAATATTCATTTTCTGAAATACTTTTTACATCTGTATGATATACATAATCTCCTACATTCATCTGCATATCACCATTTTTATTCTCATAAAAAGCAATTTTTTCTGAAGTAAAAGAATATGTTGAATTCGTTAGTCCTGTTGATAATAAATCATCTGTATACTTTATTTCATAAATATATATTTTCGTATTTCCATATTTAACATTAGAATAGTCTTGAATAGAATACTTTTTAGGACTTGGCATTTTTACTAGTACATGTTCCATAAACTCCTCAACTCTATTATTAAAAGCATAACTTCTGCAATCTTCTGAAAGCATATTAAATGCTTTTTGATAATTACCTTCATTACAATATCCTATATATTCTTTTATTACATCTTCAATAGAATCTTGCATATATCTAGGTGTAGAAGAACTTGAATCTATAACAGAAGCATGTGGCTCATATGTTGTTGTTGGCTTTGGAACTACTACTCTATTTCTTAAGTATATATTAATAAAAAATATTATTGCCCATACTACAAAGATTACAAATATTATTTTTCTATACTTTCTAATAAAATGTATAAATTTTAGTCTTAATGTTGTAAAATCCATATCCTTTTTCCTTTCAAATTATATTTATATAACTGAGAATGACATTACATAATCATTCAAATCATTTTCTTGTACTACAAAATTCATTTCTTTTCCAGAATTTTTACTTGCAAGTGGATTTGATAAAGTTACCCATAATACATAAACTTCGCCATTTCTTTCAAAGTTTGTAAATTCCGCAGAAATAGTAGTTGGGAATTTAGATTTCGCATATTCTTCAAAACTGCTTAAAGTTGGAAAATAGTTTTCTTTAAAATTATCATAAAGTAATTCGTAAGCTTTTTCATAATCTTTCTTTTCTAAATTTTTAATAAAATTTCCAACATAACGTTCCATTCTATCTCTTTCACTTAAAGTTGATAAATCATTTACTTCCATCTTATCTACTTTTTCTTGAACTATACTAGAAATTTCTTCATCTGTCATATTAGAAATATTAACTTCTCCTTCTTTTTTACTATTTAAAACAAGAGCTATTATGATTATAATAACTACTACAGTAGCAAACCCTATTAAAACTTTTTTATTACTTTTTCTGTAATTTTGCATAATACCTTCTCCTTAAATATGTATTTCTTACTTTTGCTTTTTCTTTTGATTTCCTAATGATTCTACTACTTTTGCTGTTCTAGATGTTAACAGGTCAGCATCTCCATTATACTTACCATGTTCTTCAAATATACTTGACATTGCAAGATTTAATTGTAAAGATTTATAATCAGATGCAGCTTCTTCTAATCCTTTAAATTCATCACCTTTAGGTGTTTCATGAATTCCTATAGAATGTTTTATTTGTCTTTGAACTGTCTGACTGCTTAAATCAAAGCCTCTACCATTTTGAACTTCATCTGTTATGTTTTCTGTAATCCATTCTGCTGTAGTTTCTATTTGAGTTCTTTCAGCTTCAGTTAGTCCTTCACCATCTTTGCTCTTAGCTTTCATTTGTGAAAGTAGAGACATTATTTCCATTTTCTTTGATTGTAATTCTGCTGAACTTGCTCCTCTGCTTCTATCTCTTATTCTTTGTTTTACATTTCTTTGTGCGTAAAATTCTGATAATTCTTTCTTTTTACTAGCTACAGATTCTTCATATTTTTCTCTACTAGAATAAATGCTTTTTAATCTTCCATCATATTCTTCGTCTAATGCTTTAGCTAATTGTTTTCCGCCTTCTGATTCTTCTCGTTTTGCTACTGCTTGTGTTCTTAAAGCTTCTGCTCTAGCTTTTTTAGCATCTGCTTCATCTTGTAATTTCTTAGCTTTTGCCATTGATTCTAATGCTTGCTCTTCTGCTTCTTCTCCTACTAATCCTCCCGCTGCTTGTGAAGTTGCAAACATGCTATCAGCATTTTGTCTTTCTTTAGATGCTTCTGCTTCTAATTCTTCCGCGTCTTTTTCTAATTTATCAGCATCACTATCTAGTGTATCAGCTTCTGTATCTAAAACTTTTGACTCATCCATCAATTTTCCAAATTCTGTTTGTTTTTCTGTATCTGCTAATGCTTTTTCATCTTTAGCAATATCTTCTGCCAATTCTTTTTCTTCTTTTTTATCTTGTTCATAATTTAAATCTGACAAATTCTTAGTTGATTTTCCTGTACTAGAGTTAAGTAATTCAGCACTACCTTTTGCAACACCTTTTCCTAAACCAAAAGCCTCTAATGCACCCATTCCTCCAGCCATATATGCCATTGATCCTGCCATAAGTCCAACTGCACTCGAAGTACTAAATCTACGGTTTGCCATTGCTTTTCCAAACCCTGAGTTTCTATATTTATGTGATAATGTTCTAGCACCATTAATTCCTCGTTTTAATCCTCTTGCTGGCATAGAATTTCCTAACTTATCGCCTAAAGCTTTAGTTCCTTTTTCAAGTTTCTGCTCTAAATTTCCTGCACCTTTTCCTAAATTACCAAGTCCTCTTTTTAGTGCATTATTGCTATTTACCCAATTATTATTTGCCCACATCTTTCCATCATGTGAAAATGCTTTTGAAACACTTCCAGCCTTATTTTTAGCAAAATTTATTCCTTTTCTTGTTGTTGTACCTATTTTTTGAGCATTCTTTATTGCCATCATACCAACTGCCATACCACCTACAAATGATGTTGAGCTATTATCATCTTGGAATCCAAATATTTGTCTAATAATTTTTTCTCCGTCACTTACAAACTTTATACATAATATTGCTAAAACTCCGTTTACAAGCTGATTATATTCAGGAGTGCTAAGTATAGCTGGTAATCCTGCTGAAACAATCGTATTTTTAACTATTAATGAAAATGCTGTTCTTATAAATGCTATATATAATATACAATGAAATGGTTGTATTAAAATCGTATATACAAATTCTTTTAGCCATGTTCCCAAAGCTTGAGCTTTTCCATCTCCCATTTTGTCTATTGAATATGTTAATGATATAAGTGGCGAAATTATTATTAAAAATCCAACTTTTATCATACGACTTATGTATGCTACTAAAAATGCTAAAGATTGGAAAACAATAGCACAAAAAACAAGGACTGAAATAATACTTGGAATACCAACTCCAATTACTGCATTTACACCTATTCCTGTTATTAAACTTCCTATACTATCTTCTACTGATTTATCAGTAAGTACTGATGCTAATGCATTTACTATTGCATTATTACAATATATTGTAAAAATCGCTATATACTGTAATACAAATATTAATAATAAACTACAGCACCAATCTACTAACATTTTTTTATATTTTGCTTTTTCTTCTGCAACAGAAGATATTGCCATTCTAATTCCTACATATACTAGTATAACCAGCAATATAGCACTAGCTACTAATCTCATAACATAAAACCATTGTGCTACAGCAGTTCTAATTGTATATGCTATTGATGTGGTTGGAACTCCTGTTATATCGAAAAAATTTACATCTAATAATTTATATTTATTAAAGAAAATATCAAATGGTGTTATTATTGAGAATGGTCCAGAATATCCATAATTTACTCCATCTGCTTCAGCTAAATTTGCTACTATATTGTCCAAAACAAATGCAAGTCCAGTTGCAAGTAATCTCTTATCCCAATATACTATAGATACCACTCCTCCTGCTAAACTACTTACTGTATTTAAAGATTCTTCTGATATTATATTGGCATTACTAATATTGCTTGAACATACAAATTCAAACACTGTTATAATTAATATGAAAATTATTAAAATCTTACATATAATTTTTTTCATTTTCTTTCTCCCAACATAATATATTTATATCATCTTTTAAGGTGTTGTTCCACCATTTTGTGAATTATTTCCTTTACTTTTTAAAGGTTCTAATATTTCCATTTTGCTTTTTAATACATCTACTTTTGCTTCTTGTTTTATTCTAGCTGATTTTGCTTGCGTATATAATTCTACAGCAGATTTTTTATGTTCCATATCTGCTACTGTAGCTGCATAACTTTGAGAAGTTTCCGCAGTTCTTGCTTGTGATAATGTTGATACTTGAATATCAAGTTCTTCTTGCAGGCTTTCAGCTGCTTCGTCTAATTTTCTTTGGTATTTTCCATGAACTAAATTACTATTAAAGTCTAATTCCCTACTAGCATCTTTCATAGCTTTTGCTATTATTATTCCTTGCTCTACTTTCAATCTTCTAATTGTTTCTTCTATTTTTTGTCTTGCTTCAACCTCAGTTTGTGAATTAATTCTGTCACTTTCTTGTTTTATTCTTTCATCAAATGTATCTATTAAAACTCTTACTTGTTCATCTGTTAATCTACGCATTTCAGCATTTATTGTTGTATCTTTATCATCATAGCTTTCTATAGTATCATCTGCTTTTGCATCTACACTAGTATTGATTATCTCTTCATATTTTTTATCTCTAGCAGGAGTAAATTCTTCTACTATGTTATTTATAATAGTATTTGTATCCATTTCTGCATTTTCTGCCTGTTTTAATTGATATTGTATACTAACTTTATTTGAAAATCCTTGTATTGCATCTTGTACAGTTCTTTCTCTTCCTTGATGATCTTTATCTTCTATACTAAAAGCACCTAGTCCTTCATAATTGCCTTGTCCAGAATATAAATCTTTAAGTTCTTCTGCAATTTTATCTGGAGCATTTATAGGGCTTGTTCTTAATATATCCATAGCATTAGTTCTAAAGGATTGAAATTCTTTTCCTCTTCCCATTTTATCCATTGCTGCTTTTAATTCTTTTAGCACTTTATCTAATTCTTGTGTTGCTTTCCCATCTGTTTCACCAATCTTTAAATAATCATATTTATCTGCATTTTGTGATACTTCTGTTAATATAGCTCTTGCATCAGCTGAACTTTCTAATCCCATATCTTTTAAATTATTGCTAATTCCACTTGAAATAGTTTTTCCACTACTTCTTAAAAATTCTTGTGTACCTTTAAAAGTTGCTGCTCCAACACCTATAGCTGTTGCTATATTTCCACCTGTACCATAAATTCCTGAACCAACCATAAGACCAATTCCAGCTGTTACAGAATGTTTTGCAAAATCACTTGCTTCTCTATAAATATGAGATTGTCTTAAGGTAGATTTCAATTTATCTACTTTTCCTTTTGCTCCCTTAATAGCCTTTCCTCTAACTGTATGGTCTTTTGCAACTTTTAATCTTGCCATTGATTCTGCTTCTTTTTCAGAAATTGTACCATTACTTGATTGTAATATTCTTTCTTTTTCTGCATTAACTTCTGATGAGAATGTTTCTTTTTTAGCTTGCTCTACTGCTTTTTCTCTTGAAATTTTATTTCCTGTTAGTCTACCTGAATATACTAAACTATCAGCTCTTCTTTGAATTTCAGCCTCTGATGCTACTCTAAAATCATTACGTTGATTAAAAATTGATTGAAATGCTCCACTTCTTTGCGCAATTTGGTCTGCTCTTTTATTATTTAAATCAATTCTTACTTCTTCTTTTCTTTCTGCAAATGATTTGCTCAAGCCATCTTTATTTGTAAGCATTGAACCTATAGCTAAAGCCTCAACTTTCGCATTTTTTCCAAGTGAAGCTACACTTTTACCTAAATTTTTAGCTCCACTTACAGCTTTTCTTGTATTTTTTCCTATATTTTTTGCTTGATTTAATGCTACTGCTGAAGCCGCCATACCTGCTGCAACAGAAGTTTTACTATTATCATCTCTAAATGCAAATATTTTTCTAATAATTTTTTCAGCTTCTTTTACAAATCTAATCATTAATATTGCAATTATTGATCTAGCTAATTTTTGAGTTGCATCTGATGGTTGTGTTAATAACCCAAATGCCATATCAACTAAACACATATATATAACACAATGAAATGGCTGGATAAGTACTGTAAATACAAATTCTTTTAACCAAGCATTTAAAGCTTGTGCTTTTCCATCTCCCATTTTATCTATCGAATATGTTAATGTAATTAATGGTGAAATTATTATTAAAAATGCAATTTTTAACATACGGCTAAAATATGCAAATACTAATCCCAATGTTTGCCATACAAGCATACAATATATTATTGTTGCTGCTATTGCATTTAAATCTATTAAAGAAGTTCCTTTCATAAATAATTCTTTATATACTTCTTCTATGTCTTTTGTATTTACTGATGCTTTTAATGCTTCAATTATTCCATTATTACAATTTATTGTAAATATTACTATGTACTGCATAAGAAATATTAATAATATGCTTACAAGCCAATTTACTAACATTTTTTTATACTCTGCTTTTTCTTCGGCAAGTGTTGAAATTGCCATTCTTATACCAACATATATAAATATAACTAATAGTATTGCTGCAGCTAATGTTCTCATTACATAATACCAACCCGCAACACTTGATCTCATAGTATTAATAAAATTTGTTTCTGTTCCTATATCAAAAAAGTTTATATCGAATAATTTTATATTATTGAAAAATATATCTAAAGGCGTAACTGCAGAAGTATCAATAACTGCACTAGTTGTTCCTTCAGTATATGCTATTAATGAAGTAAATAATTTCATTACATATCCTGCAAATAATGCTGATATTCTTAAAGGCCATGTTAAAAGCCCTATAACTCCACCCAAGATATTAGTAAATATATCTGTAATATCATCTAAACTATAACTTCCAAAAGCAAAAGCAGAATTTGAAATTAAAAAATTGTTTAATATTAAAATTATTAAAATTGCTATTACTAATTTCTTAAGTACTCTTCTCACAGTTTCACCTTCTTTCTTTTAAATCTAATTTTTACTCTGATTCTGAATCATCACTAGAATTCATTTTAGTCTCTGCAACTCTAGTAAAATTACTTAAATTTGTTTGTAATTCTGTCATTAATTTAATTCTTGCTTCCAAATTTTCTTTTTCTGCATCATCTTTTAATTTATCTTTCTCTTGTTTTAATACATCGACTTGATTCTTTAATTGTTTTTCATATTCTCTAACTATATTTAAATCTAATTCTGTTTTTTGTCCTTTTATACTTAATAATACTGATCTTAAAGCATCTGCTTGCCTTTCTCTTAAAAACCTCTCATTTGCTTCTAAATCATCAGTATCTAATCCAAAAGCTTCATCTAAAATGCTATCATAAACTCTATCAAATTCTTTTTCTAATTCTTGCTGAGTTTGTCTTGCTAATTCAATTTTTTCTGCTTCATCATCTGATTGAATATTAGCTTGATCATTATTATCTCCCACAGGCGGAACTCCTAAAGGAACATTCCTTTCTTCTGCTATTATATCTTCATTGTCCCTATCTTTAAAGTTTTTCATTACACTTTCTACAAAAGTATCATTGTCTACATTAAAGTCACCTGCTGTTTGAATAGCTTGATAAATTTGACTTTCATTAGTATAATCAGCTAATTTTTGAGTTGCATTTCTTACAGCATCATTTTCATATAATGATTTGCCATCTGCACCTGTTATTTGTTTATCTTTATTTTTAAGTCCTTCTAACGCAAATCTTATAACACTTTGCGTCTTACTTGGGTCAGCTTTTATACCTTTTTGTATTGAATTTTTAATTTGTGTTTTATATTTTCCTTCTACGCCTGCTTCTATTAAGGCTTTCTCAATTTCATCCATTATTTCTGCAAGTTCTCTTTTTGAACCGTCTTGATCAGAAAATTTTTCCATTATTTGACTTGTTAATATATGAACATCATGCTTACCAGTGGCACCTAATGCACTATAATTATACGCTACATCTGTAGTCAAAGTTTTTACTGAATGTTCAAAAAATCCTTGACTACCTTGGAACATAGCTATTCCAGACATAACAGAAGTTGCCATATTTCCACCTGTTCCATATATTCCTGAACCGACTGTAACTCCTAGTCCAGCTGATATTGTTCCTTTTGCTAAACTTCCAACAGTCTTTAAAGTATCGCTTTCTCTTAAAACTTCTGCTGCTTTTCTCTTAAACCCTGTAATTTTTCCTCTAATAGGTCTACCTAATTTTTTCTGCTCTTTTCTTGCAGCTTTCCCCTTCTTAGCTATACTTAATCTTGCAAGTGATCTAGCTTCTTTTTTTGTAATTCCTGGAGTTGCCTCCATTATTTGTGCTGTTATGTCTTCTATTTTTTTAGAATTTTTAGTCATATCTACTTTATATTTCTTAGCTATTTTGTCTGCTTTTTTGTCATTTGTTTCTACTCTAATTTCTTCTTTTCTTTCAGAAAAACTTTTATCTTCGTCATCACTATTTGCTATCGTAGCACCTAAAGCTTTTGCATTTAAGATGGCTCCGGCAGCAAGAGTTTTTGTTCCAGCTATTGTAGCTTTTGCCATTCCTGTAAGATTCTTTGCTCCATTTACAGCAGATCTTGTTGCTGTACCAACACTTTTAGCTCTATTTACAGCAAGTGATGCCATTGCAAGTCCAGCACCAATAGATGTTGAGCTATCTTCATTTTTGAAAGAAAAAATTTTTCTAACAATTCCTTCTGCTTCTTTTACGAATTTAATACATAATATTGCTATAACAGCTATTGCTAAATTCTCTCTTGATACTGCATTGGAAGTATTATCTATTAATAATTTAAATCCTACATTTATAAAGCACATATATATAATGCAATGAAATGGCTGTATTAAAACTGTATAAACAAATTCTTTTAACCAAGCACTTAGTGCTTGTGCTTTGCTATCTCCCATTTTATCCATTGAATATGTTAATGTAATAAGTGGTGAAATTATAAGTAAAAACGCAAGTTTTAACATACGGTTAAAATATGATATTACTAATCCGAATGTTTGCCATACAAGCATTGCAAATATTACTGTTGCCGGAATAGAATCTATTGATGTTATTTTAAATGCTAAATTACTTATTACTTCATAAGTATTTGAAATTACTTCTGAATTTACACTTAAAGAAATTGTATTAACTATTGCATTACTTACTGTTAAAGTAAAAATTACTATATATTGTAAAAAGAATATGAGACCTAAACTTACTACCCAGTTTACTAGCATTTTACTATACATAGCTTTTTCTGAAGCAACTGTTGAAATTGCCATTCTTATACCAACATATATAAGCACTACTAATAATATAGCAGCAGCTAATGTTCTTAAAACATAATACCATGCTGAAATTGTTGTTCTTATTGTGTTTACAATAGATTTTTCTTCAGTTATATCAAAAAAGTTTACATCTAATATTTTTACTTTATTAAAAAATATATCGAATGGAGTAATAATATTTGTATTTACTTCTCCTGCGGTTTCTGTTGTTCCCTCGATATATGCAATTTGAGCTGTAAGGAAATTAATTGCCCAACTAGCAGCTAAAGCAACAACTCTTACTGGATATGTTAATAATCCAACAACAGAACCAACCATGCTAGTTAACCAGCTCTCTTCAGAAGAAGTTGTTTCTGAAGGGTCTGGTGGATTCATCGCTCTAACACTGCTAACAAGAAAATTATTCAATATTAAAATTATTAATAAAACTACTAAAATTTTCTTTAATACTTTCACAGCTCTCTCTCTTTCTTTTAATTTCTTAGTCCTTGTATAAATCTATCTACATCATCTATTGGACCTTTTACATCTAAAACTCTTTCAGCTTTTTTCATTGCTTTTTCTTTTTTATCTAAACTCATTTCTTTATCTTGTGCACTTATTAATTGTGATAATCTATCTTGTACTTCTTCTCTTCTTAATTCAGGTTGTGTTACTTTTAAATGCTCTTCATAGGCATCAACATTTAGTCTTGCTCTATCTGAAAGTAAAGCTTCGATTTCTTGTGATGATTTTCCACTTGCTTGTAATCTTCTTCTCTCACTTTCTAAGCTAGTAATAAGCTCTTCTTGTTTTTTGCCTGAATTTTTGAAAGTTTCAACTGCTATTTTATCACCATAATAAGCTACTGCTGCTGAACTTTTAGCTTTTACTTTTCCTGTATATCCTATATTTCCTGATTTTAATTCAAGTTCAACTCTAGCAAAATTATTAATATCTTCTAATTCTTTTCTCATTAATAATAACTCTAAAACATCAGAAGATTCCTGCTCTGTTAAAGTTTCATTTTCTACTGTTGCAGTACCACTTTGTACAGCATCTATTGCTTCTTCTACAGTTCCATCTGTTAATCCATCTATATTAAGTTCTAATACTTGTTGAAGTTTTTTCTTTCTCTTTGCTATTCTCGCTGCTGCTATTTTTTTATCTTTACTTGTTACTGCTTCTATAGATGGTCTTTTTATATCATTATTTTTTAAAGATAATAAATATGTTTGTATTGATTGTTCAAATTGTGATTTATCTAAATCAGCAAGCTTAATAGCTCCATCTCTACTAGAATTTGCTGATTGTGATCCATCTTTAGAAGTATTTGGTCTTCTTGTTCCATCTGGCAATATATCTGCTCTTCTTGTTCCGTCCTGATTTGGATTTAATGAACCAGTTCTTAGTCCTTCTAACTTTGATAAAACATCTTCTGTTTTTACTTGTGAATAATCTGGTTTTTGTCCTGCAACAGATTCCACTGCTTGTTGAATTGCAACTTTATCTGAATTTTCTAAAAACTCTAATATACTTGTATTTCTTGCTTTGCTTTGAGATTCTATACTACTTGTTTTTCTTTTTAATATATCAACAATTCCAGCTTTGCCTTTATCGAAAATTTCTTCGACTTTTTCATCCTTTTGTATAATTCCTGCTGCTTCTAATTTGGCTGATAATCTTTTTATAACTTCACTTTGTACTGCTTGACTTTCTGTATCAAGACCTTTAGATGAATCTAGCATTTCTTTTATGATTGCATCTAATTCTCTATTTACTAATTCTTGATTCTTACGATCTGAAAGCTTACTATCTGTTCCATCTGCTAATGTTAATACATATTCTCCTTCTGCAATATCTGTTTTTGATGATTCATCATCTTCTTCTATCTTCGTAGTAGTTCCAGTTTTTGGATCATATATTAAACCTTGTTCTGCATATAATGCTATCATTACTTTATTATATTCTTCCAAAGAATCTGCTTTCTTTACCCACTCTCTTCTAATCTCGTCATACTCATATCCCATTTCGGCATATACTTGTTTTTCATATTCAGCTTGTTTTCTTTCTTGTGCAGCTATAGTTTCTCCTTGAGCGACTCCCATTTGAAGATTTGCAGAATCTTTTAAGAATGTTTGTTGCATAGTTCTTGCTTGCCTTACAAAATGTTCATTTAATTTTTTTTCATTTACAGATATACCAGAATGTTTTTTGAAAAATCTTGCTGCAGCTCCTGCTGTTCCTGCTATTGCAACTGGAGCAAAAGCTACTCCTGCGCCAGATACTACTCCTAGAGTTCCAGCTGTAACAGCTGCTATTCCACCATTTCTTAAATCTTCTAATCTATCAGTTGTCCAACCAAGTTTTGCATCCTTTTTAAAATCTGCTTTTAAACCTTGATATAGTTTTGGATGATTTTGCCTTACATTATCTACAACAGCACTATCAAGCTCTTTTTGACTTCTTTTAAATGCTTCTTTTTGAAGATTTTTAATAGCTGGAGTTGAAAATCTTGAAAAATGATATCTTCCTTTATATCCTTTACTATTTGCTGATTTTTTAAAAGTTTTACTTGTTAATGCTGTTCCCGCTCCTAAAAGAGCCATACCCATTTGTGGATGTGCAACTAATGTACCCATTCCAACAAACATTGATGCTATTCCTCCAAATCCATTTCTTATTGGATTTAATACTTGTTCTTTAAATACTTTTTTATCTGCATCTGTAAATCCTAATAAATTTGATGAACTAAGTCTATTATACATTCCATTTTTATCAGATATTCTCTGACCAGTTTTAGAATCTTTATGAGTTGTTCCTAAAACTCCTATTCTTAATTTATTAAGATTTGCTAAACTAATTTGAACTCTTCCACTGTCTGTTCTATTAAATCTAAATTGATTATCTATATCTAATAAATTATCTATATGTCCTGCAACAATATCTTTTGTTTCAGGAATTCCTATACTTTCTTTATAAGCACCATAATCAGCCATTGCTGTTTCATATCTTTTTTTAGCTTCAGCATATTCCTCAGATCCTGCTGTTGCTGATTTCATATCACTTAAAGCAAAGGCAACTTTTGCTTTTAAAGATTCTTCACCTTTTGTTAATAATTCAACTGCACTTTTTTCACTTACCATTGGAGAAGATGTAACTTGTGAATATTTAGGTTTTCTTCTTAACACTGCTTGTTCTGCTAAGCTTCTTCTTGCTTCATATTGTTCATCAGATTCATTATCTTTACGTGCATATCCTTGTCCGTTTTTATCCATTTCTTTTTCAACATCTTTTTCAAATGCCTCTTCTGGAGTATTTTTCATATCATTAAGTACTGATTGAACACTTTTTATTCCAGCACTCGCTCCTGCAATTCCCCCTGCTGCTGCAATTTTTCCTATACCTTTTACAGCTCCTGCAAATGGTGTGTTCATCATTGTTTTAGCTAAAGGTTTAGCACCCATATACATACCTCTTGCAGTCTGTAATGTTTGACGCATTTTTTCTGCACTTCCTGCTTCTGCTGTATGACCTAATAAACTATCTCCATCTCCAAATTTAAATATCTTTCTAAATAAAGCCTCAGCTTTTAAACTATAATTCATAAATATTAATGCAACTATCATTCCTGCAACTGAATGTAATGACAATACTAGAGCTGTAGAAATAAATATAGCATAAATTAATGCATGTACTATTTGAATAATTACGTTCATAATATATTCTGAAAGCCATGTTTTCATTGTTGCAGATTTACCACTTAATACTTTTTGAAGAGCATAAGTAAGTCCAACTGCCGGTCCCATAAGTGTTAAAACTATTAATGTTAAATATCTTTTTAAATAAACTAATGTATATCTAATTGCAAAATATA
The DNA here is from genome assembly GCA_947570695.1 of uncultured Clostridium sp. Taxonomy (GTDB): domain Bacteria; phylum Bacillota; class Clostridia; order TANB77; family CAG-508; genus Scatovivens. Next base: position 42,688 of record CANOVB010000009.1, read on the forward strand.
CTAAAGTCATATACATTATCATACCTGATAATCCATTTGATAATTTTGCATCATAAGCTCTTGTTCTAATAGCTTCATAAACATCTATTTCTAGTTCACTATCAGTTTTCTCTATTGGTGTATCTTTATCAGATATTTGTTTTAAAGTAACTGTATTTACAGTATCAGCAGATTCACTTATTATATCTACCATTTTTTCATTTGTATATATTACAAAAATCATTATGTAATGTATAAAAAACAAAATAATTACACCAACAAGCCAATCTACTAACATTCTTTTATAGACTGCCTTTTCTGAGGCGATTGTTGATATAGCCATTTTTATACCAATTATAATAAGAGCAACTAGCATTGCAGCTATTGCAATTAATCTTATTATGTAATACCACATAGAAACTAATTTTTTAATTTGTAAAACTATCGGTGGATTATTTTCTTCATCTATACTTAATGCTGTTATATATGCTCTGCAGCCACTACAATTTCCATTACAATCACAACTACACCCTGTTTCTGATGCACATTCTTCAGCATTTTTTCCACATTTTTCACATTTATATTTTTGCCCTGTTCCACTAACAGTTTTATCATACTCTAAATCGAAAAAATTTATATTAAAAGCTGGCACTCTATTATAAACAATAGCTTGAACAGTTAAATTATTTGAAGAATCTGTAATTGAAGTTAAATCAGTTGAATTGATACCTTTATCGATTTCTTCACCTGCCATACTAACACCTGAAGTTGTTTCTAATGCCCAAGTTAATAGTTTTTCAATAAGAGCTGTCCAACCTACAAATACCATTCTTATACCCATGGTTATAATACCTAATAACCAATCTGCAATATCACCTATACTATTTAAAAGCCAAGCAAAAATACCATCTTTTATAGTATATGTACCTTTTGTTGTTCCTGAATAGTAATAATCACCATCTTTTAAATCAAGTTTTGCATAAGAAGCAGGCGTAGCACAAAATGTTATTAAGATAGATATTGTTATTATTATTAAAATAATTTTTTCACAAATCTCTTTTAATAGTGCCATCTTTTTTCCTTTCTAATATTGAAGCATTATTTGTTTATCATCATATTTCAATATTCCATTTTTAAAACTCTTAAAATCATAATCTTCTGTACCTTCTTCAAATCTAGTTACTACTCCATTTTCTAAATCATAACTATATATTCCTTTTCCTTTTTTAGAATAAAGGAATGTATCATTATTTATCCATAAATATGAATCTATACTATCATTTAATTCTCTATTAGGATTTCCATTGACTGTAGATATGAACTTCATACTGTATATATTTCCTGCATTGTCTAAATCTGGATATATATCATATCTTATACTTTCGCCTATAAGTTCCAAAGTATCACTATCCAAAGTTTCTCTATATTCTTTACATTTTGCTTTTAAAGATATAGTATTTTTTATTCTTCTTTTTTCTGTTTCAAAAATAGAATCTAATTGAAGTCTTGCAACAAAGTTTGTATTCTCTAGATAACGGCTAACTTTAGACAAATTACTCTTAATATTATTATACACCAAAATTCCGTTTGTGTCATCATAATTTATCTTAATTTCTATGCCTTTTAGCGGATATGATATAAAAACAGAACTTGATGTATAATCATATTCACTATAGTCAGGCCAGATATATGTAAGTTCATTCATAAAGTCTAATAAATCTTTTTTTTCATTTATGAAATCATCTGCTAATTTGAAAAAATCATCTGCATCTGTATCTGTATTTCTGTATACTGATATTTCATTTTCAGAAAAGAAAACATATATTTCTTCTCCTTTATACCCTAGTATTTTTAGCTCTTCATCTTCAAAACTTGGTTTACCTAAAACATCTTCTACAGTTTTTAAATCAACTCCAGGAAATAAACTCTCAATAACATTTCCAACATATTTGTTATCGAAAACTATATTATAAATTTTATTATTAATTGTTCTTACTTTAATTCCTTCATCAAAATATATATAATATTCATCAAAAATGCTTTCTCTAGTTCCAAAATTTGCCGAATTCCAGTTATTATTGATACTTTCCCATAAAACTCCTGATGTTATTAAAAAATCTTTTTTTGGAATTTCGACATATTGCTTCATACTAATTTGAGAATCCATATAAATAAAATAATCTTCAATATCATTTATTATTATAGAAGCTATTTTTCCATTCTGGCAAATAACTTTTATAGTAATATCATTTTTCTTATCAATCATTTTAAAATTGCTATATCGTATAACTTTTGCAACATCACCTAATAAATCATTATAATATTTCTCATTACTATTGTCTTTTTCATCATAAGGAAGAACTGAAAATTCTACAGAGATATCTAATGAGTAATTTTCATCTAAACTCTGTTTTTCAGAAATGTATTTTGATTTGTAATATTCTACAACATCTTTTACTGTTTTTAAATTGTCATAACTAAGTTCTGGAATCTCAACATTTTTTTGTACCTTACTTAAAAGTAAGCAAAGACATAACAATATAAAGATCATAACAAATAAAACTATTAAAATTATATTATAGTTTTTTTTGCTTTGATCTTTATATTGTATATTTTTCATTTATGTTTTCTTCCTTTCCTTAGTACGAATCTATCTAGCTTCTCTTCTCTCTATTTCATATTTTTCTATCAAATCCTTATCACTTTCAAAGTTTATTAATCCATTTTTTACAAACTCTTTTGTTTTATCTGTAAAGTAGTAATTATTATATAATGTTATTCCATTTGGATTATTATCTAATATATCAATCTCAATTCCCCTAGTTGGGAACACTATATGTGCTTTTTTTATATCTGCATCATATTCAAAAGACTCTAAATCATAAGATAGCATTTGTTTTGAAAGTTCTGTTATAAAACTATCTAAGTCTTTATCTTTTAAATATTTATCTAATAAATTTTCAAACTTAGTATTTTTTCTATAAGAATATCCATATACAGAAACTTCATCACTATAGAAAAAATAATATAAATCATTACTTCTATAGCCTAGATATTTATCATTTAAACTCCCAAAAGTGTTATCATTATGTAGTTCATATATTTTTGATAAAGAAGTATCCATATTTACATCTGTAAGAATATCATATTCATAATCTTCTGAAAAAATTATATTCATAACAGACTTATTTGGAGCAAGTTTTATTCTTATTATTCCATCATAGTAACTTGTATAACCATCATCTAACTCTTTTCCCTCATCTAAGTATTCTTTGATTGATGAAATAAACATTTGGTTTGACACTAATCTTTCTAAATATCCATTTGAAACATGTAAACCTGATGGTTGTACAATCTCTGATTTTTCAACTGTTATATAGCTTTTTCCATCAGTTTCATCATAAAAGTTTTTTATATTATTTATTACTATTTCATGTTCTTTAGCTTCTTGATTATAAACAGCATGTATCTCAATATTTTTTTCTTCATCAATAACATAAAAGCTTAAATTCTCAAAAAAAGAAGTCAAGTCTTCTATTAATGCGTATAAAAATTTTTTATTGCTTTTTCCATTTTCATCATATAAATCTTTATCTAATTTAGCATATATTTTTGTTCCATCTTGTTTTAAAAATTCAGAATTATGTTTTTTTATCACATCTGCTACAGTTTGTGGTATAGTTGTTTGAATTACTATATTATTAGAATTTTGATTTTTTTCCTCTGCTCTAATTATTTTTTGCATAAAAATAATTAAACATAACAAACAGAAGAATAATAATATTAGAGAAATTAAAACTATTTTTGATACAGCTTTCTTTTCTTTCATTTATTATCCTTCTTTCTTCATAAATTTATTTACACCTCTTAATGTTAATACACCTTTCATATCAAATACTACTTTAACCATTCTCTCAACTGTACCCATTGCCATTAACATTGCTAGGGCCACTAATGGTGAACTTGCTGCAATAGAATTTGCTGTTAACACAAATATTAAATAAATAAGTGCATGAAGTGGTTGAATTAACACATTTACTATAATCTCTTTTAGCCATATTGAAAAAGCTTGTGCTTTACCATCTCCTACTTTATCTATAGAATATGTTATTGTAATCAATGGTGATATTATAATTAAAAATCCTACCATTAAAAGTCTTTTCATGTATGTCCATAAAAATTTCATTTCCATAAATAATAAACACCAATAAATAATAGACCACATTGTTAAATCTAAACCAGATTTTGAAAGTATTGAACACCATGCCTCATTACGTATAACTTCTTCAAATATTTCATAAGTAGATCCTGTCCCTGAAACAGTCTCTCCTAATAGTTGACATCTAAGATCATAAAAAATTCCTGTAATGCGTTCACCAAAAATTGTAATTGCACTTATGATATAAACCATAAGGAACATTATTACTATACTTTCTATCCAGCTAACAAGCATTTTCTTATATTTTGCTTGTTCAGATGCTACGGTAGAAATTGCCATTCTAATTCCTATATATATTAAAACTAATAATCCAATAGCCAAAGCAATAATTCTACAAATATAGTAAACACCGGTTATACCCTTTTTTATCTCGATATTACTTGCATTTTTTTCAATTTCTGTATCTCCAACTTGATATGTACCTTCTTCAATATCAAAATAATTTATATTAAACAATGGTACTCTATTAAATACACATCTATCTATAGTAAACCAATATTGTAATTCTCCATTTTCTGTTCCATACGTAAGTTGGGACATTATAATATCTACCTGAGCAGCAAAGAAAATATTAAATAATCTTGCTAAAAGTCCTATAACTGTACCAACTATTGATGCACCAAAACTCAAAGCGGTAGTTGCTACTTTGGTAGCACTATCTTGAGTTTGGGATACAGTTCCTTCTTGAGTAATTTCCGCTGCAACTCCATCGCTTACAGCAGCTGGTTGATTTAAAACGCCAGAACTTTCTGAATCATCTGGTGAGGTTCCAGATGGTTCTGCATAAACTACACTAGCACTTATGAAATTAAGAATTATTGAAACCACTAATAAGCAGCTTATAATTTTTTTCATATATTATCCTCTTTAATTTTTCCCCTCTGCTTCTTTTCTTGCTTTTTCTAAGGCAGCTTGTTTGCTTAAGTTTGTTTCTACGAATTCAAATTCTTTCTTAGTTGGTTGAATTGCAAGTATTGCTGAATCACCACCAACTTTAAGTAAACCTTCACCTCTATTACAAGTTATTAAAAATCCTGCTTCACCTTCACTTAGTTTAAATACTTCTTTTAAATATTGTATTTCTGATTTATCTTGTGCTAAAAATAATTTTGTTTCTGAAGAAGTTAAAACTGCTTGAACTTCTTGTTTTTCATAAAAATCTTGGAATTTCTGTGAAATAACTGCAAGAGAAACATTTCTTTTTCTCGCACGTCTAGCCATTGTGTTTAAGAAATCAACAGCTTCTGGATAAGGAAGTAACATCCAAGCTTCATCAACTAAAACTCTTTTTTTAGCTGCTTTTGCCTTATCTTCACTATTTTTCTTAACATATTTTTCCCAAACCCAAGAAAGCATTATTTGTTGAGCAAGTGGTCTTGCAAATCTTTCTTCTAGTTGAGAAATATCAATATTTATAAAAGGAACACCATCTAAAAGTTCAAATGTTGATTGTCCATCAAAATAAGCCATTTGTCCTTGATATTCTCTAACATACTGTCTCATAACCTTTACTAAATAACTATAATGGAAACGATAATCAGGGTTTTCATTTTCTTGTGCTTTTCTACAAATTCTCTTATACCATGATCCTATAGTTGGCATATCTTTTTTAGTTCTTCCTAAATAATTTTGTGTTATGTCTACTCTTCCACCATGTTCATCTCTTGTATATAAACTTTCAATATTATTTGTTATACCAAGTGCTGCATATTCTTCTGCAACAGCTTCTGAAATAATTTGTTTTGTAAGCTCATTTACTTCTTGGCTTCTTGTACTACCCCTTGCCATTGTAAGAAGACCATTTGTAACGTCTTCAACTTTATTTTCTACACTTAAAACTGTTCTTTCTTTACCTGTTATTTCATCTTTTACATTCTCTGGTTCTATATCAAATAAATTTATAACTGTTTTTGAATTAGGACTTAATGTAACATTTACACCACCTAATGCTTCAGCAACAATACTATATTCACCTTCAGCATCAAGAGCTAAACTTTCAATTCCCATTAGAACAGCTGAACGAGCTGTTATTGTTTTAATTGTAACAGATTTACCAGCACCAGATTTACCAAATATAACCATATTATAATTTGTTAATTTTGAACTAAAATTATCATAAAGAATAGGTAATCCTGTTTGTTTATTAAATCCAAGTGGTATACCATTTTCATGTCCAACTTCTGAAGTAAAGAAAGGAAATACTGTAGACATTGCTCTTCTATCAAATGTATGTGATTTTGAGATTTTATTATCTGCAAATGGCATATTACTTCTAAAAGCCTCATCTTGCATTGCCCAAGCTGGTTTTATATCTATAAGATTTTTTGACATTTCACTTGACAATAATTCTGTATATTTTTCAAGTTCGTCCATACTATATGCAAATATTGTTGCTATAATTGAAGAATCAAATAATTTGTTAAAACCCGCTGCTATAGCATCACGTAATTCTTCAGCTTCCATTCTTTTTTGTGCTATAATTCTTTCTCTGTTTATATCACCTCTGTCTAAAGCAACAATTCTCTCAGATTCCAATTCGTTAATTGTTCTATTTAAGTCCTGTTGTGAAGTTGATTCACTAACAGGATTTATAAATACTGATACATTTAAATCTCCAAAAGTATACATTCCTCTTAAAAATTCTGGGAAAGTACACATTCTAGGCAAATTTGCTACTATCATACTTCTCGCATATCTTGTTCTTGATGAAGAGATTTCTATATGGTTTGTATAACTAGCATCAATTCCACCTGGTGCAATTAAACCTTTTATTGTTTTCTCATTTTTCTTGAAAACGCTTTCTTCTTCTTTTTTTACGCTCTCAATTTCGTTAGTTATAACTGTTTTTTTACTTCCAAACATTTCGCTTATCCTCCCTTTTCTTTAGTTTTCCAATCTTCTTCTTTTAACAACCTTTTTTCTAGGAGCTTCAATTCTTGCTTCTTCAGGTTTAGGAGTGCTTTGAATCATTTTTTTCTCTGGAGTTTCTACTTTATCAACTTCTTTTTTAGCTAATTGATAAACTCTAGGATCTAATTGATTTTCATAAGTATCCAAAAGTTCATTTGCTTTTTGTTTAATTTTTTCTTCTTTGCTCATTGCAAGTTCTAAATCTTCTATTTGTTTTTGTCTATCAGCCTTTAATATGCTATCTGTGGCCATATCAATAGCCGCAATATTAATTTCTCTGTCGATTTTTTCTTGTTTCTTTTGTAACACATCTTTTCCTGTACTATATAAAGAATCATATTGTGCATCTAATGCTTTTGATAATTGTAATAATTCTGCCTCATCTCTGTTGTATGCTATGTATAATAATTCTGCTAATTCTTCAGAATCTAATATTGAACTTGTTATTTGTGAAGTTCCAAGTGCACTCGCAATATTTTGACATCTTGTATATAATTCTGCAAAACACATATTGTATATTTCTTCTTTTGAATATTTATCAAGTCCTCCACCGATTTCAGCTGAATAATATGATACAACAACATAAGTTCTTTGTTGTAATACATTTTTATTAGAGCTTAATTTTTCTACATAATCAGTTATACTAACACCATATTCTAATATATTTATTTTTCTTCTTTTTTCAAATTCTAATTTTTCTTTTAAAGCTTTATTTCCTGATACTTGTGCTTGTGCAATTTTCGCATCTAATTTATCAATTTCAATAGTTAAGTTATCAACTCTTGATTTATATTCTTCGATTATATCTCTTAAATTTAAAGTTCTACTTTGTATATATAATTGGATAGGAAATCTTAATGTATTTAAAAATTGAACAAATCCCTCTTCAACAGATATTTTTTCTTGTTCAGACATTAAATCATAGTTTACACCATTACATTGTAAAATCATAATGTATTGTGTACCATTTTTTCTTACTATCATATTATCTACTATTTCTTCGAATTCCATAAAATCGAAGATAGATTCTTTAGTTAGGTTTCCTGTAAATTTTCCATAACCTTGTTCAACCTTTTTCTTTTCTTCAGAATTATCTTCAATTAATGTTTCTTGTGGTCTTGTTTCTTTTACTTTTTTAGGTTTCATTAAATAAAAGTATAATGCAACAAGTCCAAGCATGATAAATATTATAATAAAAATTCCAGCCTGAAGTAAAGGGATTAACTCACTGCTCATCTATTTTTCCTCCTTTGTATAAACGTACATCTTTCTATTTTTTCTAAATTTTAAATATCTTAAAATTATTTCTCCTATTGGTTCTCCACCTATTTTTCTTGTTATAGGAATAGCAACAATAGTAGGTATTTTCAAAGCACCAATAGCAAATCCTATTAATGCAAAAAATGCCATAATTACTAATCCTACAGTTGTCATGTTTAAACTCTTAAATAAAAAAAAGAATATTGAACCACACATAGCTCCTACAGCTGTTGTTATTAGGGATTTAACTGTAAAAATATATAAAATTCTTGACTCACCTCTATAATTACGAGGTATATAGTATGTTCCCATTTAAATTCCTCCTTTTAGAATCCTGATGCTACTGATATTACTATCTTCCAAATACTGTACGCTCCAAATATAACAACTGCAGATACAACTACACCTATTAATTGGACTTTTAATTTAGCTTGTGCTTCTGGTCCTGCTGTTAAATATTTTATTCCCATGTATGTTGTTACAGCAACTAGAACACCTGCTCCAACCATTGTTAAAATTTGACCAAGCCCTTTGAATTCATCTGATATCTTTGTATAATTAATACCTTCTGCTGCTTCTGCCCCAGCATTAACAAAGTTAGATGCTTGACCTGTCATATTTGTCAAAAGATCACTGGCTTTAACTATATATAAATTTGAACAAATTATATATATTGCCAAAACACAAAAAATTATTTTTGTAATTACTCTAAAATTTCCTTTACACATATTTTCTATCCTCCCATTTTGCCTATTTATAATATTAATTTTATTATACTTAAACGTAATATTTTTTTCAACAATTTTATCGAATATTTGATATTTTTAATACAAATGTAACATATAAAAAAAAGAATGATTAAAAACCATTCTTCTATACTCATTATTTATAATTTATTATTATCAGTTTTTAAATATTCCTTCTGTTGTAAAATGTTCAACTGCAGCTATTAGATTAACTGCTCCAAATAAAAGCACACAACCTATTGCTATTGGCATAGCACTTTTCTTTACATCAGCCTTTTCTCCAGGGCTTGCAATTATGTATTTAATACCTAACATAGTTATAACTACCAAAGAAATACCAGAACCTGCAACTTGCATTAAACCAATTATTGTATTTAGTATTCCTCCTACTTTATCATCAGCTGCAATAGCTGTACTTGTTCCATCCATACTGGTAATTAATTGGTTTATTCCTTCATCAGCATATGAATTATTTATTCCAATAATTGTACTTATCATTAATAAAATTATTAATATAGATACTACCTTTTTCATAGTATCACCTCACTTTAATCAAATTTTATAGCTGCATCTACAAATGATTTAATTAATGATGCTATTCCAGAAGCACCAAATAAAATTAAAGCACCTATAATATAATTTATAGCATATTTTTTAATATCTGCTCTATCTCCTGCTGAGGCAATTATATATTTACAAGCAATTACTATTAATATTATAACAGCAGCAGCAACTCCAATAGTCCTAACAACTCCCAATACACTTGACAAAATTGTAATTATAGCATCTTTTCCCTCTCCTGCTTTGCTAACATCACCACCAAAGCTTTTAACAACGCTATCAGCAAAAACATTAGAAAATAATGATAATATTAGAATAATATTAAAAATTATTAAACATAATTTCATTACTTTTTTCTTCATAATTCACTCCTTATTCATTATTATAGTTAAATGGATTCTCCTATATTTACTAATATTCCAAGTATCCATGTAACTCCAAAAAGAATTACTGCTCCAACTACATAAGCAATAGCATGTTTTTTAATATCTGCTCTATCACCTGCTGAAGAAAGCATATATCTCATAGCTATACCTAATAGCATTACAAGAGCAATGGTTACAGCTATTACTCTTATAATTCCTATAATTGTTCCAGTAGTTGTACCAATCATATTTTGTACTTGTTCAGGAGTTTTATCATCTTCAAAACCATTTTTTAAATCAACAAAACCGTTTTCTCCTGCTCCATAAACAATAGTAGAAAAATTAGACATGATTAAAACTACTAAAATAATATTTATAATTTTAACAAGAAATTTTAAACTTTTCTTCATACATTTCTCCAATCTATGTATAAACTTCTATCCAATACCTTTAGATACTTGTTCTATTATTCCTAATATTCCTGTAACTGCAAATAATACAACAGCTCCTACTACATATACAATAGCACTTTTTTTAATATCAGCTTTTTCACCTGGTGCAGCAGACATATATTTCATAGCAAGTACTAAAAGCATAAGAACTGCTGCTGTAACTCCTACAATTCTTACTACAGTTATAATGGTTGACATTACAGAATTAACAGTAGTTGTTGCTCCTGTCGTATCATCCCAAGTATCTGATTGAGTTAATAAACTAGACATTTCGCTATTATAGTCTGCTTTTACAAAACTATTAATATTTAAAATTGATATAAAAACTATTGCTACTAATAAAATAACAAAGCATTTTTTTATATATTTTTTCATTAAATTTTCCTCCTACTAACTTAAGGTCTTTATGTTTATGATGGTTTAACTGATGATGAGAATTTTTGAATTATTCCTAAAATTCCACTAGATGCAAACATAACTATAGCTCCTATAACATAAACAACTGCATGTTTTTTAATTGTAGCTTTATCACCTGGTGCTGATGACATATATTTAATTGCAAGTACAATTAGCATAATAATTGCAATTCCTACACAAATTACTCTTGCAACTGTAAGTACAGAGCCTGAAATATTTGTAACTGATTCGACTACTTCTTTTCCTTCAGCTCCAACTGATGCTCCTGCTTGATTATTAACTTCCCCCATCCAATCATAAGCAAATATACTATTTTGAAAAGCTACTAATATTAAAAGAGAAATTGCAACTACGATAAATAGTCTTTTAAATGTTTTCATATATTTTCCTCCTTTTTTCCCCAATTTAATTACTATCATAATTAATTATACCATTTTTTTTATTCTTTTTCAATCTTACTGGTATTTTATAAACTTATATTAACCTATAAGTTTTATTTTGTAAATATTTTTTTAAAGTTTTATATTGCATTTTTAAATAAGCACAAAAAAAGAATACTTCACAGTATTCTTTTTTACATAATTTTTAATCTTAAAATTAGTCTGGTTTAACATTGCTTGCAAAGTTTTTAACAATTTGTAAGATACCACTAGCTGCAAATAATACTACAGCACCTACTACATACACAACAGCATGTTTTTTGATGTCTGCTTTGTCTCCAGGAGCAGCTGATATGTATTTTATAGCTAATACTATTAACATAATAATAGCTACACCTACACCAACTACTTGAACAACAGTGATAGCAGCTCCAATTATTCTATTGATACTTGATGCTGCACCTGATGTATCTGATGCATTTGCTGTAACTGTATTTGTACCAATTTCGTTAAAACTTAAAGCTCTAACATTAGTAGCTAATGCTGCTATAAGTAAAACTGCTGTTAGCAATATAACTGCAACTTTAATTACATTTTTTGACATAATAAAATCCTCCTTTTACCATACTTAAATATATTATATACCATTTTTTGACTTTTATCAACAAAAATTTGTATATATTAAGCTACCTACATATTAGCACATAAGTTTTTTTTTGTAAACATTTTTTTTAAAATCTTATATTACTATTTTAATACAATTATTTTACTTTATAATTATATTTTAAATCACTATTTTAATTCTAATAATTTCCACAATATCTTTCCACAAGTTTCTGCATCTGAAGCAGCTCTATGAACTTGCTCATTTTTTATATTAAAATATCCTGCCACAGTATCTTGTTTATAATTATATAACCCCATTATCTTTTTTCTTGAAAAGCTAAGAGTATCAATATAATTTATTTTAGCATCATACCCTAATCTCATAAGAGTTTCAGATAAAAATCCCATATCAAATTTTGCATTATGAGCACAAATTATAGTTCTCTGATTTAAAACATCTTTCAAAAAATCAATAAATTCTGCATATACTTTTTCTTCGGTTGGTGCATTTTCTAGCATGTCATTAGTTATATTGTTTACTGCAGTTACTCTAGCAGGTATTGACATTCCAACATTAATTAAAGTTTCAAATCTTTTTACTGGCTTCCCATTTTCAAATAATACTGCTCCTAGTTCAATTATTCTATCATTTATTGGATTTAGTCCAGTTGTTTCAGTATCAAAAGCAATATATCTTTCTTTTAAACTGTTTATTACATTACTATTTATTGATACAGCTTTTGTTGTTACTTCTCCTCTAACCTCAACTCCAAAATTTCCTTCCATATCTGTAAATCCGTATATTTTCGTATAATTTCAATATGGTTTCCTCCTATAATTTTATATTTAATTTTTTCTTATTTTATTATTTTTTTAGTTTTCTTTATTGGTTTTTATTAAATTTTTATCTATAATTACTTTATTGCCTTTCCTATAGATTAGAACTTTTTCATCTTTAATTATAGTGATATAAATTTTTATTTCTTGGTTTTTTAATTATAATTTATTATATTTTGTACTTACTCCTTTTGCTTTTTCTATAGGGTATTTTCTTTTTGTTTTTTCTAATTTTTTTAGTATTATTTCTTCTGGGCTAACATCTAGTTTAATTGCCATTTGAATACAATATGTAAAAACATCAGCTAGTTCCTCACATACCTCTTCTTTATTATATTTTTCATCATTCCATTGAAAACATTCTAATAATTCTCCTGATTCAATCGCTATTGATTTAGCTAAATTTTCTGGAGAATGAAATTGATCCCAATCTCTTTCTTCATTAAATTCTTTTAGCTTTTTTATTAATTCTTCCATATAATACTCAGCTTTCTTAAAAAGTATTTTTATATCATATATCATAAATTTGGCATTTAATCAATACTACATATAAATTCTTTCTTTATTTAAATCTTTTCTATTTCATTAATTTTTTTACATATTAAATTATAAAATTCACAAATATAATCATATATTCCCTGCTTGACTATAAAGTCTTGTAACTTCTCACAGTCTTTTGATAAATCAATTTCATAAGTATCTTCATTATTTGGAAAATATTTCTCAAAAATTTCTACCATTTCTTTATCAGATTTGTTATTATAAATTAAATTATAAGGGTCAAATCCTAAATAGTCTAAAGTAATTGTTTCAATTCCTCCATTTATTGTACTACTATCTATTTCAACATATTTCTCACCTGATTCATCTTTTTCGATATTAAAGCCATAAGAAAACCCAAAAAATTTAATAAATTTATTTACAATGCACAACATATCATCGCTTTTTATATTTTTTATAATCTTTTTTAAAACTGGTAATAAAAATTCATTATGAAATTTATTTTCATCTATTTCTGAATATATCCAGCAAATATCATCAAAATAATTATAAAATTTAAAATTATCTGTTAATTCAATACTTTCAAATATATCCATTAATGATTTATTTATATCAAAGCTTCCGTAAATTCCCCAAATTATATGTATTTTCTCTGTTATGAAATAATATCTTTTTCCTTTATTATAAATAATTTTACTATTTTTCAACTCTTCTAATTCTTCAATATTTATATGTTTTAAAATCTGGCTTTCATATATAAAAATTTTTCCATCCTTTAAAGTATCATAAGCCATCTTTTTTATTGCATTTATTGTATTATCATTTATGTAATCAAATTTAGATTTTAAATATGTGCTAACTCCAGAAAAAAATTCTTTAATATTTTCATCAAGTTTATTTCTAAAATCCAAATAAAGTTTAAGAAATTCTAATCTTTTGTAATTATATAATAATGGGATTATACAATAATCATTTGAATTATTATATAAATCTATAATTTCCTTTATAAGGCTTTCATTTTCTAAATTATTATTTAAATACTCTTCAATCTCTTTATCTTCTAAAAATCTTTCATAATAATTATTTAGTAATTCTTTTTTCTCATTTTTTATAGTTTTTATCTCTTCTTCATGACTCATTCTTCTTTTTACATAATAATCATCCTCATTATCATCATCATTTTCTTCTATTTCTCTATATGCTTCTAATTCATTTAGCCATTCTTTTTTGGCATTAAATAATTTACGATTTGTAAGGTCATATATTTCTTGAACATACCACTTTTTATATTTAATTTTAAATGACTCAAACAATTCTGGAATTGTCATTTCTGTTAATTCGTCTACCATTGCATAAACTTTTTCTTTATTATCAGTAAAAAATAGCTCATCTAAAAAATATTCTGCATCATCTAGTGTTAATCTTATAATAAAGTCTTCTATGCTTTTATTTCTTAAAAACTTTTTATGCTCATCTGGAAATTTTCTCTCTGATCTTTTCCAAAATATTAATTGTCTACTAAATCTAACATTTTTCAAATATGTTTCTAAAATACTTTCTATATTAAATTTATTTCCTATATCTAAATCAATATTATCCTCAATCATATAAAATAATAATAATGAATCAGTATAGTTAAATATTGGATTCTCATAGAAATCTCTCATTATTTCTTCAGTTTTTTTATAAATAAAAGATTTTAATTTTTGTTTTTTTATTCTATTATATAGATTCATTATCTCCATTAATTGTGGTATTTGACTCCTATTTTCTGTATATGCTTCAGGTATCTCTTCTTCATCTATATAATATAATTTATCAAATTCATTTATTATTTTATCAATTATTTTGTTTTGAAGTTTCTCATTTATATTAAATTTTTCTTCTATTATATTATAATCTATGTCATATTCATAACTCATACTGTTATTATAGTTAGCTAATCGTGTTAAATTATTTAAACATTTTGTTGATTTTACAATATACTCACCATATTCATCAATAACTTCATAAAAACGAGAATGCACATATAATTCCATAGAAGAGTTTTTAAATCTAAAATATATATTATCATTTGAATATTCATCTGTATATGTAGTAATTATAGTATTTTCTAATTGAGAAACATAATTTGAAAAATCTTTTTTTCTCGCATTAATTCTATAATTATCGTCTAAGCACTTATAGAATAATTCTTTTATATCATCTAATTTCACAGGATTATTAAAAAGCAATATTAAAAATGCAAGCAATTGTGCACCTTCACTTTGTTTAGAAAAAATTTCCTTCCATAATTCATGAGGCTTGTTTAAAAATTTTATAATATCATCCGTATAATTATCAATTTCCTCTTCAATATCATTAAGATAATTTATATATTCATTTATTACCCTAGGACTATAATTTGAATTCTTTATTATTAATCTATACGAATTTGCCAATTGATATATAGCTGAATATTCTAAATCTGAATTTTCTAAATTTCTGAATAAAATTCTAGCTTTGAATAAATCACTAAGATCTTCTACATTTAATTTTAATTTATATTTATCAAAAAAACTTTCTAATTCAGGATATTCTAGATATCCCTTTCTTAAAACATATTCTCTAGCTGTTAAAACTAAATATTTATTATTTTTCTTAGAAATAATTTCTATAACGCTTTTTAAATCAGTGGATTTTTGATCTGGTGAAAATTTTATTCCAAAAAAATCATCAAATAAAAATAATTGTTCTTTACTTTCATCATATGCTTTATAAAAATCATTTATATCCCTTATGCTTACAAATTCAGTCCCTTTATGCTTTGTTAGGAACTTAGCAATTAAGTTATATGCTAATGTAGTTTTTCCTATTCCAGCTTCTCCACATATTAACAAACACTTTCTTTTTTCAAGATTTCTAAAGCATTCTTCAAAGCAATCATTTTTTATATATGTAATAGTCGATTTTTTTATTTCATCAAATGTTATTACCGTATAATTATGTATGTCTGAATGGACTTCTTTTCTTATAATATTTTTCAATACATTACTACTATTAATCCATAATTGCGGATAAGCTTCTTCAACTGATTTGTATTTCTCATTTCCTAAATAAGTATTTAATTCTGCTTCTCCAATTATATCGCTACTAGATTTTATATATTCTGAAAACAGTTCTTTGATTTTTGCTTTTCTGGAAGGACTTAATGCTACAGAAGTAACTATAATATATCTATCTGGATTTAATTTTTTTACTTTTTTAAATTCATTATTTTTTAAATCATTATATAAACTACTAAATTCTTTATATCTTTTAACTTGTCCAATAATTAACTTATCTTTATTTTCATATCTTATATCAATTCCTTGATCTGTGCCTTCTGAAAATACTTCAAAATTCAAATTCTCTCTTATTTCTAATATATCTTTTCCTAATAATTCAAAAGATTTAGAATCTAATAATTTATTAAAATTGTAGTTTGTCATGTTATTCTCCTAAAACTATATTTAATAATTGTGCTATTTTTCTTCTCTTAAATGAAATATTGGATTAATTGTAAATACATATTCTTGCATTTTAGGTTTACCATTTTCTTTACAAAAATTATCTGCTTGATTTCTTACGAACTCAACTACACCTTTTCTATCTGCTCCTAAGTTAATATTGTAATCTTTTACTTGTATATTATTAGGATTATCTTCATTAGTAAAACAACACAAATATTCATTATTACTTAATTTAATTGATATTTTTAAAAAACACTCTCTTCTTATAAATCCACTTAAAACTATAGAAAATGGATTTCGAGTTCTTCCTTCCCAAATATTAAAATTATATTCTTTCGCTACATCACATAAATCCCATACAAGTTTCTCAAAATTCTTTTCTTTTTCTCTGTATAGTTTACTTTTTTTCGGTCTATTTTTATACTTAACATCAAATGCATCTATTCTCATTTTTAATATTCCTGCTTCTGTAGCGTCATTTTTCCATGGATGTGCAAAGTGATTTGTGCTTCTGCCTATTTTCAAATTTAAAAAAATATCATAATCTCTTTGGCTTAAAATATCTCTTTCTATTAATTCATCTTGAAATTTCTTATTATATATAAATTCATATTCTTTTAGGGCCTTTTTAGTAAAATATGTATCATAAAAAGGTGTTTTATTTGCAATAATCCAATCCCACATAAAATCTTTGTCTTCTATATTAGGTGCATCAATATGACATCTTTCACACAATAAAACTAAATTTGATGGTGTATCTTTGCCTCCGAGGCTATCTGGTATTATATGACATCTTTGTAATCTTTTTTGATAACCACATCTCCAACATCTTGTTTCTGCTTCTGACCAGTCAACACTCAATAAGCATTCATCTTTTATTTTACTCCAATAATCAACAATATCTCTCTTTTTTGTTTTTATACTTATCCTTTTATTATTTTTTCTTTTTCTTAATCTCATAATCTCTTGTATTAATTCTTGTTTTGATAGGTCTTCTAATTTCATTAAATATTTTCCTTTGCTATTGTTTAATATAATTTGAATATTTTTATAGGTTCGTAAAATTTCTTAATATTTCCCCATTTTCATTTATGCTCTTCTCGTCGCAAGTATAGCATGATTTCTCAGTATTGTAAAGGATATTTACAGACTTTGCTCAATATTTATTTAATTAAATTTTATATTATATAATATTATTTTTCAATTAATCTTGAATTGAATTTTCTTGAATATGCATTATTTCTTTCACTTATTAAAAATTATTTGAAGTGATATTAGCCTTCGGGTTATGAGAATTTAAGCAGCATTTTTTGTAATTTAATGAGAAGTTAAGTTTTTATCTAAATATCAACGTTTGTAGTTATTTTTATTCAAAGAACTTTTGTGCGTTTTTAGGTCAATTTTGGGTGTTTTTGTCCCCATCGTGTCCCCAAGGTTTGAAAAGCCTTGTCTCACAAGAGGTTCAAAATAGCATTTGCAAATTGGGGACATTTTTAATTTTTTATAATTTGGAGGTTTTAAAAATGAATAAAATTACTTATCACAGAGAAGGAAACTATTTAATTCCTAGCTTATATTTACCTAAGCAACCTGAAAAATCTATTGGGAAATATGGTCGCTTAAGATTAAATTTTATTAAAGAACATAAAAGAGGTTTATATACTGAATTACTTATAAGTGGTACTTTAAAGCAACATTTAATTGATATGGATGAAAGTATTAATGCTAAAGTAAATGAACTTATAAAGCAATTTGCTGAAGCTGAACATATTGATGAAAATTTGAAAGCACATCATCAAATGGAGTGGGTTCAGTCTATGAATAATATCAAAAATAGGGCTGAAGAAATTGTTTTTAATGAAATTTTATATGTGTAGGAGGAATTAGATATGGTTAATTTTAGAGATGTTAATGAAAATGATATTTTGAAAGAGTGGTTTGATTTTAGAGAAGAAACTTATTTGTGTTATGCAGATAAACAGGATAGAGAAAATGAATTTAAATTTGATCTTTTTAGAGAGAATATTTTGAAGAATATTCCTAAACAGAATAGAACTTATATAGAAAAACAACTTGATCTTCTTTATGATGATTTTATGAGATATTTGACTTATATTACTGAAAAGTATTATAGAAATGGATTTGTGGATGGCTCTCAGTTAGTTATGGGATGTTTTGAAGAATAGGTAAAGGCGAGATCAATTCTCGCCTTCCCTATTATATTATAAAATTATTCATTTACTTGCCATTCGCCATTTTTCTTGCCATTTTTTCTTTCAATTAAACCTTTTTCTTGCATTTCTGCCATATAAGTTTTTACAGTTCTTACAGATTTATTAATCTGTTTTGATATTTCTTCTTGAGTAGTTGCTGGATTATTTTTTAATATGTTTATAATTGCCTGTTCTTCTAAAGTGTAATTATTGCACTTTAAATTATTTTCATTTGCACTTTGAATATTATCTATATGTGTATACCTATTTTTCAATTCATTATTAGCATTTGTAAGTAGGTTATAAAAGAACTTTTCTAAAAATGAAGTGTCTTCAAATACATTTTTTTCAAAATTTTTGTAATTAGCTCTTACTAATGAGTTTCTAAAATACCATGAATTATCAGCAAATACTTCATCATTAATATTAAATCCAAAAGTTCTTAAATATTTAATTATAAATACGGCTGTTGTTCTTGTGTTTCCTTCACAAAATGGATGTACTTGCCAAATATTTGATGTAAATTTGCATAGATGTTTTATAGATTCATCTAAGCTTAACCCTTTATATGAAAAGTTTTTTTCTTGCTCAAAGTCATATTCTAATGTTTCTTTTATAGTATCAAATGGTGCATATATTACTGTATCTCCATTTAATACCCATTCTTTCTTAGTAAAATTATAATCTCTATATATTCCTGCCACGTCAAATATATCTTTGAATAATCTTTTATGAATATTTAATAGTTCCGTTGGTGAAAAATTAAATGCTTTTTCACTTAGTATTTCTGTTATTCTTACTGCAACTTTATCTGCTTCTTCATTTTCTTTTTCAAATTTTTTTCTACTACCTTGAACTTCATAATATTCATCTATTCTTATTTTTGCTTCTTCAATATCTATTGTTCCTTCAATATGTTCTTTAGCAGTTTTTATTAAGTATTCTGAAGGTTTTAATCCATCCACATCCTGCAAACCTATTGCTGTTTCCCATGTTTTAGTCTTTTCTACTCTGTTTGGTTCGCCTTGTTTTATATATTCAGATAATTCTAAATTCCAATCCTTTTTCTTATCCATTAGAAATACCTCCTACATATATTGTATCAAATATAATATATAATATCAAGATTTAAAGTGCAATTTTTGCACTTTAAGATGTGAGAATTGCACTTTGTATATTGATATTTTATATCTTAATTTCTTAAAAAATCATCTGTTCTTTTATACCATCTTCATGTTTAGAGATTTTAAAAATTAATAATTCTAGAGAAAATATTTTGAAGAATAATAGAAAATGAGATAATTTCTCGCTTTTTCTAAGTTATTAGTATTTCCTTAAAATTGTTATATACCAATTGTTCAAGATTTTCTATTTGCAAGAACTTAGATATTAAATCATATTGCTCTTTTAAGAAAACAGGATGATATTTCTTTCCATTTATTCTTGTAAATGGTCCATCACTCTCTATAAGGATTCTACTTTGCGGTATCAATTTGATTTTATCCTTATTAATCATATTTGCATTAATGGAAAAATAACAACCTAATTCAATTAATTTTTTTAGTTGAACTATGCTACCCGAAAACCAATGAATTATACATTTTTTCGGCATATATTTTTTTATAATCTCAATTGCAGTATCTTCAGAAAATCTTAAATGTACAGATAATAACTTATTTTCATTAGCACACATTTCAACTATTTGACTAAATATCTCTATTTGCTCTATTCTAGTATCACTATAAGTTCTTGAAAAATCCAAACCTACTTCTCCTATATAATCTGCTCCTTTAAACTTATTTTTAAATAATCCAAAACTTTCTTTAGAATGATTCTCTTTAGGATTAAATCCCAAGGCAAATTTAATATATTTTGTATTAAAATATATTCTTTGGCATTCTTGATATACTTCTGGAGAATTCGTCACACATATTGTATATTGTTTTAATTCATTTATCTTTTTATAAATTTCCTTATGATCCTTGTAAAAATCTAAATGAAAATGAGTGTCTATTAAATTTATCATATCAATCAATTCCTATATATTTTTTTATTTCTTCGTCAGAAAATAATGTCATCAAATCATTCATTGTACTTTTATATACTCTCTTAAATTTTTCCACTTCTTCGCTTGTTAACTTTCCTGAACATTTAATTAATCTAGTTAATTCTTTTTCAGTCATGTTTTTATATCGATATATACTACTTAAAACAGCTCTTGTATCACTTGTTATATCTCTATCTTCATTTTTCTTTATAAAATTCATATCTACATCTTTATATGTATATTCTTCGTTAATATTTTTAATATCTATTAATGAACTTTTTCTTATCAAACATGGATAGCAATATCCACAATTAATTGGATATTTATTATTTCCATTTCTATCATATCTAGGAATGCATGGGTGAGAACAAGAAATAGTTTCTTTGACTCCTCGTTTAAAGATTTCATTTTCTTTAATTTTGTTAACAATTTCTCTCTTTGTATCATATGCAAATATATTTGAAACTTTATTCTTTATTCCAATGCAATCTAATATTTTATTAATATTACTTATAAAATATGGATGTGTGGTTCTAGTACTGCAACTACCTTTTCTACTATTTGTTAAAGGAATATTTAATCCAATAAATCCATTTTCTGGAATATACACTGGAACTTCATCTCCTATAATACCTGCAATTGTGATTGCTATACATAAAAATAGAAAAGATCTTCCTCTTGATGTATTTTCACTTTTACTTAATACTTCCCCATTTAATTGTGGTGCATAAGAATTTGCTGAAAAACTTATAAATTTACACTTCTGTGAAGGATATTTTTCATTAATAAGATTACTTAATTCCTCTTGCTTAGCTCTTAATTTTGGATATTCATTATGACCTATTAAGCACAACGATTCACCTTGTTCTGCTAATGCAATAGCACCACAAAACGAATCCAAGCCTCCTGAAAATAATGACACTGCCGTAAATTGACTTTTATCTATTCTATTTTTCTTGTGCAACATTCTGCTAGTTTCTAAATAAATTTCCTCAGTTTTTCTAAATTCAATATTCCATATATCACCCGTCAAAAAGCTTAATGTTTGATTTATTTGCTCTGTTGTTTTGTTCCATTTTTCTATTTCTAACACTGGTATAGACACTTCTATCTCTCTTGTCCAATTATCTTGAAACAATGTTCTGGAAATTCTTTTATCTATACTAAAAACAGTCATAGCAATAATAAATAAATCTTCGTATATTGTCTCAATTCTATTCATTCCAAATTGTCTCCATGTATAATCTATATGTGTATACATAGTACTTAATTCATTTCGTTTTATAGAAAATTCGTAAGCATTCTCAAATCCAATACTTCTTTTTTCATTAACCTTGTTTTTATTTATCCATATCTTCATTTTAATCTCACTCCTCTCCATATAATTCTTTAAATATGTCATATGCCTCAATAATTTTATCTTCTATAATCTTATTACTATTCAAGTTATTAAAATCGATATTCTCTAAATTTGAAATATTCAATTCTTCCCTTAATTTATTTTTTATGTATCCACTCATGCTATCAATTATCTCATGTGCTTTGTTTGGAGATTTCTTATTAATTTGTTCTTCAAAACGAAATTTAAAATTAAGTTCTATATAGTTTATTAATATCTCCTTCAATAATACTTCTATAGATATGTTTCCTAATTCTTCAATTGTATTTATGTCTAATTCTTTTAGCGTTATAGTTAACGCATCTATTGCTAAATAGTTATCCTTTGTATTTCCATATTCCGAATATTCTGAAATTAAAAAATCTAATACCTCTTCTGGAGTTTTATCTAACAGGTACTCTTTATTTAAATCTTTTAATGTCTGTTCAACTCCTCTATTAGCTATACTTTGGCTTAATCCTATAATTTGTGATATTACTCTAATTGCACTACTTGAGCTTGTAGCACTATCTTGTTTCATTG
The DNA here is from genome assembly GCA_947570695.1 of uncultured Clostridium sp. GTDB lineage: Bacteria > Bacillota > Clostridia > TANB77 > CAG-508 > Scatovivens. The sequence goes on from CANOVB010000009.1 coordinate 65,593, forward strand.
CACTTGCATATTTATTAGCCAACTTTATTCTATTATTTAAATTATTTTCCTTTGATAATTGTGTTGCAGCTCTTTTGGCATCTGTCCAATTTTTTTTAGTTGGTAATATGTAGCCTTTAGATGTTCCCATAAATTATTCATCCCCTTTTATTAACATTTTATATAATTTCTCTTGAATTCTTCCTTTTATCTTTAAACTTTCTATACATTTTTTCATATTTTCTTTATCTGCTGTATACATAGCTTCATATAAAGGTATATCAGATAATTCTATAATAAATTCTCCTTCTTCTATCTCATTAATTATTGATTTCCTATAATCAATAAAATGTATAAATATGCTCTTTACTATATAAAGTTCTAATTTTCCTTCCTTTATTTGTGGTAATAAAATATTAAATCCTTCTTTTATTTGCCCACCTTCTAGTTTACTAAATTTATCTACAATATTGTCAATATTATGAGGTTTTGAATTTCCTATTTCTTCAAGCAATTCTTTCGTTTTTGCATCAATGTTCTGTTCTGATGGTTTATCTACTAATAATTCTCTAGTTAAATAAAAATATTTATCTAATCTTTTGGTAAATAAATCTGTGGGTTCACACTTTAGCCATTTTCTTATTTGTACAGTATCCCATAATTTATATTCTGACAAATCATCTTTTTCAAGTGCAATATATAACTTTTGAAGTTCTTCATTTTTTGTAGTAAAATTTTTATTCCATTCATTTAATATTTTAAATAAATTAATATCTAATTTTTGTAATACTAATAATTTAGTAAGAATTTTTATATCAATATCCTCTCCAAAATAATTTTCTGCTAATTTTCTTTTGGTAACAAAAGTATTTAAAAATCTTTTTGCTTGTCTTGGATTTCCTTTTAATGTATAAGCTATTATATCTTTTATTTTATTTATAATATCTATATCTTTTTCAAACTCAATATCAGAATTATTTTTGAATTTTTTGTCTGGGATACTACTAATAATAACATGTAATTCACTTAACGTTATTGTTTCTTCCCTTATTAAGATTTTACTTTCATAAATGTTTTTTAACATTTTTTTAAAAGTCTCCTCACTTAAATACTTCTGACAAACTAATAATAATAGATAGTTTTCTATATCCTTCGAAGATAATTCTGGTATATATATTGGCAATTGTATTATCTTTTCTATGTACTCTTGCGCAATTTCTGGATCATAGTCATGTTCTTTGGGATATTTCTTTTTTATTGCATATTGTATAACATTTTCATCCGCAGCAATTATAAATGTAGTATTTTTTACTGATAAAAAAAGTTTTATTGCTTCTAGTGTCTCTATTATTCTATCAGGATTACATCTATCTAAGTCATCTATTAAAACTACTAAGTTTTTTATTTCTGTTTTTTCTAACATTTTTTCAAATTCATTTTTAAATTGTCTAATGTTTTCTACTGTACTTTTTTCCTTCTCATTTAAATAGTTCTCTCTTATGTTATCTAATCCATTTGCTGCGTTACATATAGTTTCGGATATTTTGTTTTTATCACTAAGAACATCTGTAGCAACATTCAATAATAAAGGAAACGGATTTGCCATTCCTATACTTGCAAGTAATGGTGCTCCAAAAGAGACCGCCTTTGTTCCCAATTTCATCCAATTTACTCTTTTTAATAATCCCTTTATTTCCTCTCCTGCTTTATCTGTAAATTTTTTATTTGATTCTATTGTTTGAAGCAATGATTCCATAAGCGCGGTTTTAGCATCTTCATATCCTTCAAACATCCAAGCATTTATTTCGATACACTCTACATTTTGAGTATCTATTGAATCTTTTATCATATTTAGTAATGTTGATTTTCCAGCTCCCCATAACCCAAAAATTCCTATTGTTAATGGATTATAATCTTCATCTTCTACTATTTCTTTTATCAAATCTGCATATGGCTTATAAAAAAGCATATCCAATTTACTAGCATTATCTAACCACATATTTTTCCTCCCTATCTTTTATAATTTATATCATGTTTTTTTTAAATAATTTGTCGAAACTTGTCTTTTATTATCAAAAAAAGCAAAATAATCCTGTAACTATAATTACTTTCATACTTTGCTTTTCTTTTGTAAAAATTATTCTAAATATTCTTTCAATCCATCAACTATCTTGTATACTTTAGTCATTGGATTTCTTTGTGATGCTTGTCCTTCCTTATTTAATCCTTCCACGCTTTCACAGTTCTTTATTGCAATATTTAATTTTCCTTCGCTAGTAACTTTATTAAATATGTTCTTATCACTTTTTGAATACTCACCTAATCCATTTTTCTTAAACTCAGCGCTTAATTCTTGTAACACATCATCTTTTGAAACATATCTATTTACTTTTTTGAAGTGTGATAATAGCCAAAGTTCAAAATTAGGATTTGACCAAGCAACATTATAATCACAATTTTTTATTGCTGAATCAAATTGTTCATCACTGTAATCATCTTTATCAAATACAACCCAAACTTGTCCATATATTTTATGAGAGTAATTTATTATCTTTTGAGTGTATTTTACTAAAGATGTAGTATTCATACCTGTTCCTTTTATATCAATATTAGGTATTAATACCTCGACTTTATTTCCATATTTTTTATTTATCTCTTGTTTTAATCCGTTAAAATAATTAGGCTCTGTTTGTTTTCCCTCACATACAATCAAATAATTTGCTGGTGCAACTTGCAAAAAATTTGATTTTCTTTTATTTCCTTTTGCTTCTTTACTTTTCATTATACTATATCAAAGTCCTCTAATACTGGAATAGCACCATATCTTCCAGATAAATAATCTTTGTTGTAAGTTGCGTCATTTCTTACCTTTGTGTCATTTATCTTATAATCAGACAATGAATAGATTGTAGAAATTCCATCTTTATCTTTTTCAGCAAACCATATTTCATCTCTTCTAAAAGTATCTTTATTTAGGTTAACCGTATCGTGTGTAGAATATATTAACTGACCATTCCCATTATTAGTTTCAGGGTTATGGAATAAATTTATAATATATCTTGTTAATAATGGATGTAGCTTAGCATCTAATTCATCAACAAACAAAACCATACCTAATTTTAATGCATCCATGAAAAAATCAAATAAGTGAAACATCTTTCTAGTTCCGTTTGATTCAAGTTCTAATGGCAATGCTTTAATAATTCCGTTTTCCCCCTTATGAATTAACTCTATTTTTATAATTCCATTATTGTTTTTTACTGCTTCTACTGAATCTGGAGTAACTTTTATTCCTTCAATGCCAGCATCAAAAGTTTTTATAAATCTTATTAATTCGTTTTTATATTTTTCATCACTTAATATTTTTAATGATATTCTATTATTTATATTATTTTCAAATAAAGGATTACCTAAATCTAAGTAATTAGCATTTATAAACCATTCTACTACATTATTAAGATCTTTATTGTTACTATCTATTTTACTATAAATATTTAAAAATAATGTTCTTTCATCTATATTAGAAAATTCCTGCTTTTTGTTTTCATCTTTTAATATTACATTGTTACTATCTCTTTCAAATATTGTATAAAATTTATTTATTCTTTTTTCAAACAACCACTCTGAAATAATATTATCTTTTAATACCTCAAAACCATATTTATATACTTTTCCGTTTTTAGCTAGTATTTCTACTTCTAAGCTAATTGGCTCATTATTTATCATATAACTAAAAACATTTTCTTCTACTGGAGAATTCTTTCTTGAATCATCTGTTATTAGAACTCTATTTTTCATATATCCAAATGCTTGTAATACATTTGTTTTACCACTAGCATTTGCTCCATATATAGCAGATACTTTTAGATATTCACCACTTTTTGTTTTTGCAATATTATATTCATGTTCTTTTAGCGATGTAGCTTCCATATCTAAACAATTTTCATTTTTAAAAGATTTGAAATTTTTAAAACTAAATCTTATTAACATTTTTGAATTCCTCCTTTACTTTATATATTATATGCTAAAAACAAAAAAATATCAATATTTTTGAGATTTTTTCTCAAATTTTATTGATATTTTTATTAATTTTACTAATTCCTCTGTATTTTACTTTTAATGTATGCATCAATTTTTTCAATTTCTTCTCTATCGAAAGTTATTATATATTCTTGACCTATATATGCACCATTATTATCTTGCAGATGTATGTGTAATTCCATATAGATATCTTGTATTTCATATCCCTTTTTTATATATGCAAATTTTCCTGTCTTCCATAAATTTAGTTTTGGATATAATTTAAATGTTAAATCAGGTTCATAAAATTCTATTTCTTCTTTTTTATTTATTTTTCCCTCTATAAGTCTTTCTAACATACTTAATAATCTTTCTAATTCTGCTGACGTCATTAGCTCACTATTTTTATAATAATTAAAATATCGATTTTTAATAATAAGTTTTATTTTGGTCCAGTTATCGTCATTATCTTTTCCTTGTAAATAATTTGAAACTCCAAATTTTAAATATGTGTCTTCAATATTTATATTTAATGTATCTTCATCTTCAAACTCTTCTTCATATTCATTTTCTTCGTCATAAAAATCTAAATCATCTAGTTCAAAATAATCATCAACTTTTTTTATTATACTCTTTGTCATGTTCACTGGATATGGAGCATTAAGTTCATTATAAAAACCTACATTTTCTACTGTGGCAACTGCTAAATTTCCCATTCTATCAACTAATACTCTATCTCCTACTTTAATTTCTAAATCATTTGAAATATAGTTATAATCCTTACAGTATCCATCACAATCATCATATTTTACGAATAAAAAGTAATACATTTTATCATTATCTTGCTTTTGACTCTGTATATCTGGATTTTCTTTGTTACTTTTATCATATTTCATTTGATTATAATATTCCTCAGCTGGATATTCATTAAAATATCTCTGTATTAAATCATCACTTTCCCAAATTCTCCAATCACTTCTATTTTTAAAATCATAATGCCATATTTCATCATCTGGATATTCTATTGCTTCTATATAATCTTCATTTTCATTTACCCATTCATTATATTCTGTATTTTCAATATATAAAGTATTTTCTTGTACCTTTTTTCCATTCCAGAAAAATTCTGAAAGATATATCTTATTTTCTTCACAAGAATACCATATCAAATTTTCTCTAAACATTTCAACGGCTTTTACAATTGCACAAATCGGATATAAGTATCTTGTTAAAAATTTTATTTCTATCAATCCTTCTTCGTTTTTCTCATATAAAAAACCATAACCATAATAAATATATTCTCCATATTTCTCAGCATATTCATTTAAAGTTTTTACTCCAAAAAGTTTATTGAATGATATATATGGCTCTTCTAATTTTTCATTTTCATCCATTGGACAATAATCTATAAAATATTTATTTAATATTTCTTCTGTACATATAATTTTATTTACAACATAGTTTGCCATATAATCACCTCTTATCTATATTATTATCAAATCCTAACTAAAAAAATTGTCTTTAGGATATTCCGTTCCAAATTTACTTGGTGTAAAATATTTAACCTCTCCATTGTCATTAACAGAAAAAATATGCAAACATAATACCTCAGCTACTTTCTTTGGTATTCTCCTTAAAGCTACTTGAGCTGATTCCCAATATAATCCTAAACCATATTTATAAGCATGATTTATTCCTGATATTCTGCCATCTTCCTTAGAAAGTGAATATCTTTTTACATCCATTCTTGTTATTATTTGTCCTAATGCATTAAGCCATCCTTCTCTATTAATTGTTCTTGCAGACTTAGCATAAGATTTACCTTTACATTCAATATAAAAATATTCACTATTTCTTTTTCCACCAACTAGTTTAATGTCAACTCCATGCTTATGCAAATCACTTTTTTCTACTTTTTCTTCATGCCAATTACCATTTTGTTTGTTTATCATAAATTCAATAATTTGATTTACAACAAATTGCTCAGTAATTTTTTCGTTCAATTTATCCTATCTCCTTTATATAACTCCCATATATTCTTCATCTAAAATTTTCTTTCGTTCTTCCCAATCTGGCATAAATACATTTATATGATTATAAAACTGCTTACTGTGATTTTGATATTTAAAATGGCATAATTCATGTAATATTACATATTCTACGCAACAAATTGGTGTCTTTATTAGTTTTAAATTTAAAATTATTTTATTTTCATTTGCTAAGCAACTTCCCCATCTTTTGTTCATTTTTCTGATTATAATTTGAGGATTTTTAACTTTATGCCTTTTTAATTTTTTTTCAAATTCAGCAGATATTTCCTTATAAACACTCATTGCATAATTTCTTAACCATTCATCATATATTTTATTCAAATATTTTTTATTTGAAATATATTTCTCTTTTACATGAATTTTTATGTATTTTCCCTTTAATTCTATACTGTTCTTATTATCCGCTACTATATTCATTAAATATTGCTTTCCAAGAATAAATACTGTTTCTCCATTTTCAAAATTAATATTTTCTTTTATTTCTGAAAAAGTTTCATAATACTCAATTTGCTTGTTTATCCATTTGTACTTCTTTGCAATAAACTCTTTAATAGTATCTATAGACATATCAAAAGGAACAGAAATATATACTTTTTTATCTATATTTACCCTTAAATTAATGTTTTTTATCTTTTTTCTTTGAATTGTAAAATATATTTTTTGTTTATTAATCTCAATATATTCTTGTTCCATTTAATCAGCCTTTCTTTTAATAATTTGATATAGTAATTTCTATAATTGTTTCAATCAAACTATCAATTTCATTAAAATCTAAGTTTAGATTTTTTTCATTTAAATAGAAAAATAAAATATCATCAATATCTTGTTTCATACTATTTATAACATCTTCACTCTGTTTCCAATCAACTTTTATTTTATTTTCTACTTTTTCTTGAATTTTTAATGTTAGTTCTCCTAATTCTTCTGTTCCTATCTTATCACCAAAGACTTTTTCAAATTTATCATGAATTATTCCATAAAAAGCTCTTGACTTTTCATTAGTAATATTGCTTGGATATACTATTCCTGCATTTCCACTTCTAAAATCTTCAGTAATGCTTTGCATATCTTCTAAATATTTTGAATCATCTATTCTTCTTTCTCTATATGCTCTTATTGTTTCTTCAATTCTTTCTGAAAATTTCTTATAAAATGCTGGATCTGTTTTTATTTTTTGAGAAATCGTTCTTACTAATCTTGTTCTAATAGCATCTGCTTTTCCTGCTTTTGACTCAATTCTCGATAATTCTTTATTAAATTCTGTTGTATTTGTTATATCAACTGGTTCAGTAATTTTCATAACCTCTGTTGCTATAACATAATCATCTAATAATTTTTGCATTTTAGATTCGTATTCTTTATGATCTATTGTCTCTGTATATCTTAATTTTACTGTCGCCCTTAATTTTTGATAAAAAGCTAATGCTCTTCTATACTCAGTAATTCTGTCTTTTCCAACTTTATAATATCCACTATCACTTTGTAATATTAATCCCAATATACTACCAAAACTACATAATTTATCATAAAAGTCTTTTCTTATTTCTTCATCTGCAAGATAGACTTCATATTCTTCCATGTCATTCTTATTTTTTATTGAATTAAATATTTTAACAAGTTCATTGTAGACATTGTGTAATTTATCAACTTCACTATCTATATAATATACAGATTTATCAATGTCTTTTAATTCAAACTCTTCTAATCCTGCATCTTTATACATAGTTAGTGCTTTATCTAATTCTCCAAGTAATCCTCTATAATCAACTATATATCCATAGTCTTTACCATCATAAAGTCTATTTACTCTTGCTATAGCTTGTAATAAATTATGTTCTTTAATTTGTTTATCTAAGTACAATACAGAGGCTTTTGGTGCATCAAATCCAGTTAGTAGTTTATCTACAACTATCAATATATCTATATCGCCATTAATGAATTTTGATTTAATAGTTTCTTCATATTCTTCTTCATTTTTGTAATTTGAAATAGCTTTTAAATAGAATTTCTTTACAATATCTGAAGTTTCTTCTTGTATATCGTCTTCTCCTTCTCTCATATCTGGAGCACTTATAACAACTGCTGTTTTGATTTCAGGATAGTTTTCTTCGAAGAAATTATAATACCTTACTGCATCAACTTTTTTATTAGTTGCCAACATTGCATTAAATCCTGTTCCTTGCCAATATTTTGTATAATTTTCAGCCACATCCATAGCAACAAGTCCTAGTCTTTTTTCAGTAGAAGCAACTTTTTCAAATCTACTCCACTTTTGAATTACTTCTTGTTTTTGTGATTCATTTAAATCTCTTGTTATCAAGTCTAATTGTCTATCTATAGATATTTTTGAAACATCTTGATCTACCATCTTTCCTTCATAAATTAAAGGTACTATAGCTTTATCTTGTAATGCATCATCTAAAGAATATTTATCTATTAAACCTCCAAATCTCTTAAAAATATCTCTATCTTTTTTCATAATAGGAGTACCTGTAAAAGATACATACAAAGCATTCTTGAATACTTCTCTCATTCTTCTATTCATTTCGCCATATTCAGTTCTATGACCTTCATCAACTAATATAAAAGTATTAGGTGCATCAACAACCACACCTTTATTTACAACTGTTTCGAATTTATTAACAATTGATGTTATTACTCTAATATTATCGTTTTTTATAAGTTCTACTAAATTTTCTCCAGTACTTGCTCTCTTAGCTTGTATTCCTATTCTATTAAATGTCTTCATTATTTGTTTATCTAAGTCAATTCTGTCTGTTACTATTAAAACTTGTGGATTTCTTATATTTTTATCCTCCATTATTTTTTTAGTAACATATACCATTGTTATAGATTTTCCTGAACCTTGTGTATGCCAAACAACGCCGCCTTCTTTATCTACTGTCAATCTTTTTACAATTGATTTAGTAGCAAAATATTGTTGATATCTTGGCACTTTCTTTATTCCAGCTTCAAAAATAATGAAATCTTTAATTATTTCTAAAAATCTTGTTGGTTCAAATAGTGAAACTATATCTCTATCCTGTTTTGTTATTTCTCTTCCTTGTACTACTTTAGATAAAATTTCTTTTTGCCATTCAGTATCTTTTTCATTCCATACCATCCAGAATTTTTCAGGTGTTCCAACTGTACCGTATTTAACTGCATTTTTATTAGCGGATACTAAAATTTGAATAAATTTCATAAGTTCTGGAATATAGTCTGGTTTCTGATTTCTAATATTTTGAGATATTCCTTGAGTAATTGAAACTCCACCAACATCCTTGCATTCTATAATTGCTAAAGGTATTCCATTGATAAACATAACTATATCTGGTCTTGCTGTATTTTTACCGTTTGATCTCATAACAGAATACTCTTCTGTTACATAGAAATCATTTTTTTCAGGATTATCAAAATCTATAAACTTAATATCAAAAGATCTAGTACTTCCATCCACTAATCTTTGAGTATATGATTTTCCTATTGTTAATAAATCGTATATTGTTTCATTTGTACTTACTAAACCAGTTAATAAAGAACCATTCAAATCTTTTATTGCTTGTCCAATAGTATCAGGTGTGAATTTATATTCTTTTCCTTGATATTCATAACTATTTATTTCATTAAGTTTCTTTTCAAGAACATCTTTTAATAAGACCTGATTTAAATCACCATGTCTAATTGTTAAATTATTATATCCCCCATTTTCTTCTTCACTGGGAATCTTTTTATATCCTAGTTTTTCTAAAACTTCTAAAGCTGGTTTTTGGCTTGTAGTAAGTTCATTTGCTATTGGTATTTCTTCGTTCATATTTTTTTGCCCCCTAAAAAAATATTTATTATTTTATTTAATAATTTTATCTTATTTATATAGTTAAATTTCTGTTTATCGATT
>CANOVB010000010.1 GCA_947570695.1 uncultured Clostridium sp.
AAAGGTCAAACAGCATGGGGAAATATTACATTAGATAAAACAACAGATAATGGGCAACTTGCGATGTTATTAAATGGTTCAACTACCATAATAAAAAAAGGAATTTGGGCACATGCTACTTCCACTTTAGAATATGATATTAGCAGTTATAAAGACTATGCATATTTTACAACCTATTATGGTATAAATACAACATCAGGAAATAAAGGAAATGGTGTAAAATTTTATATTTATACTTCAGAAGATGGAAAAAATTGGACTTTACGTACAGAAGAAAATCCTACTGCAATAAAAAGTTCAAATAATGCAGTATATGTTAAAATTGATATTAGAGATGCTAATTATATTAGATTATATGCTAATGATAATGGTTCTAATGCAAGTGATCACGTAGTATGGGGAGATGCAAAACTTGTAACTGAAGATTATAACGAAAATGTTATGACAACAGTAGAAGAATATGATGAAATTATAAAAGCATCTTATGAACGTGGAGCTATTAAAGATGAATTAAAGCTTACTCTTTTACAAAGAGATTTTATAAAAAGAGTTGGTCAATATCAACTTAGAGTTTTTTTAGAGGAAGATTCTAAAAATAAAGAAACTTTAGAATGGTTTTTAAATAATGAAGAAGCATTACGTTTATGGACAGTTGGTGGAAAACCAAGTGGAACATATTTAAAGTCATTACAGGTGTTAAGCAAATTATATGATACTTATAAAGAAGATTTAAATAATGAAGAATTAACACCAAATGGAACAAAATATAAAGATTTATATTTAAAGATGATGTTGTCATTATCTTTATCACATGCGGGAAATGTTGGATTATGGATTGGTGGAAATCAATTTTCTGATGCAGTAACTCGTTATGATATTTATAAACAAATGCATTTAAATGGAGATTTATATTCTAATGCAATGTTTGAAAGTTATACAATAGATGAAATGCGTGGTGTTATGTTTGTTAACATCGATGATGAAGAAATAATGTGGTTACATGATTATTCTGAAAAGAAATTTTCAAATTTAGTAGATCGATTCAATCCATTTAAATATATTACTTATAGAACAGGTTATGGATATTATAGACCCCAATATTATAGTCAAGAAAATTATGAAAAATGGGATCAAAAATATAATTTATCAGACTACAACATCACATATCAAAGTGGAAAACCAAAATTATGGATAGTATTTGAAGAAGGTTCTGTTTGTGGTGGACTTTCAAAAACAGCAGCTAACCTTTACGGTGTTTGGGGAGTGCCTGCTTATGTAGTAGGTCAACCAGCACATGCTGCTTATATTTATTTAAAAAATATTGGTGGCGGAAATTATGCATGGCAATTATCTTATAATGTTGCATCAACAGCATGGGCTGCTACTGATGGTAGACCATTAAATGGATGGGGAAGTAAATATAATAGTGGTGTTATCAAACAAGGTTCTTACAGATTACTTGCTCAAGATGCACAAAACGAATACGATAAATATGAACAAGCACAATTGATTTTATTATTAGAAGATGTTTATAAAAATGATAAAGAAAAGCAAAAACAAATTTATCTTGATGCTATAGAAGAAGAAAGAATTAACTTTGATGCATGGTTTGGATTAGTAAATTCATATATTACTGATGATACTAAAACAGATTCAGAGTTAATAGATTTAGCAACTGAAATTACAGAGGTTTATGCTTATCATCCATTACCAATGTATGATTTATTAAAGAGAATTGGAACAAAGGTTTCTTCTCCAGAGTATCGTAGTAAATTGATGATGCTACAAGATAGAACATTACGTCAAGCTACGAAAGCAACATCAGCAGATACGATATATCATGCAGAAGTACCAGTAATTGCAAATGCAATTTTAGGTGTAGTTGATTCTAGAATTGCTACTTTCTCTTTTTCAGGTGCAGATGCTGGGAAAATAGTATTATCTAAACAATTTCAAAGTGCGCAAGTAACTTGGAGTTATAGTTTAGATGGTGGTAATAATTGGAAAGAAGTTTATGAGCATTCTATACAACTTACTAATGAAGAAATTGCATCAATAAATGCTAATGATGATATTAAAATTCGTATATCAGGATTACCATTAACTGATGAAAACATTTTCACTATTAATATTAACAAGGGAGTATTCCCAAGCAATACTGTTTCAATAGACGATTTAGAAAATTGTATTAATGGTACAACTGATCAAATGGAATGGACATTAGATCCTAATTCTGGAGAGTGGACATCATTTGCTGATGGAAATCCAAATTTAAGAGGAGATGTAGTTGTATATCTTAGATTAATTGCATCAGGAACAAATACAACAAGTGATCCAGTACATTACACATTTACTATGAATGCATCTTCCTTAACTAATAGATTTATTTCAAGAAGTAATATAGAAGCTGTATCAGCATCTTCTACAAGTAAAGGAAATGTATCAAATATTTTAGATGGAGATATGAGTACATCATGGCGTAGTAAACCAGGAGCTATGTTTTCAGGAACATATCCAGTTTCAAACGTTGTTTTAAAAATTATTGATAGACCTAGATATGTATCAGAATTAGATTACACACCAGAGCAAAATGCAAAAACAAATACTGGTAATTATATTTCTGGTAGAGCAAAAAAAATAAATGTCTATGTAAGTTTAGATGGTAAAACTTGGGAACTAGCTGCAACTCAAAATAATTTAGCTAATAATAATGCAAGCAAGAAGATTACTTTCCCAGAACCAAAAGAAGCTCAATATATAAAAATTGAATGTACAGAAGTTAATGGCATGCAACCTTTTGAAAATTTCTTCTCAATATCTGTTATAAATTTATATGAAAATCCATCAGCTAGTGAAATACCTACTGCTGAGATTAGTTATAATATTACTAATAAAACTAATAAAGATGTTATAGCAGAGTTAGTAGATGAAAATAGACCAATTACTGTTACAAATAATGATGGAAGCAAAAAGCATACATTTACAGAAAATGGAGATTTTACTTTTGAATTTGTAGATGAGGAAGGAAAGCAAGGTAGTGCAACAGCTAAAGTAGATTGGATAGATAAAACAGCACCTGAAGCAGAAGTTACTTTTAGTACAACTGAATTAACGAATGAAGATGTAGTAGCAACAATTGCATTTAGTAAAGAAAATATAACAGTACTTTCAAAAGATGTGCAAATTGCTGAAAACCCAGTAGATAAAAGTAAAACTATTACATTTGAAACTAATGCATCTTATGAATTAGAATTTGCAGATAGTTTAGGAAATGTAGGAACAAAAACAATTGCAGTAGACTGGATAGATAAAGAAGCACCAACAGCAGAACTTACTTATAGTACAGTTAATCTTACAGATCAACCAGTTACTGTAACAATGGAGCCAAGTGAAGAAGTAACAGTTACAAATAATGATGGAGAAATGACACACACATTTACAGAAAATGGAACATTTACATTTGAATTTGAAGATAGAGCTGGAAACACAGGAACTGCAACTGCTAGTGTAAATTGGATAGCTAAAGTACCAGAATATACATTAACATATTCAACAACTGAACCAACTAATCAAGATGTTACTGTAACATTAGAGTTAGAAGAAGGTTATAGAATAGTAAGTAATAATGGTTCAAATACTTATACATTCACAGAAAATGGTGAAAGCAATTTTGAATATGTAGATGGAAATGGTAATAGAGGAATAATTCCTATTAGAGTTGACTGGATAGATAAAGTAGCACCAGTAGGAACAATAGAATATAATACAGAAACTGAAACAACAGAGCCAGTAATAGCGACAATAACATTTGATAAAGAAAATGTAAGAATAACAAATAATGATGGAAAGAGCACATATACATTTGAAGAAAATGGAGAATTTACATTTGAATTTGTAGATAGCATTGGAAATACAGGAACAGCTAAAGCAATAGTAAATTGGATACAAGATGAAAATATACCAATTCTACCAGAAGCACCAAGTTTTGAGGTAAGTTTAACTGTTTCTAAAGATACATTAAATGTAGGTGATGAATTTGAAATTAGTATTGCAGTTGATAAATTAATAAACATAAAAGATGGATTGGTAAGTATATGTGGACAATTTGAATATGATGAAAATATATTTGAAATATTAGAAATTATAGGTCAAAATTCTTGGAATGTAGATGAGAATTCTTTTAACGATAAAAACTTTAAGTTCGTAACAGAAAATGGAGAATTTGTATCTCAAAAAGAAAATATAATGATAATAAAAATGAAAGTAATAGATACAGTAGAAGCCCCAATAGATACCAAATTTAAAGTAATATCAATTGTTGCAAGTAATGCTGAAGTAGATATTGAAGCTGAAAATACTGAAATAGATATACACATAAATGAGAAAATAGAAGCAACAACAATAACTTCAGAAATTTATGAAATTAAAGACGGGTATATATCAAAAATACCATCACAAACAACAGTAGAAACATTAAAACAAAATGTAACTACAAATAAAGAAGTTATAATAATAGATAAAGATGGAAATGCTTTAAATGATAATCAAATTCTTGCAACAGGAATGAAATTAAAATTAGATGAAAATACAGAATTTATATTAGTTGTTACAGGTGATATTAATCAAGACGGAAGAATATCAGTAACAGATCTTGCTAAATTAAAAATGCATATAATAGAAAAAGAGGTTCTAGTAGATAGCAAATATTTAGCAGCAGATATAAGCGGAGAAGGGCAAGTAACTATAACAGATTTAGCAAAATTAAAGAAACTAATAATAGGAATGGAATAAAACATTAAGTGTATACAAAATAATATGCTAGTAAAGTGTTGATAAAACAAAATTTATCAACACTTTTTTATTTAGTGGTATAGTATCATGTACCTGATGCTAAATAAAGTAATAGATAAATATTTAGTAATTTTACAAAGAAAATAAAAGTTATTTTTTGCTTTTATAAAATAGGAATTGTTATTATTTATTTACGTAACAGTATAAAAACAAAGTTAAAAATGTAATAATAACTCGAGAACATAAAAAATGTAATATTGATGTGATGAAAAACAGTAGTTACTTAGAGCGAACAGATATTCAGAAATTAACACAAATTTAATATAAAAAATAATCGAAAAAGTAACTAACTGTAAGGTATAGCTATTAAGTGTTTGCTAAAACTGTGAACATAAAAAGTATGAATTTGACATTACTTTTTAAAATGGTAAAATATGTTTGAATTTGCAAATAGAATATAAAAATATACTAAAGATGGCAAATATAAGATGTTCTATAGCGGAGGGCAAAAATGAAAGTAATAAAAAGAGATGGAAGAAAAGTTGATTACAATAGTGACAAAATAGTAATAGCAATTAGTAATGCAAATAAAGAAGTAGGTGGAAAAGACAAAATATCGAGATCATCTATAGAGTTTATAACAAAATATATAGAAGGTCTAAATAAACCTACAATGTCTGTTGAAGAAATTCAAGATGTTATAGAACGTAAATTAATGGAATTTGGTAAATTTACATTAGCTAAAAAATATATTTTATACAGAGGAAAACATGCTTTAATTCGTGAGGCAAACTCTACAGATGAAAGTATATTAAGCTTAGTTAGAAATAATAATAAAGAAACAATGGAAGAAAATAGTAATAAAAATGCTGTTTTAGTATCAACTCAAAGGGATTTAATAGCAGGAGAATGTTCGAAAGATTTAGCCGATAGATTAATGCTTCCAGAAAGAATAGTTAAAGCACATAGAGATGGAGTGCTTCATTTTCATGATAAAGATTATTTTGTTCAACCAATGCATAATTGTTGTTTAGTAAATATTGGTGATATGCTAGATAATGGAACTGTAATGAATGGAAAAATGATAGAAAGCCCCAAAAGCTTTCAAGTAGCTTGTACAGTTATGACACAAATAATAGCAGCAGTAGCAAGTAGTCAATATGGTGGACAATCAGTTGATATACGCCATTTAGGAAAATATTTAAGAAAAACGTATGATAAAATATATAAAAAAAGATTTTTAGGATATGTAGAAAAAGGATATTCTAAAGAAGAAAGTCATCAAAAGGCTACAGAAGATGCAATAGAAAGAAGACAAGAAGACTTAGAAGCAGGTGTTCAAACAATTCAATATCAAATAAATACTTTAATGACTACAAATGGTCAAACTCCATTTGTTACAATATTTATGTATTTAGATAAAGATGATGAATATGTAGAAGAAAATGCTATGATTATAGAAGAGATTTTAAATCAAAGATTGAAAGGCATTAAAAATGAAAAAGGGGTATATGTAACACCAGCATTTCCAAAATTAATATATGTTTTAGATGAACATAATTGCTTAAAAGGTGGAAAATATGATTATTTAACAAAACTTGCTGTGAAATGCTCTTCAAAAAGATTATATCCAGATTACATATCAGCTAAAATAATGAGAGAAAACTATGAAGGAAATGTATTTAGTCCAATGGGATGTAGAAGTTTTCTATCACCTTGGAAAAATGAAAAAGGAGAATATGTATTTGAATCAAGATTTAATCAAGGAGTTGTTAGTATAAACTTGCCACAAATAGGAATTATAGCAAATGGAAATGAAGAAAAGTTTTGGAAATTATTTGATGAAAGATTAGAACTTTGTTTTGATGCATTAATGTGTAGACACAATGCTTTACTTGGAACAATGGCTACAGCATCACCAATTCACTGGCAATATGGAGCAATAGCAAGACTTAAAAGTGATGAAACAATAGATAAATTGTTAAACTGTTATTTTTCAACAATATCTTTAGGATATATTGGCTTATATGAAGTAACAAAAGCTATGAAAGGTGTAAGTCATACAGATCCTGTAGGAGAAGAATTTTCCTTAAGAGTAATGAATCATTTAAGAGAAACAGTAGACAAATGGAAAAAAGAAACAGGTCTTGGATTTGCATTATATGGAACACCAGCAGAAAGCTTATGTTATAGATTTGCAAAAGTAGATAAAGAAAGATTTGGAGATATAGAAGATATTACAGATAAAGGATATTATACAAATTCTTATCATGTAGATGTTAGAGAAAAAATAAATGCTTTTGATAAATTAAAGTTTGAAAGTAAATATCAACCAATATCTTCTGGTGGAGCAATTTCTTATGTGGAAATACCAAATATGAAAAATAATTTAGAAGCATTAGAAGAAATAGTAAAATTTATATATGATAATATTCAATATGCTGAATTTAATACTAAATCAGATTATTGCCATGTTTGTGGCTTTGATGGAGAAATATTAATTAATGAACAAAATGAATGGGAGTGTCCTCAATGTGGAAACAAAGACCACAATAAAATGAATGTAACAAGAAGAACTTGTGGATACTTAGGAGAAAACTTTTGGAATGTAGGAAAAACAAAAGAAATAAAATCTAGAGTATTACATATTTAATTTTAATTAATGTACGAAAGAAAATTTTAAAATAAACCGTTTGAATTTAATATATATAGAAGTTCAAACGGTTTATTGTGCCTAAGACACTTGATTTGTTATATTAATAAAGAATAAAAGGGGAACTAAATATGAATTATGCAGATATAAAAACAATAGATGTACAAGACGGAACAGGAATAAGAGTTTCTTTATATGTAAGTGGATGTCATTTCCATTGCAAGGGATGTCACAATCCAGAAGCTTGGGACTTTAAATATGGAAAAGAATTTAATGAAAAGACGATAGAATATATATTAGATTTGATGGCTCATGATTATATATCAGGACTTTCGATATTAGGTGGAGAGCCAATGGAGCCATCAAATCAACAAGGCTTATTGCCTCTAGTGCAAAAAGTAAAACAAAAGTATCCAAACAAAACTATATGGTGTTATACAGGATATAGATTTAGTGAAAATATTTTAGAAACTATGTATAAAGAAATTCCATATACAAAAAGTTTACTAGAGAATATAGATATAATTGTGGATGGAGAATTTATAGAAGAGAAAAAAATAGTAGATTTGAAATTTAGAGGTTCAACTAATCAGAAAAAGATTGATGTGAAGGCAAGTTTAAAGGCTGGTAAAGAAATTACACTGAAGTTTGGTGATGAAGAAAGATATGAAACACCTAAAAATCCAAAAATTATTTTCTTTAAAGAATTTAAAAATGAAAGAGAAAATAGAGAAGAAGTGCAAGAGAAAATCGCTTTTGCAGAATCTACACATGATAATTTACCAGAAATACCAGTTTATGAAATAAGAGAAGAAAGAGAAAAAGTAGCAGCAAGTGGAATAGGAAATCATACCAGTAATAATTTATAACATATAGGTTTATAGGAACCTGTGGCATGTTTTAACATGACTAACTTAATCCTAAATATAAAAAGGAGATGTGTAATGGAAAATTTAAAAGTATTTTCATGTAGTGATTCAGCAGAAAAATTTACAGAAGAAATATGTAATTATTTACATATAGAAAAAGGGAAAATTAACAGGATGAAATTTAAAAACGATAATAACTTTATGCAAATATTAGAAACAGTTAGAGATAAAGACATATTTTTAGTACAAACAACACAGCCACCAGTAAATGAAAGAATAATGGAATTATTAATTGCAATAGATGCGATAAAAAGAGCATCAGCTAAAAGAATTACAGTAGTTTTACCATATTATATGTATTCAAGGTCAGATAAAAAAGATCAACCAAGAATACCAGTTACAGCGAAATTATTTGCTCAGTTAATAGAGGCGGCAGGAGCTAATAGAGTACTTACATGTGATTTGCATAATAGGGCAATACAAGCATATTTCAATATAAATTGTGATGTATTAACAGGTCAAAATTTATTAGAAAAATATTTTGATCAAAAAAATATTGATAATAAAGTAGTAGTTGCGACTGATGCAGGAAGTTCAAAAAAAGCATACAAATATGCAGAGCATTTTAAATGTCCAATAGCTTTAGTAGATAAACGAAGAGATGGAAATGATGATAGAGCTATAGCTACAAGTGTTATAGGAGAAATAGAAGGGAAAAATGCATTAGTGTTTGACGATGAAGTAGATACAGCAGGCTCAATAATGGAAACAGCAGAAGTAATCAAAAAATTTGGAGCAAAAGATGTATATGTTGGTTGCACTCATGGAATACTTTCAGGACCAGCAATAGAAAGAATAAAAAAATCAGAAATTAAAGAATTAGTTATGACAAATACTGTACCATTACCAAAGGAAAAACAAATTGATAAAATAACAGTGGTATCAATTTCAGAACTTTTTGCAGAAGCAATAAAAAGAATACATGAAGAAACTTCAATAGGAGAATTGTTTGATATAAATTAAAGTTTTGTTAGGTTAAGTAAAAAATTAAAAGCAATTTTAGCAAAATAAACATAGAAATAAATTAAGTATTGACAATTTCTGGCTTAGACTGTATAATATTAAGCAGTTAAGCATAAATCGAGAGGATTATTTACATAAGGAAATCAATCCCACAAGATGTTTTTTTGGCTTCGAAAGGAGGGGAAAAAATAATGTCAGAGGTTAAAGTTAATAATGGTAATATAGAAGATGCACTAAAAAGATTTAAAAGACAATGTGCAAGAAATGGAGTATTACAAGAAGTAAGAAAAAGAGAACATTATGAAAAACCTAGTGTAAAAAGAAAGAAAAAATCAGAGGCTGCAAGAAAAAGAAAATTTTAGTAAAAATAAAAGGATAGTTTTGGCTATCCTTTATTTTGTATAGAGAGGAAATTTATGAAGAGAAAGAAAATTCTATTTGTAAATAACGTTGTATCAGATGGTGGAGTAGGCAAAGTAATGCAAGACATAGTAAATAATTTACCAAAGGATAAGTTTGAAATTACAATATATAATTTTTTAAAAGATGAAGAATTTTATAAAATTTATGATGGAAAAGAAATTAATTATATTTATGAATTTGATATAGATTATAATACTATAGAGGCAATAGGAACTGAAGAAGTTTATAAAATTATTTATAAAAGTGAAGAAAGTATATTAAAAAAATTAGATGATATGAATTTTGATATTGTAGTCTCAATGAGGCAAGAATTTGTACCTCAAATTGTTTGTAAGCTAAAATGTAATAATAAAATATGTTGGGTACATTCTAGTAGCAAAAATAGATATTATGAAAGCAAAAATTTTAATAAAAAAGAAGAATTTGAGTGTATGAAGAAATTTAATAAAATTATATGTGTAGCTGAATCTTCAAAAAAATTTTTTATTAGAGAAATTGGTGATACAAATAATTTATATGTTAGATATAATCCAATAGATAATAACGAAATTATAAGAAAATCAAAAGAAAAAGTAGATTTTGAAGTGTCAAATGAATTTTTGAATTTCATAACAGTTGGTAGGATTTCGGAGGAAAAAGGATATGATAGACTTATAGAAGCATCTAATAAATTATTAGATGAAGGATACAAATTTAATTTGTATTTAGTGGGAGATGGATTTGAAAATTATATGAAATATTTAACTAATAGGGTAAAATATAAAGATTATATTCATTTTTTAGGTAAAAAGCAAAATCCATATCCATATTTACTTAAAGCAGATTGCTTTATAAATTCTTCAATGTATGAAGCATATTGCTTAGCAGTACAGGAAGCGATTATATTACATATACCAATAATTATGACAAATTATTTTGGCTCTGAAGAAGCTTTTGAAAGTGGAAAAGCAGGAATAATAGTAGAAAATTCTGAAAAAGGAATTTATGATGGAATGCTAGAAATATTAACTCATAAAGAAAAATTGCAGAAGTATAAAAAATATTTAGAAAAAGATAATTATGTAAAAATAGAAAAAAGAATAAAAGACATTATAGAATTATTTGAAGAGTAGAGTAAAAATTTGACATTGACAAACATAGAGAATAAATATAGAATAATTTATAGAAAATAAAGCAAAAGGAAAATAGAAAATGAAAGTCTTGAAAACGTTGAAAGAGTACACACATACACACAAGTAGTAATTTAAAAGAAGAAAGAAGAGTAGTAAAAAGCTACTCTAAAGTTGTTATAGAAAAAATTAAAAACAGATGTTTATTTAGTAATCAAATTGTTTACTAAATAAACATCTATTTTTTATGAACAAGAAAATATATTTTTGTAAATTAGTAATAAAAACAAAGCTTTAGATTGATTATTTTATAGAAAGAGCTTTGATTATATGAAAAAAATGAAAGAGATGATAAGTTTGAAGGAAGAATTAATAAGTGTAATTGTGCCAGTTTACAATAGCTGGAGATATACAAAAAAATGTATAGAAACAATAGTAAATCAAACATATAAAAATTTAGAAATATTATTAATAGATGATGGCTCAACAGATAAATCGGGACTAGTGTGTGATGAGTGGCAGAAAAAAGATGAAAGAATAATAGTAATACATAAAGAAAATGGAGGAGCAGCAGATGCAAGAAATACTGGATTGGATATAGCAAAAGGTACTATTATTGCATTTGTTGATGGAGATGATTATATTGAACAAGATATGATAGAAATCCTTTATAAAAACATGATTGAAACAGGAGCCCAAATAGTATCTGGTGGGTATTTTAAAGAATACTTTTATAGTGAAACTGTAGAATATGCAAAAGAAAATTATATAATGACGCCTAAAGAAGCATATGAGAGAATGCTAACACGAAATGATTTTGGAAATGAGATATGGGATAGACTGTATAAAAAAGAATTATTTGAAGACTTAAGATTTGAACTAAATAAAATACCAGAAGATGTAGGAATGACTTTTAAAATATTAGATAAAGCAAATAAAATAAGTCATATAGATAAACCAGTTTATCATTATATACAAAGGCAGGGAAGTGTAGAACATAAAAAATATGAAATAGCACAAACAGGAGCAGTAGACTTTTCAGAAGAATTAATAAAACTTATGGAGAAAAAGTATCCGAATTTAGTAGGATATGCAGAAAAATTTTTTGTAATGGCATTAAATAATAATATTGTACTTTGCTATAGAAATGGATTTAAAGAAGAATATAAAAAACTAATAGAGAAATCTAAAATATATATGAAAAGAATTTTAAAATGTTCTGAAATAGAAATTGGAAGAAAAATTAGAAGTATATTAATTACTTATTTAGGATTTAGCAGAATTTTTAAAAAATGAATTATTACTAAAAGTATAAGCTATAAAAGTTCATTAATTGGGAGGAGGTGAAATAGATGGAAAAAATGGAATATGAAACTCCAGAACTAGAGTTAGGTACTGTACTTAAAAATAATGAAAATGTTAAAATAGTTGGAGCTATGAGTGGAGGTTAATACAGAATTAATAAATTAAAAGGAAAAGAGAAATGAAAGTCATGAAACTATTGCAAGAGTACACACACACACACACACACACACACACACACAATATAAATTTAATAGAAGAAAAAAGAGTAGCTAAAATCTACTCTAAAAGTGATGTAAATAAAAATAGGTCTTTATTAGGTAAGCAAATAAAAAGTTTGTTTATTTAATAAAGGCCTATTTTGCATGTTAATTTTAAGTTTAAAAATGCAAAAATAGGAAAAATAAAAAAGGAGGTAAACAAATGGAAGAAAGCAGTGTATTAAAATATGAAGCACCAGAATTGGAATTAGGAACAGTACTAAGAAATAAAGACCTTATTGCAACTGTAAGTGGTGGTGCTTTATAAAATTTATATTAATTATATAAATAGTAAAGTACATTTGAAGTGAACCCAAACTGTTAGACAAAAAAGTTTAACAAGGAGGATTCATTTTATAGTCAAAAATTAAGAAAGAAATTTAGAAATACTATCTACCAATAAAAAGCTCCACAATAATTTTTCCATAAGCAATGCTATCAACTACAGCAATGCCAGTATAATTATAATCTTTACTTAGAATGTTTTTTTTATGATCTTCAGAGTTTAACCAACTATTAACAGCAGAAGATATATTAGAATTACCAGCAATATTTTCACTAGCAGTTTTATAAGAAATATTATAGTTTTTTAACATTTCAAAAGGTGTCCCGTAAGTTGGAGAAGTATGTGAAAAATAGCTATTTTCTACTAAATCTTGAGCTTTTAATCTTGCAACATTTTGAATGCTTTCATCAATTTCTAAGCTTGATAAGTTATTTTTTTGCCTTTCGGCATTTATTAGAGAGAGTAGCTCATTTTCCTCATTTGTTAAATTTATATTTGAAACTTCTTCGATTGCCTCTACATTAGTACTTGCTGCTTTTTGTTGCTCTGTAGGAGTTATATATTTTGTGTTTGCAGTTCCAATTTGATTTTCCTCGTTTTGAACAATGTACCATTCACCAATTTTTCCAAATATACGAACATATTCATTTTTCTTTAAAACATCAATAGATTTATAATTAATTCCAGCTCCACTTCTCATATTTAAATAGTCTGTATTAACAATTCCTAAGGAAAAATCTAAAGTCTCATAATTTTCCATACCAAAAGATGTAGCAAAAAGGCTTATACTAAGAATTAAGATAATAGAAATAAGAAAAATAACAAGTTTATTGTTTAATAAAAAATTTTTCATAAAAAATCATCCTTTCTAAATAAGAGATAAGATAAATAACTTGTCCCTTTATAATTTAAAGAGATTTTACCCATGTAAAAACAAAATATACCTAAAAATATATTATTAAATAAAAAATAACCTTAATTAATAAGTTACTAATTAAGGTTATTTAATATTTTTTTAAAATAATATTTCCAAGAATTTTTACAAAGGGTATTATCTAATATAATATCAGTTTCACAAAGTAAAGAGTCGCCATTATATAAACATAAACTTCCAATTTTAGATCCAGCAGGGGTATTATATGAAAGTTTATTAATAGTATAGATTTTAGTAGAAAGATTGCTTATATCTTCTTTTTTTAGAGGATATTCGTAATTATCTAAAGATTGCAATTTTAATATAGGTGTTGTAGTAGTTTTATCTAATATGTAATTACTTTCTAAATAAGACAAATAATCTAGAAAGTTATTATTTATAGTAGATGAAATATTAACATAATTGTAAGTATTGTATATATAGTTTATTAAATTATAACTATCTCTAGTTCTAATTTTTTTAGTATCAGCTCCAAGTACGACAACAATAATATCTAAATTATTTCGCTTGCAAGAAGAAACTAAACATCTACCAGCTCCAAAAGTAAAGCCCGTTTTTACTCCATATACTCCATCTAAATTTCCCAAAAGTTCATTAGTATTTGAAATGGTACGAGGAGCTCCATTAAAAGATATTGTTGCATTCTTACAAGAAACGATAGTTTTAAAAGTATTATTTTTTAAAGCGTAATCAGTTAAAATAGCTAAATCATAAGCTG
Organism: uncultured Clostridium sp.; assembly: GCA_947570695.1. GTDB lineage: Bacteria > Bacillota > Clostridia > TANB77 > CAG-508 > Scatovivens. The sequence continues at coordinate 14,369 of CANOVB010000010.1, forward strand.
TTGTGAAGTGATTAGGATCGTCTAAGCCATGAGGTGTTACAAAATTTGTGTTTTTTAAGCCTAATTCTTTTGCTTTTTTATTCATTAATATGGAAAAGTTTTCTACTGATCCACTAATTTTTTCAGCAACAGCAACAGCACAATCATTCCCAGATCTTAGCATTAAACCATAAAGTAAATCATTTAATGAAATTTGCATATTATATATTAGTCCAAGAGTAGAACCAGAAACGCTTGCAGCTTTTTTGGAAACAGTAACAATATCATTAAGTGAAGCATTTTCAATAGCAAGTATACAAGTCATAATTTTTGTAGTAGATGCCATTGCAACTTTTTCATTTTGCTTTTTTCCATATAATGTTGATAAAGTTTTTCTATCAATTACAATGATATTTTTTGAAAAGGTTTCAGGTTCCTCAGTAATATTATTAGATGTTTCTAAGGCTTCAAAATCTTCTAATTCATCTATTAAGATATCATCTGCAAAACAAGCGTTAGAAAATAGCAAAATAAAGACTGAAAATAAAGTTAATAATTTTTTTAATAAATTCATTTTAATATACACTCCTAAAAGAAATGTATGTTAAATTTTAGATTTATATTCAGATTTAATAAAAAATGTTAAAAAAAAGGGAGAAAATCAACAAAAAATCGTAAAAAGTTATGTAAAACCTTGATTTTATGGCAAAAGTGTAATATAATTGAAATGTAATGTGAAAAAATGACCGCTCTAGGCTTTGCTGTTTATTGGAAGAAAACCTATATTGACATGCAAAATATTAGAGGTAAAATATATTATATAATAATATATTTATGTGAAAAAATATATAAGGATGGTAGATTTTATGTTGAAAAAAAGAAGTATAAAAGTTGTACTTATTATTGCATGTATAATGGCAATACTTATGCCTTATACAACACCAGTATTTGCAGCAGCTTTAACTAAAGAAGATACAAAAGCTGAATTGCAAATTCTTGTAATGCATGAAGGTGGAGAAGAGGCTAGTGGAACATTAACAGATAAACAAAAAGAATTTTATGATGAATCTCCTTATGGATATTGGGTAGGAGATAAAAGAGTATTCAAAATAGTAACAAAAGGTGATACATCTTATGAAAATATGTTTTACTGTTTAAATGCAGAAAAGCAATTTCCAGGTGTTACATCAACAGGTTATAATAGTTTAGAATATACAAGAGTTGCTGATTTTAGAGATTCTACAGATTCAAATGTAAAATCTTTACATTTAAGTACTTCAAATTCATCAGATAGTGCAAAATGGACAGCTAATTATAAAGCTTTAATCTGGCTTGCAGATAATATGTTTTTAAAGAAACAAGCACCAGAGCAAAAAGATGATTATTTGGCAAAAGCATTTGCTGATTATGAAGAATATCCTGTGGATGTAGTAAAAGCATTCTTAACAGATGATGATATAGATGTAGTTCAACAATATGCAATGTGGTATTTTACAAATAATGATACAGAAAGATATAACGTTAAAACTTTACCAGCTGTAAAACTACTTGCATTTAAAACAGATAAAGATGGAAATTTTGTTATGGATAGTGAAGGTCATATAGAGCAAGAAGAAGGTTCATATTTAGACTTAACAGGAGATGCTCGTCGTCAAGATATGGCAAACCATTTATATCAATATTTAATAGAAACTGCTTCAAAAGGAGAAGAAACAAGTAAAGTAGTTACATATCCATCAATAGAAAATACAATTTTAACTTCTAAAACAACAGATGATTATTATGTAGTAGGACCTTTTAAGGTGAAATCAGGAAATGTTACTTCAACAGAATACAAATTAACATTAAATGATCAAAATGGAAGAGAAATTTCAGAAAATGATTATAAATTAGCAATAGATGGAGAAACAAATTTTACAGATAAAAAATTAAATGAAATATTTGACAAAGAATATTATATATATTTACCAAAAAATACAAATATAACAAAAGTAAATTTAAAACTTTCTTATTCAAGTTATGAAACAAATGCTTCTTTATGGGAAAACAAATCAGTAAATGATGAAGGAGTAGAAGTATATCAACCATTGTTATTACTAACAAAAGAACCAACTCCACACATTCAAAATAAAGAAATAGAAATAAACAAAGATGAAGCTGACTTAGCTCTAAGAAAATATATAGTAAAAGTAAATGATAAAACAGAAAATAGAGCTCCAATAGTTGATGTATCAAAATTAAAAGATGGAACAAGTAAAACAGCAGAATATAAACATGCTAAAAATCCAGTAAAAGTATCTGCAGGAGATAAAGTTATATATGAAATAAGAGTATATAATGAAGCAGAAATTGATGCTAGAGGAACAGTAATTGCAGATGCTTTACCAAAAGGATTAGAATATGTAGAAGATAGCCAGATAAACAATACGTATGGTTGGACAAAAGATGTTGATGGGCAAAATCGTGTAGTTTATAAAACAAATTATTTAGAAAATACTACTATAAAAGGATTTAATAAACAAACTGATTCAGAATTAGAAAGTGCTTATGTTCAAATTGAGTGTAGAATAGCAGATGATGTTAAATCATCAAGTATATTAACAAATGTTGCTGAAATAGTAGCAGATGGAATTTCAGATAGAGATTCTGAGCCAAACAATAATGATTATGTAAAAAATGATTATGATTCTACAAACTACAAAGGTGATAATAACAATAAAGAAGATTTAACAGATAAAGATTATCATTACAAAGGAAGACAAGATGATGACGACTTTGAAAAAGTAGAAATTGAAGGAAAAACTTTCGACTTAAATTTAAAGAAATTTATAACAAGAATAAATAAAAATATACAAACAAAAAGAGAACCAACAGTAGATGTAACAAAATTAAAAAACGGAACAAGTACAAATGCAACATATACAACTTCAAAAACACCATTAGTTGTTGAAAAAGGTGATGTTGTAATATATACAATAAGAGTATACAATGAAGGTGAGATAGCAGGATATGCAGAAGAAGTTGCAGACTATTTACCAGAAGGATTAGGATTTTTAGTATCACACACAACAAATATTGATAACTACTGGAAAATACCAGAAGGTAGTAAAACAGTAAAATTAAGTACAATAGAAAATGCTAAAAATAATTTATCAACAGATGATTTTACAGGTGTAGATAAATTAGATGATGTAGATGTAGTAGTTGGAAAAGTAAAATTAACATCAACGAAATTAAAATCATCAGCATCAGATACAAAAAATCTAATTCAAGGATTTGAAAAGAAAAATGGAACAACACTTGCATATAAAGATATACAAGTAGCTTGTGTAGTTTTAGCAGATCAAGTTTCAAATAATAATTTAAGAAATATTGCTGAAATTACAAATGATTCAGATGAAAATAGAAACCCAGTTGATGATATAGATTCAGTGCCAGATACAGTTAATCCAGATAATTATCCTGGAGATGACAACAATCAAGATGATAACGATTATGAAAATTTAACAACTGAGAAAAAAGAATTTGATTTAAGTTTACAAAAATTTATTACAAAAGTAAATGATAACAATATATCAGGCAGAGAACCAAGTTTTGTAAAAAATTCAAATGGAAAATTACAAATGTCAATACCAAAAGTTGATCCATTAAGAGTAGAAAATAATGACTTAATAACATATACAATAAGAGTGTATAATGAAGGTAATGTTGCAGGATATGCAAAAGAAATATCAGATGATATACCAAATGGCTTAGAATTTGTTGCAGAAAATGAAACAAATAAAAAATATGGCTGGAAATTGTATGATAAAAACGGAAATGTAACTTCTGATAGTAGTCAAGCGGTATCAGTAAAAACTGATTATTTATCAAAAGAGAAATCTGAAGCAAATTTAATTAAAGCTTTTAACCCGGCAGGAGAAGCAAAAGATGTAGATTTTAAAGATGTACAAATTGTATTTAGAATAGTTGAAAGTAAAGCAAAACAAAATCAAGGAAGAAATATAATTAATACAGCTGAAATTACAGATGATTCAGATGAAAATGGAAATCCAATAGATGATATTGATTCAACACCAGGAAACAATAAACCAGGTGAAGATGATATAGATACAGAACAAGTATATGTAAAATATTTTGATTTAAGTCTTCAAAAAGATTTAATTAAAATAATAGTAACTGAAAATGGAACAACAAGAGAAATTTCAGTTAAATCAACAGATGGATTACAAAAAGTGGAAATCCATAGAAAAAGATTAAAAACAACAATAGTAAAATTTGTTTATAATATCACAGTAAAAAATGAAGGCGAAATAGCTGGATATGCAACAGAAGTTAAAGATTATATACCAGAAGGATTAGAATTTGTTGCAGATGAAAATAGACAATGGACTAAAGTTTCAGATAGAGAAATAACAACAAATGCGTTAGCAAATACACGTTTAGAACCAGGTCAAACAGCATCAGTACAAGTAACTTTAAAATGGATAAATGGTGATAATAACTTCGGTTTAAAAAATAATATAGCAGAAATAAGTGCAGACAAAAATGATAGCAATACACCAGATATAGATTCAACACCTAATAATAAAGTAATGACAGAAGACGATATAGATAATGCAGAAGTAATGCTTGAAATATCAACTGGTAAAGCACCAACATATTTAATTTTAACAACAACAGTTTTGACGATATTAACTACTGGAATTATATTAATTAAAAAATATGTTTTATAAAATAAATAAAGGCTAGAATGAAAAAATCATTCTAGCTTTTTTCTTTCACTTAGATAAAATTGTATAAAAAGGTAAATTTTTGTGTTTACAATAAAAATGCTATATGTTATAATTTAGCTTGAAGTAAATTATAATGAGGTGTGGTATAAAATATGAACCAAATATTAGATTATAATCCAAATAAAAGTTCTGGTGGTGGTTCATCAGGTTCAGATAAAATAGTAAGAGTATTTGCTATTTTATTAATAATATTTGCAGTATGCCTATTAGGAAGCGGTGCTTATGGACTATATAAAAAGAATGCTGCAAAAAGTGAACCAACTGCAGCTCCAAGCAAGGCTAAAATAACAGTAGAACAAAAGGAAACTACAGCATTAATAAAAGTAAGTCATGATAAAGCAATAGAAAAAATTATATATAGCTGGGATAATGAAAAAGAAATAAATAATAAAGGCAATGGAGAATCAACTATGGAAATAGAAGTAACTTTACTTGCCGGAGAACATACTTTAAATGTTAAAGTAACAGATATAGATGGAGTAGAATCAAATTACGAAGAACTTATTACTTCAGAAAATGGAGAAGATAAAATTTACCCAGTAATTTCATTAAAAGTAGACAATGTAACTAAAAAATTAATAGTAACAGCAACAGATGAAACAGCACTTGATTTTGTTACTTATAGATGGAATAATGATGAAGAACAAAAGGTTGAAGCAGAAGGTGACGAACAAAAAGAAATAGAATTTGAAATTGAAATATTAAAAGGTCAAAATGATTTAACTATTGTTGCAGTAGACAAAAATAATAATACAACAAAAGAAAATAAAGTTTTCTCAGGAGTTACAAAACCAGATATAACAATTACAGTTGCAGCAGATAAGAAAACAGTAGATATAGCATGTTATCATGAAAAAGGATTAGATGATTTAAAATTAAAATTAAATGATGAAGAATATGATTTAAATTATTTAATAGAAGATAAGCCAAAAGAAACTGCATTTGTAATTAATTTATTTGAGGGAGAAAACAATTTAGTAGTAACAGCTAAGAGCTTAGATGATACAGAAACAGTTGCAACAGAAACAGTAACAACAGATACAGTGCCAACATTACCATCAGATGAAGTAATGGAAATAAATATTAATCAATTAGAAGATGATCCTTCAAAAGTAGAAGTACTTGCAAAATGTGAAAATGGCTTAAAATCAATATCATTAAATGTAAATGGTCAAGATTATTTCTCAGAAATAGAAAATTTACCAGAAGCAGTAGTTCCATTAGATATAGAAGAAGGAACAACAAAAATTATAGTAACAATTATATCTTCAAATGGATCAGAAAAAGTAGAAGAAAAAGAAATTACACGTTAATAGATTAAGTAATAGTAGGAGTTATATATGATTCATGAAATATATATAATTGACAATAATAATGAGCTAATTAATCGACTAAAAGAGAGTTTTAAAAGAGAAGTAGACCAATATAATTTTAAAAATATAAACACGTTAGAGATTGAGATAGCCCTTAGAAATATTCCATCTTTAATAATTATTGATGAAGATGCAACAGATGTTAATATTGCAGAATTTTGCAAAAGCATTAGAACAAATGAAGACAATAGTATAACACCAATAATTGTTGTAAGCTCAAATACAGACAGAGCTCACATTATAGATGTTTTAAAAACAGATGTAGAGTATTATGTGAAAAAACCGGTTGATGATGAGTATTTTTACTACACAATAAAAAATGTAGTAGGACTTTTAGCTAGAAATAGAAGAATAAGCCCTCTTACAGGACTTCCTGGAAATGTACAAATTCAGGCAGAAATGAAGAAGAGATTATTGAATAAAGAAAAATTTGCAATTATTTATTTCGATTTGGATAATTTTAAAGCATATAATGATGTTTATGGATTTGCAAATGGAGATGAAATAATAAAATTTACAGCAAGAACGATATCAAAATATGTACACCAAATTCCAAATAGTGATAATTTTTTAGGTCATATTGGTGGAGATGATTTTGTTGCAATTATAGGCCAAACTGATTATGACAAAGTATGCCAAGAAATAATTTTAGAGTTTGATAAATATGCAGTTGGATTTTATAATGAAGAAGATGTTGAAAGAGGATATGTTGAAGTTGCAAATAGAAGAGGAATTATTGAACAGTTCCCACTTACAACTATATCAATAGCAGTACTAGAAGTAGATTCAAAAATATATAAAACTACTTTGGAAATAGGGGAGGTAGCAGGTCAAATAAAACATCAAGCAAAAACAATATTAGGAAGTACATATGTAATTAACAGAAGAAGATTTTAATACTTAAAATATACATAAATCTAGGAAGTCTTTTTATAACTGAAGATGAGTTATAAAAAGACTTTTTTGATTTATAGAAAATTGTTTCATGATTTTTATAATATAAAACTTTTAGTAAACATTCCATAGAAAAATTGATATGTATTTTTAACTGGTGAATAAAGGCATGAACAATTTAGTAAAGTTTTGTCTTTTTAATTTAAATATTGTTAATGTTTGTTTTAATAAGAAAGCACTCTAAATTTCATATAATAAAATACTTCATAAAAATTTGTATATAATTTTATAGATATTATTAAAATGGATAAAGAAATAAATTTTTACATAAAATATTAAAAATATATTTATTAAGAAAAATGGATGTCTTAATGTTTAAGGGGAATTTTAAAAAATGTTAAAGAGTAAAAAAACTTATTTAATACCAATATTGGGATTTTTACTTATAATTATTTTGGGAACAATTTTACTTTCTTTACCAATATGCAATAATAAACCTATTTCATTTATTGATGCTTTTTATACTGCAACTTCGGGTGTTACAACTACTGGATTTACAAAAGGGGCACTAGTAGATCAGTTTAATTTTTTTGGACAATTTGTACTTAGTATATTAATGGAAGTTGGAGCAATGGGATTTATAATTTTTGTATCTTATTTTTGGAGTATAAAACATAAGAAAATAAAAATGTCTGATATTATGGTAATAAATGATAATATTAGTAGTGAGAGTTATAATTTGATAAAAGAAGAATCTATTTTTATAGGAAAACTTATGCTAGAAGTACAAATATTAGGAGTTGTGCTTTTAGCATTTAAATTTGTACCACTATTAGGATTTTTTAAAGGAATTTGGTATAGTATTTTTCATACAATATCAGCATTTAGCAACACAGGTTTTGATCTTTGCGGATCAAGCAGTCTGACTTCTTTTTCAAAAGATATATATATTCAAATTATTTTAATTTGTTTAATGGTATTAGGAAGCATAGGAGTTTTTGCAATAGAAGATATAAAAAACAATAGAAATAAAAAATTTAATAGATTAAGGCTTCAAACCAAAATAATCATAATTTATACTTTAATATTACTAATATTTCCAAGTATATTATTAAAAATATTTAATAGTAATATTTCTTTACTTAATGGTTTATTTATGTCTGCAAGTTCAAGATCAACAGGGTTTTCGATAGTTGATTTAAATAGCTTTACGAGTGAGAGTAAAATACTTTTAATTATTTTAATGTTTATTGGAGGTTCACCTGCTTCAACTTCTGGTGGAATAAAAGTGGTAACTTTGGCAATTATAATAACAACGGTGATATCAACATTAAGAGCAAGAGAGAATACAGTTATGTTTTCAAAAACAATACCAAATTCAATAGTTAGAAAAGCTTTTACAGTATTTATGATGTTTATTATAGTACTATTTATTACAAGTATGATTTTTTACCACTTTAATAATAATATAAATATGTTAAATATAGTATTTGAAAGTGTTTCTGCAATTACAAATACTGGTTTAACAATTACAAGTATAAGTGATATAAATTTAATAGGAACTGTAATATTAATGCTATTAATGTTTATAGGAAGAATAGGACCTCTTTCTATGGTTTTAGTATTTATTAATGAAAATAGAAAAGATAAATATATTGAATATCCAAATGAAAATGTAATTTTATAGAAAATGAAATGTAATTATATCGAATAAAAATTTTGTTTCACTAAATTATTTTGATATTGTTAAAATAGGGAGAAAATATTATGAAAAAACAATGTGTTATAGTGGGATTAGGAAAATATGGAACTAGTATAGCTAGAAGATTATCAGATTCAAAAGTAGAAGTTTTAGCGATTGATAATGATATAAGAACTGTTGAAAAGGTTAGTAGTTATGTTACAAAAGCTATATGTATAGATGTGACTTCAGGAGAAGCATGGGAAAAAATTCCATTAAAGGATTTTGATATAGGAATAGTTTGCTTTGGAGAAAATGTGACTGCTAGTATATTATCTTGTATGGCGCTTCAAGAAGCAGAAGTAAAATATATAATTGCAAAAGCAGGTGATAAGTATCATAAAAAAGTTCTACAAAAATTAAATATAGATGAAGTTGTTTTTCCAGAAGAATTTGTTGGAGAGCTAACGGCTAAAAAAATAATAGAAATGGAAAAAGAAAAGTAGAATATTAATATGAGAAATTTATACACAAAACAAATTTAAATATTGCATGTTTTTGTTTTAATAAATACCTTAAATTTGAATATTTTATTAATATAAAAAAATACTTGAGATTTTTAAGAGTTTAATATAAAATAAATTTCAGAGTTTACCTAAAAAAATTTGTTTTATATTAATAATATAGTTAAAAAGGAGAAAAAAATGAGCGAAAAAATAGTAAATGCAATATTAGGAGCTTTTGGAGGACTTACAGCGATTGCTTATGGTAGAGAAATTTTAGTATTTATAATTTCATTGATGCCAATACTTGAGCTAAGAGGTGGACTAATTGCAGCAGCTTTGCTGGGGTTAGATCCAATACCAAGTTACATAATTAGTATAATAGGAAATGTTTTACCTGTTCCATTTATATTATTATTAATAACAAAAATTTTAGCATGGATGAAAAAGAGTAAAGTAAAATTTTTTAACAAAATAGCAAATTGGCTAGATGAAAAGGTTGAAAAACATAAAGGACAAATAGAAAAGTTTGGATATGTTGGAGTAATTTTATTTGTAGGAATTCCACTTCCAGGAACAGGAGCTTGGACTGGTTCATTAATTGCATCAGTTTTAAATATGGATAAAAAGAAAACTTTTTTAGCAGTTTTAGTAGGAATTTTTATGGCAAGTATAATAATGATGCTTCTTTCATTTGGACTAATTGCAAATGTAATTCACTAAAATGTTTACTATTTTCGCAATTTATGGTATTATATATGTGTTAAATAATATAAAGAGGTTTTTATATGTCAGAAAGTAAAGGAAAAAAATTCGAAGATTATTTTAAAATAGTAAAACACAAGTTACCATATTGGGATGAATTACCAGAAATTGATTTATATATGGATCAAGTGATTGCATTAATGGATAAATATTTATCATTTCATAAAACTGATGAAAATTCAACAATAATAACACATTCTATGATAAATAACTATGTTAAACTAGGAATTATGCCAGCACCAATAAAGAAAAAATACTCAAGAGAACATATTGCTTATTTAATTATAATTTGCAGTTTAAAACAAGCCTTGCCAATATCAGACATAAAAGATTTAATAGAAATTCGTGTAAAAAGAACATCAATAGAAGAAACTTTAAATTTTTTTAGTGATTTATATGATTCAACTTTTAATACTGTTCTTGCGATTGGAAAGAAGTTTAGTTTAAAAAATGCTTCAGAAGACGCATTATTTGGAGATACAGCACTTTTTATGGCAATGGGCTCAGGTGCTAGTAAATATATAGCTACACAAATAGTAGAAATAAATAAAAGAAATAAAAGCAAAAGAGAAAACTAAATGATCTCTTACTATAATAAAAAATATGAGACTACAATTTAAATATAGTCTCATTTTTTTACTATAATAGGTTCATTTTATAAGAGTTTCAGGTTTTATACTAATATAAATTTAAGGAAGATATGGGCTAGGATCTACAAAGTTTTTTCCATTATTAAGACGTACTTCAAAATGTAGATGAGGTCCAGTAGAATTCCCAGTTGAACCAACAAGTCCAATTATTTCACCTTGTGACACTTCTTCATTTTCTAATACAACTCTAGAATCAGGTAGCATATGAGCATATAATGTTATAGTTCCATCATGATGATCTATTGCGACATATTCACCATAACTTCTATAAGAACCATTTGAGTTTTTTAAAGCCGTAGAAATTAAAACTGTTCCATCTTTTACTGCTAGTACTGGAGTTCCACTATCACAGGCAAAATCAGCTCCTGTATGTGTATCATAACCATAAAAACCTGTTGTTATATTTTCACTAGTTTTGTTTTCAATAGGAGAAATATATTCACATAATGATGGTGCTACTGCTGTATAATTTTTATGTGATGTAAGTGAGAATAGTGTATTTGCAACATGCTTTTTGTCTTCTTCAAATTCTTCAAGTTGTTTTGCAAGTAAAGCTTCTTTAGCAGAAAGTGTAGATAATAAATCTTGTTTACTTTTTAAAGTAGTTTCCAATGTGCTTTTTGTTTCTATAACCTGAGCTTTGGTATCTTCAAGAGTAACTTTATCTATTTGAAGTTGGTTTTTAGTATCTTCAATATTTATTAATAATTGTTGGTCATATTCAGCAAGTTCCATTATTAAATAATATTTTGAAATAAAATCTGATAAACTATTTGAAGTTAATAAAACATCTAAATATGATGTAGTACCAGCTTCATATAATGCTATAAGTCTTTTATCAACTAGCTCTTTTTCAGAAATGTATTTAGCTTCATTAGTATGAATATTTAGTTCAGTTTGAGTTATTTCATTATTTAAATTTTCAAGATCATTTTCATAAGAAAATATATCAGAATTTAGTTTATTAATTTGAGTTAATGCATCTGACATTTTAGATTTTACGCCAGCTAGCTCAGAATAAGTTTCAGAAGTTTCTTCATCGAAAATGTCATCTGCTTGATCTATATTAACTTTAGAAGTAGAATTTGAAGTATCTTCAATTACTTCAAAAGCATCATGTTCAGTATAATCATCATAATCATCATATTCTTCTGTTTTTTCTAGTGGATCAAATTCAGCTATTGAATATAAATTAACAAAATTAAAAATGATAACTACTAAAATAATTAATATTATAATTCTATTTTTATTAATCAAAGTTTTTTCCTCCGTAAATTTTAAATTGAAAAAATTCCCAATTATTAAATATTATATAAATAAAAAAAATTTTTTACAAGTATTAAATGTCAATTCTGGTGGAAAACTAATAATTATATATATATAATTATTTTTCTAATTAAAGATATTAATTGACTTTAATATCATAATGATATATAATAGTTTTGAAAACTAGATAATGAGGTAGTGAAAATGAAAAAAGATGAATATTTTTATGATTATCCTGATTTTAATAATGTAAAAGAGATTGTATATGATGTTGTAGAAAAATATCCAAAAAATTGTGCGTTTATTATAAAAGAAAAAAAGGAAAATGAAACAAATTATAAGAATATAACTTTTAAAGAGCTTAAAGAGCAAGTAAATAATCTAGGAACAGGCTTTTATAATTTAGGAATGGCGGATAAAAGAGTAGCTATTATATCTAAGAATAGATATGAATGGGCATTAAGCTATATAACTCTTTTATTAGGAAATATGTTAGCAATTCCGCTAGATAAAGGATTAACAGAAATCGAGATAGAAAATAGCATAATTAGAAGTAAAGCAGATATTATTATTTTTGATAATGGAATGGCAGATGTAATTTCGAATATTAAGAAAAATGGAAAAACACAAATTACAGATTATATTTGCATGGAAGAAAATAGCGAGTATAAGAATTTATATAGTATTATGGAATCTGGAAAAAAAGCACGTTTAGAAGGAAACTCTGAATTTGAAAATGCGGAAATAGATTCTGAAAAAGTAAGTGTTTTATGTTTTACTTCAGGAACAAGTAGTACATCAAAAATAGTAATGCTTTCACAAAGAAATATAGCTTTTGATATATCTGCAATGCATGCGACAGAAGATTTCAGAGATACTGATGTAAATTTAGCTTTTTTACCATTACATCATACTTTTGGCTCAACTGGAATATTATATATATTAAGTTATGGAGCAGCTACTGCGTTTCCAGATGGATTAAGATATATAGCTCAAAATCTTAAAGAATATGGAGTTTCAGTATTTATAGGAGTTCCATTACTTATAGAATCAATGTATAAAAAAATTGTAAAGGAAATAGAAAAACAAGGAAAAACGAAAGTAATAAATATAGCAAGAAAAGTAACTAATATAGTTCCATTTATGAAAAGAAAGATATTTAAGCCAATTATTGATCAATTAGGAGGAAAACTTAGATTAATAATAAGTGGTGCAGCAGGTTTAGACAAAGAAGTTTGGAAAGCATTTAATGAAATGGGAATACATGTAATACAAGGATATGGACTAACAGAGGCATCTCCAGTTGTAGCTGCGGAAAATAAAAAGTATGGAAAAAAAGGTTCAATAGGATTCCCTTTAAAAGGAATAGAAGTAAAGTTAATAGATCAAAACTCAGAGGGAATTGGAGAACTTGCTACAAAAGGTCCAAATGTAATGCTTGGATATTATGAAGATGAAGAAGCTACTAATGAAGCAATAAAAGATGGATGGCTTTTAACAGGAGATTTAGCTAAAATAGATAATGAAGGATTTATATTTATAACAGGAAGAAAGAAAAATGTTATAGTACTAAAAAATGGGAAAAATATTTATCCAGAGGAGCTAGAAGTATTAGTAAATAAATTACCTTTAGTTAAAGAATCTATGGTATTTGGAATGCAAAAAGATGATGACTTGGTACTTTCTGTAAAAGTTCAATATGATGAAGAATATGTTAAAGAAAACTATCCAAATGAAGACAAAAAGAGTATAGATAATATATTGTGGGATAAAATAAAAGAAATAAATAAAACAATGCCAACATATAAATATATTAAAAATTTAATTACAACAAAGGACGAATTTATAAAAACAACAACAGCTAAAATTAAAAGGTATGAAGAACTAAAGAAAATACAACATGCCTAAAAATTTAGTATCTAAAATTAAGTAAAATACTAGTATAAAAGAAAAAATAAGTATTTTTATATTATAAAAAAGAAGTATAGGGGTATCCTTAGACTTCTTTTGCTTTATATAATAGTTTATATATAAGTTTTGTTAAGCTTTGTGCATAAATTAAATTATGTTAATATTAAAATATTAACATGTTGGTACTACAATAGTTAAAAGTTAACAATATTAGTAATTGATTTAAAGATAATTGTAAAATATTGAAAAAACTTTAAATTTTGTTTCTTAAAATATTCTTAAAGTTGTTGAAAATAAATTGATTTTTAAGTAAAATAAAGTTAGAAGAGATAAAAAGAGAGGAAACAAATGAAACATTTTTTGAAATTTTTAAAGTATCTAATATTTACAATATTATTGGTTTTAATAATTGGAATGGGAATAATTGTGTATCAAGGGTATTCAATGTATAAAGAAGCTCTTAATGCAATGAGTATAGATCAAAAAATAGAACAAATTAAAAGTGAAACAGAAACTTATACTAAATATGAAGAAATGCCTGAAAACTATATAGACGCAGTAATTGCGGTTGAAGATAGACGCTTTTTTGAACATAATGGAATTGATTTAAGATCAATTACTAGAGCAATTATAAAAGATATTCAAACTATGAGCTTGGTTGAAGGTGGTAGCACAATTACACAACAATTAGCTAAAAATACATATTTTACTCAAAAAAAGGAATTTACAAGAAAAATAGCAGAAATATTTATGGCATTTGAATTTGAAAATAAATGCTCAAAAGAAGAAATTTTTGAATTATATGCAAATACAATGTATTTTGGAGATGGATATTATTGTGTAGCAGAAGCAGCAGAAGGTTATTTTGATAAGAAAGTTTCAGAAATGAATTTATATGAAAGTACTTTACTTGCAGGAATTCCTAATGCTCCATCAGTATATGCACCAACTAAAAATCCAGAACTTGCAAAACAAAGGCAAGCCCAAGTATTAAATAAAATGGTAAAATATAATTATTTATCTAAAGAAGAAGCTGATAAAATTTTAGATGAAATGTAAATAAAATCTTCTAAACAATTATTTGTTTAGAAGATTTTTAATATAAAGTCCTTCGACAGGATTTCATAGAGAGATTGCTTAGCAATTTTTCGTAGCCCGACAAAGACAAGGACATTTGTATTTAGTTTTGCCTTTTGCAATTTTCTTATTCTTTTACTGTTTCCTCTGTTTTATTTGTAGCTGTGAGTTCAGAAGTACAACAAGGACATCTTGTTGCTTTATAATTTATTTCTGAGTAACAATAAGGGCAGACCTTTACAGTTGGCTCTGGTATAGGTTCTTCTTTTACTTTTTTCTTGAATTTTGAGCTTATTTTTTGAACTTGTCCAAATTTTAAATTCTCCATTTTTTTATTTATTTTATTAAGATATGTAATTGCTAAGAATATTGAAAAAGCAATTATTAGAAAGTTTACTATAGCAGTAATAAAGTTTCCATATTTAATAGAAGCTCCTCCAACTGTAAATACCATATCAGAAAAATCAACTTTTCCTGTAAATATTGATACAGCAGGCATTATAATGTCTGAAACTAGAGAATTAATAATAGCCTGAAAGGCACCACCAATAACAACACCAACAGCTAAATCCATAATATTTCCACGTGCAGCAAATTTTTTAAATTCTTTTAACATAAAACCTCCAAATAATTAGAAAATATAGTCAAAATATATAATAATATAAAAATATTGTCAAGAAAAAGGAAAGTTTGACTTATTAATTATAATTAAGAAAAATAGAGAATTCATATTTAAAATATTTTAAAAGAGGTAATAAGTTCAGTAACGTTTTTTTAATTTAAAAATTAGTATTTATTTTCTATTTACTCTACAAATAGAGAAATTATGTATTGATTTTTATATTTAAGCTAGAATATAATTAAAGAAAAAAAGAAAAGGAGAAATTTATGAAAAGTGTTGCAATTATGTTAGCAGAAGGATTTGAAGAAGTTGAAGCTTTGGCTACAGCAGATGTTCTAAAAAGGGCAGGGATTAAGTGTGACTTAGTTAGTATAAAAGAAGAATATGTTAAAGGAGCACATGATATAACAGTAAAGTCTGATAAAATAATGGGAAATGACTTAGAAGATTATGATATGATAGTGTGTCCAGGAGGACTTCCAGGTGCTGAATATTTATCAAAATGTGAAAAATTAGTAGAAATAATAAAGAAATTTGATAAAATGGACGATAAATATATAGCAGCGATATGCGCATCTCCAGCTATGGTATTATCTGCTGCTGGAATTCATAAGGATAGATATATAACTTCATATCCAGGAGAAGAATTTTATGAGCTTTTAGAAGATTCTAATTATGTTGAAGAATTAGTAGTAATAGATGGTAATTTAATTACAAGCCGTGGACCTGCGACTACACTTTTATTTGCATATAAATTAGTTGATATTTTAGGTGGAGATAGCAAAAGCTTAAAAAAAGGAATGCTTTGGGAAATGCTTGAAGAAGAAAAGGAATAACTATATACTGATTTTGAATAGGTAAGTTTTCATAAAAAGTTACAAAATGTAAAAAATGGTTGACAATGACTTTAAAATGATTTATACTAAAAAGTAATATTAATATTAAAAGCGATGATCAAGAGAGTATCTTATTTGGAAGCAACAGCGAAATAGAGTAGAGTGAGAGTCTATTTAGTGGAAGAGTAAGTGAAGAGAGCTTGTGAGTGCTTACTGGAAATCTTAAATTAGAAAGTATAGTAAGACGTGAACCTGCGTTAAAGGATATGAGTGGCATATAGAAAATAAAACTATATGCAAATTGAGTGGTACCGCGAATTATTCGTCTCTAGTTTTACTAGAGACGATTTTTGTATTATAAGGTTTTTATTTATAATACAAGACTATAACTATGTTATAGGTAAAAGGAGGGAAAGGATATGAAGAAAGCTATTTTATATAAAAAATATGCTTATAGTGGTTGGAGCAAACGAAGATGGAAACCTTTAATCTAAAAAATGAAGAGAAAAGGAGAAATTAATATGAAAGAAAAAAATATAGAAAAAATAGTATTAGCATATTCAGGAGGACTAGATACCTCTGTTATAATTCCGTGGCTAAAAGAAAATTATAAAAATTGTGAAGTAATAGCAGTAGTTGCAGATGTTGGACAAAAAGAAGAATTAGATGGAATAAAAGAAAAGGCAATAAAATCAGGAGCTTCAAAAATATATGTAGAAGATATAAAAGAAGAGTTTGTAGAGAAATATATTTTACCAGCACTTAAAGCTGGTGCAAAATATGAAAATAAATATCTTTTGGGAACAGCTTTAGCAAGACCAATTATAGCAAAAAAGTTAGTAGAAATTGCTAAAAAAGAAAAGGCAGATGCAATATGTCATGGCTGTACAGGAAAAGGAAATGACCAAGTTCGTTTTGAACTTATGATTAAAGCTTGTATGCCCGAAGCAAAAATAATTGCTCCATGGAGAATATGGGAATTAAAAAGTAGAGAAGATGAAATTGAATATGCAGAAAAACATAATATACCGTTAAAAATTACAAGGGAAACAAATTATTCAAAAGATAAAAATATTTGGCATTTATCTCATGAAGGATTAGACTTAGAAAGTCCTGCTAATGAGCCAAAATACGATGAAATTTTAGAATTAGGAGTAACACCTGAAAATGCTCCTGATAAACCAGAATATATAGAGATTGATTTTGAAAAGGGAAAACCAGTTAAACTAAATGGAAAAAATATGAGCATGACTAAAATGCTAGAAAGTCTAAATGAAATAGGCGGAAAAAATGGCATTGGAATTATTGATTTAGTTGAAAACAGACTTGTTGGAATGAAATCAAGAGGAGTTTATGAAACTCCAGGTGGAAGTATTATGTATTATGCTCATGAATTGCTTGAAAGTATTTGCTTAGATAAGGATACTATGCATTATAAATTAAATTTAGCAAATGATTTTGCAAAACAGGTTTATGAAGGTAAATGGGAAACTTTACTAACAAAGTCTATGATATCTTTTATAGAAGAAACTCAAGAAAATGTAACTGGAAAAGTTAAATTAAAGTTGTATAAAGGAAATATGACATCAAGTGGAATAACAAGCCAATATTCACTATATTCAGAGCAGACAGCTTCATTTGGTGAGGATAATGCATATAATCAAAAAGATGCAGAAGGTTTTATTAATTTGTATGGACTACCTATAAAAGTAAAAGCTGAAATGGAGATGAAACTAAAGGAGGACTAGAAAATGGCATTATGGGGAGCAAGATTTAAAAAGGAATTGAATAGTAAAGTAAATGATTTTAATTCTTCAATTAGTTTTGATAGTAGTTTTTATAAAGAAGATATAATGGGAAGCATTGCACATGTGTTGATGCTTGGAAAACAGAATATTATTAAAGAAGAGGAAAGTCAAATTATAAAAAAAGAACTAGAAAAAATAGAAGATGATATTGAAAATGGAACACTAAAAATTGATTTAGAGGCAGAAGATATACACATGTTTATAGAAAGTGAATTAACAAAAAGAATTGGAGATTTAGGGAAAAAACTTCATACTTCAAGAAGCAGAAATGACCAAGTAACATTAGATTTAAAGCTTTATTTAAGAAAGGAAATAGACGGATTAATTGAACAAATAAGGAAAATGATAAATATTTTTTGTATTAAAGCAGAAGAAAATTTAGAAACAGTTATGCCAGGATACACGCATCTTCAAAGAGCACAGCCTATTACTTTTGCTCACCATTTAATGGCATATTGTGAAATGTTTTTACGAGATATAGACAGATTAAAAGCTACAAGAAAAAGAATGAATATATTACCACTTGGAAGTTGTGCTTTAGCCGGAACTACTTATCAAATTGATAGAGAATTTGTAAAAGATTATTTAAATTTTGATGAAGTTACTCAAAATAGTTTAGATGGAGTATCAGATAGAGATTATGTAATTGAACTTGCAAGTAATATTTCAATTATAATGATGCATTTATCTAGAATTAGTGAAGAAATTATTTTATGGTCATCATGGGAATTTAAATTTATTGAATTAGATGATTCTTTTTCAACAGGTTCTTCAATAATGCCACAAAAGAAAAACCCAGATATACCAGAACTAATAAGAGGAAAAACAGGAAGAGCTTATGGAAATTTAAATACCTTATTGACCTTAATGAAAGGACTTCCTCTTGCTTATAATAAAGATATGCAAGAAGATAAAGAAGCAATTTTTGATAGTTTTAGAACTGTTAATATTTGTATAGAAACTATTATACCTATGATAGAAACAATGAAAATAATAAAGGAAAACATGAAAAAGGCAGCAAGCAAAGGGTTTATAAATGCAACTGATTGTGCAGACTATTTAGTAAAAAAAGGAATGCCATTTCGTGATGCCTACAAAGTAACAGGAACTCTAGTTTCATATTGCATAGATAATAATAAAGTATTAGAAGAATTATCAATAAATGAATATAAAAATTTAAGTAAATTATTTGAAGAAGATATTTATAAAGAAATTGCTTTAGAAAACTGTATAAGAAAACGTAAAGTAATAGGCGGACCAGCACCAGAAATAGTAAAAGAGCATATTGAAAAAGTTAAGAATTTAATTGAAAATTAAGATTAGTGAAAGAAAAATAAATATTGATATTTAGATATTACAAGAGCTAGAATTTAACATTATTAATTATTTAACATATATGAAAAATGTGGACAATATTTTATATATTAAATATTGTTCACATTTATTTTTTAAAAATTATATGTTGTTCATTTTTATTCTTGAAGATTAAATAAATATGTGATATAAAATTATAAGAAGTTTATAGGAACTTAAAAAAACCTAAATAATTTTATATAGAGGAAATAAATATGAAAATAGAACTATTAGGTGGATGTGAAAAAGACGAACTAGAAAAAAGAATTCAAAATATTGCAGCAGCTGGAAAGTTATCAAGATTTCCAGGAAATGTAATAGAAGTTTTGGAAAGTTGCAATGATTATGAAGAAAATTTAAAATTAGTTAAAAGAATTATAAAAATGGGACATAAATCAATTATAGAACATGATTATTTAGTATTTGCTTTATGTGACGTTACACCAATTATTGAGCAAACTATAATTGGATATAGATTAACTTCATTTACAATAAAATCAAGAAGAGAAGTAGATTTTAGAAAAGCTGGTTTTTATACTCCAGAATTTAGAAATGAAGCCGGTGAAATTCATGAAAAAAATGAAGAATTGAAAAAAGAATATAATGAACACATGAAAATGCTATTTAATACTTATGGAGAAATAGTAGATAGAGATGTTAAAGTAGAAGATGCAAGATTTATTTTGCCATATTCTTATCATAGTAACATTATAATGGGATTAAATGGTAGGGAATTAGAAAAAATGATTATAGCATTAAGAACAGGTCATTTAAGTAAAATTCCAGATTTAAAAGAACTTGGCGATAAATTATATGAGATAGTAAAAGAAAAAGTACCATATTTAGTTCCAAATATAAAAAAGCAAGAAGTAAATTATAATACAGGCTTTGAATACTTAGAAGAAATAGAAAAAAGACCAGAAATAAAAATTTTAGACAAAACAAATATGATAAGTTATACACCAAATGCTGATGATGTTGTGTTAGAAAGTTCTATTATGTATCATTATCAATGTGACAAAAAAACAGCCAAAGAAATCTTAAATAAAATGGTAGAAAAAGATAAGAATGCAAAAGAAAAGATGATGTACGAAATAATGCATAAAGAAGAAAGAAGAGAGCTTGAGCAAGTAACATTTAGTTTTCAAATACCAATATCATTATCAATACTTACTCACTTAACACGTCATAGAATGCATGCATTATTAGTTCCAGAATTTTTACCAATGTGGGATATGAATAATTATTTAACACCAGAAACAGTAAAAGTTAAAGCAAATGACTTATATGATATGGCAGTTAAGAAAAATATTGAAGTAAAAGAAAAGTTTAAATCATTAGGAGTATATGAAGGAGATTTAGTTTATTTCTATTTAGGAAATCAAATGCTAAATGCAGTAACAACAATGAATGCTAGAAATATACAATGGGTATGCAGAATGCGTTGCTGTAATAAAGCTCAATGGCAAATTAGATTTATAGCAAAAGATATTGCAAAACAAGTTTCAAGTGTAGCACCTCTTATAGGAAAAGGACTGGGCTCAACATGTGTAACTGATAGATATTGTGGAGAAGGAAGAGAATGTTGTGGACTTATAGATGCTTTATTAGAAGCAGATAAAAAGAATAATAATTAGTTTGACTAGTAAAGGTGAATTAAATGATAGATTTACATATACATACAAATCATTCTGATGGTACAGATTCTGTTGAAGAATTATTAAAAAAAGCAGAACTGAAAAAGTTAGAAATAATTTCTATAACAGATCATGACTCTGTTGGAGCTTATTATGAATTAGAAAAAAATCCAGAAATCAGAAATTTATATAGTGGAAAAATAATTGTAGGAGGAGAATTTAAATCTTGTTATGATAAGGTTCCAATAGAAATTTTAGGTTATGGAATAGATTATAAAAAAATGAAAATTCATAATATTGATATGCAAAAAATGCAGAATACAATTTTAGAAAAATTAAAATCAGTTTGTAAAAAATTAGGATTAAAATATGACGAAGAAAAAACTTATATAGATATGAATGACAATATGAAAAAATATGCAGCATATACACTAGGAAAAGAACTTTTAAATCATGAAGAAAATATGAAGATTATAAAAGAGATAGGTGAATTTATACCAGAAACTTTTTTTAGAGTTCATTCAAGTAATGCAGAAAGTCCGTTTTATGTTGATGAAACTATTTATTCTATAAGTATAGATGAACTAATTTCAAGAATCCATGAAGCAGGTGGTTTAGCATTTTTGGCACATGGATTTATATATCCATTTAAAGAAAAAGATAAAACAATAGAAAAAATTTTAACTACTACAGAGATTGATGGAATGGAATGTATTTATACTTTGTTTTCAGAAGAAGAAAGAAAAAAAGCTTGTGAATTATGCAAAAAACATAATAAATATATGTCTGGCGGAAGTGATTATCATGCTAAAAATAAACCGAATGTTGAATTAGCAACTGGAACAAATAGAAATGTAAATATTGAAAAAGAATTTGTACAACCTTGGATTAATCTTGTAAAAACAATATAGAGTAGTTTAGAAAATAAACTTATAAAAAATAAATCTTGAATTTAAAATTATTTTAATGTATAATTTTTTTATTGTAAGAATATACTAAAATATATTCTTACAATAAAATGCAAAGCTCACTTGAGATGCAGTATGCGTAACGAAGTGAAGCTGCGCAAGCGGCTGTTGAAGCAGAAAATTATTAATTACTCAAAATAAAAAAGTGATATTCCTCTTTAGCTCAGTTGGTAGAGCGCTCGGCTGTTAACCGATAGGTCGTTGGTTCGAGTCCAACAAGAGGAGCCATAAAATGCTGAATTTTAAATAAATTCGGCATTTTTTATATACTAAGAAAATTAAAGATTTGGGAAAATTTAGTATTTTATAAAAAAGAATTTTTGAAAGTGTTTAAGAACTACAAAAATAAAGCATATAAATATATATTTTTTGGTGGATTATGATATAATATAAGAAATGTAAAATGTAATAATTAAAATTGAAACAATAAATGAATACAAAAGAACTTAAAGAGACAGTTGCAGACCTAAAAATACAGAAGGACTAGTAGAGCGATATTGGTATATTAACTAATAGGAGTAGTATATGATAAATTTTGAACTATATAGAATATTTAAAATTGTAGCAGATGAGGAAAATTTAACAAAAGCGAGTGAAATTTTATGTATTTCACAGCCAGCAGTAACAAAACATATCAAAAATTTAGAAAATGAATTAAATGTTCAATTATTTAAACGAAGTAAATATGGAATGATATTAAATGAAAATGGAAAAAAGTTATATTTGCAAATAAAAGATTCTATAGAGTCTCTTTCAAAAGCTGAAGAAATATTTAATACACATAAAATTATAAAT
The DNA here is from genome assembly GCA_947570695.1 of uncultured Clostridium sp. Classification (GTDB taxonomy): domain Bacteria; phylum Bacillota; class Clostridia; order TANB77; family CAG-508; genus Scatovivens. Next base: position 37,283 of record CANOVB010000010.1, read on the forward strand.
TTAGGTGTACATGTAAATATGCCTAGCAAGATTTATAATAATGCAATTTCGAAATTTTATGAAAGTCATCAAAATAGTATTATTAACATACATCAGTTAATAGCAGAAAATATGTTTTCAGAGTTAGAAAAACAAAAGATTGATCTTGCATTTTCTAAAAAATATAGTGAGGAATTATATAATAATAATGAATTTGAATTTATAAAAATTGGAGAGCTACATGATGTATTTATTGTAAATAGCAATTCGCAGTTTTTAAATAAAAAACTTTCTAAAAATGACTTAAGGAATACGACAATCTATACATTAAAAAAGTTTTCTAGTGCATACCAGAATTTAATAAAAGAACTTAAATATAGTAAAAATGATACTATCAATATAGAGAATGTAAATTATACAGCAATTCTTGAATTATTAAAAGTTAGAGATGTAATAACTGTTATAACAAAAGAATATGTAGAAGAAAAATTAGATAATAATGAATTAAATATTCTGGATGTTGGGTTTTCACTTCCAAATGTGGAAATTGGTTTATATTATAAAACTAATAGTAATTTTAAAGAATTACGTGATTTAATTAAAATTTTAAAAGATAATTGCGAAGTATAACTTTAAGTTATACTTCGCATACAAATATGTATTTAACATAATATCGAAACCCTTCTATAATTAAATTAACAAGTATTAATTTAATTATAGAAGGGATTTTTTATGATAACAAATTTTTCATTAAATGATACAACACAAATGGAAATATTAAAACATTTAGAAATAACATCAAAGCTATTAAACAAGGTAGGAACAAAATTATCTGGAACTCAAAAAGAGTGTATGATATATGCAATGCCAGATTTAGGAATAGCACAAAATGCTACAAGAATGCTAGGTGGATTTTATACAGGTGCCTGTTATTCTTGAACTTCAGATGTGCCATTTATTCCTGTAGATGCAACAGTTAATGTTTGTGGAACAGCAGTTTATAGATTAAATCAAAAAATATCTATTAAAGAATTTAAAAGAAGATTAAATAATGTTATGGAAAATAGAGAAACATATTTAAAATATGCAACTACACATCTGCCAGTACAAATATTAAATTCAATTAATTTAGAAAGAGCAGATAAATTTTATTGGAATTATAATGTAGGAAATCATTTTGTAATATTAGCAGAACAAGATAGTGAAAATTCAGAACTTCCAAAAGGTCAGTATATGGTGGTTCATGCTTCTGCAATAGAATTAAAAAAGATAATTTAAAATATGGTTTATATCCTGTACATGGATGCTGGTATTATTATGATATTCAAATAGAATATGATGATAATGAAAATCGATTTTTAAGGTATATTTATGGAAAAAAAGCAGTTCAATTTTCAAAACTAGCCGATATGTTACAAATAATAAATAAAGATAGAAATAGATATTTTTGTAAAGAAGTTTTAGGCGAATTGACAGGTGAGGAGATTATTAATTTAAGTCATTATGGAATGCCTACAGATAATGCTATATGTATAGGATGTCAATGGGGACAAGAAGATTATAATTTATTAACTGCGCCCGGAAATGATATTTTTTTTATTCATCCAGATTTATCTTCTGAAAATACAGTAAAACTAAAAGATAAACAAATTACTTTAACACCACATGGGTGTGGAGTTATGTTTAAAAGTACTAGTGACACAATTAAATATTTAGATGATGGAATACAGATTGGAAATAGACATTTTAAAAAAGGAGAGAGTATTAATATTGGAAATGATGTATTTGTTAGAACAAATGGTATGAATGGAAAGCAGATAAAACAGCATGTAGATAAAGTTTTAGATATATGCCATGGAACAATATTTGGACAAATGCATCAGATTTTTGCAAGGACGAAATATGGAGACTTTGATTATTCTGAAAGAGTAAGATATTAGGAGGAATTAATATGGAAATATTATTAACAAGACATGGACAAACAGAATGGAATTTGCTAAAAAAAGTACAAGGGAAAGCAGATATTGAATTAAATGATCAGGGAATAGAGCAAGCTGAAAAAACTAGAGAATTATTAAAAGGAGAAAAAATAGATTTGATTTTATGTTCGCCATTAAAGAGAGCTAGACAAACAGCCGAAATTATTAGTCAAGGAAGAGATATTAGACTTATAATAGACGAAAGAATTTCAGAAAGAGATTTTGGAGAATTTGAGGGAATGCAAGTAACAGATTTTGATTATAGTGCTTTTTGGAGTTACAAGCAAAATTGGAAATATGATACAGCAGAGAATATAAAAGATTTTTTTAGTAGAGTATATAGTTTTTTAAGTAGTATTAAAGATGAATATAATGGAAAAAGAATATTAATAGTGACACATGCAGGAATTAGTATACCAATTAAATGCTATTTTGAAGGTATCCCAGATGTTGAAAGCTTATTGCCATTACATTTAGGAAATTGTGAAGTTACAAAATATTTTTATAAAGAACTAGATTTTGAAAGATAAAAAGTATAGTAAATCCATTACTAAATATATAAGAATTAAAAGCAAATTAATAAAAAACTGTTGGATAATTATAAAAGTTATGATAATATTTATATCAAATGAAAATTAGATATAATGATTATTTTAAACAAATAGTAAAAATTGAAAAGGAGAAAGTAATGGTAATAATAGCAGGTTGTATAATAGAAAAAGATAATAAAATATTAATGGTAAAAGAATCTAAAAAGGAATGCTATGGGAAGTGGAATATTCCAGCAGGTCATGTTGAAGAAGGTGAATTAATTACAGCAGGTGCAATAAGAGAAATCTATGAAGAAACAGGATATAAAGTAAAACTTACAGGAACATTACCAATACTTTGTGCTACATTTGAAGGAAAAGAAACTCGTATAATGGTAAGATTTACAGCTGATGTGATAGAAGAAAGTAATGGGTATGATACAAATGAAATTTTAGATGTTCAGTGGATAGATATGAATGATATAAAGAATATGACAGAAGAGGAATTAAGAGGATATGATATAAATATGCAAACTATAAAAGACTTTGAAGCGAAAAATATATATCCAATGGATATTTTTAATAATACAATGTATTTAAGATAAAATTCTAATAAATCTAATTTTTACGTTGACTATGTAGTGTTATAAGATAAAAACTGAAATTTAATATATTGCAAATAAAGAAAAAAGGTATTATAATATTTAATTAAATGAATTTAATAGACTAAAAAGGAGATAAGTTATGATAGGAAAAAGAAAAATTGTGCTTGTAGGGACTGGATTTGTTGGAATGAGTATGGCATATGCAATAGTGAGTCAAGGAACTTCAAGTGGAGTTAATGAGTTAGTTTTAATTGATGTTATGAAAGAGAAAGCAATAGGTGAAGCCATGGATTTAGCACATGGATTGCCTTGTTCATCAAGTCATATGAAAATAAAAGCAGGAGACTATGATGAATGTGAAGATGCAGATATTGTAGTTATAACAGCTGGGTTAAATCAGAAACCAGGTCAAACAAGACTTGAATTATCAGAGGCAAATGCAAAAATAATGAAAGATATAACAATTCAAGTTGTAAATAGTGGCTTTAAAGGAATATTTTTAGTTGCGTCAAATCCAGTAGATTTGATGACAAAAGTAGTTCAAGAAGTTTCTAAATTTCCTACGGGAAGAGTAATTGGTTCAGGAACAGCTCTAGATACTGCAAGATTAAGATATATGGTTGGTGAGTATTTAAATATATCTAATAAAAATGTTCATGCGTATATTATGGGTGAACATGGTGATTCTTCTTTTGTACCATGGGAACATGCTTATGTAGGATGTAAAAAAGTAATAGATATATTAAAAGATGCAAATAAAGATTTAGCTGATCTTGATAAAATTTATGTTGAAGTTAGAGATGCTGCTTATGAAATAATAAATAGAAAAAAAGCAACATATTATGGAATAGGATTAGGTCTTGCAAGAATTGTAAGAAATATAATGAATGATACAAATGAAATTTTAACAGTATCTGCATATTTAAATGGAGAATATGGTCATAAAGATATATATGTTGGAGTGCCAGCAGTTATTAATAGTAATGGTGCAAGAGAGCTTTTAGAGCTTGTACTTGCAAAAGAAAATCAAGAAAAGCTTGATAATAGTTGTAAAATATTAACAGAGAATATGAATAATATAAGAAAAGTGTTAAATAATGAAAAATAAGGTAAATTGTAAAAGTAAAGTATAATTTGTTGATAAAAAATGATAAAAGGTTTATATGAAAGATTTGAAATATTATGTAAATTATGCTATAATAAATAGGAAAAATCTATAGGAGGAAGCGTTATGTTAGATGTTCGGTATGCAACAGAACAGCTTTCTGATTATGAATCTTTTATGAAACTGCATAAAAGCTTTAAATATTCTGAATCAAATCCCGAAAATGAAATGGAACGGGAAATGGTGATTAAGAATTATGAGGAATATAAAGAATATATCGAAAATATATTTTTTGCAGTGCTTAATGGAGAAATAATTGGATATGCTGTGATGGACGTTGAAGAAGATGACTTAATAACGTGCATAATTAGAGAGATCTATGTAAAATCAAATTTGCAAAAACGTGGATATGGAAGAAGCTTTGTAGAAGAAATAAAAAAAGTAGCAAAAGCAGAAGGTTTTAAAAAGATTAGACTTATCTCTGCCAATATTACTACAGATAAAATTTGGTTTTTGCTTGGATTTCGTCCAGTAGTTGTCACAAGAGACGAATATGAGATAAATCTAAAATAATGCAAAAAAAGAAAACAGCCCCTGTTTAGTAAGGGGCTGTTTTCTTTTATAAAAAGTTCTTAGGATATCTATATTAATGTTCTTGACCTTCAGGAGATACTCCTACACTAGGTTTTCCATCTAAGTTTTGAATATCAGAATATTTTTGTAGCCTTGAAATTCTTTCTTCTCTTATTCTATTTATAAATTCTATTGTACCTATTTTTGTACCATCTTCTTGTTCAATAGTAGATTTTCTTACTCTAAGCTGATCTTCAGTAGGAGCTTTTGAAAGTTCTAAGAAAAATCTATCAATTTCAGATAAAATAAATTTGTCTTCAATTTCACATGCTCTAGCAAAATTAGAAGTTTTAACTACTTCCGCAATTTTACTTTGAGCAGTAGCTAAAGTTTCTGATAAAATTTCAGAAGTATCATCTTTAGATGTTAAATATAGAGACTTTTTAAAACTTACTACAACTTGATGATATAAATCATAGTTTTCAGGAGAAACCTTTTTTCTCATATTTTGTCCAAAATCTGGATATATGTCTCTAGCATTAGTAAATAGCTGGCTTCTTGTAAAAAGATGACCATCCAATTTTTTACTTAATTTTATATTCTTTTTAAAGTTTGCTCTAGCAAATTCAGAATTTTCTTCATATATTCTATTATATTCATCAAGCTTTTTCCCTGGGTGAGTGCTATGTTTAACAGGAGCTCCTAAAACTATAGAGTCATAAGCAGAGCTTGCAACATAAGCTAAATCATGATATAAAAGTAATAGCGATGTTTGATGAACAGATATATTATTTCTTATATCAGGATATGTTGGAAATTCATATAAATGAGGGCTATGTAAAGTAGGTTTTGGATGTTCCATTTTAGCTAAAGGTTTATCAGTATTTGATGTAGAAGTAGTATTAGATACAATTTCATCCATATTATTTTCTTCAGATTTTTTTGGTTTATTAAATAATCTATTTAAAAAACTCATTTTAACACCTCCAGACAAGAAGTATATTCTTAAATTCAGATATTGTCAATCATTTAGAAAAGTAAATTAATCATTCCTAATAGAAAACCAATAATAGCTCCTAAATTTACTAATGCATTTAATTCTTTTTTCATTATAAGTAATAACAATTTTTCAAGCTCTAATGTATCCATGGAATTAATTTTCTCTTTTACAATTTTAGAAACATCAATAATTCCTAATATTGTTGATAATTTTTTTATTACAAAATTTTCATATATATCCATAAAAATAGATACTAAATTAATATTTGAACTAGAAATAGAAGATGCTATATTACCTATATTGGTAGAAGTATATTTTACAAGTTCTTTATTTACCATATCATTAATTATTTGTTTTCCATCTGTTTTTATATATTCATTTATTTTTAGTTCAGCATTTTCAGAAATATTTGATACGATTGATTTTCCACCAAAAATTCCTAAAATAGAGCCTTTAAGTTTTTCCTTTGCAGAAATGGCTATTTGTTCAGAAATTACTTTTCCTAAATTTGCTTCACACAAAGTATCAAAAATACTTGAAGTTATTTTGGTTTCTAACTTTTTTATAACTTCTACATAATTTTCTTCAGATATATATTTGCAAAGAGATTCTTTTATGGTTAAAGAATTTTCATCTAAAGAATTTAAATATTTTTCTATATTTTCTTTTATTTTTGATTTTATGTCTTTAGAAAGCAATGTGTTTTTTAGAGTTTCTTCTGTTAATAAATTTTGGCTTATAGAATCACCGATTGATTCGGCTAATCTTTCTTTATTTTTAGGAATAATACCTGGTGTAAATGGAAGTGTAAAATTGCCTAATTTAACTGGATTTAATGGTCTAAACATCATTTTTACTGCAATCCAATTTGTAATGTAACCAATACCAGCACCGATTAAAGGTCTAAGTATAATTGTGTAATCCATAAATACCTCCTAATTAAACGAGTTTTAAATAATTATATAACCTATAAGACAAAATTGCAAATGATAAATTTTACATTAATGGAATCTTAAGAATTTTTATATTACTACTTGAAATTAAATAAAATTTTTAGTATAATAAAAATGTATTTTGATTGTGGAGATGAAGTTTATGATGCTTTATAAACTAAAACATAATAATCAAAAATTTAAAGGTAGAAAGTTAGAAATAACTGATTCATTTATGCTAGATAAAAAAATAGTAAATAATAAAAGAAGGTAGAATTATACTACCTTCTTATTTTTTTGCATAAATCTAGTATGCGAAAAAAATTGCTGAGAAATTTTTTTCTAGATTTACTATTTAATGCTATGTACTTTTACTAAATAAATGATTTACTAAATCTAGCAATAAAATTTATATAAAGTAAGCATTTTCAAAATACAAATAAAATAAAGGAGATAAATGTATGGTAGATGTTGTGTTAGGGACTTTTTTTGGAGATGAAGGAAAAGGAAAAATAATTGATTTCCTTTCAAAAGATGCAAAAATTGCAATAAGATGTTCAGGAGGAAATAATGCTGGACACACTATTAATGTTGATGGAAAAAAGTTTGCGTTTCATTTAATTCCTTCAGGTATTTTAAACAAAGGGACAAAAGCTGTTATAGGAAATGGTGTTGTAATAGACCCAAAAGTTCTGATAGAAGAACTAGAAAATTTAAAAGAAAATGGAATAGATATTAGTAATTTTTATATAAGTGATAAAGCACAAATAATTTTTCCATACCATATAAAAATGGATGAACTGCAAGAAAGCATAAGAGAAAATAAAATAGGAACTACAAAAAGAGGAATAGGTCCTGCATATTGCGATAAATTTGAAAGAAGTGGAATAAGAGCAGAAGACCTGATATCAGACAAATTTGAGCAATTAGTAAGAGAAAATGTAAAAAACAAAAATGCAATTTTTAGAGTTTATGGGTATGATGAAATAGATAGTGATAAATTAATAGAAGAATATAAAGGATATGCAGAATATTTAAAACCTTATATAACAGATACAGTAAATTTAATGCATGAAGCTGTTGCAAATAATGATAAAATACTTTGCGAGGGAGCACAAGCTACATTACTTGATATAGATTTTGGAAGTTATCCTTATGTAACATCTTCTAATCCAACTATTGGCGGAGTTTGTACAGGAACAGGAATAGGTGCTAGATATATTGGAGAAGTTTATGGAGTACTTAAAGCTTATTCTTCAAGAGTTGGAGAAGGACCATATATAACTGAACAAAAAAATGAAGTTGGTGATTTAATAAGAGAACTTGGACATGAATATGGTACTACTACTAAAAGACCAAGAAGATGTGGATGGCTTGATTTAGTAGCTTTAAAGTATTCTGTAATGTTAAATGGAATAACAGGACTTGCTATAAATCATGTTGATACAATAGGAAAGCTAGATAAAATTAAATTATGTGTTGCTTATGAACATAATGGAAAAAGAAGTATGAAATATTCTACAAATGAAAGTTATATTTCAGAGTGTAGACCAATATATGAAGAATTTGAAGGAAATTTTGGAGATATAAGTAATATTAAAAAAAGAGAAGACTTGCCAGAAAATGCTAAGAGATATTTAAATAGAATAGAGGAAATAGTGGGAGTTCCAATTAAATTTATTGGAAATGGAGCTGGTAGAGAAGATATGATAGTAGTAGAGTAGGAGGAATTTATGGAAGAAAATATTGATTTATTATTAACTATCTCGCCAATAGATGGTAGATATAGAAATATTACAGAAAAAATAAGTGATTATTTTAGTGAATATGCTTTTATAAAATATAGAGTAAAAATTGAGATTGATTGGTTAAAATTTTTCTTAAAATTAATTCAAAAAGAAGAAAAAAATATAGACATTTTAAATGATATTATAAATTCATTTGATATAAAAGAAGCAAAAAAAGTAAAACAAATTGAGCAAAAAACAAACCATGATGTAAAAGCCATTGAATATTATATTAGAAAAAAACTAGAAGAAAATAATTTAAAAGAGTATTGCAGTTTTGTACATTTTGCCTGTACATCAGAAGATATAAATAATTTAGCTTATGGAAAAATGATAACAGATTGTGTAAATAATGTGTTAATAAAAGATATGGAAAAATTAATAGAGAATGTAAGAATAGAAGCAAAAAAATTAGCAAGTATTCCAATGCTTTCTCATACACATGGACAAAATGCTACCCCAACAACATGTGGAAAAGAATTTGCTATATTTGTTTATAGATGGGAAAGTATATTAAATTTAATAAAAAATATTAAGTTAAAAGGCAAATTTAGCGGAGCAGTAGGAAATTTTAATGCTCATAGTATAGCTTATCCTGAAATAGATTGGATAAATATTGCAAAAGGATTTGTTGAAAGTGAGGGTTTAGAATTTAATCCATTAACAACACAAATTGAATCACATGATATAATAAGCATATTATTTAGTTATATAAAAGCTTTTAATAATATAACTATGGATTTTAATAGTGACATGTGGCTTTATATAAGTAAAGGATACTTTAAACAAAAAATAGTATCTGGCGAAGTGGGCTCTTCAGTAATGCCACATAAAGTAAATCCTATAAATCATGAAAATTCGATGGCAAATATTCGTATAGGAAATTCAATTTTAGATAGTTTAAATAATAATTTACAGATTTCAAGAATGCAAAGAGATTTAAGTGATTCATCAATGCTTAGAAATATTGGTGTTGCTTTTTCTCATACTATAATTTCTATAAATCAATCTATAAAAGGATTTGAAAAAATGGAAGTAAATGAAGATGTACTAAGATGCGATTTAGAAAATGCGCCAGAAGTTTTGGCTGAAGCAATTCAAACTGTACTTAGAAAAAATGGATTTGATAATGCTTATGAAATTTTAAAAGAATTTACCAGAGGAAAGAAAACTAATTTAGAAGATTTAAGAGAGTTTATAGGAAATTTAGAAATTCCAGAAGACGATAAAAATATATTATTAAATTTAACTCCAGAAAATTATACAGGACTTGCTGATAAATTGTGCAATTTTATATAAGGATTTTAAAAAGTCATATATTAAAAAAGTTAACAAAATACCTAGTTGACAATAAATTTTAAAACCTTTATAATAAATATAGAAAATGAGATACCCAGTAATATGGTGTATCGTTAAAGTGATTTATAAAAATGCATCTCTAACGGTCAAGCAGAGATGTATTTTTTTTATCTAGCTTTCTTATCATAACCATTAAAGCTATAAATAAGGCTACTGCGATTGCAGTTACAACAACTAGTAGAAAAAATAATATGTAAATGATTAATAAACATGTATTTACTATCAACATATACGCATCGCCTCCTCTCTATGTAGGATAATCGATGTGCCACACTCTGCTTCTCTCATCTTGAAATCTATTATAGATACTAGGCAAAATAAAAGCAATACGGTATTTTGATATAACATATAAAATTTTTAAAAATAATAAATTGAATAATAAAATAAAAATTGCATATAGCTTTTATATATGCAATTTTTATTTGTGCATTATTTGCCTTTATTTAGGAACAATGTAGATAAGGAGAAAAATATGATTTTTGATTTTTTATTAATAATAATTGGATTTGCACTATTAATAAAAGGAGCAGATTTTTTAGTTGATGGTGCAAGTAGTGTTGCGAAAAAATTCCATATTCCTGAAATAATAATAGGTTTAACTATTGTATCTGTTGGAACATCAATGCCAGAATTAATGGTAAGTTTAACTTCTGCTTTAGAAGGATACTCAGATATGGCAATAGGGAATATTGTTGGAAGTAATATTTCAAATTTATTTTTTATATTAGGTGCTTGTGCTGCTATTAGACCACTTAAATTTAAAGAACAAACAGTAAGACTTGAAATACCAATAGTAATATTTTTAACAGCATTATTATATATTTTTGGAAATAATGGAAACGAAAATATAATAACAAAACCAGAAGGATTTATATTAGTAGTATTTTGTATATTATTCATTATATATAATATATTTATGGCAAAAAAACAAGGACTACAAGAGGAAACAGAAAGTAGTGATAAAAAAGTTTCAATATTAAAATCAATATTTAATATAGTAGTAGGAATTATTGCTTTGAAATTTGGCGGAGATTTTGTAGTGAATAGTGCTTCAAATATAGCAACAAGTTTAGGAGTAAGTGAGAAGGTTGTAAGTTTAACGATAGTGGCTTTTAGTACTAGTCTTCCAGAATTAATTACATCAATTAATGCAACTTTTAAAGGTGAGATAGATATGGCAATAGGAAATGTAATTGGTTCAAACATTTTTAATATTGTTCTTATTATAGGAGTTACAGCTCTGATAAATCCTATAGCATACTCAGTTTCTTATAATAAAGATATTGTAATATTTATGATTGGTATGATAGCATTAGGAATTATTCCATTTTTAGGTGAGAAAAATAAGATTTCCAGATGGAGTGGTATGGCGTATGTAGTAACTTATTTTTCTTATATGGCAAGTTTAGTTTATGTAAATTTAGTGTAAATTAAAAAAATAAAGAGTAAATAGTTAGATTAACATAACAAATTTATAAAAAAAATTAATATTTTCACAGAAAAAACACAAAAAGGTATTTATTTTAGTCACAATTTGTGATAAAATATATTTGTTGAGTGTACTTTTAAAGTACAAATAAACAATTAATAATAACATCTATTTACTTATGAAAAAAATAGCAATACTTTTGCTTTTTAAAAACTATAAATGTAATTACATGTATAGGAGGGAATATATGTCCAAATCAAATATGAATTTTGCTGTAAATGGGAATGCAGTAGTATGTAATATAATAGATGGGGAAATAAGAGCCAGAATGGCAACTAGAAATAATCCAGAAAAAAAGAGTCAATACAAAAAACTTGGAATTATTGATTCTTCAAGTGCTATAACAAGATTTATGCATAGGTATCCAAATGTTTTTGGAAGTAGAAAATTAATTCATTCTGATGGAAGTAACTTTTTTGGTGGAATAGTACCACTTGCATCACTTGAAGGAACACCAAATTATAATGAGAAATTGAAAAGTAGAATGGAATATGAATATGATTTAACACCAGAAGAACTATTGGGAATGGATGATTTTATTAATGGATTACATAATTTAAGTAGTGAACCAGAAATAAGAGAAATTGTTAATGAAACTGTAGAGTATAAGAATTCAATAGAACGTGTTTGGAAATCAAATGAGAGTTCTATAATGCAATATATAAATGGCGTTTTAGGATATGAACCTGAAAAAGTAGGAAGAGTTAATACTTACATAATGTATCCAAATTTTGATACACATAGAAGTTGTCAATTATCAGGAAACAAAACTTGTTTGTTTTTTGGTAAATCAGGACAAACTGACTCTAATAAAATTCTTGCTTATTTAACACATCAAGCAGTACATCAACCAATGTTACCTTATAAGTCATCAATGACAGGGGCTGAAAAAGAGAAATTTCATGCTTTTATAAAATTTTTAACAGATAAAGATGTGTACAACCAACTTTCAGGAAGAAGCTATTTAGATATAGTAACACAAGGTGAAAATGCAGAAGTAATGGCAAAAGTATACCCATTCTGGTTAGGATATAGATATAGAAATTCTGATAAAGAAGGACTAAGCCCAGAAGAGGAAATTAGTAAAGCAATTCAAAGGGATAAAGCATATTTTGATGCTTTGCCTGTAAATTCAAAGAAAAGGAAATTATATGCAGGGTATGAATTTAGCAAATTAGATCCTAGTAAAATAGCTAAATTTTTTAAAGCAAAAAGAGGAATTACTCCTTATGAATTTGCAAAATTAGACTTTTCAAACAGAAGAGATATATATCAGGATAGATATTTTGAAACTCCAGTAGGAGAAGGAAGATAAATTTTAAATAGAAACTGCTATTAATAAGTAGCAGTTTTTTTATTTAATAGAGAAGTGCTATACATTTCTTATTAAATAAGGCTTTCAACAAATTTGCACAGAAAAATTGCTATGCAATTTTCAAGATTGAATAAAACGTGGACAATTAAGTGAAGTTTTGGCTTTTTCAATTTAAATATTGTTCATATTTGTTCTTGAAAAACAATAAAGTTATTGCTAAAATAAATTTGCAGGAGATAAAATATGGGAAGAAAAAAGAGCAATAAAAGAATAAAAGAACTTTTTTTAGCAGTAATTATAATTATTCTATTAGTAGTAGCAGAAAAAATAGGGCTTTTTCAATACATTGATAAATTATTTGGAGAAAGTGAACTTTCTAAAAGTATAAAAGCTTCATTAAATATAACAAGTACTCAAGAAGTAAAAAAAGAAAATGATATAGTTACTACTGTAGCAGATAAAATAAATATAGCAGAAAATAAATTAAATATATTATTTTTAGATGTTGGACAGGCAGATAGTCAGTTAATTATATGTGATAGTAAAGTAATGCTAATCGATGCTGGAAATGCAAAAGATGGAGAGAAAATTGTGGATGGATTAAAAGCATTGGGAATATCTAAAATTGATTATGTAATTGGAACTCATGTACATGAGGACCATATTGGTGGAATGAGCTATATTATAGAAGCTTTTGATATTGGTGAATTTTATTTGCCTTATAATGTAAACAATACCTCTAATTATTATAAAAGGTTATTAACATCATTATCTAATAAGGAATTAAGTATAAGTGAAGCTACAGTAGGAAATAAGAAAAATCTAGGAACAGCAAATTTTGAGATTATGTCTGTGGATAATAGCGAGCCAGAAAATGCAAACCTATCATCTATTGTTATACAGCTTTCTTATGGAAACAAAAATTATTTATTTATGGGTGATGCAGAAAGTGAAAATGAAAAGGCAAGAGATTGGAATGATATAGATGTTTTAAAAGTTGGACACCATGGCTCATTAACTAGCAGTTCAAATGAATTCCTGAAACAAGTTTTACCAGAAATTGCGATAATTTCGGTTGGAAAAGATAATTCTTATGGACTTCCAAAAGATAAAATAATAGATAGAATAAGTAATTTAGGAACTACAATTTATAGAACAGATTATGATGGAACAATACAATTAATTAGTGATGGAAATATAAATGAAATTGTAAAAATAGAATTAAGTTTTGATGGAAATGAATAAAAAATTAAGTTAGAAGTTTTAAGACTTCTACTTTTTTTTGAAAAGATTATTTACTAAATTTTTTATTTCTTCTTTTTCCTTATTAGTTTTGTCTAAATCTAAAGTATAAATACCATTTTCGAATTTTATAATATCGCCTTCTTTGCAATCTATTGGCAATAAGGATTTTTCAATATTTACCATTTCATTTGTTTGTTTATTTTCACAAACAGCAAAGTTATTTTCAAATCTATCTATTGAAAATGTAATTACTTTAGATAAATGATTTTCTAATTCTTTTGAAAAATCATCAGAAGAAATTTTGTTATTTTGATTATTTATTTCTAAATCCATAAAACCTCCTTATATAAATTTAAAGTATAATATATATAACACATATTATGCGGAATTACAAGGTATTTACAAATATATATTTTATTGATAAAATGCATAAAACAAAAGAAAAAGAAAGGAGAAAAAAATTGAAAGAAAAGAAAAATATTATAATTTTAGCCGTTACAATAATTATATTTTGTATAGCTTTAATATTTTTTATGTGGACTTTAAAAAAAGAAAATACAAATGAAGAAGAAAAAATAGAAAATACTATAGAAGCAGAAGAAATTTCAAAAACTAAAGATTTAGATGCAGATGAATATATTGATTTTACATTTTATAAAGAAGATAGAAGTGAAGTAAAATTATCAGATTTTAAAGACAAAGCAACAATGGTACTTTTTTGGAATTCAGATGTAGAGGATTCTGTAGCAGTTTTGAAAAAAGTAAATGAATTATATGAAAAGTATAGTTCAAGTGTAAATTTCGTTATGATTAACACATCACAAGAAGTTAATGAACAAATTAAACAAGAAGTTTCTATGGAGATATATTATGATTTTTACAAAGAAGGAACTACAAAATATAGAATAGAAGAATTGCCATCAATGCTATATATAAAAGAAGATAATAAAATATTTAATGCAAAATCTGGGCTTACTTCAACAGATGCATTAGATGCAAATTTAGAAATTATTTCTAATAATATTTAAAAATATGATAATATAAATTATATAAAAAATTAAATCACAAACTGGGAAAGAATATAAAATTCCTTTTGTATTAAACAAATTATAGCCAATTAAAATTAATAAAATATTTACAGCGATTTTTGATAAAAAAAGAATCGCTGATTTTTTTTTGTTTGAAATTTTTTTTGCTTGAAATTCTGTTTTTTGATGAAAAATGTAAGCTGGAATAAGAATTTTAATACCATATAAACTACTAGATATAAAAAAGATTTTAGAAGAATATACAGCATAATTTATAATTCCAGAAGTATTTGAAAATATTGAAAAGATACTTTTATTAAAAATATAAAGAATAGCAGATAAAATAATTTCTATTACAAAACTAATTATAATAGCGAAACAAAAAGAATTTTTAGTATTATAAATTTCTTTTTTTAATGAAAGAATTATAATAGGAAAAATCATAAAAAAATATATTATTAAATTTAAAAAAAATCCTAAAATCTGTACTTTATTCATAAACTTATTTTACAATTTTAAGCTAAATAATTCAAGTAGTGAAATTAAGAAAATCAGTTTATGAATATTAAGCAAGTAATAAAATAAGCTATTATTTATTTTTATATGTAGTGATATATGTTATGTAGAATAAAAATGTGAGTATTTTAGCAAAATTTTATTCTTGCATATTGAATATTTTTATTCTTAATATAAAAAATATAAAAAAATTGCAAAAAGTACTTGCAAAATGAAATTTTATATATTAAAATCTAATTGAAGTGGAGAGAAGTGGTATGAAGTGGTAGAAAAAGGAAGGAGATGTATCGAGTGCTAATAGGTGAATATGAGCATTCTCTAGACGCTAAAGGCAGATTAATAATGCCTGCAAAGCTAAGAGAAGATATTGGTGAAAAGTTCATAATAACCAAAGGACTTGATGGATGTCTATTTGCTTTTTCGCTAGAAGAATGGAAAAACTTTGAACAAAAATTAAGATCACTTCCAATTTCTAATAAAGACGCTAGAGCCTTCTCAAGATTTTTCTTTGCTGGAGCTATTGATTGTGAAATAGATAAGCAAGGAAGATTCCTAATTTCAAGTAATCTAAGAGATTTTGCAGAACTTTCAAAAGAAGTTGTAATAATTGGTATGGATTCAAGAATTGAAATTTGGAGCAAAGATAAATGGCAAAAATGTGATGATGACATCTCTGCTGATGAAATAGCAGAAAAGATGGAAATGCTTGGTATATAACTTGCTAAAGTTTATATAGTTACAAAAGAAAAAAGCATACAAAAGATAAAGTTTTACAAAGGAAAAAAGTTTTAAGAATACAAAAGACAAAGTTTACAAAAGATAAAAAAATAAGTTTTTACAAAAGAAAAAGCACACAAAAGAAAAAATCTTTAGAAAACTAAAGAATAAAAAATTAAATTACAAAAGAAGTTTTGTAATACTAAAGAAGAAATATATAATTTACTAAAGTAAAATATATAATACGAAAGAAAATATTAAGAATACAAATGATAAAATTACAATTAAGCTAGACAGTTGGTATAAACTACCAACTGTTTATGCTATAATACCAAAATTATGAGGGTAGAAATTTGGAATTTAATCATAAATCAGTAATGCTTACCGAATGTATAGAAGGTTTAAAAATTAAGCCAGATGGAATATATGTTGATGGAACAATGGGCGGAGCTGGTCATAGCAAAAAAATAGCAAATCAAATATCTGAAAATGGGCTTCTTATAGGAATTGATAGAGATGAAGAGGCTATTTGTGTTGCTAAGGAAAGATTAAAAGATTTTAAAAATGTAAAAATAATTCATGACAATCATGATAATATAAAGCAAATACTAGAAGAGTTAAATATCACAGGTGTAGATGGAATATTATTAGATTTAGGAGTTTCTTCATATCAATTAGATGAGAGAAATAGAGGATTCAGCTACATGAGTGAAGCAGAACTTGATATGAGAATGGATAGAAGTCAAAAATTAACAGCAAAAGAAGTTGTAAATAAATATAGTGAAGAAAATTTAGCAAAAATAATTTTTGAATATGGAGAAGAAAAATTTTCAAGAGCAATAGCTAGAAAAATTATAGAATACAGAAATCAAAAAGAAATACAAACAACAGAAGAACTTGTAAATATAATTGAAACAGTAGTTCATAAAAGAGCAGGAGAAGGACATCCTGCAAAAAGAACATTTCAGGCTATAAGAATAGAAGTAAATAATGAAATAGAACCTTTATATAATACAATAATTGATTGTATAGATAGTCTAAATTCTGGAGGGAGACTATGTGTTCTAACATTTCATTCACTAGAAGATAGAGCTGTAAAAAATGCATTTAATGATAGTATTGGAAAATGTACTTGTCCACCAGGACTTCCATATTGTGTATGTGGAGCAGTTTCAAAAGGAAAAATAATTACCAAAAAACCATTATTACCAAGTGATGATGAGATGAAGGAAAACTCAAGAAGCAAAAGCGCTAAATTAAGAATTTTTGAGAAGAAATAAATAAAATAATAAATTTATAAATTAAGTGAGTACTAAAGAAAGGAGGCAAAAGAATATGGCAAGTAGAAATTATGCATATCAATATGAAACAAGCCCAAGAAAAATTAAACCAGATTATAATAAACCATCTAAAGGTAAGCAAACAAAATCTAAAGCTACTAGTAAAAAAAGAAGTGCAAGGCAAGAAAACAAAGCCAGAAAAAGAGAACAAGAAGCCTTAAAAATTCAAAAAAAACTTGTTTTAAAAACAAAACTTTCAATATTTTTTAAATGTATTATACTATTTGGAATTATATTCTTTATGCTTTTTAGAAACTCTCAAATCAGCGAACAATTTTCTAAAATACAGAAGTTAAAAACAGAAATTACATCTCTTCAAAAAGAAAATGATCAATTAGAAATTAGTATACAAAATAGTTTAAATTTAAATAATATTGAACAAGCAGCAAAGGAATTACTAGGAATGCAAAGGCTTACAAATAAACAAACAGTATATATTAGTATTCCTAAAAAAGATTATGTTGAACATAGAGCAGAAGAAGTAATAATTGAAGAAGAAAAGGGATTTTTTGAAGGACTAGTAGAAAAATTAAAAAGTTTATTTTAAAAAAGTCAAAACTAATAAATGAGGTTTTGACTTTTTCTTTAGTTGCTATTGAATATTGAGTTTAAAAATGATATAAAAATACAGTAGCTATTATATAAAGTGTGCCCTAGTTTCCGATATTGACAATTATGCTGCTTTGAGTACATAATAATGGAAATCCAAATGTAGTTAATTATGGTGCTCGTATGGATCAAATTATGTTTGATACTTGTTATGATGTTACTGTAAATTATTAGAATGGTAGTAAAAAATGAAATTATATAAAATTATTATAGTTATTTTATGTATAATTTTAATTAGTATAATATTTTTCTTAATTTACAATAGTAATATAATTTTAAAAGATGAAGTAAATTCTACGAATAATACAAATACTATTGTATATACTGATAAGCAGAAAGAAATCTTAAATAATATTTCAATGACAATAGAAGATAATTCTTTAACACCTACTAGTGCTAGTATTATAATTAAAGATAATAATAAGTATAATAATGAAAATGAAGGTTTTTTGTTTGATAAATGGTTTAGAATAGATAAGTATATAAATGGTGAATGGAAAAGTCTACAAGGAACTATTGGGAGCTATTATTGTGAGGAAATAGCTTATAAAGTAAATCCTAAAATTGGCATATTAAAAATGAATATTGAATGGGAGAGCGCTTATGGGCGGCTGGAAAATGGAGAGTATCGTATTGTTAAGGAAATTGAAGGAATTGGTTACTATTATATAGAATTTACAATAGAATAATAAAAATAATTAAAAAAGCACGTTAAATATAAATGTTTAACGTGTTTTCTATATAAATCAAAAGTAATTTATTGTGTTTTTGTATTGATAATATTATTTAATGAAAAATAATTACATACCAATAAAATAGTATAGTTTTTAATAAAAAAAGAACAATTTTGTTCTTTTTTTATTCTTTCTGAGTAAAATTTACTATCAAAATAGTAAATAATAGCAGGAGGAAAAATGCAAAATAGTAATTTAGACTCAAAAAAGAGAATAATTTTTATATTAGCAGTAGTAAGCATTGTTTGGATAATTTTATGTATAAGAGTAGGAATAATTCAACTAATAGAGGGAGATAAGTGGAAAGAAAGGTCGGAGAAACAGCAATATGCAAGTAGAAGTATAACTGCTGGGAGAGGAACAATTTATGATACAAGTGGAGAAATTGTTTTAGCAAAAAGTAGTACTGTTGAAACAGTTACTGTAAACCCTGTAAATATTTCGCTTGAAAATAAAGAAAAAGTTGCTAGCATTTTATCTCAAATTTTTGGATTAGATTATGAAAAAGTATTGAAAAAAGTTAAACGTAATAGTTCAATCGAGACAATTATAAAAAGAGTTGATAAAGAAAAAACAGATGAATTAAGAAAATGGATAGAAGAAAATAATATGTATTCAGGAATTAATATAGATGAAGATACAAAAAGATATTATCCTTATTCTACTTTAGCGTCGCATGTTATAGGATTTGTGGGAAGTGATAATCAGGGACTAGATGGAATAGAAGCAAAATACAATAAAATACTAACTGGTGAGAATGGAAGCATTAGTAAAATGTTAGATGCAAAAGGAAATAATATTGGAGATTCTGGAGAGGCTTATAATGAGTCAAATCAAGGGAATAACTTAGTACTAACAATAGATATGAATATTCAAGCGATTGTTGAAAAGTATTTAGAAAATGCATGTATAGAAAATGTTTGCACAGATGGCGGAAATGTAATTATTATGAATCCTAAAAATGGTGATGTATTGGCAATGGCGACATATCCATTTTATGATTTAAATAATCCATATAAAATAAATAATGAAGAATTGCAAAATATATGGGGAGGCCTAGAATCAGCAGAAAAATCTTTATATTTGCAAGGAATGTGGAGAAATAAAGCTATTGCTGATACATATGAGCCAGGATCTACTTTCAAATTAGTTACAGCCTCAGCTTCTATTGAAGAAAAGATTGCAGATAGTGATATTGCAGGAGCATATAACTGCTCAGGAGGAATAGAAATTGCTGGAACTAGAATAAAATGTTGGAGATATTATAGACCACATGGTTCTCAAAGCTTAAGACAGGGACTTATGAATTCATGCAATCCCGTTTTTATAGGTTTGGGACAAAAATTAGGAGTTTCAAAATATTATGAATATTTAAGAAAGTTTGGTTTTTTAGATAAAACAGGAATAGATTTAACTGGTGAAGCTGGATCAATATTTTTAAAAGAAGAAAAAGTAGGTCCTGTAGAACTTGCGACTATAAGTTTTGGTCAAAGATTTGAAGTAACCCCAATACAAATGATAACAATGGTTTCAAGTATTGCAAATAAAGGATTATATGTAAAGCCAAGACTTGTAAAACAAATAATAGATCCTAAAACAAATGAAGTACAAAATATAGAGCCAGAATATAAAAATCAAGTAATATCAAAAGAAACAGCAGAAAAGATTTTAAGTATGATGACATCAGTAGTTTCTGAAGGAACAGGAAAAAATGCAAGAGTACAGGGATATAATGTGGGAGGAAAAACAGGAACTTCAGAAGATGGTGTAAATACAGGAAAATATGTAACATCTTTTATAGGAGTTGCACCAACAGATGATCCACAGCTTACAATTTTAGTTACACTTTATAATCCAACTGGTGGAAAAGGACATCAAGGTGGAACTGTAGCAGCACCAGTTGCAGGAAAGATTTTAAATGAGGTAATAAATTATTTAGAAATAGAACCAAATGACAAAGAAGAATAAAAAATTATACATAAAATTTATAAATTATTAATTTATAAAGAATTTCTGTACAAAAAGATTTTTTTGCTATATAATAACTTAGGATAAGTATCAGATTGAAAGTATAAAATATGAATACTAGAATTTTGAAGGTCTATACTTTGATATTTAAAAAAACTAATATAAAATTTTATATTAGTTAAAAAATTCGGAGGAATAAATTTATGGAATTAAAAAAACTATTAGTTGGAATTGAGAATTTTAAAGTAAAAGGTGATGTAGAATTAGATATTAAAAAAGTTGAAAGTAATTCAAAAAAAATAGTACCTAATTCTTTATTTGTGGCAATACAAGGATATGATTTTGATGGTCATGAATACATTGAAGAGGCTGTACAAAATGGTGCAACAGCAGTTATGATTGATATGTCAGCTGATTTTAAGAAAATAAAAATGCCAAAAGGAGTTACAGTAATAATTACAGATGACACGAGAAAGGCTTTAGCAAGAGTATCTTGTAATTTCTTCGGAAATCCATCAAGAAATTTTAAACTTATAGGAGTTACAGGAACTAAAGGAAAAACAACGACTACTTATATGATAAAATCAATACTAGAAAAGGCTGGATATAAAGTAGGACTAATAGGAACTATAGCAAATTACATTGGAGAAGAGTGTATTAGTTATAGTAATAGAACTACTCCAGAAAGCTTAGAACTTCAGGGATTATTTTATAAAATGGCAAAAGAGAAAGCAGATTATGTAGTGATGGAAGTTTCTTCACAAAGCTTAAAATTAAATAGGGTAGAAGGAACTAACTTTGATTATGCGATTTTTACTAATTTATATAAAGATCATATTAGTTTAAAAGAGCATAGTGATATGAAAGAATATTTTGAATCAAAATTAAAATTATTTTCAATGGCAGCAAAAGGTTTTGTAAATAGTGATGATTATAAATGTGAAAAAATAATAAATAGTGCTAAAAATTGTGATATAAAAACTTATGCAGTTGATAATAAGGCTGATTTACTGGCAAAAGATATAACAATAACAAACATAAGTGTTGATTTTAAAGTAAAATTAGGATCAAGAAACGAAAGAATAAAGGTAAATATTCCAGGAAGATACAGTGTTTATAATGCATTGGCAGCAATTTCATTTGCAGTGTCTATTGGAGTAGATCCAGAGAAAATTAAAGAAGGACTAGAAAATATTGTAGTTCCAGGAAGAAATGAACTTGTATTAAATAAAGACGAACTAGCTATAATGATAGATTATGCTCATACAGCAGAAAGTTTAGAAAATATATTGCAAGCTACAAAAACTTATACATCAGGCAGAGTAATATGTGTATTTGGCTGTGGTGGAGATAGAGATAAAGAAAAAAGGCCACGTATGGGAGAAGTAGCAGGTAGAGTGGCAGATTATACTATTGTTACTACAGATAATCCAAGAACAGAAAAACCAGAAGATATAATAAGTGATATTGAAGTAGGAATTTCAAAAACAAAAGGAAAATATGAGATTGTAGTAGATAGAAAAGAAGCTATTGCTAAAGCTATAAAAATGATGAATAAAAGAGATATAGTAATAATTGCTGGTAAAGGACATGAAACTTATCAAGAAATAAATGGAGAAAAAATACCTTTTGATGAAAGACAAATTGTTAAAGAAATTTTAGGAGAGAAAAAATAATGATTACTCAAGTTATTTATTTAATTTCAGCTTTTGTACTTACAGCAATTCTCGGAAAAATAATAATACCAATACTTAAAAAATTAAAAATAGGGCAAAGCGAAAGATTAGATGGACCTAGAGCACATTTAAAAAAACAAGGAACACCAACAATGGGTGGTATTATGATGATAATTTCAATAATAATTTTTACTCTAGTATACTGCCTAATAGATAGAAATTTAGAAAATATTGTTCCTATTATAGCAGTTGCACTTGCTAGTGTAGGTTTTGGACTGATAGGTTTTATTGATGATTTTAAAAAAGTTGTTTTAAAAAATACTGATGGAATAAGTCCAAAACTTAAAATGCTGGGATTATTAATAATTTCAGTTATATATACAATGTTTTTAGTAAAGTATGAAGAAATTGGAACAGAAATTATAATACCATTTATAAATTATAATTTAAGTTTACCTATTTGGATTTATATTCCGTTTACAATTCTTGTTATGTTATCTGCTACAAATGCAGTTAATTTAACAGATGGAGTAGATGGATTGGCAGGAAGCGTTTGTGCAATAATGGTTACAGCAATATCAATAATAGCAGTAAAATTAGGATATGAAAGCATATCTATATTTGGAAGTATAGTAGTAGGATGCTGTGCAGGATTTTTAATATATAATTTTTATAAAGCAAAGGTAATGATGGGAGATACAGGTTCTTTATTACTTGGTGGAGTTATAGCGAGTATGACTATTTATATGAAATTACCATTAATTTTACTTATAGTTGCGATAATTCCTATATTAGAAACTTTATCAGATATTATGCAAGTAATGTATTTTAGAAAAACAGGAAAAAGGCTATTTAAAATGGCTCCATTGCATCATCATTTTGAATTAAGTGGATGGAGAGAAAATAAAGTAGTAGTAGTGTTTTCAGGAATAACACTTATTGCTTCAATTATTGCAGTTATTATTATATAGGTTTTAGTTAAAATAATAAACTATTTAGAAAGGTAAGCATATACAAATGGCTAAAAAGAAAACAAAAAAGTTTGGTCTTTTTATTAATGGAAAATTTGATTATATGTTAGTAATAATAACATTATTATTACTTGGTATAGGATTAATAATCTTATTGTCAGCAAGTGCACCAACAGCGCTTTCAGAGGTTGATAAAAATGGAAATAGTAATAGCTATAAATATCTTATTAAACAAGGAATAATGGCTGTAGCAGGCTTATTTGCAATGGTAGTTTTATCTAAAATAGATTATAGAATTTATAGAAAACTAAAATGGCCTATTTATATAGGATGTATAGCAATACTTGTTGCAGTTGGCTTTGTAGGAAAAGGTGAAGGTGGTGCTAAAAGGTGGATTGCTATAGCAGGTTTTACTTTTCAACCTTCAGAATTTGCCAAAGTAGGATTTGTACTATTTTTTGCATCACTTTTAAGTGATATGAAAGAGAAAAATAAAATAAAAAAATTAGTACCAGGATTTTTATTTCCACTAGTATTTTTAATACCTGTAATTATTTCAGTATATAAATTACAAAATCATTTTAGTGCTACATTTTTAATTTGTGCTATAACATTAGTTCAAATGTTTGTTGCTGGTTCAAGTTTAAAATACTTTTTTGCTGTTGGAGCAGCTGGAGTAGCTGGAGTATCTGCATTACTTGTAAAAATGATGTCATCAGGGGAATCATTAAAAGAATTAAGTTTTAGATTTTCAAGAATTCAAACTTGGCTTGATTTAGAATCAGCAGAACTAACAGGAGAAGCTTGGCAGATTACAAATAGTTTGTATGCAATAGGATCAGGAGGATTATTTGGACTTGGACTTGGAAAAAGTAAACAAAAATATTTATATTTGCCAGAACCACAAAATGATTTCATATTTGCAATACTTGCTGAAGAATTAGGATTTTTTGGTTGTATAATAGTAATAATCTTATTTGCAACATTTATATGGAGAGGTATAGTAATTGCAATCAAAGCTGAAGATAATTTTGGAACTCTAATTGCAATAGGATTAACAACAATGATAGGACTTCAAGCATTAATTAATATTGCAGTTGTTACAAATACAATACCAGTAACAGGAATGCCACTTCCATTCTTCAGTTATGGTGGATCAGCTATGCTTGCTGATTTAATTGCGGTAGGGATTTTATTAAGTGTTTCTAGAAATGGAAAAACAAGCAATTAATATAGATTAAACATTAAAATTTATGAGAATAAATTTAAAAATATAAAAAAATAAGGAAGGTGTAGATGAAAGTTATAATTTCTGCTGCAGGAACTGGAGGACATATTAATCCAGGAATTGCTATTGCAAATAAAATAAAAGAAAAAGATCCAAAGTCTGAAATTATATTTATAGGCACAAATAGGGGATTGGAAAATGATTTAGTTCCAAGAGCTGGATATACTCTAAAAACAATAGATGTTTATGGACTAAAAAAGGAATTTTCTTTTCAAAATCTTAAACATATAATTCAAACTATAAATAGTAGAAAAGATGTAAAAAAAATTTTTGATGAATTTAAACCAGATTTGGTATTAGGAACTGGTGGATATATATGCGGACCAGTATTTTATGTTGCAACTTCTAGAAAAATCCCAACAGTGTTACATGAAAGTAATGCATATCCAGGGAAAGCTGTAAAAATGTTTTCTAAAAAAGTTGATAGAATTTTAGTAGGCTTTGAAGATACAAAATCAAGATTAAAAGGTTGTAGGAATGTAGTGGTTACAGGAACTCCAACTAAAATTAGAAAACTTGAAATAACAAAGGAAAGAAAAAAAGAATTATTAGATGGATTAGGAATAAAGAATGATTTACCAATAGTATTAGTATTTGGAGGAAGTCAAGGTGCTAAAAAAATAAATGAAGCTGTTATTGAACTAATAAAACTAAAGAAAAACGATAAATATCAAATAATTTGGGCTACTGGTACAAAACAATATGATATAGTAAAAGAAGACTTTGAAAAAAGTAATATATCTATAAATAATATAAAAAATGTAAAAGTTTTACCTTATATTTATAATATGGAAGAAATTATGAATATTGTAGATTTAATGGTTGCAAGAAGTGGGGCAATGACAATAACAGAAATTTCTATTGTAGGAAAGCCAGCAATATTTATACCATTACCATCTATGTCGGCAAATAGACAAGAAGATAATGCTTTAGTCTTAAAGAAAATAGGTGCAGCTAAGATAATACTAAATAAAGATGTAAATGGTACAAATTTATCTGAAGAAATAGATGAAATAATAGAAGATACAAATGAATTAAATGAAATGGGAAAAATGGCAAATTCTATAGCACCAAGAGATGTAGAAGAAAGAATATATCAAGAAATAGAAAAAATTTTAAAAAAGTAGAATAATATTGAAAATTAAAAAGAAAATATAGTAAAAGCAGAAAAAATTAAAGTTATATGACTTAATATGAATTTTATAAGATACTTGCAAATTATATTATAATGATTTAAAATACAGAAAGAGTAAAATTTTAGGAGAAATTAGATGATAGATAAATTAGTTATTGTGGAATCACCTGCGAAGGCAAACACAATTAAAAAGTTTTTAGGTGGAAAAAGTAAAGTAGTTGCATCAATGGGGCATATAAGAGATTTACCTAAATCTAAAATGGGAATAAATATAGAAAAAAACTTTGAACCAGAATATATAAATATAAGAGGAAAAGCTAGTTTAATTAATTCATTAAAAAAAGATGCAAAAAATGCAAAGCAAGTATATCTTGCAACTGACCCTGATCGTGAGGGAGAAGCAATAGCATGGCATTTAGCATATATTTTAGGAATAGATGAAAATAGTGTATGTAGAGTAACATTTAATGAAATAACAAAAGATGCAGTAAAAAATGGAATAAATAATCCAAGAAAGATAGATTTAAATTTAACAAATGCACAACAAGCAAGACGTGTATTAGACAGAATAGTAGGTTATAAAATAAGTCCAGTATTATGGAAAAAAGTAAAAAGAGGATTATCAGCAGGTAGAGTACAATCAGTTGCAGTAAAACTAATTGTTGAAAGAGAAGAAGAAATTGAAAGCTTTGTACCAGAAGAATATTGGAATATTAATTTAACAGTATCGGATAAGAAAACTAAAACACCATTTGAATGTAAATTTGTAGGGAAAAATGGCAAAAAGATTGAACTTCATTCTAAAGAAGAAGTAGATAAAATTTTAAAAGATTTAGAAAATGCAAAATATAAAGTAAAAGAAGTAAAAAAAGGTGAGAGAAAAAGAAATCCAGCTCCTCCTTTTACAACAAGTACTATGCAACAAGATGCATCAAGAAAGTTAAATTTTGCAATTAAAAAGACTATGTCTGTTGCTCAAGGTTTATATGAAGGTGTAAAATTACCAGAATATGGAGAAACTGGTTTAATAACATATATGAGAACAGATTCAACTAGAATATCAAATGAAGCAAGAGCAGCAGCAAAAGAGCATATAGAAAAAGAATATGGAAAAAATTACTATGAAAATAGATTTTATAAAACAAAATCTGAAGCGCAAGATGCACATGAAGCAATAAGACCATCACATATTGAACTTACACCGGATTCAATAAAAGATGCTTTAAGTCAAGATCAATATAAATTATATAAATTAATATATAATAGATTTATGGCAAGTCAAATGGCATCAGCGATATATGATACAGTATCTGTATCTATAGATGGAAATGAATATAACTTTAAAGCAAATGGACAAACACTAAAATTTAAAGGATACATGACATTATATGTAGAAAATGAAGAAAAAGAGGAATTTGAGAAAATACCAGAATTAATTACTGGTGAAGAAGTAAAAAAAGAAAAAATAGATGCAAAACAGAGTTTTACAGAACCACCAGCAAGATATACAGAGGCAAGTTTGGTAAAAACATTAGAAGAAAAAGGAATAGGAAGACCAAGTACCTATGCTCCAACAATAACTACAATACTTACAAGACGATATATAGAAAAAGTACAAAAACAATTAATACCAACAGAACTTGGAAGAATTGTAAATAAATTATTAATTGAAAACTTTGAAGATGTAATAAGTGTTGAATTTACAGCAAAAATGGAAGAGGAATTTGATAAAATTGCTGAAGGTAATGAAAAATGGAAAAAAGTGATATCAGAATTTTATGCACCATTTGAAAAAGTTGTAGAAAAAGTAGAAAAAGAATTAGAACATGTAAAACTCGAATATGAAGTATCAGATGTTCCATGTGAGAAATGTGGAAGAATGATGGTAATAAAATATGGAAAATATGGAAAGTTTTTAGCATGTCCAGGATATCCAGAATGTAGAAATGCAAAACCAATAATTGAAACTATAGATGTTCCATGCCCTGTATGTGGAGGAGTAGTTCAAGTTAGAAAAACAAAGAAAAGACGTAATTATTATATATGTGAAAACAATAAGGGAGAAAATGAGGGGTGCACTTATATATCTTGGAATAAACCAAAGCCAGGAGAAAAATTTGTTCCAGCAAGTGAAGATTTAAGCGAAATAAAAAAAGAAAAGAAAACTAAAAAAGTAGCAACTAAAAAAACAACAAAGAAAAAGGCTACCGCAAAGAAAAAAGCAGCAACTAAAAAGAAAAGTAAGAAGTAATTTTTTTATTTGATATAAAATGAAGAGAACTTTTCTATTAAATAAAAGGGGGAATTATTCCCCCTTTTTCTCTTCCCTCCTTGAAATTAGTTCATAGCACAATACCGGAATTAAGAAAGATAAGAAAAAAAAGACTAAGCAAAGGCTTGATCCCAGTGCTAACCCTAGCGCATAGCATATTTCGATGTATGACGCATTAGTAGTTGATTCAAGTACTATTCCAATGAGCAAACCACCAAATGATGGAATAGTGAGAGCCGCCAGACTGACATTTAACAAGAACTCGTGGATGCTCTCGCAAAAGTCAGAAGACCGAAGGTGATTTTTTCTTGTAAATAGATGTTTCATGGGTAGTTCTCCCTTCAAAATTTATATATGTATATTATACCATAAAAAATATGCATAGACAAGTTTGAACAGACTTATAGGCACTAAAATTTAACAGTATTGTAATAGTATTGTAATTGAAAACAAAAAGGAAAAAAATTATAATATAATGTATAATAATAGGTTATATTAGGGGAGAAAATGGAAGAAAACGAGAAAAGAGCACAAGATTTAGCATCAAGAGAAAATAAAGATGTTCAAAACGCCGTTTATGATAAATCTCAAGGTCAATTAATAGACTTTGAGGATATTATGATGGACGATTTTCCTGTTGTAAAAAAACTTAAAAATCTTAGTGATTTTGGCGTTACAGAGGAACAAATAAAAGCTTTATTTGAGATGTCTAGTGACTTTTCTACAGGTGCAAGTTTAGAAACAGCTTTAGAAGAATTAGAAAAAGTGTTTTTAGTTATAGCAAATAGATTAACAAATGCTCCTAATGGACTTGTAATAGATATAAGAACTGGAAGAGAAGATGAAGTATTAAGTAGAATTCAGTGTAGAGAATTAAATATAGAATATGGTGATTTTAGAGAAATGCCAGTTTCTAGAAGAGAAGATGCCATAACAGAATTAATATCTACTATAACAGTAGCAGATTTTAGTAAAAGTGTAAAAGAAAATAATGAGATGTATGATAACTACTTATATAGTAAAATGGCAGAAGAAGTATATGAAAGCTCAGAGTTTTATAATGAAACAGCTCCTACTGAAGAGGATTGGCAAGAATTTTATAAAAAAATGAATTTTAGTAAAGAAGAAGAAACAGATTTTGAGAATAAAAGAAAAAATACATTAGTGGAAAATGATGCAGAAAAAGAAACAATTTTGCTTATATTTGAATATGAAGAATTATTAGTAAATAAAGCAACAAGAGAAGAATTATCTCAAAAACTAGTAGAAATTAAGCAATATGTATTAGCACATCCAGAATCAAAGTTTTATAACGAACTTGTATCTATAGATAATGATGGAAAAGCAAAGTTAAATAATATAATTAAATTTAAAGATAAATGGGCGAAAGACAGAGATGAGGCTAAAATAACAGAAAAATTTCAAGAATTTGAAAAGATACTTGGAGAAAACACTTTTGATCAAGTACAACTTTTTGAAATCAAATCAGATCTAGTTCGTCTTTTAGGAGAAGCTTTTTCATTTGATAATAATGAAAATGAACATGTAAATAGAATGGGTGAAATATTCTGCCAAAATCATGGAATAGAATATTCATTTGATGCTATTAAAAAAATGTTATTAGATATAAGAGGAATAGAAATAGATAGCATAGAAGATATGAGGGAGCATTGTAGTCAAACAACAACAGTAGATAACTATAGAGAAAGAATAGGGGGAATGCAAAATATTTCTGAAAATGAAAGAATAGACGACCTTAAAACAAATTCTAAAAATTATATATCTCAAAGTAAATTAATAGTTTACAAATTATTAGAAGAAAAGCTACAAAATAAATCAAATGAAGAAAAAGCAATTATAATGATGTCTTTATATCAAAAGAGCCGTAATAAAGATATAAATGATCCTAATAGTAATCTGTTAACTTTATCAATAATTTCTGATTACATAAGAGAAAATAGAGATTTTTTTGAGAGCTATACTAATGTTGATAGTATAGTTAGAAAAAATGGAAAAGACTTAAGAATAAGAGATATTAATAATTTATTAAGAGATAACTCTATAGCCAGAAATGAAAGCGAATTTACTGATATGCTATTGGAAGATATTGACAGAACAATGGATCAGTTTAAAAAATTTAAAGAAATTGAGAGTGAAAATTTAGATAAGTTGGCTCAAATGGCAGCTTCACTTAAAACTAGCACAGATAAAGATACTGAAAGGCTTTTAGCAGAAAAACTAGAAACAATACATCCTATGGCAATAAATGAAAATATGATTAAAACATTGCAAGGTTTAAATTCTGCTAGAATAAATGAGGTACTTGATAAAAAATTTTCAACAAAAGATAAAATCGAAGAAGAAAATATTTTTGGATTTGATTATTATACTGTTTCACAAAAAGTTGCATTTTTAACACTAAATAAAAATTTACAACGTAATGATGAAAGTGGAAAAGATACCAGAGGCTTAGAAGTAATAACATTATATCAAAAGTTTGCTGAAGCAGGTGATAAGTTTGCTGAAGATTCGGTAAGAAGGTATATTGAATTACAACCAGAATATTTTAGAAAATATTTTGAAAGTTATAAAGAAGGTACGATTTTTGATGAAAATGGAAATTTAAGTCAAGATAAAATAAATTCAATTTTAGAATATATAAAATTAGATAAAATAAGTCAGGCTAATGTGGAAAGAATGGGAAGTTTAATATCCAGATCGACAGCAAGTATAAGCAAAACTAGAATGGATAGAAAAGAAGATTATAAAAAATTAGCTGAACTTATAAGTGAGAAAAAAATTAGTGAGATAGATGAATTATTAGATGAAGCTCTTAGATCAGCATTAACATTAGATGAAATTAAAGCTTTAAGAAAATTAAAATCACCTGAAATAAGTAAAAAATTAGATATATTAATGCCAAAAGATGAAAAATATAAAGCAAATATTTTTTATAGTGATAAAAATGAATTATCTCCAGATATACAAAGAGTTTTATTAATGGAAGCTAGAATAGAAAATTCAAAAGGAACACCATTATTTGATAAAGTTATTGAAGAAAGAAGAGGTTTATATAAAACAAATAGTAAATATTCGGAAATGGCTTTGGAAATTAGAAATTCAGTTGGAGAATTAACTGCAAATGGAAAAGAAAAAATTAAAGGGTATACGAATAATTTAATAGATCAAACTATTGAAAAAAATATTAATGAAGCTAATATTGAAAAAATGACTCCAGATGAGAAAAAAAGATATACGGCAATATTACTTATGGGAGTTATTGGAGAAAGTTATTCTGTTAAAAAGAGTTCATTAAGAGGACTTCAAGAAATGTATGGTGAAACAGTTGACTTTTCAGGAAATGATACTGTTGAAGAAATAGCAGCAAAGATTTATTTTAAAAACTTTGGAGAAAGAGTAACTAAAGATGAATTTGTAAGAAAAGCAACTCAAATGAGAAAAAACCTTGGAAAAAGAATAATAAAACAAGAATATTTAAAAACTCAAAGTATGAGCGAAAAACTAGAAAGTATAGGACAGCTATCAAATGAAGATTTTGATGTGATTTTTAATGATAGATATGAAGAATTAGTAGATTCAGCTATTGATTTTAAAGATCCATTAGAAAGTTATTTTAAAGATTCAAGAGTTGAATTTTCAGAAGATGATGTTAAATCATATAATGATTTGTATGCAAAAACAACAGTAGATTCTTGGATATCTAACAGGGCTGGAATTGATGAATTGAAATATGGAAGTTTATTATTACTTAGAGAAAAGGTACTAGAAAATCCAGAATTACAAGAGATTTCAGAAAAATTAGAATTTATAGATACAGAAATTGCAAGATGCAAAGAAAAACCAGAATTAAAAAATATTTCAGAAGCTAAGGTGAAAAAAGATGCAGAAGAATATGAAGAATTAAAAACAATTTCTAAATTATTAAAAGATTTTTCTCTGCAAGCAAATCAAAGAGTACCTTATGAAAATTTACCAAGAGAAAAAAAGATTGATTATTTACAAGGAATATTAATTGCCCAAAACAGGATAGATCACATATCAAATGATACAACTAAAAAAATGCTAACTCAAATTGTTAATAGAAAATTAGAACTTATGAATAATGATGATACAAAATTTATAACATTTGATGGAAAAGGAAATGCAACTATAAATGAAACAGCATTATATCAAGAATATATACAATTTAATCAAGTTAAAGGGGATAATTATACAGAAATAAAAGAAAAATTTGGTAAGGTATATGGATATACATATGTTCTTGGAAAATTAGGTGAATATGAAAACAATAAAGAAGAAGAATTTGTAGAAATAAATAGAGAAGGTTCACTTCAAGAACAATTAGCAGAAATTGAAAAGATGAGATTTATAAAAAATCAAGGAACATCACTTACACAAGATAGTGTAGATGAACTTATTGCAAAATTGCAAGCGAATATGCCAGAAAATACTGAAAAAAATTTAGAACAATTTTTTGATAGAAATGGAAGCGAGCAAGTTGGAAATCAAGATATAGATTTAAAATCAATAAGATCCGAAGAAAATGGGAAAAGTGAATTAAGACCAGAAAATATAGAAACAAATGCTATAAACTATGGAAAATCACAAGTTAGTAACTTAGAAAATGGTAAAACCAGCTTCTTAGATAGAATAAAAGATACTATAAATAAATTTATGCAACCAAAAACCTCAGTAGGAAATGATGGAAATTCTGAAAAAGGAGCATTTTCAAAAATTTTAAATGGAATAAAAAATATATTTAGTAGAAATGAAGGACAAGGCAAACTTCCTGAACCGAAAACAGCAAAGGATATGTTAACTAACAATATGAATCAATATATAATATCACAAACACCAACAATAGCTGCAGATATGCTAAATAGTAATTCAAGTAGAAATTCAAAAGTTTCAAATAAAGAAGCAAAGGATGTACAGGAAGAAATAGAAGTATAGTTAAGGATGTTAAAAGGAGATTAAATGAAAGACATAATCGTAATAGGAGGAGGATTAGCAGGTACAGAAGCTGCACTTCAAATTGCTAAAAGGAAAAAAAGAGTTAAATTATATGAAATGAAACCAACAAAATTTTCCGAAGCTCATACGAATGAAAATTTGGCAGAGATTGTTTGTAGTAATTCTTTTAAATCCAATAGTATAACAAATGCATGTGGACTTTTGAAAGAAGAACTTAGAATTCTAGGGAGTGATTTAATACCAATAGCAGATAAAGTAAGTGTTCCCGCTGGACAGGCTTTAGCTGTAGATAGAGAAAAATTTTCAATAGAAGTAACAAAAACAATAGAAGAAAATCCATATATAGAGGTAATAAGAGAAGAATTAACAGAGATACCTAAAAATGCTATAGTAATTATAGCTACAGGACCGCTTACTTCTGAAAAAATGTCTAATAAGATTTCAGAATTAACTGGAAGTGATAAACTATTTTTTTATGATGCAGCTGCTCCAATTATTGAAAAAGATACTATTAATATGAACATTGCGTTTTATGGTGATAGATATTCTGAGGAAAGAGGAAAAGAAGAAGGCTTTGAAGAATGGATAGAAAGAATAAAAAATGAAGAAGCAAGCTATATAAATCTTCCTATGAATAAAGAAGAATATGAAAAATTTTACAATGAGCTTATAAATGCAGAAATAGTTACATTACATGACTTTGAAAAAAGAGAAATTTTTGAAGGATGTATGCCACTTGAAATAATGGCAAAAAGAGGAATTGATACTTTAAGATTTGGACCGCTAAAACCAGTAGGATTTACAGACCCTAGAACCGGAAGGAGACCTTATGCTATTGTTCAATTAAGGCAAGATAATAAAGAAGGAAATTTATTTAATATAGTAGGATTTCAAACAAATTTAAAATTTGGAGAACAAAAAAGAGTTTTTTCATTAATACCTGGTCTTGAAAATGCAAATTTTGCAAAGTATGGAGTTATGCATAGAAATACATATATAAACTCTGGGTTAATATTAGATAATACTTATAATATGAGAGAAAATAAAAATATTTTTTTTGCAGGCCAAATAACAGGAGTAGAAGGATATGTTGAATCTATTTCTTCAGGCTTTTTAGCAGGAATAAATGCAGTAAAAATTTTAGAAATATATCAGGAATTTGAGAATATAGATAAAAGTATATTAAAAGAAGAATATGAAAAAAGAAAAGTTGTATTTGATAATAATACAGTATTAGGGGCACTGTCTGAATACATATCTACTGAAAATAGTAGATTTCAACCAATGAATGCCAATTTTGGAATATTACCAAAATTAGAAGAAAATATTAAAGATAAAAAGTTGAAATATCAAAAAATGGCAGATAGATCTTTAAATTATATAAATAATATTTATAAAAAGTTGAAAAATGGAGAAAAATAGCAAATATTTTACATAATTAATTGACTTGTGTTGATAAATGTGCTATCATATTATTAGTTGGGATTTTATGTAATTATGTGTATTTACATAATATAAAATCAATAAAAAGAGATGAATTTTATGAGAAAATAAAGTTATATATTAAAAAGGAGAAAATTTATGGAAGATTTGTTAGAAGAATTAAGAAAATTAAGAGAGGAACGCAATGCTCTTACAAATGATTCTAATGCAAAACAAAATGCAGAAGAGGTGCAAAAAAGATTAGCAGAAATTGATGATAGAATTTCAGAAATAGAAAAGACACCAATATATCAAGTTTCAAGTGAATTAGAAAGAAAAAGAGAGATAAGAGCGAGAGTATATGCTAGTATTGAAGTAAACAGAGGAAATGCAAACTCTTATAGAGATATATCTAGATTAGATGATGAAATTAAAGCTTTAGAAGTAAAATTTGAATTAGCAAAAAAAGGAGAACTTGTTGAAGAATCAGAAGTACTAGTACAAAATGAGCCAGGATTAAATGAGTATAAAAATAGATTGCAAAATTATACAGAACAAAGAGCTCGTATATATATGGATATTGATGCAGGTAGAGTTTCTCAAGGATCATATAAAAGAATTGAAGAATTGGATAAAGATATTGAAGCAATAAATAAAAAAATAGAAGAATTAGAGAGAAAAGCTGAAGAAAGATCAGAAGGAGAAGAACCAGCAGGTGAAGAAAGACCAGAAGGAGAGGAACCAGCAGGCGAAGTAAGACCAGAAGGAGAAGAACTAGCAGGTGAAGAAAGACCAGAAGGAGAAGAACCAGCAGGTGAAGAAAGACCAGAAGGAGA
>CANOVB010000011.1 GCA_947570695.1 uncultured Clostridium sp.
TTCAATCAGCACAGGTTGCTTCTAAATTTACATTATTTACTCACCATGCTAAAACTTTCCCTAACTTAGTTACAGCACTTCGTAACTCAATGTTAAGAACAGGTGTGTTTAAAGATGAAAGAACTGCAGAAGAACAGGTTGTTCAAGTTTTAAACTTTGATATACACTTAGTAAAAGATTTTAGAGGTAGACGTTACATAGAAAGAGTTACAGAATGTATACCAGTAGAAGAAAAAAATGAGTATACATTTGATCATAGAAAAGAAAAAACATTAGAAGGAAAATTTGATAAGTTTTTTGATAATGCTACAATTTATTTTACAAAACAAACAAATAGAGAATTATATAAATATCATAATGTATTAGAATTCGTAGATGATACTTATGTATTATCAAATCCAATTTCTCAAGATAATATTAGAGGAATGAGAGAGAATATGAATGATGCAGACGTTGTTGCATTTGATGAATTCTTACAAAGAAATTGGGGAATAAAACCACCAAAAGTTATTGAATACGCAGAAGAAGATAATGAGCTTATAGTAGAAAAACCTCAAATGCAGGCAGAACCTAACATGCAAGGGCAAGCTCAAAATATAAATAGAATGCAAGGAACAGTACAGGCATCTGGAGAAAATGTACAAAGAACTCAAAATATACAAAGACAACCTCAAAGTAGAACTGTTCAAGAAGGTCAAGGAATGCAAAGACCTCAAAGACCAGCAAATCCTGCTGGAGGTAATGTACAAAGACCAAGACCAATAGTACCACCAAATGACGGTAATCCAAATCAAGAATAATTTGTAAATCTTATAGAAAGGAAGGTGTAAGCTTAAATGTCACAAGATGTATTAATATATTTGATGGCTGGAGTAGCAGGATTATTTGTAATCATAATACTTGCCTATTATATGTTAAGTAAAAAAATGCAGAGTAAAGAAACAAAGTATGTTGCACAATTAGTTCAGGGTACAAAAAAATCTGCATTCAGTATGGAAGTATTTTACCAAAAATTTTATATTCAATGCACTAAATTACCTTTCTTAAGAAGATATGCTTTAAAATTAAGAAGAAGATTGGAAATTATAAACTTAGAAGACGAATTTGTAACAAGAGGACAGGTTGCAAAAATATTATTTAGAGCTCTTTTAGTTGTAATTCCACTAACATTTGTTATAGTATATTTAACAAGTTCAAATTATTTGTTAATGTGTTCACTGCTACTATTTGAATTATTCTTTTTAGAAACTTTACTAGAAGGAATGGTAGATGGTGTTGATAATAAACTTCTAAAAGAACAATTAGACTTTTTTTCAGAAATAAGACATGCTTATCATGAATTTAATATGGTTGAAGAAGCTATATATGAAGTTGCACAAGATGATGAGAAAGAAGTTTCAAGACAGGCAGAAAAAATATATGAAGTTTTAATTTCAGATGATCCTGAAACAGAACTTGAAAAATATTATGATATAGCACCAAATAGTTATTTGAAAGAGTTTGCTGGAGTTTCATATTTAACAAAAGAATTTGGTGATAGAAAAGACAAAGATGGAGCATCTTTATACTTAAAAAACTTAAATAATATAACACAAGAAATGCAAATTGAAATTTTAAAAAGAGATAAACTTGATTATGTATTTCAAAGTTTATCAATGATAGCTGCATTGCCAATATTATTCTTAGATGTTGTAAAAGGATGGGCTATAGGACAATTCTCATTTACAAGACAATTTTATAATGGAACAGGAGGATTTTATGTTCAAGTTGCACTTATAGTTTTAACATTTTTATCTTATATGCTTACAAGAAAATTGAAAGATAATGGTAGTGTTAATACAGCAAAAAATATGGAAAATCCTTGGCAAGCAAAATTATATAAAAATAAGCTTGCTAAAAAGTTTATAGATTACTTTATTCCTAAACAAGGAACTAAAGAATATAGAAAAATAGTACAATTATTAAAAGATGCTGCTTCAAAATTAAAAATGGAGTGGTTATACATAAATAGACTTGGCGCTGCTGTAATTGGATTTATAGGTGCTATAATAGTTTTATTTACAGCACATAAGATGTCTATAAATTATCAGTTTACAGAACCAACTTCTGATTATAACTTACTTGGATCAATGTCTGACCAACAAGAAAAGAAGGCAATGGAAACAACAGAAAAAGATAATGTATTTTTATATAAATATCAATTTGATTATGAAGTTACAGAAAGTATACTAGCACAAGATATTGCAGAATCAGAAGAATATGGTGGAAGTACAGAAGATGAATTAGAAACAATAAACGAAAGAATATGGCAGAAACTACAAATAGTTCAATCACAATATATAAAATGGTTTGAGATTTTGATGGCATTAGTAATAATGGTACTTGCATATCAAGTTCCGGTTTGGTTACTTATATTCCAAAAGATTATGAGACAAATGGATATGGAAAATGAAGTAATGCAGTTCCAAACAATAATTTTAATGCTAATGAAAATTGAAAGAGTAAATGTTGAGATGATTCTAGAATGGTTAGAAAGATATTCTAATATATTCAGAGAACCAATTAGTAAATGTGTTAATAACTACGAAAGTGGACCTTGGGAAGCTTTAGAAGAATTAAAAAATGATATTTCTTTCCAACAATTGATAAGAATTGTTGAAAGTTTGCAAGCAGCTGTTGAGCAAATCCCTATTAGAGAAGCTTTTGATGAGCTAGATACAGAAAGAGCATTCCATCAAGAAAAAAGAAAAGAAGGAAATGAGAGAATGATCTCAAGAAAATCTATGATAGGAAAAGTTATAGGTTTTGCTCCAATGGTATCATTATTCGTAGGATATTTAATTGTACCATTATGTTTAATAGGTATGACAAGTATGACCTCAGCATTTGACACAATGTCATCAATGACATAATAGAAAGGATAAAAAAATCATGGAAAATGCCGCAAAAGCCTTAGAAATAGCAGCAGGCGTATTATTAGCTGTTATAATAATGTCACTAATTGCATATTTTTTTACTCAACTTGGTGTGTGGCCTCAAGAACAAGAAAAAGTAGAATCAGCAGAACAATTAGCAAGATTTAATAAAGAGTATACAGTTTATGAAAAGAGTGCAATGTATGGAGTTGATGTAATCTCTTGCTTAAATAAAGCAAAAAGCAACAATGAAAAATATGCAGAAGGTGGAAGTTTTTTTACTGGTGCAAAATATGAAGAAAAAGGTGAAAAAAACAACTACTATATTGATGTATATGTAAATATAAATTCTCCACTAAAAGAGAGTTTAGAGATTTATTATATGAATAAAGATAATAAAAGAGTTCAAAAATTCTCTGAAGATAAAGATACTGATATAACAATGAAAGATGCAGGATTTGTATTTTCAGGATATACAGCTTTTTCTGAAACAACAAAATTAAATCCAGCAAATCAATCTTTGGAAGGTTCAGATTATATGCAAGCAAATGGAGGATCTCCAGCCAAAGGAAATGCAGCTACAGATACAAATTGTAATGGAAAAAATTATTATTCATTAAGATCTGATGATAGATTACTATATACAATTTTAAGTTATTCTGGTGATAATATGAAACAAATAGTTACAAATAGCACAGGTGAAAACTTAGATGTATGGCTTCAAGCAGTTTGGTCAACAGCATTATATGATTTCAAAACAAAGAAATTTAAATGTGACCATATAGAATATAATGAAGTAACAGGAAGAGTAAAGGAAATTTATTTTTCAGAGTTGTCTAATTAATAAATTGGATAAAGGAGTAGGAGGAGGGTTATTATGGAAAATGCTATGAAAGCTTTAATAATGGCTGCCACTACTATACTCGGAGTATTACTTTTATATATAATGATATATATGTTTAGAAGTGCAGCCAGAGTAGATCAGCAATATGATGAAAATCAAGCTCAAAGAAGCTTAGAATTAAAAAACTCAGAATTTGAGGTATATAATACTGAGTATAATTCAATAATGGATTTAATTACTGTTTGTAATTTAGCACATAGTAAGAATTTAGAAACAGAATATGATATATTTAGAAGAGTAAAAATTACTATTAATATTAATGGTAAAAAATTTGAAATTCCAAATGAGCGAATAGACACAGAAGAGATTGAAAAACCAATTTTTCTTGATGGAAAACCAATGTCAATATATAGATTAGCAGATAGTACACTAGAGGATTTAAAAATTTCGGTTCCAGCTGGTGGAAAAAAAGAAGATAAACTTTCAAGAACTCATACAGGAAAAGTTAAATACAAAAAGAATAAATATGGTGAATCAATGTGGAAATGCAAAACAAAAGGATGTACTTATATTACAACAAGTATAGCAAGTCCATCAAATTGTTTAAAATGTAATGGAACAAGTTTTGATCCAGTAGAAATGGATGAATATGTAACAACATATAAATATTTGTTTAAATGTACAAAAATAAATTATCATGATAGAACAAATGTAGTAAGCGAAATGGAATTTGAGCTTATAAAAAATTCTGAAATTTCTGATGATAGTATATTAAAATGGAATTCAGCTTGGGATTAAATATTGTAAAAAAATAATGGAAATGGTATAATAATTTTATGAAAAAAAACTTATTGATTATTTTTGTAATTTTAATTATAATTTTAATAATTATTGGTGTAAATTTTCATAATATGCAAATGAAAAGAAAAGAAGTTAGTAAATTTAATTTGCAATATGAAGAATATAATGCTGATAATTTAAATGGATTAGATATTACAACAGTTATTAACAAAGCTGTTAATAATAATGAAAAATATGAAATACCAAAAGATGAAGAAGGTTTATATATATTAGATGATCAAAATAGTATCGAAATATATATAAAAATGATTATAAATAATACTACTTATAAAATGGAAAGAATAAATAACTTAGGAATGAATTCTTTTATTGAATATTTTGGTGTAGTAGGATTTAAATGTACAGATGTTTCTTATCATAAGAAAACAGGAAAAATAGCTTCAATGACTTTCGAAGCTACAGAATACTAAAGTCTTTTATGTTTCTATAGTAAATACCTATAGACTTATAAATAAAAAATCAAAAGAAAAAACAGGGAGGTAGAAGATATGGAGAATGCTTCTAAGGCACTTATAATTGCTGGTGCCATATTATTATCAATATTAATTATAGCTATTGGTATGTTTATATACAATAGCGCACAAAGTACAATCAATGATTCAATAACATCTTTCTCAACACAAGAGATTGAGGCTTTTAACAACAACTTTGAATCTTACAAAGGAAATTCAACAGGATCTAATGTAAGTTCAATGCTTACAAGACTAATTGCTAATGCAAAAACTTATGCAGATGAACCAACAAAAATACCATGTGTGCAATTTGACAAAGTAACAGCAGCAGGTAGTGATTCAGCAGAGGCAACTCCAGCAGAGGCAGGCGAAGGACAACAAGAGTATATTAATAAATTAGCTGGAGTAAAAAATAAAGTAGAAAATAAACATATGTATACAGTAACATTATCATATCAAGCTAATGGTTTAATTGACTATATTTCAGTAGGATATGATGGAGAAATAGAAGGTTCTGAATCAAAAAATAGAGAATAATAATTTTTAATAATTAGTGAATTTTCAAAATCTAGAGATAAACTCTTTAGATTTTGAAATTCATTAAAAAATTTACTTATGAAGAAAATATAAATATTTAAAATTTAAGAAAGGGTATAGTATGGACGATGTAGTAACAGCTCTTATGATGGCTTTTGCAGTACTTGTATTTATTATAGCATTATCATTATCAATGTACATGTTTTCTCAAGTAACTACTACAGCAGAAACATTATCTTTTTATTCTGATAGAACTAGATTTTATGATAATATAAAACTTACAAAAGAAGAAACTGGAAAAGATTATACAGAAAGACTTGTTAATACAGATACTATTATACCAACTTTATATAGATATTATAAAGAAAATTTCTGTGTTAAAATCTATGGTACTGACGGGAATTTAATTCAAATTTTTGATGTTAACTTAGAAGGAAGAGTAAATAATGCTATTGCAGATACAGAAGCAACAGAGTCAGCAGATGATCCAAAACATGTTACAAATTATGCTTTGAAAAAAGTTTATAATGATAAAGACGAAGATGGCTATTATTTATTTGGAGCACCATGGTTAGGTAGTACAGAAAATGTGAAAAAAAGAATAGATCTTTTTGTTCACGGTAAAGCTGGATATATAAATAATGAATATGTAGATTACACTGGAAATGCATTTTGGAAGGCAAGACAAGATGGCAACCAATTTAGAGAAAGATTTATAAGTTATTCATACGCTGGACAAACCTTTGAAACAGATGAAGGAGATACATTAGTTACAGGTGCGAATGAAAAAGATAAAATAGTAATTATATATACAATGCTTACCAAAGATTAAATTAGTTTTCAATATTAATAAATATATTAATAATAAAAAAATTAAGGAGGAGCGTATGAGCGACACATTAATAACAGTTGTTGCAATTTTATTAGCAGCAGTTCTAATGTTTATATTTCCATTATTATCAATTTCAGAAAGAAGTGATGATATATCACAATTATCAGTACATACAGCTACAACAGAATTTGTAGATAACTCAAGAGCGATTGGTAAAATAACAATGGATAACTATGACAAATTAATTTCTACAATTTATGCAACTGGAAATTCTTATGATGTAGAATTAGAGGTAAAAGTTTTAGACGAAAATATTGGTAAAAAATCAGCTTGGACACAAGGTACAGTAATAGGAGAAAATGTATATTATTCAATATATACTTCTCAAATAGTAGAAAGCCTTGAAAGAGATGGTATCTACATTATGAAAGAAGGAGATATATTATCAGCAAGTGTAAAAAATAATAATAAAACATTATCTCAAACAATAAGAGGTGTATTCTACTCAATTTCTGGTAGTGATATATATACTATTTTAGCACAACATTCTGGTGTTGTTACTGCAAATGGTTCTTATTAATTAAAAAAGGAAGTTAGTTATTAATGAAATTACAGTCTATGGCAGTTATATTTGCTTTAATTGTTATACCATTAATTTTAGTATTAACATATTATATACAATTACAAGTAGATACAATAGCATTACAAAATGAATATGATACAAAGTTACTAGCGGCCACTCGTGATGCAGTGGCTGCATTTGAAATTAACACAGCAAATGAAGATTTGTCTACAGTGTCTGATTCTTTGCGCACAATCTTAGAGGCTTCTAGTAATATTTTTACAAATACATTAGCCACAAGTTTAGGTATGTCAAATGCAAGTAAGGCACATATTGAGCCTTATATTCCAGCATTATTATATACTTTATATGATGGCTATTATATTTATGCGCCTACAAGAGTACCAACAGTATTAACAGATCCAGATGGAAATGCAGTTTCTGTAGGAGATCCAGGAGTAGGTGGGACTGCTTCAAATTATACATATACACCATTAGATGTAGAAGGAAAAAGTGATGCTGAAAAGGAAGCAATAGAAAAAGCATGGCAAGAAAATATATTAAAATTTGATGATTTAATGGCTGGGTCTGAAGGAGATTATGGACAATTATTATATTTAAAAAAAGGCTCTACAGATAAATATACGGCGGATATTAGTGAAGCAAGTTTAAAAACGAAGAATGTTTTAAAAACATATATGCCATATTCTGCAAGGTATAAAACTGCAAATAAAGATATAACTATTGTTTATACTCTAGATAACTTCGTTACAATAGAAGGTTCTATAAATGATGAATATTATACAAAATCTGGATATTTAATACCAGAAAACTCTGTAAAAATAAACATGCAGGATATGCCTGAAGATAAGCTATTAAATTATAATCAAAATTCTGCTCAAAATTTAATAGAAGAATCAGGAAAAGAAACAACTGTAGAAATAGCAGATGGAACAAGTTTTAAAACTACTGCAGGAATAAGAAAATCAGTTTATGAAAATGAAATTTTCTATTTAAATAATCAAATTGAAAAAGCTCAAAACAATAGATCTTTATATTTAAAATCTACATTAAATAAATCTACTTATGAAAATGATATACAAGTAATACAAGACACAATGAATTCAATTTCAAATAGAATAAAAGATTATTCTTATGATGCAAGTGCCAATGTAGTAGAAACTTTAAATCAAATTATAGCGGATTGTACTGCAGAAATTAATATAAAACAATATGAATTAGATAAAATATCTGCTGCAGTATATTATACAAAAGCAAAAATATTTTCAAAATGGATATTAGAGAATTTAAATGATATAGAAGAAAAAGACTTAATTGAGATTTCAGGACAAGAATATTCATCAATAAATGGAACAGAAACTGTAATTCATGAATTTTCATCAAGTACACAAAAAGTATT
The DNA here is from genome assembly GCA_947570695.1 of uncultured Clostridium sp. Classification (GTDB taxonomy): domain Bacteria; phylum Bacillota; class Clostridia; order TANB77; family CAG-508; genus Scatovivens. Next base: position 8,424 of record CANOVB010000011.1, read on the forward strand.
TGATTTGAATGGGACGAATGATAATGGAATAACAGAAATACATACTGATTCTCCATATTATACACATAAATTAAATGTTATAAGAAATTCAATTCAATATAATTTAAATTTAACTATGTCTACATATAATAGCAAATATTCATATAGAGATGGTTCAGATGTAGAAGATATAAATAAGAGAATTGATTATGAAATGCCAGTAATATCAAATGAACAATGGGAAGAAATTTTATCTCATGTTTCTATGGTATCATTTATGCAAGGATATTCTTGTGGATTAAAAAAATATAGTAATTATATGATAGTTTCAAGTACAAACAATGAAATATCAATTACACCAGAGCATATATATTATGTTGAAAAATCAAAATTTAATGATGAAGCATCAGAATATCATAAATTAAATTGTCCTAAGTTTGTAGAAAATGATAAACCTGATACTGAGTATATATCATTTTTATCAAAAGAAGTAAAATATGATAAAATATATGATAAAACAAATACGGAAATGCCATACAAATATGACCATAAAAATTTAGCATGTTATGATTGTATAAATGATGGTAATTATAAGCATGAAAATATATTTATAGTAACAGGTGGAGCAAAAGATTATACAAATTTAAGAAGAGCATTTTATATAGGAGTTGGAAAAGAAAGAAACAATATATACAAAATGAATGCAATAGAAAATTCACAAGGATATGAAGTTATTTATAATACCGATCCAAATAATTCAGTGGCAAAATCTTCAACATTGCCACTTGGAAAAGTAAAAGCTATAGAAATTGGAATTGGAAAAATAGATACATCAGATAGAAATGAAACAACAGCAAGTTATACAGTTTCAATAGGCGGAACACTAAATGATAGTACATATACAATTCCTACGAATTCAACAAGATTATATACAATAGTGGTAGAAGTAGATCCGAATAGAGCTGGATTAAGTTATACAAATAAAGTTTCAAAAGCAAGTATACATTTTACAAATTTATCTTCTATTTCTACTACAACAAATACTCCAGAAGATGTTATAAAATATATAAGAGTAATATATAAATAAAATGTTTTAATAAAAAAATAATAAATGGTTATTATAAGTTTATGAAAAAAATTAAATTTATGATAACCATTATTTTTTTATTAAGTTTATATGTATATGTTGCTAATATAACATTAATACCAAGTAGTGTTGTACTTTTAAAGGGGGAAGAATTAAATTTTAAAACAGCACCAGGCATAGAAAAAATCGAAACCGCAAAAACTTCTACTGATAATTATAATGTAAGTAATATAGAAATTAATTTATTTGGAAAATTACCTTTAAAAAATATAAGTGTAACAACAATAGAAGATACTAAAGTAGTACCAGTAGGAAAGATTATAGGATTAAAACTATATACAAATGGAGTACTTATTGTTGGAATGTCTGAAATAGAGGATTTAAATAAAACACTAAGTAAACCTTATGAGAACTCAGATATTAAAGAAGGCGATACAATACTAAAAATAAATGAAAATGAAATAGAAAATATAGAAAGCTTAAAAGAAGTAGTAAATAATTCAGAAGGAAATAATTTAGAATTAACTCTTTTAAGAGATGGAAGTATTGTTACATCAAATATAAAACCAGTACAAACTAAGCTCAAAGAATACAAGTTAGGATTATGGGTAAAAGATGCAGCAACAGGTGTAGGAACAATGACTTTTTATGAGCCATCATCAAAACTATTTGCAGTATTAGGACATGGAATAACAGATTCTGATACAGATAGATTAATAAATATCGATTCAGGAGAACTTGTAACTTCAAGAGTAATATCAATAAAAAAAGGTGAAGTTGAAAACCCAGGAGAAATAAAAGGAACAATTTTAAATCAACAAACAATAGGTGAAGTTATGAAAAATACTCAATTTGGAATTTACGGTAATTTAAATAATTTAACAAGTTTAAATATCGATACTTCAAAAGCAGTTGATGTTGCGTTAAGAAGTGAAATTAAGCAGGGAGAGGCAAAAGTAATTTGTGCATTAGATAATAGTAATAAATCAAAAGAATATTCTATACAAATAGAAAAAATATATTTGGATAATGATAGTAATAATAAAAGTATGCTTATACGAGTAACAGATAAGGAATTATTAGAAAAAACAGGAGGAATAATTCGAGGTTTATCAGGTGCACCAATAATTCAAAATGGAAAATTTGTAGGAGCAATTACAAATGTGCTAGTTTCAAATCCTGAAATAGGATATGCGATTTTTGGAGATTTAATGATAAAAGAAATGACTAAGATTGACTAATATGTTTTTATAAAATATAATTTAAAAGTAAAACATGAGAAAGTAAAATAAAAATTATAAAATACTAAAAAAGTATTGAATAAATTTATAAAAAATGAAGTTAATTTATAAAATAATAATAGTAGTAAATAAAAAAATAGTAAATAAATTACAAAAAGGAAAAAATATGAAAAATTATATTAAGAAAAATATTTTAAATTTTATAATATTGATAGTATTTGCAGTGCTTGCAATATGGTTTTCACAATATCACGAACCATGGGCAGATGAAGCTCAAAGTTGGTTAATAGCTAGAGATAATAGTATAACTCAAATTTTAACTTATATGAGATATGAAGGGACTCCAGCTTTATGGTTTTTGATATTAAAAGTATTTATAAATTTAGGATTTTCATATAGTAATTTTTATATTATACCAATAATATTTACATTGATTGGCTTATATTTGGTATTATTTAAAATAAAAATGCCTTGGCAAATAAAAATATTATTTCCATTTTCATATTTTATATTTTTTCAAACAACGATTGTTTGTAGAAGTTATTGCCTAGTACTACCACTACTTGTGTTAATATATTTATTTTATAATGAGAGATTTAATAAACCAATTAGATTTTTTATTTCACTTATATTTTTTATGAATATAAGTTTACATACATATTTAATAGCAGGCTCAATATTTGCAATATATTTATATGATTTTTATAAAAAAAGAAGCGAGCTATCAAAAGAACTAAAATTAAAAAATTCTATATGTAGCGTAATTTTATTTTTTATTTTTCTTATAATTTTAATATTGATTTTTCCTAAAAATGATTTAGGTTTCGGAGGTAATGGAGGAGAGTCAATATTTTACGTAATAGGAGAAGCTACAATTTCTTCCTCTAATAATATTTTAAATATTATTTCTTTAATTTGTCTTGCTATAATATTGATTAGAAATAATAATTTAGAAAATATTGTTAAAATATTAGTATTATTTTTACCAATATCATCATTATTAACAGTTATTCATTGTCAAATTTGGCATATTAGTATAATATTTGAGATAATATTTTTGCTATTAATTAAAGATATAGAAAAATTTGAAGTGAAAATTTTTATTTTTATTTTACTGCTGGTTCAAGCCTTTTGGAATATTCAGACATTAAATTTTGATTATAAAAATTTATATTCTCCATCAGAACAAATTGCTAGAATTATAAAACAAATTGATAATTATGAAAATAAAACAATATATGGAACTAGATATTTGGCAACAGCAATTCAACCATATTTTAATAAAAACTTATTTTCAAATTATAATACAGAAAAAGCTAATTACTGTTGGAGCATTAGTAATGGATATTATACTGATGAGGAAATAATAAAAAAATTACCAGATATATGTATTATACCAATTACCGTAAATGGAGAAGTCTCTTCTGAAGAACTAAAAAAATCCCCAATACAGAGCTATTATGAAAAGGTTTTTGAAATAGTAGAAAAACTTGAAGAACAAAAATATATATTATATGTTTTTGAAGGAAAACTATATACAAAAAATTTGATAAAAGAAACTCAATTTTTCCTAGTATATGTGAATGAAAATATAGAAAAAGATTTAAGAAATAAAAATATAGAAATGGAAAAAGGAAATAGATTAGTAATAAAAGAATAGAAGAAGATGTTATAAAAATACAAAAACAAAACTAATTGCAAATGTTCTTATTTTTTCTCTATAATAACTTAATTAACATCATTTATTTGTATGCAAATTTTGAAGAAGTCTTCATATAATAAAAAGTTACATTTTTTACTATATGAAGACTTTAATAACTTATTATTTCTATTTTAAAAGTAATGGACTGATTTGTGTTACAGTTCCGGCTCCTAGAGTTATAATAATATCATTTTCTTTTGTGTTTTCTTTTAAATAGGAAACTACATCAGAAAATTCAGGAATATAAATTGCTTTTTTTCCATTTTCAATTAATTTTGCAAGTAAATCTTTTGAAGAAATATCAAAAGTATTTTTTTCTCTTGCAGCATAAATATCTAGAAGAATTATATTATCAAATTCAGATAGAGATTTTGCAAAATCTTCTAAATGATTTTTTGTTCTACTATAAGTATGAGGCTGAAATACAGCCCAAGACTTATTAAATGTTTTATTTTTTATTGCACTAGCTGTAGCAAGTATTTCTGTAGGATGATGAGCATAATCATCAAAAATAGAAATAGTATCATTAAGTTTTCCTTTAAACTCTAATCTACGTTCAGCTCCAGTAAATTCTTTTAAAGATTTTTGTATAATTTCTTTTGGAATATTATAATAATCACAAACACTAGTTGTTGCTAAAGCATTTAAGATATTATGTTTTCCTGCAACGGATAGTTCAATATTAATATAAAAATTTCCATCTTTATAAATATCAAATTTAGCAAAACCATTATTATCAAATGTAATGTTTTTAGCTATGAAGTTTGCATCAGTATTTTCTATACCATAAGAAATAAATTTGCCTTTTACAATATTTTTTAAAGCTAAACAATTTGTATCGTCTGCATTTGTAACAAGTAAACCGTTTTCACCTAAAATTAAAGCAAAATCTTTAAAAGTTTTAACTATGTTATCAAAAGTTTTATAATAGTCCAAATGATCATTATCGATATTTAAAATTATTTCTGTGCTTGGAGAAAATTTTAGAAAATTTCCTTTGTATTCACAAGATTCAAGTATAAAATATTCACTATTTCCAACTCTATAGTTTCCACCAATAGCATCTAAAATTGCACCTACTTCAATAGAAGGGTCTTTTTGTGCGTTAATAAAACATAAAGAAAGCATAGAAGTAGTTGTTGTTTTTCCATGAGTTCCAGAAACGCAAATTGTTTCTTTATAAAGTTTAGTTAAATATCCAACAAAAGTTCCTCTATCTACTAAAGGAATATTATTTTCTTTGGCAAGCAAAATTTCTGGATCTGTATCACTAATAGCTGCTGTATATATAATTAAATCAGCAGTTTTTGCATTTTCTAGATCATGACCAATAATAGTTTTAATTCCATGTTTATTTAAATTATCTGTTATTTCACTTCCGAGTTAAATCAGAACCAGTAACAGTATAATCCCAATTATGCAAAGTTTCGGCAATAGCACTCATGCTAATACCACCAATTCCTATAAGATGTATATGTTTATATTCTTTTAAATTTGTTATTTCAAAATCCATATATTGCCTCCTAAAAATATAAAATGATTATACTATTAAAATATGATAATTTCAAGGTATGCTAATAAAAATTAAGTTTTAAAATTTTACAAAAAAATATAAAAAAAGTGATAAAAAAAGAAGGAAAAATTTTTTTTTTGTAGAATAATATATTAGTACATAAAAAATAATATGTATAAAACGATAAGAAAGAGGTGCTTAAAAAATGCAAATAACAGATGTACGTTTAAGAAAAGTAAATTTAGAGAACAGAATGAAAGCAGTAGCTTCAGTAACATTTGATGGAGAATTCGTAATTCATGATATCAAAGTTATCGAAAGCCAAAATGGATTATTTATTGCTATGCCTAGTAAAAAAACTCCAAACGGAGAATTTAAAGATATAGCTCATCCAATTAATGCTGAAACAAGAGAGAAAATTCAAAAAGCTATTTTAGAAGCTTATGAAGCTCCAGATGCAGAAACAGCTGAAACTGCAGAATCAGCAGAATAATTAATTGTAATGAAAAAGCGTTACTTATAGTAACGCTTTTTTTGTTAAACATTTTAATTATTTAAAAAAGTATAGAAATAGCAAATAAGGCTAAAAATAAATATAAAATAAACATTTGAAAAAAAACTGTAATATTTTTGTAAAAAATGTAAAATTTGTATTGTTATTTTTTGTAATTTTATATATAATGATGAAAAAGTGAGGGATAGTTTATGAAAGATAACGGAATTGAAGATATAGTAATAGGAAATGATTATAATTCAAACAAAAAAGGGAAAAAAGGAATTATAATAATATTTATAATTTTGTTATTAATTCTTATAGGAATGATAGCTGCATATGTGCGTTTTATGCAACCACAAGTTACAGCCAAAGAATTATTTGTAAAAAACTTATTAGGTGCAGATGTTGAAAATGTACTAGATAATAAGATTTATACTACAATGTTAAATAGAGTATTAACAGAAAGTACAGAAATTACAACTAATATAAATTATACTTCTACTTTAAAAGATGAAGCTCTAGAAGGAATTGATTTAAGTAAATTTGTATTAGAATTAACAAATAAAAATGATGTAAATAATTCAAAAGCTTATGGAGAATTGAATATTAATTATTCTGGAAATGAAGTCTTACAAATAAATTTATTGTCAAATAAAGAAGCAGTTGCAATTAAGTCAGATGAAATTGTAAATAGGTATGTTGGAGTAAAAAAAGATTCTTTATCAGAAATAACAGGAATTAATTTTGATTACAACAATATTTTATCGAATTTGAAAAAGATAGAAGAAATTACTATTGTAGAAGATAAGAGAAAACTATATATAGATAAATATATGACACAAATTTCTAAAAATATTTCTGAAGAAAATTTTAGTATGCAAGATAACTATATCATACAAAAAGAAAATGAGTCATCTAGTGCAACAGCTTATACTTTAAAATTGTCTCAAGAAGAACTAAAAACAGTGTTTGTAGACCTATTAACTACATTAAAAAATGATGAAGAATTATTGAAAGAATTAGTTACAGGAAAAGAAGAAAGCAAAACTTTAGAGATACAACCAAAAAATAATGAAGAAGAAAACAATAATATAGAGCCAGAAGGTGAGAATGTTCCTGAAATAAATACAGATACAGAAGAGCCTGATATAAATCAAGTTCAAGCTAGAAATGAAACTAGAAATGAACCACAGGTTTCAGATGATGAAACAAATACAATTTCAGAAAATAGAAACAATGTTTTGAATGTTAATACAAATGAAACAAATACTGAAGAAGCAAATGATTTAGAAAATGAATTTCAAGCAAATTCTTCTATAATAGATTTAAACCCTGTTGGGGAAATTTCTGATGAAAACTTAGATATGATAGGAAAATTTACTAGAATTTTGTTAGGAAATAAAGTAAATACAACTGTAAAAAAATTTCAAGATGATATAAATAAATTAATAGACCAAGTTCAAAACTTAGAAGGAAAAGGATTAACATTTACAATTTATGTAACTAATTTAGGAACTGAAAAAATAAATCTAGTTTTACCAAATGAAGATACTTTAGATATTGAACTTACAAAAAAATCAGGAGAAGAAAATATTATAAAATTAACATATCTTTATAAAGATAAAAAAGAAACTGATAATATACACACTTTTTCAGCAGAAGATGATTTAATATCAGAAAATGAAGAAGAGGAAGCGTCTAGTACAGAAGAAGAAAAAAATAAAAATGGATTTTCAATAGAAATAGATAAAATTAAAAAAGAAGCAAATACATCATTTAAAATAATATATAGTTTTATAGAAAATGAAAAAATTACTAAAAAATTAAATTTAAATGTAAAAACAGACGGAACATCAAATTCAAAAAATATAAAAAATAGTGTAACAATTAGTATATCAACAGAGGATGGACAAAATAGGCAAGTAACTTTTGAAAACACAATTAAATTTACAGATGTATCAGAAATTGAAGATTTAACTTTAGATAATTGTGTATTTTTAGATGAATTACCACCAGAAGAATTACAACCTACTTTAGATCAAGTAAATGAAAAAATAAAACTTGTATATGAAGAGAAAAAAGAAAGAATGAATTTTATAGATACTAATACACATTCATCACTAATTCAACAAAATATGAATAATGCTTCATCAAATGTTACCTATGATGAAGCAAGGCAAGCCTTAATTGATAGGGTCTCAACAATGATGACTGAGGCAATAGAAAGAAATGAAGAATTTACAATTCAAAACTTAGTTGATTTAAAAATAGATGGATATGAAGTTTCATCAGTAGTGAATGATAAAATGGCAGTAATTGTAGTCGATATATATACATTTAATATAGATACAGAATTTAACTTAACAGACGCGCAATAAAATAATAAATTTGTAAGTAGGAGAAAAATAATATGGGAAACAAAAGAAGTAAAAGAAAGTTAAATACTAGAAGATTAATAGTTTTAATGGTACTACTAATAATAATTTTGCTAATATTATTTGGAATTATAAAATTATTTACATCAATTTTTGCTAAAGAAGAGATTGCTGGTAATAATTCAAAAATAAATATGGGACTTGCAATAAATACAAAAGATGCAGTTTATTATAATAAATATGAAAAAGGAATTGTAAAACTTAAAGGGAAAGAAGAATATCAAATTACAGATGAAACAGCTTATGCAATGACATTAATAGAGGATACAATTTATTATATAACAGTGTCTAGTACAAATACTATTGATTTAAAAAAAGTTAAAACTAATGGGGATGGGCTTGAAAAAATAAAAACAATTTCAACTTCAATAAGTAAATTTTATATAGAAGATAAATATTTATATTATGCGAATGATAAAGATACAGCTGGAATAGCTAAATTGTCACTTGAAAATGTTGGAGAAGAAAGTATAATAGTAGCATCAAGTATTAGGGATTTTGTGCTTGATAATGGTATAATTTATTATACAGATAATGTTGGATATTTACATTCAGTTACAACAAATGGAACTGATAAAAAAGAAGTATTAACAGAGAATAATATTTCAAATATTCAAATATTAAAAAAATGGATATATTTTTATGATGAAAAAGAAAATGCATTATGCAAAATAAAAAAAGATGGATCATCTAAAAAAATAGTTGCAACATTTGTTAATAATGAAATGTATAATGTAACAAGTAAAAAAATTTATTATTTTGATGCTATAAATAAACAAATATGTAGCTCAGATTTGAATGGAAAAAGATCAAAACCTATAGTGTCATTAGAAGCAACAAGAACAAAAATAAATATAGTTGGAAATGTATTATATTATTTAGACAATAGTAAAAATGAAAATCAAATTTATCAAATGTATAGAGTAAAAACAAATGGCGGACATACAAAATCAATAGATTATTAAAAATATATTGACAATTTGTTTATATGAGGATATAAATATATTGTAAATTTTAGGAGGAGTCTATGAAACTAGGAACTGTTGTTTATGATGGTAAAATTTATAACTTAGATTATATGACAGCAGAGGAAATGAAGGAGCTTCTTAAAAGAATTGAGGAAACTAAGAGAAATAGTTTTAGGGAAGCAAAAAAGATGGTTAAAAATTAAAGTTTAACTATATTTTAAAATTTCAGTTGAATTTTAAAAATGAAATTTAAAGTTTTAAATTTTGAATTTTAAAATTAGATTTAGGAGGATACTTTGGAGGGATTAACTGATCAAGAAATTTGTAAAAGTTTAAAAAAGTTATATGATGAATCTGAAGCAAGAGTTAAAGCAGAAGCTATGGTTAGAAGAGCATATACAGATAAAATTTCTTCAGAAACAATCAGTGAAAAAGTAACAGCCCAAATGAATGCTATTAAAATTGGAATTTATGATATAAATCCTAGGTTTAAAGAGGGCTCTAAAAATTATGATACAACAAAACAATTAGTTTCTCAAACTTTGGCAGATTATGAAAAAGCTTTAATAGAACTAAGTGAATTTTATGATGGGAAAATTGAACAATTAATTTTAAGAAAAGTAGAATTAGAAGCTAATCTTTTAGGTTCAATATTAAATCAAGAGTATTTAGCACAAAAAGTTAATAGAAAAAGTGAACAAAAGGATAAAGATAAAGTAAAAAATTCGGTTAAAGATAATATAAAATTAACTATTGAAAAATTGAAAAATTTTAGAAGAGACAAATCTGAAATAGATGCAAGAGAGCTTGCAAGTTTAATGGATAAACAAGATGTTGCAAATGAAATAGATCAAAAATTAGACAAAAGAATTGAAAAATCTATAAATGATAAAAAAGAAAATAAAAATGCACTTTCAAAATATGAAAAAGAAATAATGCTAATAGATGAAGAAATAGATAGAATAAATCAAAGAAAGAAAAAATCTATTTTTGATGCAATGGAAGTAGGAGATAAATCTATAGCAGTAAGTATTCGAAAACCTAAAATGTTTAAAAAGATTACTAGATTTTTTGTTGCAAGATTTAATACAGCTAAAATTGTTGAAACAAACATAATAATACCATTAAATGCAAGAATAGAAAGTTTTAAAAATAATGAGTTACTAGATATGAAAGGTTAATAAAAATGGAAGAAAGTTTTTTAAATAAAATTAATACATCTTGGAATAAAGGATGGAATTCAAATCCAAACTATGCAAAAGCTGAAAGATTTATAAGTATAGTTGCAAGAGGAGAAGAAAATAAAGACGAGAATAGAAAAAAAGAATTAGATGAATTAGAAATTTAAAAAATAAAATAAACTTAATTTTATATAGCTTGTATTGGATTATAATTCTAAATAAATAAGATTTAAGTAATAAAACATATATAATAACTATTGCAATATATGAAAAGTTGTGGTATATTATTAACATAATATTTAAAAACCGTTAAGAAAAAGCAAAGTAGATAAATAATAATTGTTTTAAAGAGAAAACAAATGTTGCGCTGAAAATTTGTTTAAACAGTATTTATTGAAATTTCACTTTTGAGGTACTTACAGTGAAAATAAGTAGTTGTAAGCGATTGTTACGTTATAACAAAAAGAGGTTAATTTTTTAAAATTAATGAAGTTAGGTGGTAACACGGTAAATATTCGTCCTATATAATAGGACGATTTTTTTGTCCTTTTGGGGACGTTTGTTAATGGACATTTTTGTCCCTTAGGGACCACATATTATAATAAATATTTTTTATTTATTAACATCTGTTTGTTGAAGGACATTTTTGTCCATTAACAAACGTCCCTAAAAGGACATGAAAATATAGGAGGATATAAAATGAAAGAAAAAATTGATGGAATTCAAAAATTAGCAAAAGAGAAAATTGCTGAGATTCAGAATTTACAAGAATTACAAGATTTAAAAGTAAAATTACTTGGAAAGAAAAGTGAATTATCTAATCTTTTAAAAGGGTTGGGAAGTTTAGCAGCAGAAGAAAGACCAAAAATTGGAAGTTTAGTAAATGATGTAAGAAATGAAATTGAACAAAGCTTAAATGAAGCTGAAAAGAATTTAAAATCAAAAGCTCTATCTCAAAAGTTAGAAAAAGAAAAAATTGATGTAACTGCACCAAGTATTAAAATAAAAAGAGGCAGTAAGCACCCAATAAATAGAGTGATTGAAGAAATACAAGATATATTTGTTTCAATGGGATATGATGTTGTAGAAGGTCCAGAACTAGAGACAGATGAATTTTGTTTTGCAAGATTAAATCTTCCAGAAGGTCATCCAGCAAGAGATATGCAAGATAGTTTTTATATAACAGAAGAATATTTGCTTAGAACTCAAACTTCAAGTGTTCAGGCAAGAACAATGCTTGCAAACAAAGAAAAAACACCAATAAGAATGATTTGTACAGGAAAGACATATAGAAGAGAAGATGATGCAACACATTCACATCAATTTAATCAAGTAGAAGGATTAGTAGTAGATTATAAAGATAAAAATATATCACTTGCTGACTTAAAAGGAACCCTTGAAGTATTCATGAAAAAAATGTTAGGGGAAAATACAGAGTTAAGATTTAGACCAAGTTATTTCCCATTTACAGAGCCTTCTTACGAAGTCGATGTTACATGTTTTAAATGTGGAGGAAAGGGTTGCCCACTTTGTAAAAAAACTGGTTGGATTGAACTTTTAGGTTCTGGAATGGTGCATCCTAATGTTCTAAAAATGAATGGATATGATCCAGAAAAATATTCAGGATTTGCTTTTGGTACTGGAATTGATCGTTTAGCAATGTTTAAATATGGAATAAATGATATGAGATATTTATACACTAACGATGTAAGGTTTTTAAGTCAATTCGACAGAAAAGATGAAGAATAATTAAAGAATAGGAGAAAAGGTATGAAATTAAGTAAAAATTTTGTTAAAGATTATGTTGATATAGATGTTGATATAAAAACTCTAGCAGAAGATATGACAAGAGTTGGTAATGAATATGATTCTGCAGAGAAATTGATTCCAGCTACTAAATTGGTAATTGGTAAAGTACTAGAATGTGAGGATCATCCAGATTCAGATCATTTGCATGTCTGTAAAGTAGATGTGGGAGCTGAGATTTTAGATATAGTTTGCGGAGCTCCAAATGTAAGATCAGGAATAAAGGTTATTGTTGCACTTGCTGGGGCAGAACTTCCAGGAGATGTAAAAATAAAAAAAGGTGTAATAAGAGGTCAAGAGTCAAATGGAATGATTTGCGCTTTATATGAAATTGGAATTGATAAAAAATTCTTATCAGAAGAAGATAAAAATGGAATTCATATATTAGGTGATGATGCAGTTGTTGGAAAAGATCCTATAGAATATATGAAATTGGATGATGAAGTAGCTGATTTTGAACTTACAGCAAATAGAGGAGATTTATTAAGTGTATTAGGAATGGCTTATGAACTTGGAGCTATTTATAATAAAAAAATAAAAGTAATGGATGTTTCTCACCATGAAGAAGGAGAAGAATTAGAAAAGTCTTTTGAAGTCAAAGTTGATACTCCAAATTGCACACTTTTCTTAGCCAGAAAGGCACTAAATGTGCAAATAAAAGAAAGCCCAGAATTTATAAAAAATAGATTAATAGCTTCTGGAATAAGACCAATAAATAATGTTGTAGATATAAGTAATTATGTAATGCTTGAATGTGGTCAGCCACTACATTTTTATGATGCAGATAGACTAGGAAATGTTATTGAAACAAGAATGGCTAAAGAAGGTGAAAAATTAACTACTTTAGATGGAATAGAAAGAGAATTAGAAACTACAGATATAGTAATTTCAGATGGAAAAAGAGCTATTGGCCTTGCTGGAGTTATGGGGGGACTAGATACAGAGATAGAGAACGATACAAAAAATGTATTAATTGAAGCAGCTATTTTTAACTCAGTAAGAGTAAGAAAAACTTCTAAAAAAATAGTAAGAAGTGAAGCAAGCAATCGTTTTGAAAAAGGATTAGATCCTAAAAGAACATATTTAGCAATGGAAAGAGCAGTAAAATTATTAGAAGAATATGCCGGAGCCACTATTCAAACAGGAACTGTTATATATGATAAAACAGAAAATTTAGAGAAAAAGATAGATATTACAGTAAAAGATATTAATGATTTATTAGGTACTGAAATTACTGAAAAAGATGTTTTAGAAGTATTTTCGAAATTAGACTTTTTATATGAAGTAAGAAATGGAGTTATAACAGTTATTGTTCCAACTAGAAGAATAGATATATCAATCAAAGAAGACTTAATAGAAGAAGTTGGAAGAATTTATGGAGTTGATAATATTAATGGTAAATTACCAGTTGCGCCGATAAAACTTGGAGGTGTAAATAAAACTGAAAGAGGAATAAGAGATAAAATGATTTCTCTTGGTTTAAATGAAACATTATCTTATGTATTAGTAAATGACAAAGAAGTTCATAAATATGTAGCAGATGAATTTGAAGAATTAAAATTATTAGATCCAATGACAGAAGAAAGAAATGTTTTAAGATATAGTTTAATTCCTTCATTATATAAAATTTATGAATATAATAAATCTCATTATATAAAAGATGTATCAATATTTGAAATAGGTAAAGGTTTCTGGAAAAAAGAAGATAAATATGGTGAAGATACAAAATTATGCAGTTTAATGACAGGAGAATATTATTTAGGAGTTAATAATAAAAAAGAAGTCGATTTTTATATAGTAAAAGGAATAGTAGAAGAAGTATTAAATTATTTAGGATATGAGAATAGATATAGTTTTGTATTGCCAAAAAAAGAAGTAAAAGAATTTCATCCAGGTCAAGTAGCAGAAATTAACGTAAATGGTGAAATAGTCGGAGTTATAGGAAGACTACATCCAGAAGTTTGCAAAGATGCAGTATATGTTTTCGAAATAAATTTAAGCTGTCTGCTTGCTAAAAAAGTAAGTAAAATGAAATTTAAAGAAATATCTATTTATCCGAATATTAAAAAAGATATAGCAATTATTTTGGATAAAAATATAACAGCAGATGAAATATCAAAAGTAATAAAAAAAGCAGGTGGAAATTTACTTGTAAATTATGAAATTTTTGATATTTATACAAATGCTGTATTAGGTGATAGAAAAAGTGTTGCTTACTCATTAACTTTTGGTTCAAACACAAAAACATTAACAGATGATGAAGTTAATCCTTTAATAGAAAAGATAATTGAAAGCTTAGAAAAGACTTTAAAAGCAGAATTAAGAAAATAATTTATTTTTAGAAATATAAAATTTAGAAAGATCTAAAAATAATAATGCTCCTTTGATAAAAAGTAAGAAAGGAAATATAATGTGAAGAAAAATATAGTTGTAAATTTAATAGTTTGCTTATTTTGTTTATTTCATTTGGTATTTTCGATAATATTAAAAAATAGTGGAGCTGAAATAATACCAGTTATACAATATATATTAGTAATTGGAATTACTCTTTTTTCAATTTATATAAATTATAAATGGGATACTGAAGAAGAGTTTATGAATTTATTTGATAAAGGAATTACTTGCAAAATTTTGTTATATGTTTTTACTATAATTATAGTACTAGTTGTGATTTCATTAAAAAGTGATAGTGATATAAAAATATTAGATGCTTTTGGAATATCAGTATTTAATGTATTTGATGTTGATAATGAAAACATAATAGAAACTATGGTAGATTATGACAATATATTCCATTTCCCATTTTTAGGATTTAGGTATTTTCATAGAACAGTTGGAGGCAGAATTTGTATGGCTCAAACATACTTGCTGCTACTAATTGGATACGAAATGTTTATAAAGAATCGAATAAAAAAAGTGAAAAAGCAAGATATATTTTATAAATCAGAAAAATAATAAGATAATAAGAGCAGATATTTATTAAATGTACTGAATTTTCTTTAATAATTAGTAATTTTTTAATGTCTACTTTATTTTTACTTAATTTATTTTCTATAAATTATCTATTTTGTTTAAGCTTGGGGACTTGACCGGGATAATTTTTAAAAGTATAATAAGTATAGCGAGGTAAAATTATGATGAATATTTTAAAAAGCAAAATAGCAATTATAGCTATTATAAGTGTAGTTTCAATTACAGGAATAGGATTTTTTGCTTATACAAAACTAAGTAAAAAAGAAGTGATACAAACTGTAGGAGCTCAAACAAATAAATTAGTAGGTATAGAAGAGGAAAAAGTAGAAGAAGTTAAAGAACAAGTAATTGCAGTAAGGAAAGATACTACTCCAGATAACCCACAAGAAGTAGAAGATGATGGAGAAGAAGAAACTGTAAAATATAAAGGAAAAGAAGTAAAAGTTCCAAAATCAAAAGTAGCAGCAGTAAATTCAAGTGAAGATGCGGAGAGAAATAAAAAAACAGGAGGAGCGTCAGTATCACAAGACCAAGCAGCAAATATGTTTGAGAATGTAGGGCAAAAATCTATGGGAATAGATGTTTCTGCACATCAAGGAAAAATAAACTGGGCTCAAGTTAGGCAAAGTGGAGTTGAATTTGCAATGATACGTTGCGGATTTAGAGGGCAAACATCAGGTGGAATATATGAAGACGCCTATTTTAAAACAAATGTAGCAGGAGCGACTGCTAATGGAGTAAAAGTTGGAATTTATTTTTATTCAACAGCAGTAAATGAAAATGAAGCTTTAGAAGAGGCTATTTGGGTAACAAAGAAAATTTCTACATATAGAATAACATATCCAGTTGTATATGATTTCGAAGACTTTGGTGCATATAGATGTGCAAATGTCGGAGGAGCACAAGCTACAAGTAATGCATTAACATTTTTAAATTTTGTAAAATCAAATGGATATGAACCAATGATGTATGCAAATAAAAGTGATATAACTAATAGAATGTCAAGAGGATCATTTGGATGTAAGTTCTGGCTTGCACATTATACATCACAAACAGATTATGCAGGAAATTATAATATGTGGCAATATACAAGTAAAGGAAGTGTTCCTGGAATAAGTGGAAATGTAGATATGGATATTGCATATTTTAACTATGGAACAACAGCAGCACCAATGCATACACATGATTATAAAGACCTTGTAAAAGGAAGTTTAAAAGAGGCAACATGTTCAAAAGCAGGAAGCAAAGTATTAAGATGTTCATGTGGAGAAACAAAAACAGAAGAGATACCAAAGCTTGCACATAAATATGGAGAGTGGAAAATTGTAGAAGAAGCAACAACAGAAAAAGAAGGATTAAAAGAAAGAGTATGTACAGTTTGCAGTGCAAAAGATACTCAAAAAATAGCTAAATTAAAACCAGTAGAAAATACAAGTAATACAACAAATACAACTCCATCAATAAATCCACCAACTCATGAACATAAATTTACAGTAGAAAAATCAAGAGAAGATGCAACTTGTGCTAAACCAGGAAAAATAGTATATAAATGTACAGAATGTGATAAAACAAAAGAAGAAATAATACCAGCAACAGGAAAACATGATTATGACGGAGGGGAAAGCTGCAAAGTATGCGGTGAGAAAAATCCAGATTATGTAAAACCAACACCAACGCAAAATCCACCTGCACCATCAGAAAATCCACCTGAAGTACCTGAACAAGCAGAATCTAAAACTGAATAAAAAATTAACAGAGAGATTTAAAAATAGTTTTAAATCTCTCTGTTTTAATTTAATAGGAAGGTGCTTTGCACTTCATATTAAATAAAGGCTTACGCTAATATTTGTACACAAATTTTACTTTGTAAAATTTGGAACGAGAACAATTACGTGGACGACTTAGTAAAATCTGTATTTTACACATTGTATATATCGTCTACTATTGTTTTATGTGGACAATTTTGAATATTGTCATTTTTAGTTTAGTTTTTTGTAATTGCCAGAATGTTTTATTTAATAGAAAAATACTGTGCAATAAATATTATAAAAACTTTTTTAATCTGTTTATATTGTTTTCTTGAAGTCTAATAAATCCATTTAAAATATCTTTTACATTTTGAGAAGCCTCAGGACTTTGATTTAGAAGTTTAACTCCTTTTATAACTCCCATATCATAACCTTGAATTAAAATTTCTGATAAATTTGTATTAGAAGTGTCATTTATTGTGTTAAATTGAATTCCAGTCCATCCCATAATTTTTTGGTTTAAAGGTGTGTCATCAGGAATTTCTCCTTGTTTTTCAAATTCGTTATTAACTTTATCAAGTGTTGTTAAATAGGTGTTATATTGATAACTTAAATCATCTTTAAACTGCTCATCAGAACTTTTTTTAGCAATATGCTCTAAAGATGACATTCCCATGGTAACACCTTTATGAATCTCATTTAGTATTGTTAAATCATCCATAAAAAATCTCCTTATTTATAAAATATAAAATTAGTGTTTGAAAAAATCAGAAAAATATACATATTTGTAAAGAGTTAAAATATTGTAAAAATTAATTTAATATGATAGTATAAATCTACAAAATCTTTTAAATTAAGGAGAAATGAATGAACTGGACAGAAGAACAGAGTAATGCAATTTATAAAAGAGATTCTAATATACTTGTTGCAGCGGCAGCCCGGAAGTGGAAAAACAGCAGTTTTAGTAGAAAGAATAATACAAAAAATATTAAATGATGGTATAGATATTGACAAGATTTTAGTAGTTACATTTACTAATGCGGCGGCTTCTGAAATGAGAGAAAGAGTTTTAGAAGCGATATATAAAAAACTTGATGAAGAACCAGAAAATGAAAATTTACAAAAGCAAATTGTGCTTTTAGGAAAATCAAATATATGCACAATACATTCTTTTTGTTTAGATGTTATAAAAAATAATTTTTTTGAAATAGATTTATCAGCAAATTTTAGAATAGGAACTGAAGAAGAAATAGAACTTTTAAAACAAGAAGTTCTAGAAGAAGTTTTTGAAGAGTTGTATGAACAAGAGAATGAAGATTTCGCTAGATTAGTTAACACTTATACAGAATATAGAGGAGATGAAGCTTTAAAAGAAATTATTTTAAAAATATATAGATTTATGCAAAGTTCTCCATTTCCAAATGAATGGCTTGTAGAAAAAATAGAGATGTTTGAAAGTAAAGAAGAAAAAGATTTTTCAAAAAGTTGCTGGGGAGAGATTTTATTAAAAAACTTAAGAGAAGAAATTACGGATGCAATAAATAGCTTAACAATAATAAAAGAAAAACTACAAAATTATTATGAACTGGAAAAATATAAACAAACAATAGAATCAGATATTGAATATTTACAAAATATATATGTAGCAAGTGAGATTTCATGGGATAAGGCCTTTGAAAGCTCACAATTAGGAAAATTTAAAACATGGCCAGTAAATAAAAAAATAACATTAGAAATAAAAGATGAAGCAAAGGTATCAAGAAATAAAGTAAAAGATAAAATTATGGGAGCTATAAAATCAATTTTAACTTATAATTCTGAAAGAGCTTATAATGACATTTATGAGATGTATGAAATATTAAGAGTTTTAAAAGATGTAATATTAGAATTTGATAAAAAAATTAAAGAGAAAAAAAGAGAGAAAAATATAATAGATTTTAATGATATTGAACATTATGCTCTAAAAATATTAGTAAAAAAAGATGAAAATGGAAAATATATTCCAACAGATGTAGCAAAGAAATATCAAGAAAAATTTGAGGAAATTGCAATAGATGAATATCAAGATAGTAATGAAGTACAAGAATACATTTTAAAAATGGTATCACGAGGAAACAATTTATTTATGGTTGGTGATGTGAAACAGAGTATTTATAAGTTTCGTCAAGCATGCCCACAACTATTTTTAGAAAAATATAAAAATTATAGTTTAGATGGAAATGATGAAGGATTAAAAATTCAGTTATTTAAAAATTTTAGAAGTAGAAAAAATGTTTTAGATATTACAAATATAATATTTGAAAACATAATGAGTATAGATTTAGGTGATATAGATTATACAAAAGAGGAATATTTAAATTTAGGTGCAGACTTTGAGGAAATAGAAAATGGACTTGGGAATGCAGAATTAAATATTATAGATTTAAAAGAAGATGAAGAAGAATTAGAAAAAAAAGAAGATTTAGATAGCAAAGAATATTATACTAAAGAAACTATAAGTACATTAGATGATGAAGAAAACGAGTTAAAGTTAATTGAAAAAGAAGAAATAGAGGCAAAATTTGTTGCAAAAAAAATAGAAAGTATAATAAATTCTAGAAAACAAGTAAAAGATAAAAAAATTGGAATAAGAGACATAAAATATAAAGATATAGTAATTTTATTACGATCTACTTCAAGACTTGCTCCAATATATGAAAAGGAATTAATTAAAAGAAATATTCCTGTTTTTTCTGATAGTTCAAATGAATATCTAGATACAATAGAAATTCAAACAATTATAAATTTATTAAAAATATTAGATAATCCGATAGATGATATTGCTTTAGTATCAGTTTTGCGCTCAGAAATAGGAGCTTTTACAGATAATGAGATTTTAGAAATCAGACTTACCAGAAAAGATACTAAATTTTATGAAAATTTAAAAGCGGCTAGAGAAGAATTAAAAGGAGAATTAAAACAAAAAGTAAATAATTTTTTAGAGAATATAGATTCCTGGAGAAAACAAAGTGATTATTTGAGTTTAGCAGAACTTATATGGAATATATATACAGAAACAGGTTTTTATAATTATGTAGGATTGATGCCTAATGGACTTTTAAGACAAGCAAATTTAAAAATGCTATTTGAAAGAGCAAAAGAATATGAAAAAACCAGTTTTAAAGGAATTTTTAATTTTATTAGATTTGTAGAGAGACTAAGAAATGGAAATAGTGATATGGCAGCTGCTAAAGTAATTGGAGAAAATGAAAATGTAGTTAGGATAATGAGTATTCACAAAAGCAAAGGACTTGAATTTCCAGTTGTATTTTTATCTAGTACTTCAAAAAAGATTAATATGCAAGACTTAAATTCAAATCTTTTATTACATCAAAAAATAGGAATTGGACCGCAATACATTAATTATGAAAAAATGATAGAGTATTCTACAGCAGCTAAAGATGCAATAAAAATAATTATAAAAGAAGAAACAATAGCAGAAGAGATGAGAGTACTATATGTTGCACTAACTAGAGCAAAAGAAAAACTAATAATTACTGGTACAGCTGGTGATTATCAAAAAGAATTAGATAAGAAAAAGGAAATAATAAAAATATATGGACAAAAAAATAAGAAAATAAATCCTATATTACTTAAAAAGTATATATCTTATTTAGATTGGATAGAACTTGTTTATTTAAAAAATGATTTAAAGGATAAAATAGAGATTTATGAACATAAGAAAAGCGAAGTGATTGAAAAAGATGAAGTAAAAGAAGAAAAAATAAGAGAATTTGATTTTGAAAAGAAAACTGATTTTGAAAATTTTGAAAAAGAATTTAATTGGGAATATAAAAACAAACTTTCAACTGAATTACCAATTAAAAGCACAGTTAGCAAAATAAAAGAAATGAAAAACGAATATAATCAAAGTATCCAATTTGATAGTTTAGGAAAAAAAGAGATTGGGATTGAAAGCATATCGCCAAGTTTTATGATAAAAGATGAAAAAATATCAAATAGTCAAAAAGGAACTTTAATGCATTTATTTTTACAAAAATTAAATTTAAAGCAAGAGTATAATTTAAATGAATTAGAATGTTTAAAACAAGAACTAATTTCAAAAGCTTTTATTACAAGTGAAGAAGCAGAATATATAAATTTAGAAAAGATAGAAAAATTCTTGAAATCAAAGTTGACACAGCAAATAAAAGCCTGTATAGTAATTGAAAAAGAAAAAGCTTTTTGTAAAAAGGTTTTAGCAAAAGAGGTCTATAATAATGCAAAAGATGAAACAATTTTAGTACAAGGAATAATAGATTTATATGGAATAACAAATGATAATAAAATCATATTAGTTGATTACAAAACTGATTTTGTACAAGAAGGAAATGAGAAAGAATTAGTAGAAAAGTATTTAAATCAATTACGTATATATAAGGAAGCTCTAGAAGAGGCTACTGAAAAAAAGGTAAGTAAAGTATATATATATTCATTATATTTAGATAAAGAAATTGCTTTAGAATTATAAAAAAGCTAACTAATCTTTTTAAAGTTTAGAAATCAAATTATTAATAAATATTTACAAACACCTAAGTTTGATGTATAATTAATATGTCAGAATATGTAAAAATAAAGGGGAAAATAATATGGAAAGAATGAAAACCTTTTTTCTATATCTTTCATGTATACTTATATTTATGTTCGTTTCTCATGTTTTAGAAAACGGCTTAATTGAGAATATGTATAAAAAGATAGATGGATATATAGAACCAAGTAATACAAGAGTTTCAATAGCAGATGTTAATGCTAAGGCTTCAAATGTGAATGGTTATATGAGTTTTAGGTTATCAAATGATTCTACATATACTGCTGATGGAAATTATATTAAAATAGATTTATATAGCAAAAGAGGTTTACTTGCGGCAACAAAATATGTGAAAATTCAGGATTTACCATCAGAATCTGGAAAAGAATATCAAATAAAATTTAAAGCAAAAGAAATATATGGATATAAAGTTTCTATAGTAACAGAAGTTCCAGATAAAACTAATATAATAAATATATTAGGCTGGGAAATAGATTTAACAGATGTATTTGGAATGGATTTAAGCAATTCTAGATTTATGGGAGTAAAATTAACAGATCTATTTAGCTGGGATGGAGCAAAAGAGGCAGGGTCAAATGCTTGGTCATGGTCACTAAATATTATGCAAAGTGTTCCTTGGTGGGGATATGCTATAGCGACTGGTATAATATTATGGCAAATGCCAGTAGGATTTTTATTTGGAATATTCCCATTTTAAATTTATAAGATTGTAAATGTATAAAAATCAGTACTAAATTTTAGTACTGATTTTTTGACTTAATTTATTTTATATTTAACATTTAAATAAAGATTTTAGCAAGTTTGTTGTAAAGAAAGTTTTATTTATAAAAAGACGAATTAGAAAATTAGTTACGATTTTTATCGGAAAGTGTAAGATTGTCTATTTTGACTAGTTATATAAAGTGTGCTATAATACCAATGTTGTAGAAATTTAGCAAAACTCACAAACCCTTTAATAAATGATGAAAG
Source organism: uncultured Clostridium sp. (assembly GCA_947570695.1). Taxonomy (GTDB): domain Bacteria; phylum Bacillota; class Clostridia; order TANB77; family CAG-508; genus Scatovivens. The sequence continues at coordinate 31,110 of CANOVB010000011.1, forward strand.
GAGAAGGATTTTCTTATGAAAATCATTGCTGCAGTCTAGGAACGACTTACAAGGAGAATAAAAGATGGATGTTGATAGACGAAGTCCTAATTGGGAAAAGTTTTGGCAGTTTTGGAGAGTAAAGGACTTAGCTGAAAAGACTTTAAGCATCTTAACTCTTGATGGAGCCACTAATATACCCAGAGTGAAAGAATGCTTGGAACTTTTGCATGTCAATGAGTACAGAAGTGAACTTGCAGAAGATTTAACACGAGTGCAAGGATACATTGTGCTATTTGGCTCTACAAGTCGGATTAAGTTACAAACTATGGCGACAATTATGAAGGACCTTAAAGCACTGGCAGATAAAAGCGAAAAGCTTCGCGATGAGCAGAAGAAAAAGTGCGAGCAAGAGGACAGGGAAATTGTCTTTAGAGAGATACTTGGCATTATGTTAGATGCTGGAGATGAGATACCTGTGCTTACAAGCAATGAGCAAGTAAAATGCTACCTTCAAACACAAATGTAGGATAGGGAAAATGGGAAAAAACGAAGTTTCTTGGGCGAGGGTAGCTATACCCCACGCCCAAGTTTTTTATTTAGTAGGAAAGTGCCTTACACATTTTATTAAATAAAGTTTTCAGCAAGTTTATGCGGAAAAATTCGTAGATATTGTCAATTTTTGTAAAAAATAAATTATTTTATTATTGTTTAAAAAATGTAAATAATATATAATGTAAAAAATGATATAAAAGGAGAATTTTTATGATAATCTCAGAAAAATTAAATGACTTACAAAATAAGGCAAGAAACATTAGAAGAAATATTGTTGAAATGGTGTATAATGCTTCATCAGGACATCCAGGAGGCTCTTTATCAGTCACAGATTTACTTACAACATTATATTTTTCAGAATTAAGGGTTGATACAAATAATCCTAAAAAGGAAGATAGAGATAGATTAGTTTTATCAAAAGGACATTGTTCACCAGCATTATATTCAAGTTTAGCAGAAAAAGGATTTTTTCCAAAAGAAGATTTAAAAAATTTTAGAAAAATAGATAGTTATTTGCAAGGACATCCAGATATGAAGAAAATATCAGGAGTAGATATGACTTCAGGCTCATTAGGTCAAGGATTATCTGTAGCAAATGGAATGGCATTAGCAGGAAAATTAGATAAAAAAGATTATAGGGTATATTGTATTTTAGGAGATGGAGAAATAGAAGAAGGACAAATTTGGGAAGCTGCCATGACTTCAAGCCATTATAAATTAGATAATTTATGTGTTATAGTAGATAATAACAATTTACAAATAGATGGAAAAATATCAGATGTAATGAGTCCATATCCAATAGATAAAAAATTCGAAAGTTTTGGATTTAAAGTGGTAGTAATAGATGGTCATAATTTTGATCAAATTTTAAATGCTTTTGAAATTGCAAAAAAGACAAAAGAAATACCAACAGCAATTATAGCAAAAACAATAAAAGGAAAAGGTATTTCTTATATGGAAAACCAAGCAGGCTGGCATGGAAAAGCTCCAAATGAAGAAGAATATAATAAAGCATTAGAGGAGTTAATAAATGGATAGGATATTTGTTTTTGATTTAGGAAATGTAATAGTAATACCTATGAATGTAAAGCTGTTATATGAAAAATTAGAATGCAAAGTTTCTTATGAAGAATTTATAAATTTTTTTAAGACTGATAAATCTGTTATAGATGCACATATGGGGTTGATTTCGGATGATGAACATATAGAAAAATTATTAGAATTTTCAAAATCTAATAAAACATTAAATGAATATAAAGAAATTTATACAGGTCCAATTAGAAATTCATTATATAAAGATACTGTTGAAATTATAGATAAATTAAAAGAAAATAATGAAAAATTGTGTATGTTATCTAACTTAAGAAAAATAGATTTTGAATGGTTTGAAACTGTTTATGATATATCTAAATTTGATGAATTGTTTTTATCATATGAAATGCATGTTAATAAACCAGATGCAGAAATATATAATAAAATGATAGAAAAACTAAAGGTAGAACCAAATCAAATTTACTTTTTTGATGACAGTAAATCAAATGTTGAATCAGCAAAAGAGTTAGGAATAAATGCATATTTAGTTACAGGAGATACAATTAAGGAAACTTTTGAAAAGAAAATAAAATTATAAATAAATATAAAACTATATTAATATTTATAATTTATAAAAATGGAGGAAATTATGGATTTTAATAATAAAATTGCTACAAGGCAAAGTTATGGAGAAGCACTACTAGAGCTTGGAAAGAAAAATGAAAAGATTGTAGTTTTGGATGCAGATTTAGCAGGTGCAACTAAAACAAATATTTTTGCAAAAGAAATACCAGAAAGATTTTTTGATATGGGAATTGCAGAACAAGACATGATTGCTACCGCAGCAGGACTTGCAACTTGTGATAAAATACCGTTTGCTAGTACATTTGCAGTATTTGCAACAGGAAGAGTATATGATCAAATAAGAAATAGTGTTTGTTATCCAAATTTAAATGTGAAAATTTGTGCAACACATGCTGGAATTACTGTAGGAGAAGATGGAGCAACACATCAAATGCTAGAAGATATTAATTTAATGAGAGGACTTCCTAATATGACTGTAATTTCACCATCTGATGATACACAAAGTAAATGGGCAGTAGAAGAAGCAGCAAAAATAAATGGACCAGTATATATAAGATTTGGAAGAGCAGCTACTCCTGTGATATATGAAAAAGGAACTAGTTTTAAACTAGGAAAAGCAATACAATTTGGAGAAGGAAAAAAAGCTACTATTTTTGCAACAGGTATAACGGTAGCTGAAAGTTTAAAGGCACAAGAAGAATTATTAAAACAAGGAATTGATGTTAGAGTTGTTGATTTTCATACAATAAAACCAATAGATGAAGATATTATTATTAAATGTGCCAAAGAAACTGATAAATTAATTTCTATAGAAGAACATAGTATAATAGGAGGGCTGGGAACAGCAATTTCAGAAGTTCTAACAGACAAATATCCTAAGAAATTAACTAGAATGGGAATGAATGATTGCTTTGGAAAATCAGGGAATTGGGCAGAATTATTAAAATATTATGGACTTACTAGTAAAGAAATTATAGAAGAAGTAAAAAGGTAATATTTATTTCGCTTTTACAAATTGCTTAAATATTGAAAAAATACGGTTTTTATGGTATTATATAAGTAGAGTATTTTGTTTATTTTTATTAAAATAAAAGATAAGGAAGAAAATGCCTATGAATAATTTTGGTTATTTTGAAGATGAAGAAGAAAATGATGTAGATGTTCCAGACATGATGGGACAAGAAGAGAATGGGCAACAACCAGAGGCAAGTTCTGGAAGTAATGTGGCATCAAGAGCAACAGAAAAAATTGCTTCTAAAAAGAAAAAGGAAACAGCTCAAAAGATAGCAAAAAAAGCAGCTACCAAAGGTGCAGCAAAACATTCGCTAATAGCGGCTCTTGGGCCTATTTTAATGTGGGTTTTTATAATATTGGTTATTATTTTTATAACAATAGGAATAATAATGTTTTTAATAACAATGCCTGGAATGGTTTTGGAAAAGATAAAAGCTTTATTTAAAGAAGTTGGAGATATAGTAGGTGATTTTTTTGGTACAGACCAAACTTTGGATGTAGAAGAAGTTGATATATATACAACATTAGATTATTTAAGAGAGATGGAATATGATTTAAAATCATGGGGATTTTTGACAGAACCAGTTGGATCATCAGATAGCTGGTTTGAAACAGATGAAGATGGAAAAATTAGCAATGCAAAAAGTGATTTTATAAGTAATTATATGATATCAGAAAACTATTTATATACAATAAAGAATAAAAACCATGTTTCAGGAGGCGGAGAAGGAGGATTCTGGAATGGTCTTAAAGGTTTTGGGCAAAGCTTACTAAATGTTCTTACATTAGGACAAACACAACAATTCTGGTCAAGAGGTTTTATAGATATTTGGAAAGATGGAGGAACAATAGGTAATCATGCAGAATATTACAGCGATGGTTGGCTAAGTGGAGATAAAATAACAATTAGTGCTAGCTCAAAAACTATTGAAATAAAAAGAGGACATGGAAATAATGCGATGACATATAATCTAGATGGCTGGGTTGGAAGATATGGAATGCCAATAGACTTTTTATTATCTGTACATATAGCAACACTAATGCCAGATTTAGCATTTGATATGGCAACAACATTTGAAACTCAATTATATTTATTATTACATCCTGTAGGTGGTGGAGAAAAAGATGCAAACACAGTTATAGGATATTATAAAACACCAAGTGGAGATTATAAATCATATGATGAATTTAATGCAGCAGCAGGAACAGGACTAACAGGATGGCTTAATTCATGGAGAATTAGCAATAAGGAAGCAATGAGCATAATGAAAGAATTTGGAATACCAAGTCCAGAATCTTGTACTGGAGTTGAAGAAGAGCCAGCCCCAGCAGAAGGAGAAACGCCAGATCCAGCAGCAACACCAGTAACAGTTAGATGTAGTGAAAGTACTAGTGGTGAGGAAGCTTGTGGTGAGTGTAGAGCATACATACAAAAAATATATGATTATTTAGGCAAAGCAGATGTAGATTCATTAGAAATATATCAACCATATATAGAAAAAGTAGAAAATCATTGGTATAGAGATATATATTTTGTTAGCGATTCAAGTCATAAGAATTTTGTTGACTACGATTATGAATATGAAGCAATGATGAAAGAAAGATGGACATTATATGAAACAGATGATGAAGGAAATTATGTACTATATGAATTAAATGATGATGGTAGCTATGGTAGTGTATTTAATGGAACAGAAGAAGAGGCAGAAGAAAAAGGAAAAACAGTAGTAAAAAAAGCTAAAACAATAGATATAACAGATGATGCAGTAGCAGAGGATTTGAATTGGAACAAAATAGGAAGCAGATTGTCAGCATATGAGGTAAATGCTCAAACTTCAAGTACATTTGATCCAATGTTCCCAGAGATAAAACCAGATGAAGAAGATTATGAAATAAAGAAAGATGTATATGTAAAAATAAATACAACAGGAGATTTATCTCAAACAGGTGAAGGACAAAGAACAGAAACAAATAAAGAAATAAAGAAAATGTTTTTGAAAAATCAATATTTTGCTTATGATGATGCAGAAACAGCAGAAATAATTTATGAATTAAGAAAAAAACGTGGTGAAGACCATAAATATGGAGCATTAACAGAAAGTGAATTAAATAATTTAAGTGTAACTTTAACAAGAAACGGACAAACTCAAGACTATAAAGCATCAGATTATGCAACTACAGCATCAATAAATCAAAAGTCATTAAGTGCATTTAGTATGCTAGAGAATACACATACACTAGATGCAGATTACATATATAGAGATTTTAAAGAATTAATAGTAGAACTTGGATATTTTACAAAAGAAGAGTTAACAGATGAAACTCCAAGATTACTACAATGGATAATACCAGAAATAGGATCAGCAGGTTTTCCAATTAGAGCTTTAGACAAAATAGAAAATGAGAATGGAACATTAATACACTCTGAAGGTGATTATAAAGCAAATGAGAAAAACACATTGAAAGCTTTAATTGATATGAAACCAGAAACAGAAAATCCAGAAGATACAGAAAACGGTAATGAAAATTTGGCAAGAAGGATAATAAATGGAGAAACTGATATTGTTGGTCAAATTGCAAGTATAGAAACAACTCCAATAGCTAATTTGAGAAATGTGGGAGCAATAAAAGATATACCAGATTCAGATTATAAATTTACACCATCAGGAAGCTCAGATACAGGAAGTAAAACTGGAGATTTAGATATTGATGGAATATCTTATGAAGTATGGAAACAAACTGATTCTACTTGTACATTATATTCTTATGCATTTATAGCACAAGCTTATACTGGAGAATCTCCTGAGAAATATGTAAAGACTTCTTCAGGTTCATTCATAAATAAAACAGGTGGAGGACAAGGAGGAAATGATTATTGGGCTCAAGGACAAGGTGTAAAGTGGGATGTAATGTTTACAAAAGATGGAATTGCAGGACAATACCATTTCCCAGGAGAATCAGATATAGTTGAAAAAGTTGCAGAAGCTCTTGGAGAAGGAAAACCAGTATATTTCTATGGAGATTTTAAAGCATCAGGAGATAGACATGCAGTTGTATTTTTAGGAGCAGCAGAAGGAGGAAAATTACTTTATTATGACCCAGGATGTGGTGCTATTAGAACAGAAGGCTCATCATCAAGTTTTGCAACTAATTTAAATACTATAATGACTAACCATTTTAAATATAGATTATTTATACCAGATGAAGTTCCAACAGGGGTTAAGAAAGGTGGAGGATCATCATTTAGTGGATATAAAGGAAATGAAGCAGTAGTATCACCAGTAACAGGAATATTATTAGAATATGGAACTTATGATGAAAGTTATATAGTAAATCAAGAAACAGGAGAACAGGCAAGAGTAAATGTTGATATGAAATATGGAAGAGATAAAGCGCCAGCTTCTCTTGAAGGAAATGGAGTAGCAGGAGCTCCAGATGCTACAGTAACACCAAATACTCAAGATCCAAATAATCAAACAACACCGACATCTCAAGGAGAAGAAGTAATAGATAGAGTAGGATATGCAAAAATATTAGTATTAGATGCAGAAAATTATCAATTACTTGAAAGTAAAACTAATAATAGTTGGAGAAATCCTTCAAATAGCTTGCTTTCTACTAGCGCAGGTGCTTCAAGTAGTGCTTCTACAAATGGAGATTTATCATATAATACAGAGAAATCATCAGTAAGATTTAAAGAATTGCTTACAAGTGAAGATGCTATAGAAGGTATAGAGGACTGGTCAGAAATAGATAAAACTATATATGGATATAAAGAATTTGCTGAAATGTATGAAAAATATGGAATAGCAGGAAATGTAGTTTATATTGATGGTTTTGTATGCGAGATGCCAGGAAGTAGTTCAGAAGAAGGAGAGGAAGATGGAGAAGAACCAGATACTTCTTCAGGAATACCAGAAGGAGGTACTGCATTAACTTTAGATAGCTTTAAAGTATCTGAAAACGAGATAAAATCATCAAGTGATGAAGACGGAGATTCAGGTGAAGAAGAGGAAGTACCAAAATCAATGTATGAAAAAGATGATGAATATAAGCTAGCAAGTAAAAAAGCAAGTGATAAACTAAATGCAGAAACTGAAATAAAAGATGCTGCAAGTACAGGTTTAACAGTTAAAGATAATGAAGGAAAAGACTTAATAGTTATAAAAGAAGGAACTGTAATTGGTAGAACAATGACAGATAAAGAATTAATAGAAAACATAAGAGAAAATTCAAGTAAACCTTATGAATACTTTAGACCAAATGGAGATGAAGAAAATACTACAACTCCAAGTACACCTACAACAACTACTGGTGATGAAAGCTCAGAAGAAGAAAATATGGACAAAGTTATGGGAAATTACATTAGAATAATAATGTCAGATATGCAAGAAGGACCGATAGAAAATGTTGAGGATTATATGAAACTTGATGAAGGAGCAGAAAGCAGAGCTGAAGTTGATTGGGAATTTTATTTCTGGCTACCTTATGAATCAGGTGGAATAGGAGAATTGGCACCAGGATTACGTACAGGAGCAGCATCTTGTGGCGGACTTTCAGCAGATGAAGTTGCAGTAGGTTTTGCACAATGGACATCATTAAGAAGTGGAGGATGCAACAATATACCAGCATTGTGTAAATGGCTTGCTGAAGAGGATTCGGGATTATGTGGAAGTTTAGCAACATTCTCATCTTGGTCTTCTGGACAATGCTGTGACGGTATATCTACTATTCAAACTGCGTGGTGGGCTGTTTATGACCAAAATCCGCAAAAATTTATGGAACTTCAAATGAAATATTTTTATGATATACAATTTAAGGGATGGCTAGAATCAAAAGGAACACAATGGCTTGCAAATAAATCGCTAGTAACACAAGGCACATATGCTTCTTTAATGAACTGGGGACCAAACTTAGGTTGGGAAACCGTTATAAATGAATCTATGTCAGATGAAGAAATATGCAAAGCATTATTAACAAAAGCATGTGGACACTCTTCTACAGTTGGTTCATTAAATGGAAGATGGAATTCTGAATATGTTTTGGCAAAAGATATTTTAGATGGTACTTTTACAGATGTAGAAAATTGGATAAAAACAAAACAACCTTATGATAAATATGGTGAAGGAAAAAATAATGGAGTTTTAGCATATATTAATTTAATTAACTATGAAGTTGCTTTTGAATTTATAAATAAAGTTTTAGGATTAATATAAGGAGAGTAGAATTATGAAAAATGGAAAGAAATATAATGAAAAAAAGATAAAGAATTTAATAATAATATTAATAATAATATTATTAGCTCTTCTTATATTATATTTTTCTAATCCTTTAGTAATATCAAGATTGAAATTAAAATCAATTAATAATTCAAAATTGCCAGATGAAATGAAAGTTCCAGAATATATAAATTTTGTAGTTGGATTAAATGAAAATGAAATATTACCAGAAAGTGTTATTAAGTATTATAATAATTTTGCAGAAAAATTGATTCCAAAGTATTATAAAAAATGTAAAGAAATGACATCAGATGAAATAAATAAATATTTTGAAAAAAATAAGAAAATAGTTGAGACTGAACTTGGCATAACGGAAAAAACAAAATTTAATAATTTTATAAGTATTTTAAAAAATATAAAAAATGATGAATTAGTTTTAGAAAAATATTATATATTAGATAATACTGTAATAAATAGAAGTAATAATATTGTTGCATATATAGGTATCAAATATGAAAACAATGAAGCTATTTATTTTAAAAGTGCAATAAGTAAAACTTACCAGAAAGATAAATGTTCAATAGATTTTGATACTGAAGTAGATACAGAAAAGATTGAAAAAGGAATAGAAAATATTGAAAAAAGAGAAGAAGAAATAAAAAATACTGAAGTACCATATACTAGAAGCATGCTAATAGAATAATTCTGATACAAAGAAAATAGAATATGTAGATTAAAAAAAGGCGACCATAAATTTTATGGTCGCCTTAAATTATCAATATTTAGTATTGATTTTTTTTTCTTTTATTGATATTATATATTAGTAAAATTGAAAAAAATGTAAAATTTTAAGTTTAATTTAATAATTTTTAAATAATATGTATCTGAATGTGAGAAAATATATCTAGAAAGGTCTAAAATTATACAATGATAGAATTTAAAAACGTTACTAAATTATATGAAACAGGAACAGAAGCTGTTCATAATGCAACTTTTACTATAGATAAAGGTGAATTTGCTTTTTTAGTAGGAACTTCTGGTTCTGGAAAATCTACATTAATTAAATTAATACTAAAAGAAGAAGAAGCAACTAAAGGAAATATAATAATAAATGGTAAAGATATAACATTTTTAAAAGCAAAAAGAGTACCATTTTTACGTAGAAGTATGGGAGTAGTTTTCCAAGACTTCAGATTATTACCAGATAAAACTGTATATGAAAATGTAGCTTTTGCTATGTATATTGTTAAAGCAACTCCAAAGCATATAAGAAGACAAGTACCAATGGTTTTATCATTAGTTGGGTTAAGTGATAAAGCAAGATGCTATCCAAATGAGCTTTCAGGAGGAGAGCAACAAAGAGTAGCATTAGCAAGAGCTTTAGTAAATAATCCATCAATGATTATTGCAGACGAGCCTACAGGAAATTTAGATCCTAGAACATCATGGGATATAATGAATTTATTAAATGACATAAATGCAAGAGGTACAACTGTAGTTATGGCAACACATGCAGAAGATATTGTAAATAAAATGAAAAAAAGAGTTATACAAATAAATAAAGGCATAATCATAAGAGATGATAAAAAAGGTGGGTATAGTAGTGAGATATAATGGTTTTACTTATTTAATAAGTGAAGGTTTTAAAAATATTTTTAAAAATACAAAATCAACTGTTATATCAGTTATAACAATGATTTGTACAATGTTTCTTTTTGGTATATTTTTTGCAATAGGAGTAAATATAAATTCCGTTTTAGAGCAAGTTCAAATGAAACAAGGAATGGAAGTTTTTATTTATGATGAAGTAACAGATGAACAAAAAGAACAATTAGAAAATGAAATAAAGGCTTTAGATGGAATTAATACTGTTATATTTAAAAATAAGCAACAAGCTTTAGATGATATGAAAGAAAGAATGAGTGGAAATAAAGAGTTGTTAGAAGGATATGAAGGAGAAAATAATGTTTTTCCAGCTTCATTTCTTGTAACATTAACTAATCTTGAAAAAAGTCAGGAATTAGAAGAAGAAATATTAAGAATTGGTGCAAAAATAGCTACAACAGGAAGAAGTGAAGAAGTAGACTTAGAAATTGAAGAAAATACACAACATGATTCTGTTATAAAAAATATTACAAGTAGAAATAGTACGATATCAACATTAATTACTATAGTAAGAGGAGTTAGAATTACAATAGGGGTAATATTTGCAATTTTATTAGTAATATCAATAACAATTATATCTAATACAATAAAGCTTACAGTTCATGCAAGAAGAAAAGAAATTTCTATTATGAAATATGTTGGAGCAACAAATGGTTTTATAAGATGGCCTTTTCTTGTTGAAGGTATAATAATAGGAATTATAGCTGCAATACTTACTTTAGTTATAGTTGGATTTTTATACGATTTTGTAATACAAAGTATAGAAGCTTCAGCAGTATTACAGCAAATGGGAATAACATTATTTAAATTTGTAGATTTAGCAAAACCAATAGCTGGTGTATACGCATCATTAGGAATTGGTGTGGGGATATTAGGAAGTTCAATGTCAATGAAAAAATACTTGGAGGTATAATTTAATAGATGAAAAAAATTATTAAAATAAATTTAATAATTTTAGTAATTTTTTGTTTATCATGTAATTTTGCTTTATTAGAGATAATGGCAACTTCTGATGAAATAATAGAAGAAGAGCAAAATCAAGAAAATAATGAAGAAGAAAAAGAAGAGAAAACATTAGATGATTTACAACTTGAAAAATCTGAACTAGAAAACCAAATAAATGCTTCAAATGAACAAATACAATTTATTGAAAGTGATTTGTCTGCTACAGTGGCAGAAATTTCAGAAATAAATCAAAAAATAATAGATAAAAAACTAGAAATAGAAACATTAGAAGTTCAAGAAAAAGATTTACTTTCTTATATAGAAAAAGCAGAAAAAGAATTAGAAAGATCTAATACTAGATATGAGAAACAAAAGAATTTACTGGAAAAAAGATTAGTTGCTATGTATGAAATGGGAGAAACATCATATTTAGATTTGATGTTAAATTCTAAAAATATAACGGATTTTTTATCAAATTATTATTTAATAACTGAAATAACAGCAGCAGATACAGAATTAGTACAAACAGCAAATGCTGAAAAAAAATATAATTCAAAACTAAAAGATGCATTAGACACAAAAAAGGCTATCCTTACTGCTTCAAAAGAAACCAGAGAGAAAAATTCGATTGCTTTAGAAAATATGGCAGTAATTAAAAATAGCAAATTAGCACAATTAACAGAAGAAGAAGCAGAACTTCAAAGAATGGTAGAAGAATATCAAAATCAAATTGCAGAAATAGAAACAGAAATTAGAATTTTAGCACTTGCGAGTGTGGGAGAAGAATATGTAGGAGGAACAATGGCATGGCCTGTTCCTGGATATACAAGGATAACTTCACCATTTGGTATGAGGACACATCCAATAACTGGAGTGTACAAGCTACATTCTGGAGTAGATATTGGAGCACCACTTGGAGCAAATTTTATAGCAGCAAATGATGGACTAGTTACTTATGCAGGTTGGAATGCAGCTTATGGAAATATGGTAATAGTTGATCATGGTGGAGGAATAACAACTTTATATGCACATGGCTCAGAAATATTAGTAGCTGTTGGAGATACTATCTTGCAAGGAACACCAGTTTTAAAAGTAGGTTCAACAGGATATTCTACTGGACCACATGCACATTTTGAAGTTAGAATTGCAGGCGAATATGTGCAACCTTTAGATTATATAACTTCTTATTCTAGTGCAAGTGACTTAAGTGAAAGTACTGAAACAGCAGAAGATAATATTACTAATCAAATAAAAGAAAATGAAAATGTAACTGTCGAATTAGATAATATTGAAAAAACGGAGGAAAAAAATGAATATTAAAAGTTTAAAAAGAATAGTATGTATTAGTATTTTAGTATTAATGATATTATTTTGGGATGTTAGTTTAACATATGCTGAGACTTCATCGCAGTTGCAACAACAACAAAGAAATATTGATAAAGAAATTGAAAAAACAAATTCTGAAATTGCAGGAGTAAAAGGTCAAATGACAGATACTCTAAATCAGATAAATAAGCTAAATTCAGAAATATCAACCTATGAAAATGAGATTGATGATTTAGAAACAAGAATAAATAGTTTAAATAATGATATAGAAGTAAAAACAACAAATATACAAGAGCAGGAACAAAAATATGCTATTCAAAAGGATTTATTAGATAAAAGATTGGTGGCATTATATGAAACTGGTAGTACATCCTATTTAGATATGCTATTATCTGCCGATGGGCTTGCTGAATTTATTTCAAAATATTATACAATAGAGCAATTAGCAGAAGCAGATGAAGAACTACTTGCTAAAATAGAATCTACTAGAAAACAAATAGAAGATGAAAGAGCATCTCTTCAAAATGCAAAAAATGAAGTAGAAAATTCAAAAACAGCAGTAGTAGGAAAGAAAAATTCTTTATCATCTTCTGTAAATCAGAAACAATCTTTAGTATCTAATCTTTCTGCAGAAGAAGCAGCATTACAGGAACAATTAGAAGAATTTGAAGAAGACAAAAGAAGAATTCAAAAAGAACTTGCAGCATTAGCAGCGCAAAGTTCTGTAAAAACAGTAGTAGCGCCAAGTGCTGCTGGGTACATATCTCCACTTGATGGAAAAACAAAATCAAATATTACAACAGGATATTATGGATATGCAGGACATACAGGAGTTGATTTTGCAATAGCTGGTGGTACACCAGTTAGAGCTGTAAAGGCAGGTAAAGTTGTAACTTCAACAGCTTTAAGAAGACCAAATGGTTCTTATAGAAGCTATGGAGAATATGTTGTTATAGATCACAATGATGGAACAATGACATTATATGCACATATGCAATCAGGTTCTAGAACTGTTCAGCCAGGAGATAAAGTTTCTCAAGGTCAAACAATAGGTAAAGTAGGTTCAACAGGGAACTCAACAGGAAATCATTTACATTTTGAAGTTCGTATTGGAGGAAAGCCAACAAATCCAGGACCATATTTACCATAGTAAATAAATATAAAGTAAAGTTTTAAGTAGGAAGTCCATTTGGATTTCCTACTTAAAATGAAAATAAACGGAGGAAAAAAGATGGACGATAACGAAATTATTTCAGAATATGAAAAAGAAAAGAAAAGTTTAAAAACAAGACTTATAGTAATTATGGTTTTAGTAGCAATAATAGTTGCAATAGCTTCTTCAGAATTTACAATGTTTTATTATAATAAAAAATATGGAATGGCAAATATAAACTTTTCAGAAAATTCGGAAGAAAATATTGAGATAATAACTGATACTTTAAAAAGTTTTAGAGAAGTAATTGATAATAAATATATTGGTGAAATTGATGAACGAAAAATGTTAGATGAAACTATAAAGGGATATATTAATGGACTAGGTGATCAGTATTCATCATATATGACAAAAGAGGAATGGGAAGCATTTGAAGCTTCAGCGTTAGGAAATTATGTTGGTATTGGTATTTTCATGGGAATGGATACAAGTAATAATGTAGTTGTCGCATCAACAATAAAACAAAGTCCAGCAGAAAAAGCTGGATTAAAAGCAGGAGATATAATAGTAAGAGTAAATGAAGAAGATGTTATAGGAATGCCATCAGATGTTATTTCATCAAAAATAAAAGGAGAAGTAGGGTCAAAAGTTAAGGTAACTGTTGTAAGAGGAACTGAAACCTTAGATTTTAATTTAAAAAGAGAAGAGTTAAAAGTATATCATGTAGAAACAGCTATGTTGGAAAATAATGTGGGATATATTTCATTACTTACTTTTGATGAAGGATGTGCAAAAGAAGTTGAAGAGGCATATAAAAGTTTAAAAGCACAAGGTGCTAAAAAGTTTATTTTAGATTTAAGAAATAATAGTGGAGGCTTAGTTGATGAAGCTCTTGATATTGCAGATTTAGCTGTTGAAAAAGATAAAACTTTATTAGTAACTTTAGATTCAGAAGGAAATAAAGAGTACAGTAAGGCTGAAAGAAAACAAACTATTACTGAAGATATGGTAGTATTAGTAAATGGATATTCAGCAAGTGCATCAGAAATTTTAGCAGGTGCGCTAAGGGATAGTGGAAATGTAAAAATTGTAGGAACTACAACTTTTGGTAAGGGTGTAATTCAAGGAGTATTTTTACTAGATGATGGTAGTGCGCTAAAACTTACAATAAATGAATACTTTACTCCTAATGAAACTAAAATTAATAAAATTGGTATCGAACCTGATTATGTAATAGAGCAAAATCAAGAAACGACTGATGATGAGCAATTAAATAAAGCACTAGAAATTTTGAAATAATATGAATAAATATAAGTATCAGGAATATGATAAACCTGATACTTATAATTTATTTAAGAAAATTGCTATGTAAATCGTATAATATAAAGGTTTCACAAAAATTTGCACATAATTTTACTATGTAAAATTGGAGCAAGAACATTTCTTAGTCGTGTGATATAAAATGAACTATAGATAAGTTGTTACAGAGGAAAGACGAGGATATTTGCATTTAACACTGCTTTTGCAATTATCATAATGTTCTCTTTTGCTCTAATATTTTTATAATAAAAATGTTATAAAATTGTTGCTTAAAAAATATATAAATGATAAAATTGTATTGTGAAAAAATACGGGGTGGTACAGATGATGGATTTAAATATTACAAATGAAGAATTAAATGCACTAAAATTATATATTGAAGAAAGATATAAAGCTATAAATCAAATGCTTGTTAGCGATGCAGAATCTGATATAGCTTTATTAAGTAATGAAGTAGAAAATAGTGTAGAACCAATATCATATTCAAGAGAATTTATTATAGAAAATTTGAGATATATGAAATTGATATATAAATTGATATTAAAACATTGTTATAAAGTGCCTCGTAAAATATCAAAAATATATAGAGGAACTAACATTGCTGAAATAGAGAGAACGAAAAATGAACTATTTATAGATAAACCACTAATTGCTACAACAGATAGAGAAGTAGCAGAAAATAGATGTGCTGCAAACTGGAATAGACCAGCAAGTATGAATATAAGTTTAGAAAAGAATGTTCCTTTTATAGTAGTAGGAGAACTATTATCAGATACTAAAAAGAGTGATACTATAGTAATTGCACCATTTACAAGAGTAAAAGAAATTACGGAATCACTTGAAAGAAAATTAGATGATACTTCAAAATATTTAAAAACTTATGATGTAAAACTAGAAAAACAAGAATTAGAGGAGTTAACAGATAGAGAAAGAAATGGTTTATATAACTACATAGTCGAAAATGCATATTGTATAAATAAGAAATTAGAAGACTGTATAGAATTAGAAAAAGAAAATGCAGTTAATTTTGAAAATATAAGAAAGCTTGAACAACTTTTAGCAAAGTATGAAAACACAATAGAAGAAAAAGAGACAGGGGAAGAAGAGTATACAGAAATAGAAAGAGAAAATGATTTTGAAAGTGTTGCTAGAGTTACAAGAGAACTTGATGAATTAAAAGAAACTTCTACAAATTTATTTGAAGTAAGAAAAGAGAACATTAATTTTATTAATTTATGGAAAAGAAATATAGCAGTTTATATGATTGCCGAATGTAAAGAAATAGAAAAGCTTTTTAGAGATTTAGAGTATCCAGAACCTATAATTGAAGAAGTACCAGAAGAAGATGAAAAAATGGAAGAAACCCAAAGTAAAGAAGAAATACTAGAAGCGATGAATGAAGAAGAAAATAAGCTTGAACTTAATAAAATTGATACTGAACTAGAAGCAGGAGCTTTAGGTAAAAAGTTAATTGAAAACAGAATGAAAATAGTAAATGGAAATATAGAAAATAAGCTTGAAGACGAAATAGTAGAGAATAAAAATATAGAAGAAGATGATAATTTAAAAAATAATGTTGTTAATTTAGAAGATAAATTTGATAAAAATAATGATAAGATTATTGAATTAAAAAACTATAGTAATTTAAAAAAATCAGAAGAAGAAAGAATAGAAAAAACTGAAGAAGAAACTAATGAAAATAAACTAGTAGATACTAATGATAATACAGAAAGTGATGATGATACAAAAATATTTTCTTTAGTTCAAGAAGTTGAAGTAGAACAAGATCCACTTTATACAAGAGTAAAAGATGAAGCTAAAGAAAATATTGAAGCTAGTGAAAAACTTTTAGAGGATATAAATAATTTAATAACAAAACAACAAAATCATGCTAAAATTGCTGGAAGCATGGGAACTTCTTATAGCGCTCTTAACAATGCTTTTGAAATGAGAAAAGTCTCAGAAACTTTATTAGAATTATTACAAAATATAAATTTAAAAGTAAAAACAATTTGCGAACAAGAAAAAACAGAAGAAATTGAAGAAAAGTTAGAAAAAATTTCAAAAAGCAATATTGAAATAAGTACATTAATAAACTATTTGAATAATCCTAAAATAGCAGCTAGAAATAGTAAAGCAACAAGATTTGATGAAATGGCAATAATAGAAGAAAATGAACTAAAAAGAGGAATTGCTGAAAAAATAAGAGAAATTAGAGGAGAAGCTGAACTTAAAAAATTAAAAGATGATTTAGAAATTATAGAAGATAAAGGAACATTTATTAGATTTTTAGGAATAATAACAGGAAAAAATAAACTAGATAATATAATGATTGAGCAAATAGAAGTGAGAAGCCAAGCAATAAGAAGGACTTTATCAAAAAAGTTGAGTTTAGCACACAATTATAGTATTCATGAATTAATGGCAGATATAGTAATGTTTGTAGACGAAAACGAAGATGATGAGTTAATTGAAAATGATGTAAATGAATTAAAAGCTTTGGCAGAAGAGCTAAGAAGAAATTACATAATATTAGAATCTAAGGTACAAAGTATTATAGAAGAAAAAGAAGGTATAAAATTACCAATAGATGATAGAAAATTATCAAAACAGGAAATACTTGAAATGGAAACACACAGATTCTTAAAAAAATATGGATATGATATGTTATATAATGATAGAGAAGAACCTAAATATCAAGATACAATGGCAAATGAAATTGCTAGAATAGTGGAATATATTAATAGTGCAAAAATTTTATAAAACAATTTGATATGAACAAAGGAGATATTATGGAAGAAAAAGAAGACATTAAAAAAGAAAATATAGAAAATGAACCAGAGACTGTAAAAGTTAGAATTGGAACAGTTGGAAACTATGTATTGGCAATATTCGTAGTATTAATAATTGGAACAGGATCATTAACTTATTATTTAATACATAGTGCAAAAGAAGATTATGATAAACAATATAATGAAATTGTTTCTACTTTACCTATTGCGAATATTACAAATACAGAAGCAGAAGAAAATGTAGATACATTGGCAAATATAATAGATTCAGCGTTATCAGATGTTACTAATCAAACAAACACAAATACAACAGTTGCAACAGAAGCAACAAATACCAGAAAAATATTAAATGAAGAATTAGTAGTTTTGTATAATGGATTAGTGCTAGATACTCATACTATGGATGAAGTAACATTGAAGTATATTGATAGTACAGCAGATGCATCAGATAAATACGTAATAACATATTATAACTATGAAAACTATAGTTTTCAAAATTCTAAATTAGGAACATTATCAACACAAGTTTATGAAGGATTAGTAAAAATAGATAATGTAGGGAAAATAGCAATTTCAGAAGATTATGATGCCATACCAAGAGATATAAAAGTAGTAAATACTATACCAACAATTATTTCAGACAATAATCCAAAAGTAGCAGATTATGATTCAGTTAAAACATTGATAGTAGATTTGGATGGAAATGGAACAGATGAATATATATTGATTTTAGCAAATAAATCAACAGGATTTTCAAAAATAACTTTAATTGATTCTAAGGGAACCAAAATGAATGATTTGGCATCAATAGAAAAAAGCAAATGGAAAAAAGAAACGAATGCAGAATATTACTTAAGTATTAGCAATATAGAAATAGTAGATATTGATAATGACGGAATTATGGAAATAGTATTAGAAATTCCTAAGGCAACAGGCGACCCAACAATAAGTTTATTAAAATATAATAATGGGAAATTACAAGGAAAAACAAATATAGAATGTTCATTACTTGCTGAATAAATAAAAAAACATTTATTAAATTTTGAGTTAATTTAAAATTTGGTAAATGTTTTATTTTTTTCCAAAAATATGTTGACAAAGCCTTATACCCGTAGTATAATATTTAAGCGTAAGATAAAGCGATGAAGCAGAATGTGGCTACACTAAAAGGTGGAGGGAACTTCTGCAGAGTATGTCTTGGCTTAGACCGGGCGATAAGTTTGATAAATGTACATACTTATCCAAGAATTTTATGTTTCAATTTATATTGTTGAATACAAATGATAGCTTGGATTTTAAAATGGGGTTATAAGAAACGCCAGGGTACGTTGATAACTTGCCGAAGCCTATATATTTATTTAAGGAGGGAAATTTTAAATGGCAACATCAAACACAAAAGTAGGAAGTGACAAAATTAGAATAAGATTAAAAGCTTATGATTATGTTGTTTTAGATCAGTCTGCTGAAAAAATAGTAGATACTGCTAAGAGAACAGGAGCAAAAGTTTCAGGTCCTATTCCACTTCCAACAGAAAAAGAAGTAGTAACAATTTTACGTTCTCCACATAAACACAAAGATTCAAGAGAACAATTTGAAATGAGAACACATAAAAGAGTTATTGACATTCTTTATCCAACACAAAAAACAGTTGATAGCTTAATGAAATTAGAGTTACCAGCAGGTGTTGATATAGAAATTAAGCTATAAGTTAGTGAAAATGAGCGATAGCGAAATTTGAACTTAGTTATAGCTATACGCAAAGCGAAGCATAAGTTAGTGAAAATGAGCGATAGCGAAATTTGAACTTAGTTATAGCTATACGCAAAGCGAAGCATAAGTTAGTGAAAATGAGCGATAGCGAAATTTGAACTTATAAAAAAATCAAACCAAGCTAAAACAAGTAATATTTGAAATTTAGTACAGCAAAGCACTATTTTTTATATTACACGTTTGAGCCAATAGTAGGAGGAAAAAAGAAAGAAATGAAAACGTTAATAGGAAGAAAAGTTGGAATGACTCAAATTTTTGATGAAAAAGGATTAGTTATTCCAGTAACAGTTATAGAAGCTGGACCATGTTCAGTGGTTCAAATAAAAACAGTTGAAACTGATGGATATGATGCAGTTCAATTAGGGTTTGGAGAAGTTAAAGAATATAAAGTAAACAAACCAGAAAAAGGACATTTTAAAAAAGCATCAGTAAAGGCTCAAAAACATTTAAGAGAATTTAGAGCTTGTCCAGAATGTTTAGCTGATGTAAAAGTTGGAGATGAAATAAAAGTAGATACTTTTTCAGTAGGAGATAAAGTAGATATCCAAGGAATAACAAAAGGAAAAGGTTTTCAAGGTGTTATTAAACGTCATGGACAATCAAGAGGACCAATGGGACATGGATCTATGTATCATAGAAGACCAGGATCAATGGGACCTTGTGCAACACCAGGTAGAGTATTTAAAGGTAAAAGATTACCAGGACATATGGGTGTTGATAAAGTTACTGTACAAAATTTAGAAATTGTAAAAGTAGATTTAGATAAAAATGCTATATTAATAAAGGGTTCAGTACCTGGAAATAAAGGTAGCATATTAAAAATAAAAAATGCAGTTAAAGCATCTAAATAAGAGGAAGGAGGAAGATTAAATGCCTAGTATAGATGTATATAATATAGAAGGAAAAAAGGTTAAAAAAGTAGATTTAAAAGAAGAAATCTTCGGAATTGAACCAAATGAAGCTGTAGTGCATAGTGTATTAGTTAATTATTTAGCTAATCAAAGACAAGGAACACAAAGCACAAAAACAAGAGCTGAAGTAAGAGGCGGTGGAAGAAAACCTTGGCGTCAAAAAGGAACAGGTAGAGCAAGACAAGGATCTATCAGAGCTCCACAATGGATTAAAGGTGGTATTGCATTAGGACCAAAACCAAGATCTTACAAATATAGAGTTAATAAAAAAGAAAAACAATTAGCTATTAAATCACTATTAAGTTCTAAAGTATTAGAAAATGATTTAGTAGTTGTTGATAAATTTGATTTTAAAGAAATCAAAACAAAACAAATGGCTAATGCTATGAAAAATTTAAAAGTTGAAGAAAAAGCTTTAATAGTATTACCAGCAAGTAACGAAATAGTACAAAAATCAGCTAGAAATTTAGCTAATGTTACAACAAGTTCAGTAAATACAATTAATGTATATGAATTGTTGAAAAATAAAAAATTAGTTGTTACAGTAGATACAATTAAAAAATTAGAGGAGGTGTATGCTTAAGATGGTAGCAGAAGATATTATATTAGCACCAGTTGTTACTGAAAAAAGTAGTAGCGATATGCAAGAAGGTAAATACACTTTCAGAGTTGCTAAAGCTGCAACAAAAGTTCAAATAAAAAATGCTGTTGAAAAATTATTTGAAGTTAAAGTATTAAAAGTTAATACAATGACAGTAAAAGGAAAAGAAAAAAGAGTAGGAGTACACCAAGGTAGAACATCAGATTGGAAAAAAGCTATAGTTACTATAGATACTAATGTTCAAGATATGAAATATCTAGGAAAAGGTGGAAAAGAAGTTAAAGTAAGCAAAAAGTATAAGGATTCTATTGATGAATTCATAGGTGCTTAATTATAATAAAATTCGTTTAGCATTGTTAATCATCATTAAAAATTTAATTTACATACAATTCATATGTGCATTAAATTTTTAATTCGATTGCTTAGCTATACTTGTTTATTATAATTAATCACAAAATTAAAATTATCGGGAAATAACCCGGAAAATAAATTAAATAAAGGAGAGAAACAAAAATGGGAATAAAACATTTTAAACCATATACACCATCAAGAAGAAATATGACTACTTCAACTTATGAAGAAATTACTAAAAAAACTCCAGAAAAATCTTTACTTGCTACAAAAAGAAAAAATGCGGGTAGAAATTCTTATGGAAGAATAACAGTAAGACATCAAGGTGGTGGAAATAGACAAAAATATAGAATAATTGATTTTAAAAGATTAAAAGATGATATGACAGCTACTGTTGTAGGAATTGAATATGATCCTAATAGAAGCGCAAATATTGCATTAATAGAATACGAAGATGGAACAAAAAGCTATATCTTAGCTCCACAAGGATTAACAGATGGAGATAAAGTAGTTTCAGGAGAAAGCGTTGATATAAAACCAGGAAATGCAATGCCAATATCAAATATACCTGTTGGTACATTAATTCATAATATAGAATTAAATCCAGGACAAGGTGGAAAATTAGTAAGATCAGCAGGACAAGAGGCACAATTAATGGCTAAAGAAGGAGCTTATGCCCATGTAAGATTACCATCTGGAGAAATGAGATTAATTTCTATTAGATGTAGAGCTACAGTTGGAACAATAGGAAATAGCGATCATGAAAATATTAAATTAGGTAAAGCTGGAAGAAAAAGACATCTTGGAATTAGGCCTACAGTTAGAGGATCTGTTATGAACCCTAATGATCACCCTCATGGTGGTGGTGAAGGTAGAGCACCAGTTGGACATTCAGGACCTATGACACCTTGGGGCAAACCAGCACTTGGATATAAAACAAGAAACAAAAATAAACAATCAAATAAATTTATTGTTAAGAGAAGAAAATAAAATAGCTTCTTAAATGAAGTAAAGAAATGCTTAAAATAAAATATTACGACTTCGAAAATTCTCTTTAAATTTTTTGAATCGTAGTCTTTTTTAAGCAAAGCGAAAGAAAGGAGAAAAACAATGTCAAGATCAAGTAAAAAAGTACCTTATGTAGCTAAAGAGCTTATGAAGAGAATTGAAGCTATGAATGAAACAGGTAAAAAAGAAGTATTAAAAACATGGTCAAGAGCATCTACAATATATCCACAAATGGTTGGACACACAATAGCTGTTCATGATGGAAGAA
>CANOVB010000012.1 GCA_947570695.1 uncultured Clostridium sp.
TATTTTAACACAAATCATAGTTCAATGTCAACACTTTTTTTAAAAATATTTTAAAAATTTTTTAGTGTTTTTTTGAACTACTTTTTATATTAAATTTTGATAATTAAAATCGCCTATTTTCTCAAGCGACTATCTAATATTTTAGCACCATAATTATAACTTGTCAACAAGTTTTTTTAAAAAAAATTATATTTTTTTATTATGGTATATTTTAAAAATAAAATATACTTTATTATATTAATCTTACATTTTATTTTGATTGATTTTACAAACTATATTTCACTTTTAAAATTCCTCTACTTTTTATTACTTAAATTTAAAACTAAAATAAACTTAAATTTAATATATGTTTTTACGATCATTTTATTCATAAAACAAAAAGGACATTATGAAAAATTAACAACTTACTGAAAAATTTATTTAATAAGAAGTGCAAAGTACTTTCCTATTAAATAAAAAAGTAGTCTACACATAATAGACTACTTAAAAATTAACTTTATAAAATCTTAATCTTTTAAATCTGTATTATAATACTTATTTCTACAATATTTTTTTGCAAGTCCACCTTCACTAGTTTCTCTATAATGACTTTGTAAATCTTTTCCTGTCTCATACATCGTTTCAACTACAATATCAAATGATACTTTTCTTTCTTTATCTAGCATCATTACTAAATTACTAGACTCAAGTGCCCTCATTGCTGCAATAGCATTTCTCTCTATACATGGAATTTGTACATATCCATATATTGGATCACATGTTAATCCTAGATGATGTTCCATTGCTATCTCCGCTGAATTTTCTATTCTCTCAATGCTTCCACCAAGTAGATACGTAACAGCTGCTGCAGCCATAGAACAAGCTGTTCCTATTTCTGCTTGGCAACCACATTCTGCACCACTTATTGAAGCATTTGTTTTTATAACATTTCCTATAACTCCTGCCACTGCTAATGCTCTCACTATTTTTTCATCACAAAAACTATATTTTTCTTTCATATAAAATAACACTGCTGGTAAAACACCTGAAGCGCCACATGTTGGAGCAGTAACTATTATTCCACCACTTGCATTTTCTTCACTTGTTGCATAAGCATATGCACTAAGGAGTCTATTTTGCCTAATTGCTGAATCTTCATTTTCAATTTTTTTCTCAAAAAGCTTTTTAGCTCTTCTATCTAAATTTAATTTTCCATGAATAAATCCACCTGTGGTTAGCCCCTTTCTTATTGTAGATTGCATGCTTTCCCAAATTTCTTCTAAAAACTGATTAATACTCTCTCCTTCAACTTTATATACATATTCATATAAATCGCAATTATGTTCTATACAATACTTTTTTATTTCATCAAAACTTTCTTCCATATATATATTAGGTATATCTATTTCTTTTTTTCCATCAACTTGGAAAGTTCCTCCGCCAACTGAATATACTCTCCAATATCCTATTTGTTCATTATTCTTAAAAGCAAAAATATCAAAAGTATTTGGATGGACTTCGCATTTGTATTCTTTATTGAACTCAATTTCAGTTTCATATCCTTCTAATGTTTTTCTTATTATATAATCTGTTAAGTGCCCTTTTCCAGTTAAAGCAAGTGACCCATATAATATTATTTTAAATTTTGTAGCATCTGGATGCTTATTTTTAAATATTTCAGTAGCCCTTTTAGGTCCCATTGTATGAGAACTTGATGGACCATTTCCTATTTTATATAATTCTTTTAATGATTGCATTAAATATTATTTTCTCCCATTCTTTAATTATATTTCCATTTATCAATTATTTTGTTTTATAATTTTATAACCGCTTCTAAAGCAAGCTTTATCATATCATTCATAGATGTTTGTCTTTGCTCTGAAGTTAATTCTTCACTTTTGCAAAGAGAATCTGATACTGTTAATAAACAAGCAGCATTTTTCTCTAGCTTCTTTGCTGTATAAAATAAAGCAAAACTTTCCATCTCTGAACCCATTATTTCATTTTCTTTTGGTAATCTATTTATAAATAAATATGGGTCATCTAAATATGGATCAAAACATTCTGTACATGCCATATTTCCTTTTACATATTTTTGATTCATTTCTCTAGCTGTACTTTCAATAATGTCATTTAATTTTGAAGACGAATCTACTAAATGACATTCATTTCCCGTCATATTTTTTGCAAAATTTCCCTCTGTATAAGCTTTATCAACTAAAACAATATCTAGTACATTCAATTTTTCAACATGTCCACCGCAAGATCCAATTCTAATAATATTTTCTACTCCATAGAACTTATATAATTCATAAGAATATATACCTATACTTGGCATTCCCATTCCTGATGCCATAATTGTAACTTCTTTTCCTTTATATTTTCCTGTAAATGCATACATTCCTCTAACCTGATTTACTAACTTATAATCTTCTAAAAAATTTTCTGCTATATATTTTGCTCTCATTGGATCACCAGGCATTAAAACATTTTTTGCTATTTCTCCTATTTTCGCTTCATTATGAACAGCCATATACTTTCCTCCTAAAATTTATTTTTTTAATAAATATCCTGTTAAATTTGTATAAATAACTTCTTTTTGTAAAGTATTATATCTAATTGTTAATGATGTTATATATAAATCAAATTCTCCATTTTCTGATTCTATTATATTATGATTTTCAAATAATTCTGTTGATTTATCATTTCCAGTTTCATTTGCATTTATTATTGAACTTATATACTCTTCTAAATCTATTCTTATTTTTATTTTTCCATCAGCACTCTCAATAAAGTCATCTTTAAATTCATTTTCCCTATAATTTTTAATTTTATAAATATTAGTATATTTTGATATATCTAATCCATCAAGCTCTTTTTTGCAATATATAGATTCTTCATTTGAATAATCTATTTTTTTGTTTTTATTATATGATAATATTTGTTCCTCTTCTTCTTTGCTTATTTTAGCATAATTTTCTTTTTTATCTCTTCTTAAATATTTGTACGCTCCATAGCATTTTTCTTTATCCTTTTCTGATAAATCATTAAAACTTTGAGCTGTACTCAAAATCTTTCTTACCCTTGAAGCTTGACTTTTATATGATACTTCCATTATATTAAATGGAGTTAAAGTACCTATAAAAACAAGTACAATTATTACAATTATAGATTCCCTTATATACTTTGACTTTTTTCCTATTAATAATATCAAAAATACTACTTCAAAAAACACTAGCATATATCCCATATATCTTGATGGAGTTAATCCATAATCCGATACTCTTATTGACATTGCATATATTTGTAAAAATATAAATGGAATATATGCATAAGTAACTATATTTAAAACTTTTTTTATAGTTTTATTTTCTTCATAATTTTTTAGCATTAAAACTATTGGAAATGCCACTATAAATATTAATGATAAAATAAAAAACAAAGCTTTATTTAATAATTCTCCACTAATTATAATTTTTATTAAATAAATATATATTATTCCAATTAACAAAGTAATAAGTGGAGTAAACACATAGAAAATTAGTCCTTTAATAAATTTACCAACTTCTACATTCATATTAGAAAACGAATTTATCAAAGATGGAATATAATAAAATCCTAAGATTAGACCTAATGTTCTTAATAATATTGACCAATGCTCTCCATCTAAAATTAGTATAATAAATATGGACATAACTATTGATATTCCAATATTTAAAATTATATATGTTATTAAATTTTTACAAAAATTCGAAAATGATTTTAATATATATTCTTGAAATTTTGCGCCGGCTTTTTTTGCTAAATTATATATTGATAATAATGGTATTATTGATGTATATGCTACTAACAGTCTAGCAAAAAAATCTGTTTCAGATGTTATTTCTGGTAATATAAAATCAAATACAAATGAAATCAAAATGCTTATAAGTGTCCCTATTGCCTTCTTTAGCTTATCTTGTGTAATTGTTTCAGTAAAAAATATTCCTATAGTACTAATAGAAATAATAGCCATAACATCTGGTAATATATTATCTAGTATTTGAGTATCTAATAAAAATACAACAATAATAGTTAATATGTATACTGCAATTATTGTTAAAGGGAATTTATTATAAGTTTGTTTAATTGACTCTGAAATATTTGAAAACATATTTTTTAATTTTCTCATAATTCCTCCAAAGTTTTAATTAACACTTTATTTTCTGCATTATATTATATAAATATATTTTTTTCAACTAATATAAAAGCTGTAAAACGATTTTACATATTTGTAGCCTATTTCACTTCGCACATATAAAAAAGTTTTATGTGCTAATTTTATTTTATAAAATCTTGTATAAATTTGTTAAAAACTTTATATTATAGAAATTATAAAGGAATTTTCTATAATACAAAAAAGATTGTATATCCTTTATACAATCTTTCTAATTTACCTTTATGCAGTTTTTAAATCTAATCTTAATTTATCAGCTATCATTGCTATAAATTCTGAATTAGTTGGCTTTCCTTTATTTGAATTTACAGTATATCCAAATATACTTTCTACTGTTTCAATTTGTCCTCTATTCCATGCAACTTCTATGGCATGTCGTATTGCTCTTTCAACTCTTGATGGAGTTGTTCTATATTTTTTAGCTAAGTCTGGATATAATTGTTTAGTTATTTGATTTATAACTTCTATATTATTAACTACCATCATGATTCCATCTCTTAAATATTGGTATCCTTTTATATGTGCTGGAACTCCTATTTCATGAATAATGTTTGTAACTTTTACCTCTAAAACGTCTTCTTTACTTGCCTCACTACTAATATCTACATAATTTGTTTTTGGTTCTTTTATAGCTACTTGTGATACTTGTTTTGCTGCTGGCTTGTCTACTAATTCTCTTATTCTTTTCATTAGTACATCCATTTTAAAAGGTTTTAAAATATAATATTGTGCTCCTAAATTTATTGCTTGTGCTGTAACATTGTCTTGTCCTACTGCAGATAACATTACGCAAATTGGTAGTGTTACATTAGATGAAATTAATTTTTCTAATACTCCTAATCCATCTAAATGTGGCATTATTACATCTAATAAAGCTACTGTTGGTTTTTCTGTTATTATTTTATTATATGCTTCTTGTCCATCCTTTGCTGTTGCAATTACTTCTACATCATCTTGACTATTAAAATATGTAATTAATGTAGAAACAAAATCTATATTGTCATCTGCAATTAGTATTTTGATTTTTTCTTTCAAAATAATCCCTCCTAAAATAAAAATATGTAAATATTTACAAAACGAATTATATTACTATCAATTTTTTTATGCAATGATTTTTTGCGTATTTTATAGGGTTTTCGTACTTCAACATTTTACATTTTTCGACAAAAACAAAAAAAGCGCTTTCCTATTATATAAAAAAAGATAGCTATAAAACTATCTCTAAATCTCTATATATTTTTCTTTTAAGATATTTTCACTCAATATCTTAAAATTCAATTCTTCTTTCTGTTTATTTATAATCTCTATTTTTTCCGATGTTGTCTCTACTATTACTTCTACATTTTCAAAATATTGTATTTCTAAAATTTTTATTTCATTTTGCTTTAAATAATATTTAAGTTTTTCTAAATCAGAATATGTAATTTCAAATTTTACCTCTATTCCTATATCTTTGTTTATTTCTTTTATTTTGCTTAAAGCTTCCTGCACTGCTCCTGTATACGCTCTAACTAATCCACCTGTTCCTAATAAAATTCCGCCAAAATATCTTGTAACTATAACTAAACAGTTACTCAAATTTTTAGATGTTAATATGTTAAGCATTGGTGCACCAGCCGTTCCAGAAGGTTCTCCATCATCACTAAATCTGTTTACAACACCTTCTTTTGTAAATATACTATAAGCAAAGCAATTATGCCTTGCATCATAATATTTCTTTTTTACTTCTTTTAACTTTGCTTCTGCTTCTTCAATATTTTCAACATAGAATATATTAGCTATAAATTTTGATTTTTTTTCTACTATTTCTGCAGTCATATCTTCCGATATTGTTTTAAACATTCTTTTTCTCCCATAAGTTTCTAATTACTTTTAAAGATAATGTTGATAAAGTAAAACCTATAACAGGAACTAAAGATGTTAAAAATACGTTACTTATTTTACTTATAAGTATTGTATAAATTATTACAACAATATAAGTTAAAACTGCTATACACACTTTTCTTAATGTAGAAGTTTCCCATTTTTTATCAAGTTCTACTTTTCTATTTCTTTCTTTTATTTCTTCAATTTCTTTTTTTAAATTTTCAATTTCTTTTTCCATTTCTTTCTCCTATTTCTTCCCAAATTATATATATTTACATTCCAGCTGTATAACCTGTTGAATATGCTATTTGCAAATTAAATCCTCCAGTATATGCATCTACATCTATTATTTCTCCTGCAAAAAATAATCCACTTATTATTTTAGATTCCATTGTTTTAGGATTTATTTCTTTTGTGCTAATTCCGCCAGCAGTCACTATTGCTTCTTCAACTGGTCTAAAACCATCTATATTTACTTCAAATTTTTTAAGAATATTTATTAAGTTTGTCCTTTCTTCTTTTGTTATCTCATTTACCTTTTTACATGGATTAATTTTAGATAATTTAACTATAATTTCAATCATTTTTTTAGGTAATAATTTTTCTAAACTATTTTTAAATTCTTTATTTTTATAGCTTTCAAAATCTCTTAAAATTCTTTTGTCTAGCTCTTCCGTAGATAAAGCAGGTTTCAAATCTATAATTAATTTTACTTTATTTTCTTTTAATAATCTATCTATTTCTTTATATCTTAATAAGTGTGCTGAGCCACTTAAAATCGTTGGACCACTAACTCCAAAATGTGTAAATAAAAGTTCTCCAAAATCTTCATATATTTTTTTATCTTTTTCTTTATCCTTAAATTCAATTTTTACATTCCTAAGTGATAATCCCTGAAGACTTTGACAAAGTTCTTTATCTCCAGTAAGCGGAACTAAAGATCCTCGTATTTTTTGAATAGTATGACCTAATTTTTCTGCCATATTATATCCGTCTCCCGTTGAACCTGTGGCAGAATAACTTTTTCCACCAGTTGCTAAAATAATTTTATCTGCAAATATTTTCTCTTTTTGATCAGTTTCAATACCTTTTGCAACATTATCTTTCACAATAATTTTATTTACTCTTTTTCCAGTTTTTATTTCTATATTTTTATATTTCTTTAATTCCTTTATAAAGCAATTTAATACATCTTTTGCATCATCTGTTATTGGAAAGATTCTATTCCCTCTTTCTTCTTTTACTTTTATTCCATTAGCCTGTATTAAATTTATAATATCTTTATTAGTAAAATTTTGAAAAGAGCTATATAAAAATCTACCATTTCCCGGGATATTTTTTATAAAATCTTCCATATCAACAGAACTAGTAATATTACATCTTCCCTTACCTGTTATTAATATTTTTTTTCCTAAAGAGCTGTTTTTTTCTATTAATTTTACTTCATTTCCATTTTTAGCAGAGGCTATTGCAGCCATCATACCTGCAGGTCCTCCACCAACTACTATAACTTTCATATTTTTTCCCATTTTATTTTTTGCTTACTTATTGATATTTTACTTTTTCTTTTTTTCTACTTCTATACAATATACAGATTCTTGTTCTTCTAATAAATATTTTCCCACAAACTTTGGTGAATAATAGGTTTCAATTTCATAAATTGGATCTACTATTATAGTTCCATTTTCATCTATTACTCCCCATTTTCCATCTTGATAAATTCCTGCAAATCCATATTGATTTAGTTCTGTTACTACGTCATATTTGCACTCTATTATAATATCTCCATTGCCATTTTTGAATCCCCATTTATCATTTTCATCTTTATAACTATATAATTTAGAATCTTTATAAACTTCTGTATTTTTTACTAATTCTCCATCTTTGTTAATATAATTTAACTCAGAATTAGAATATATTGAAACATAATTGTCATTAACATTTTGAACAACAGCATCTTTCATTGTTAATACTTTTTCTATCTTCTTAGAATAAATATCAACTTCATTTCCTTTTCTTGCTTCTAAAGCATTTATATTATCAAGTACTATTATATAATCATATTCTGGTTCAACTTCTATTCCTGCGTAAATATTAAGTATTCCTGATTTTCCCTCTTCTGTTGTAAAAACGAAAAAATTATCAAATGCATGTGCTATATTAGTATATTTATCATCTATTTGCACATCTTTACTTATAATACTATAATATCCATTTTCATTTTGAGCTATAAAATATGATGGATTATTTGTACCTATAATACTTCTATATGTATTAGTATTAACCAAATTTCCATGCAAATCAAAAAGTCTCATTTCATCATCTTTTTTTACTGAAATATAATTTCCAGCAATAGAATAACTTGTATATTCTGCTTTTAAAATTTCTTTTCCTGTACTATCAAAAAATCCATATTTCTCATTTCTATTAACTACAAAAACATTTGAATTATTATAATAATTAATTGCCTGATATTTAGGTTTTATAATTACTTTTTTATTTTTTATAACACCTTTTTTTCCATGATCCATAAATATTAAATATATATTATCTTCATCATACTCTAAAACTCTTGTTACTAGTTCATATTTAGGAGATATTAACATTTTTCCATTATAATCAATATATCCATATATAATTCCTGAATTTGTTTTTTCAGATACTATATATCCTGTTTTTAAATACCCATCTTTTGCTGATGAATATTCATCTCCTTTAATAGAATTATATTTTACGTCTATAATTGTATTTCCTTTTGAATCTAGGACTCCATAAACCCCATCTTTTCTAGCTAATATGCATCCTGGTTTATTTGATAAACTTGACACTTCATCATATATTGCATCTGTTAACTTTTTTCCTGAAAAATCAATTAAACCATATTTTCCATTTTCTTCATAGCTTAATACGTTTTTCTCCATTTCAAGTGACGCATCTGAAATTACAATAGGATAAACTGAATTATATTCTTGATATAAATCTTTTCCATTACTATCTAATATTGAATAATTACTTTCATCTTTAAAACATACAAAAACATCTTTTGATTGATTAGGAATATATACACTTTCATATTCTGGTTTTATAATTTCTTTTCCTGTTTTATCTATTACACCCACTTTTTCATCTAAACTTGATAAAGTAAAATATTCATATGGATCTTGTTTTATTGTCTCTACTGGCTTTTTCTTAGTTAAATTTAAAATAACTATTCCTATAATTACTATTAATATAACTATTATGATTGAAACTATTATTTTCAAATTTCCATTTTCTCTTTTAAAATTCAATATATCATCTCCTAATATCAAAATACGAATATATTTTACAATACTTGCTATTATTTTTCAATATAACAACTAGTCAAAAAACAAATTTCACATAATAGACAAATTAAGCCCAAAATTCAAACATATTTTTAAAAAACACAGTTAATGCACTTGTAAGGTTTGTTAATAAATTTAGTTCTGTTGTTAAAGAAATTGGTATCATTATAATTATGGTCGCCAAGCAAAGAATTAAAAATAATCTACTTACTTCAATTTTATTTTCATTTTGCTCTACTAATTTTAGTAATAATATAATTGCATTTATGCATAAAATCAATTTAAAATCTATACTATATGCTTCACATATTCCTCCAAAGCAAGTACTTAAAGCCATTGTAACAAAACTTATTATTATACATAAATTTGTAAATAATTTTAATTCCTTATTTTTAGATTTTCTTAAAATATTTCCTCTAAATAAAAATATCCATAAAATAGGTATTGAAATTAAACCAACTAATCTATTTTCATAACATACTTCATTTACAGATGTTAAACTTGTAGTAGTATTTACAAAAATAAAAGGGAATTCAAATGGTCTTATACTTGGTAGTTTTAATAAATATTCTAAAATTCCTGCGTATATTTTTCCGAAAGTAATATTCATGCAATAATTCATATTAAAGCCTGTTAATTGATATTTCGCTCCAAATTCTAAAATACTATCAAATCTTAAATAATTTAATATCATCTGAAAAACAGCTAGAATTCCAAGAGGAACTGCTATACATATTCCGTCTTTTATTTTCTCTTTTATACTCTTTATTTCTTTTGTAGAATACAAAAGAAATAATACTATTAGTAAATAGTATGAAATCAAGTTAGGTTTCGATAAAACTATTAATGCTGTAGTAATTCCTAATAATACTAATTTTATATATTTATATTTTTTATTTTCATAAATAGACATTGCTAAATTTATTGATATTAATAAGAACATTATTCCACAAGTCACTACAATATCATATTTTAATCCCCTTAAAAGAGTAAAAATATTTGATCCAAATATAATTGCATAATATCCCAAATAGAAATTACAAAGTGAAATTTTATTTATATATCTTTTTATTAATTTTTTATATAAAGCATATGTACTAAGTAAAATTCCTAATATATATACTAAATTAAACATATATGTATGAGTATACATTCCAGTTATAAGTCTAAATGGAAGTATAGTAGTAAGTATTGGTGCAACTCCAAAATAATTATAATAACTGCCATTATAATATGCTACATCATATAAATATTGAATTCCTTCTTTATCTCTTTTTACACTATCATAAGGATTTTCCATTTCTTTTAATTCTTTTGATGGTTCATAATCTAAAGCAATTTTACCATTTATAAAACTTTCTGTTTGCATAGTTAAAGCATCTTCTTTATCTATATCTTCTTTTTTTATTAATAATGAATCTGAATTAAACTGCAATATTGTATATATCATTATAAAGACAAAAAATACGCCTAAATTTAGCAAAAAAATATCATTTTGCTTTTTGGAATCAAAATCATATTCAGTTTTATATATACTTTCATCTTTTATTTTTATAATTAATATTAAAATTATAAATAAAATAAATAGCCTTACCACACTTATATTAAAATTGCTTTTATTTATTGTTATATTTTCCACAGAAATTTCACTATTTGTTAATAAATCTATTTGAATATCTTTACATTTTGAGTGAGTATCTAAATTTATATATTGTTTTTGGTTTTCTAAAATCACTTTTGGGTTCAATACAAATACATCACTGTTTTCCTCAGCAGTATATTTTACACTATAAGTTATTTTATCAATTAATGTTCTATTATAATTTATATTTATACTTGTTACTCTTTCATTTATATCAGATATTATAATAGAATTTTCTTCTATAATATAATTATCTATTTTTTTGTATCCACCTATTAATAAGCTTCTAAATGCTGGATAATTACAAATAAAAATCTCTATTAATATAGAAATTATTATTGCTAAAAGTATTCTTTTTCTACCCTTCTCATCAATCCTTAATTTATTTTCTATTTTAATCAGCTCTTTTCTATAATTTTTTTCATTATATCATATACAAGACAAAAGTGTACAATATTTAATATACAAAATAAAAACTACTGAAGTTTTAACTTCAGTAGCATTTCAATAATTTATATACTTTCTGACATAATTGGCACTACTTGTTTTTTACGTGATACAACACCTTCTAAAAGTGCTGTATTATTTTCAAGTTTTACATTATATGCTTTTTCTACTGCATTTGCACTATTTCCTAATGCAATAACTTGTGAATTACTATTTATTATATCTGTAATTAAAAACATATATAAGTCTAGCCCTTTTTCATTTATTATTTTATTTATTCCTGATTCTAGATCTGATTTCATTTTCATAACTTCTGGTATTGAAGCTGTATTTACTTGTGCTATTATTGCTTTTTTGTCTTTTAATGTAATTGCTTTTGCATCCAAATCTAAAATTTGTTCTATTGTAAATGAGCTTAAATCTGTACCAGCTTTTAACATTTCTAATCCATAGCTATTATAATCTATTCCAGCAATTTCTGCTAGTTTTTCTACAGTTTCTCTATCTTCTTTAGTGCATGTTGGTGATTTAAATAAAAGTGTATCTGAAATAATTGCTGATAACATTAAAATAGCTGTTTTTTTATCAATTTCAAATCCATTTTCTTTATATAATTTATACATTATTGTTTCTGTACATCCTACTGGTTCTGCTCTATAAAACACTGGATAAGAAGTATTTAATAAAACTTGGTGATGATCAACTATTTTTTTAATTTTTACATTTTCTAAATTAGAAATAAGTTCTCCTGGGTTTGCAGTATCAACTATTATAACTTCTGCACCATCTTCTAAATCTTCTATAAGTTCTGGTGCTTCAATTCCTAAATAATTTAAAACATATTCTGTTTCTTTATTTACAATTCCTAATCTACAAGCTACTGCTTCCTTGTTTCCTAACATTTTTTCAAATTCTGTCATAACTAAACTTGAAATAATTGAATCTGTATCTGGATTTTTATGTCCAAAAATATAAGTTTTTCCCATTTTTCATTTCTCCGTTTCTTTATAAAAATTTATAGTTATATTATAACATTTTTGTTTAAAAATCAATATTTTTCACACAAACAACATAATTGTTTGTATAAATCGCTTTTTTATTTTAAATTAATAATTACTATTTACACTAATTTTTTTATTTTCTCTAATTCTTGTTGTAAATTTTCCCAAACCATCATGCTTTCTTCAATGCTTTTATTTAATTCGTCAATTTTTTCTTGAATTTCTGTAAGCTTAATATAATCAGAATAAATTTCTTCTTTTAACAATTCTTGTTTTAAACTTGTAATTTCATCTTCTTTTTTAGAAATCTCTTCTTCAATTTTTTTTATCTTTTTTTCTAATTTATCTTTTTCTTTTAGTGGGTTAACACATATTTGTTTTTGCATCTTTTCATTTTTTTCAATAATCACATTTTCTTTATTTTCTAGTTTTTTCTTCTCTAAATATTCTTCATAATTATATGGATAAAACTTTGTTTTACCAATTTCAAAATCTAAAATACAATCTGAAATTTTATTTATAAAAAATCTGTCATGTGATACAACTATCAAGCTTCCTTTATACTCTTTAAGCATATTTTCTAAGCTTTCTTTTCCTATTATATCCAAATGATTTGTTGGCTCATCTAATATTAACAAATTAGGTCCTGTTTTTAAAATTTTACAAAGCTCTAATCTTACTTTTTCCCCACCTGATAACATACTTACTTTTTTAAAAACATCTTCACCATAAAACATAAATGCTGCAAGTGAATTTCTAACTTCTGTAACAGTAAGCTCAGGAAATTCATCATAAAATTCGTCAAATACTGTTTTCTCAGAATTTAACTGAGCCATTTGTTGATCAAAATACCCTATTTTTACATTATGACCAAATTCATAACTTCCACTAATAGTTCCTATGTTTCCAATTAACGTTTTAAGCAACGTAGATTTTCCAGTTCCATTACTACCTATAATTCCAAGTTTTTGTCCTTTATAAAGCTTAAAAGAAACTTTTGATAAAGATTTTTCATATCCAATTTCAAGCTCATTAACATCTAAAACATTGTTTCCACTTTCCAATTCTATTTTAAAATTAGTTTTAAAAGTTTTTAAATCATATTTGTTTGGTTCTTCAATTTTTACCATTCTTTCTATTTGTTTTAGCTTAGATAAAGCCATTTTCGCTTTTGTTGGTTTATACCTAAATCTATCAGCTATTTGAGTTAATCTTTTTATTTCTTTTTGTTGAAATTCAAAATCTTTTAATTGCCTTTCATAGTTTACTCTTTTTTGCTTTTCAAAAAATTCATAATTTCCTGAATATTCGGTTATTGTTCCATATTCAATTTCATAAATCTTATCTACAATCCTATTTAAAAACATTCTATCATGAGAAACAATAACTACCGATTT
Source organism: uncultured Clostridium sp. (assembly GCA_947570695.1). Classification (GTDB taxonomy): domain Bacteria; phylum Bacillota; class Clostridia; order TANB77; family CAG-508; genus Scatovivens. The sequence continues at coordinate 13,875 of CANOVB010000012.1, forward strand.
TGTATAACTTTTTAAATAACTTTCAAGCCACTCTATTGTTGTAATATCTAAATGATTAGTTGGCTCATCTAAGAGTAAAATATCTGGCTTACTTAGAAGCAATTTGATAAAAGCAATTTTTGTTCTTTGCCCTCCTGAAAATTCACCTAAACTTTTATATTTATCTTCATTAGAAAATCCAAATTTACTTATTGCTGTTTCATATTCTTTTTTATATGTATATCCATCTAAAAATTCATACCTATCTTGTGCTTTTGAAAATTCTTTAGCAAGCTCTTCTGAATGATCTTTTTGCATTTTTATAACTAAGTTTTCTATTTTTCCCTCTAAATCTATTATTTCTTTATAAACTTTTAAAATTTCATCAAGCATTGTAATTTTATTATCTTCAAAGTCTATTTGTTTTAAATACCCTATACTTGGATTTCCCTCTTTATATATATTAAATTTATTTTCTCCTATTCCTTCAGATAATAAGTCATTATTTATAATAGATTTTAAAAGTGTTGATTTACCACTTCCATTTCTACCAACTATTGCAATCTTTTCTTTTTCATTTATATCAAAATTTATTTCTTCCAAAATCGTTTCTGCTCCATAAGATACTGAGCCATTTGTAATTTTATAGTTCATCTTTTTTTCCTCTATTTTTAATCTATATGTTTTATATCATATTTTTTGCTCTTTTTAAAGTAATTTGTTTCTATTTTCTATATTAATTCTACTATTTTATCTAGCAATTTTATTATTTAAATTGAATTAATATTTATATTTTGATATACTAATTTTGTTAATAAAAGTTCACAAAAACACAATAAACTAAATATTAATTTATGCAAAAAATATTATTAATATAGGTAAAAAGAAAGGTATATAAAAATGAGCAAACTTATGAAGCAATATGAAGAATTAAAGAAAAAAGATTCTTCTAAAATTTATATTTTTCAATCTGGTATTTTTTACATTATGTTAAATGAAGATGCAAAATTAGTTTCACAAACTATTGGTCTAAAACTTACAAATTTAAGTCCTACAATAGTAAAATGTGGATTTCCTACATCTTCAAAAGAAAAATACTTCTTATTATTAAAAAATAATAATATAGCATTTGAATTTGCCTCTTCTACTCCTTCAGCTCAAAACTCTTCTTATATAAATATTATAAAAAAAATACAAAATATCGATTTAAATAATACTACTTGTAAAGAAGCTTTTGATATACTTTATAATATTCAACAAAAATTAAATAACATAGAAGATAAAAAATAAAAAAGTTCAAATTAAGATATATATCTTAATTTGAACTTTTAATAAACTTTTAAATTATGATTCATTAAATAACGTAACTTTCCATGATTCTTCCATTTAGGTATTATATGAAATAAATCATAATATAATTGAGACATATTTATTATTTGCTTCATAGACATATTTTTATAATTGCTTGCCATCCAACCTTTAAAAATATTCTCAATTTCCTTATATGTTAATCTCTCTTTATCTAATAATCTTTTATATGCTTTTAATCTTCTTCTCTCTCTTGTTATTGATTTTGAAGTTATTCTTCTAACAACTCTTCCTGTTTCAGTTAATGAATATTTTAATTGTAAAAATTTAAATGTTCGAGATAATTTTTCAATATGTGTTTTTCTTGGATTTATTACTAAATTCAATTCATCTGCAATTTTTATTATTTCTTCCAAAATTTTATTTAAAAATTCTTTACTTTCATGAATTATGTAACTATCATCTGAATATCTTCCATAGTATTTGCATTTTTTTACAATTTTTATATAATTATCAATTATACTTGGATAAGCTATTCCAATATTTTGGCTTGGTTGCGTTCCTATACTAATTCCTCTATCTGTATTAGTTTCAATCCCAGATACTTGAAATAAATTTTTTAATATCCACATTGACATTGCTCTTTCTTCATTATCAACATTTCTTAATAATCCATTCATAACCTCTAAGCATTTTTTATGTGGAATACTTTCATAATATCTGCTAAAATCCATTAAAAGAATATAGCCTTCATTTGTTTTATGTTCTCTATAATATCTATGTAAATGCGTTTCTATCCTTTTTCTACTAAATATTACACCTTTTCTCCTTTGGCTTGCTCCGTTATCATGTATTAGAAATGGAGAAATAGCTGGGCTTAATATTTTATCACAAAGCAAATGATTGACTGTTTTGTCAGCCATTATATGTGCCGTAATATTTCTTTTTTTGCCACGCTCTTTTATTACAAAACAAGTTCCGCTTTGTCGGCTTATATGTTTTTTCAACCATTGCCTTTTGAATCTGTGCTGTTTCTAATAGCATATTCATTTCAAAAAATTGTGACTTGTATTTAAACGAAGCAGCAGCAACTGATTTTTTTCCAGCATCATAAATTAGATTAGCATCATAAAATTTATTCATAAAATCACTTTTACAGCAGTAATAGTCGTAACTAACTGCATAATGATTAGCATTTATCAATTATTTTTTCACTAATTGAAGGGATAATCTTTCCTTTCCCTTTCCCATACTATTACTAATGGAAACATTGTCCACAAAAACACTTGTATAGTAGTGAAATCTGAACGCACGCCTACTAAGGACTACTAGTTGTTGTTGTCGTTGGCGTCGAAAAGAGGGGCGCACCCTAACCCGAGAAGTCCCTCAAAAAACAAAGATTACCCAAATCATAATTAATCTTTTATACTTTTAAGAAATCATCTAATTTTATTATGTTAAATTATTTCTTACAATTTAAACTATTAATTTATTTTTGGTTTCTTCTTTTAATCTTTTACTAGTCGAAAAGATAGTCTTTCCTTTCCCATACTATTTACTAATAGAAACATTGTCCATAAAAAACTTTGTATAGTAGTGAAATCTGAACGCATGCCTACACCGGACTACTAGAGGGCGGCGCCAGAGGCGTCGAAAAGAGGGGCGATTCCTAAACAGAAGTCCCTCAAATAATAAAGATTACCCAAATCATAATTAATCTTTTATACTTTTAAGAAATCTATTGTCAGCTTGTCTGAGTTTTTTTATCATGTTAAATTCTTTTTGAATTTCTAGAACTAAAACCATAAATTTATTCAAATTTGCGTATAAACATTCTCCTGCATACTGAAGTTCATCTTGAAGAACATTACAGCAACTCATTGCCCTATCTAATTCTAGGCGTCGTTCTTCAAATTCAGATTTATATGTTGGAAATATTGTATTTGCATTTCTTAAATGTTCATTTATTCCACATGCAGCATTTATAACTTTGTCTGTCATTCTTGCAACTTGATTATCAAAATATTGATATATTTTCTTTTTTGTCTCTTCTTTTATTTTTTCATCAGTTATATATTTTGTATTATCTTCTACTACTTTATTAATTTTATTTAAGTCAAAATAGAAGTTATTTTCTGCAAGTTTTGTTACTGAAGTTCTTATTTTATATGCATTATGAACTGTTTGTAATTTACTTTCACTTCTTTCACTCTTTTTTAATTCTGACATTGCTAATCAAATTTTCTCCTTTCATAAATTAATCAATATTCGCTAGGGACAAGCCCTAGCGGATGTCTGATCATTTGATTAGGAAAGCTGAACGCACGCCTACTAAGGACTACTAGGCGTTGCCGACGCCGCGCCGAAAAGAGGGGCCTCTTCTAGTATTATTCCTAAATGTGCATCAGGCACACTATATTTTAATGGTTCGTTTTTCTCTGCCATAATTTCACCTCCTTTAATCATTCATATCTTCTTCAATAATTATTATAATCAAAGCGTTTTATTTTTGCAAGCTAATTTTTATAGTGTTACAAAAATGTCATATTCTTAAAAAATACCTATCTATCCACATTACTGTTTCTTCATTATCAATAAATTACTTTTATATCAGTAATAGTCATACTAATTAAATAAAGATTATCTCTTTAATTAGTTTTTCACTAATTGAAAGGATAATCTTTTCCTTCTCATACTATTACTGATATAAACATAGTGCACAAAAATACTTATATAGTAGTAAAATCTGCACACGCACCTAATTAATCTCACAATATGGTGTCGGTGTCGGAATCGCACCGAAAAAGTATTATTCCTAATTGTGCATCAGGTACATTATATTTTAGTGGTTCGTTTTTCTCTACCATATTTTCACCTCCTTTCATTTTTCAATTTCTTGTTCTAACCTTTTTTAATCTATATTTAAAATTTATATTCTTTTAATTTTAAGCACAAAAATAGACCATCATTAAATAAACTGTTTTTCTTGTTTATTTAATAATGATCTATTTTCATTATTTTTAGAGTAGTTAAAAACTACTCTTTTTTCTTCCTTTAAAATTCTACTTGTGTGTGTGTGTGTGTGTGTGTGTGTACTCTCACAAGGTTTTCAAGTTTATGCATTTTATTCTTCCTCTTTTCCTTATATTTATATTTTTATCTTTAATTTACAAAAATGTCAATACGATATTTTGATATTCTTTTTCTCTTATTTTTCAGTTCGTACTAATTTCTTTTAAATTATTAAACTAAAAATTCGCTATAATCATCACTCCTTGTATTATATTATTCTTTTGATTAAACCCTGATTTAAAAAACTATCCATTTAATTAGTTTTTTACTAATTAAATGGATAATCTTTTCTCTTCCATACTATTATTAATAGAAACATAATTCACTAAACACTTGTATAGTAGTAAAATCTAAACGCACGCCTAGACAGGCTTAGTAGCTGGCGGTGGCGAAGAGACGGCGAAAAGAGGGGCCTCTTCTAGTATTATTCCTAAATGTGCATCAGGCACACTATATTTTAATGGTTCGTTTTTCTCTACCATATTTTCACCTCCTTTCAATTTTTAATTTCTTCTTCTAACCTTTTTTAATCTATATTTAAATTTATATTCTTTTAATTTTAAGCACAAAAATAGATCATCATTAAATAAACTGTTTTTCTTGTTTATTTAATAATGATCTATTTTCATTATTTTTAGAGTAGTTAAAAACTACTCTTTTTTCTTCCTTTAAAATTCTACTTGTGTGTGTGTGTGTGTGTGTGTGTGTACTCTCGCAAGGGTTTCAAATTTATGCATTTTACTTTTCCTCTTTTCTTTATACATATATTTTTATCTTTAATTTACAAAAATGTCAATAACTATTAAACAAGTTTTACTTTGATAAGAAAAACTTAGAAAATAGTAAAATCTTATATGCTAGTTTTTCTAAGTTTATAATTTCATAATTTTATTTCATTATTTTGTTTAAATTATTTTATCTTTCTTATTTTAGCTATAAAAAATCCCTCATATAATTCATTTGGACAAATACATATTGTTCCCTCTAGGTTTGTTGGTAATAATGGCAATTCTTCTTTTCCTACAAAATTTATTGGAACAATTTCTATTCTATTTTCCTGCAAAATTTTTTTTACTATTTCTTCATTTTCTTTATTTAAAATAGAACAAGTAGAATAAACCATCTCTGAACCTTCTTTTAATATTTTTACTGCTTTTTTCAATAATGCAAGTTGAGAACTAATAGATTTATCAATTAATTTTATTGTAAAATGTTTATTAATATTTGCATCTTCTAAGTTTAGAGTCCCACTTCCAGTACATGGAGCATCTAATAAAATCTGATCAAAAGAAAAAAAGTCATCAATTTTTCTAGAATCCTTTTGCATAATATATACACAAGAAGCACCTTGTTTTTCAATATTATACTTTAATTTTTCTGTTCTGATATTATTCATCTCACAAGCTGTTATATGTGATTTATTGTTTGAAAGAGCAGCCATTTGAGTTGTTTTTCCACCTGGGGCTGCTGCCATATCTAAAATATCCGCATTTTCTTTAGGTGATAATATTATAGGAGGAAGCATTGATGATAAACTTTGTAGATATATTTCTCCATTTTCATATATATCTAACTTTTTAATCTCATTTTCTCTAACATTATTTATAATAAATGCTTCTTTACTCCACGCTACCTTTTTATAGTCTATCTTTTCTTCCTCTAATCTATTTTCAATTTTTTCTACATTACTTTTTAATGTGTTTACTCTAAAGGTTACTTTTCTTTTTTTTGAATATCCTTGTAATATTTTTTCAGTAATTTCTTTGCCATATTGCACATTTAGCATATCTATTAAAAAATCTGGTATATTCATCTACCCTACCTCATTATCAATTATTTCTTAAATTAAATTTATCAATCATTTCTTTAGTTGCAAATCCATTAGGTAAAACCTTTTCTAAAAAAATAATTCCATCTAAATGATCACATTCATGTTGAATGTCTCTTGCTGTAAATCCATTTACCTTTTTTACAATTTTTTCACCTTTTTCATTATAATATGTTACTTCAATTTCTTTATATCTTTCAACCTCACCTCTTATTTGAGGCACACTTAGACATGCTTCAAACTGAACATCTTTATCATTACTTAAATTTTTCCATGTTGGATTTATCATAATAGTAAGTGGTACATCTTCACAGTCTTTATAACTACATTTCTCTTTATCTACCTGAATTATAGCTATCCTTTTATTTATTCCTACTTGTGGAGCCGCAATACCAAAACCAGAAGAAAAGTTTAATGTTTCTTTTAAATCTTCTATCATGTCTAAAATTTCTTTATCTATATTATTAATATTAACCTCTTCACATTTAATATTTAAAATTGGATCTCCAACTTCTCTAATTTTTAAAACTTTTCCCATATTAGCTTCCTTTTATTTATTACTTATTTAAATTTTAGTTATTTTTACATACTTCAATTATATTTTTTAAATTATACATTTTCTATATAATCTTTATAAAATTATATACGTTATAATAATTACTTCTATTTCAATAATTTATAATAAAATTTTAAGTCAATTTCTTTTGCTCCATAATATTTTAAAATTTTTTGCATTTTTAAATTTTCATTTCCTGTAGCACATGAAACTATTTTTATATCTTTATTTTCTTGTTTTAGTTTATTTATTAATTTAAAAAACACACCATATTTTCTATATTCTTGTTCTACATACATTTGCGAAATCCATAAAACTTCACCATCATTTGCCCAATAAAATTTTGAATATAAAATCATTCCAACTGGCTTTTCATCTATTTCTGCAACTAAACAATTAAATTTAGGACTATCACAGAAATAGTCTTTTTCTATATTTGCTTCTAATCCGTTAGTTTGACTCGTATTATTTACATTATTTATAACTTTATTTGAATAAATTATAAAATCTTTGTGCAATTTATTTGCTTTTAACACTGTTATCTCTGTCATTTTATATCCTTATCTTAAATACTTTTTATTTCAATTTCTATGTTATCTTCTACTGTTTTCATTGCATCTAATGTTTTTTCTAGTAAATCATTTAACTCCCAGCCTAATTGCTCTGCTCCCTTTGATATAGTTTCTCTAGAACAACCTGCTGCAAATTTTTTATCTTTAAATTTCTTTTTTAAACTTGAAACTTCCATATCTTTAGTACTTTTTGATGGTCTCATTTTAGCAGCTGCCCAAATTAATCCTGTTAATTCATCAGTAGCAAATAATATTTTTTCCATTTCTTTTTCAGGCTTTACATCTGAACAAATTCCATACCCATGACTACATATAGCATGTATCATATCATCACTTGCATTTATTTCTTTTAATAGTTCTGGTGCTTTTTTGCAATGTTCATTTGGATATTTTTCATAATCAACATCATGTAATAATCCTACTGTACCCCAGAATTCTTCATCTTCTCCATTTTTCTGTGCAAAATATTTCATTACTTGTTCAACTGTAATAGCATGCCTTAAATGAAATTCTTCACTATTATATTTTTTTAATAATTCAACTGCATTTTTTCTTTCCATAATTATAGCTCCTTCTATATTTTCTAAAAAATTTAATTTATAATATCATAAAAACAGATATATATCAATTATTAAATAAAACAAACAGAGCTATGATAATTACAAAAAACGAAACTAAATTAAACTATCCCGCTCTTAAAAAGAAACTAAATTGCTAAACTTTTTTTCTAACAATTTAGTTTCTTTTAATTTCTTTATTCTGAATATTCAATTTCGTATCCATCAAAACTTGGTATTTCTAATTCCTCATCTGTCACTATATTAAATTCATATTTATATTCACAAATATTATCTTTTATTTGCTTTACAACATCACTTTGATTAAACATTTCTCCTCTTGTTTCTTTATCTAAAGTTTTTAATGGTAAACCTGTTTCTTTATCTATCCAATATACTCTACTTCTTGGTTCATCTTCATTTATTCTATCTTTAAATTTAAAACATTTTTTATTACTATAATAAGATCCTAGTGGCATATCTTTATTTCCTTCAACTTTCATTATTATAGGTATCACAAATCTAATTATTAATCTATCATCTCTTACAAAAAGAGAAACTAGCTTCAAATTTTCTTCACTATTTAATATTTTATTTTCTTCATTTTTTTCAATAATTACTTTTTTAGGTACTTCTAAAAAAGTTACTTTCTCATCTGAACCTACTGAAGTATATGTTATAGAATTGATCTTAAATCCATCATCAGTAAGTATTCCATCAACTTTTTTATATTTTCCATCCTTAAAATATTTTTTACTTAGAAATCTTCCTTCTCCAGTAAAGCTTTCAGCCATTTCTATATACATATTGTTACTTTTCAAAGTTTGCTTTGCTTTATACAATACATTATTAAATATAATAAAATTATACAAATATTTAATAAATATAATTATCAAAATTATTCCTGCTGCAATTAATATCGATTTTATTTTATTTTTCCTTCTTACTTTTTTCAAATAATCAACTTGTTTTTTTTGCTTATCTTCATTTTCCTTAATATCATTTTTTATTTCTTTTAATTTTTTCTGACAATTTTCACATTCAGTCAAATGTTTTTCTACTATTTTTTTAGACTCTGTATTTAATACACCATCTACATATCCAAATAATAAATCTTCTACAATTTCACACTCAGTTCTTTTTTCCATTTTCATCTACCTCCTTCATTTTTTGTTTAGCACGATAAAATGTTACTCTAGCCCAATTTGGTGTTTTTCCTAATATTTCTCCTATTTCAATAAAATTCAAATTACCAATCATTCTTAAATAAATTATTTCTCTAGAAGTTTCATCTAATTTTTGAAGATCTTTAAAAAGCTTCAGTTTATTTTCATTTTTACAAACAATATCTTCTGCTGTTTCAGTTTCTACTAAATCCTCTATTTTTTCTAAAGCTATATTATTTTCTCTCTTATTCTTTTTTAATTTTTTATACCATAAATGTTTTGCTATTTGGCAAAGCCAAACTGATATCTTACAACTACCTTTAAATTTATTGATTTCTTTTATTGCTATTACAAAAGTTTCTTGAGTTAAATCTTCTGATATATCATCATTATGAGTTAAACAGAATAAATATTTATATACTGTTTTAGAGTATTGTTCATATATTTCTTCCATATTCTGCATAACAAAATCCTCCTTCTATATATAAGAGTCTTTTTTTTACATTTTATTACAACTTTTTAAAAATAAAAACTCGATTTGTTATATAAAATTTAACAAATCGAATTTTCATTAATTTATTTATAAATAAATTTAGTCATTTTTTATTTCTTCACTATTTTCAAAAATTATAGCTACAATTCCACACATCATACCACCTATTGGAAATACTATCCAAGCTATATGCCATAAATTATAAACTATTCCACAAATAAAAAATATCATAGTTGCAATCAGCATTATAACTCCAGACATTTTACCTACTTTATCATTTGGGTCTTTGTAAGTTCTTGAAGAAATTTTATTATATATTTCTATATCATATTTAGTCTTTTGAATTCCATAATATACATACATATATACTGATATTACAGTCATTCCTAGAAGAATTACTATTGGAATTGTACTTTCTTCACTTACTATCTCTATACCATACAATAAAACTAATTGTATTACTGACAATATATTTATCATTACTGCTATTGCTATTTTTTTGGCGAATTTAGAATTAAATTTTTCTATTTCTTCATCAGTATACATATTAGGGATCTTCGGATTTTTTCTTCTATAATTTTCTTGTTCAATTCCTAATATAATAAATATTGGAACCGCAGCCACCACAAAAAGTAATAATACTGCAATACCAATTATTGCATACTTATCTTTCATATTTTCTGATGTTGGAATTCCAACTATATACATAAATATTGTTACACCAATTAGTATAAGTGCTACAGCTAGAGCAATTCCTTTACTAAATTTATTCATTAAGCTCTCATATTCTTTTTTATCTCCGCCTATATTTTCTGAAAACTTTCCTTTTAAAATTTCGTCAATACTACAATTAAAAAGTTCACATATAGTAATTAATTTTTCAGTTTCTGGATATCCACTTCCACTCTCCCATTTTGATACTGCCTGTCTTGACACTTCAAGTTTTTCTGCTAATTGTTCTTGTGACATATTTTGCATTTTTCTTAATATTTGTAGATTTTCACTAAATCCCATTTTTATGCACCTCCTATATTTAATTTTAAAGTTGCACAAACTTTTTTTCTACCAACTAACATTTGCAACTACAATTTTATTTGCTACTTAAAGTTGCAAATGTATTAAAACTACATAATATAGATCTTATTACATAATTTAAAATCTATTAATTTTGAATCAGTCTTTTAATTAACATTATATAATTTTTTTTCATTTTCTAAATTCCCAAAATCTTTTTCATTTCTTCTTGCCTTTTTACCTTTTTAGTTGTTGTTTTTATTAATTCTTCATCTGTTAAAATTAAATTTTGAATATGTTTATATCTTGGAAATGATTTATTTAACTCTTTTATCTGTTCCCAAACAATATTATATAGTTCTTCATTACTTTTATCAACATATTTTTCTTTTACCATTTCTTTATTATAAACAATTTTTACCGATAATTTTATATCTGTTTTATCCTTTTCATCTGGAAGTCCAAATACCATTGATTCTTCCACTATTTCTAATCTATTTATTAAAGTTTCTAATTCCTCTGGAAATACTTTTTTACCATTTTTTAAAACAATCATATTTTTGTTTCTACCTGTTATATATATTAATCCATTTTTATCTATATATCCCAAATCTCCTGTATAAAACCATCCATCCTTTAAAACTTCTGCTGTAATTTCTGGCATTTCATAGTATCCAAGCATTACATTTGGTCCTTTTACTCTTATTTCTCCAATCCCATTTTCATCTTTATTTATAATTTCTATTGTATCATTAATCATTGGCACTCCAACTGATCCTGGTTTCATTATATTATAATTTTCAGCTGCAATTACAGGTGATGTTTCACTTAATCCATATCCTTGTAGAGTTATTACACCTAAATTATTAAAACCTTTTAAAATTTCTGCATCTGATGGAGCTCCTCCTGAAATAACAAGTCGTAAATTACCACCTAAAGCATCAATTATTTGTTTAAATAATTTTCTTCTTATATCAATTTTTAATTTTAGTAAAAAATTACTTATAATAGTGGCAAATTTAATTAATTTTGTTTTCCCTTGTTTTTCAATTTCTTTCATTATAGTTTTATAAATTGCTTCCACCAAAATTGGTACTCCTACAAATACACTAACTTTATATTCATTTAAATTTTGTTTTATATACCTTAATCCATCTGGGAATACTGTTTTTACTCCACATGCAAGCATCATAATTAAAGCTGTTGAGCCAAAAATATGATGAAAAGGTAAAAATGCAATATTGGTATCTGTTTCCTTAATATCTTCAACTGATTGTAGCGCATATATATTTGAAGCTATATTTTTTTGTGAAAGCATTACCGCTTTTGATTTTGATGTTGTTCCTGAAGTAAATAATAAAATATTCATATTATTTTCATCAATTTCTGAATTTACATACTCATTTTGATTATCTTTTAATAATTCTTCACCTTTATTTATAAGTTCATAAATACTTATATAGCTTTCTTTTTTACTCATACAAATATATTTTTTTAAATTTGTTTTTCCATTTTCTTTAATTTGTGATATTTTATCTTCTATTTTTTCATCAAAAACTATAGCATCCGCTTTGCTTCTAATTAAAGAACTTTCAAGTTCTTCATATTGCAAATCTTTATCTAAAGGAACCGATACTATTCCCCCTAAAAGATTAGATAAATGGGCTAAAACCCATTCATATCGATTTCTTCCAATTATAGCGACTCTTTTTCCATTTAATCCTATATCATACATTGCTGTTCCTAATTTATTTATATCTTCTAACAATTTTTTATAAGTTATATTCTCATAAGATATTTTTTTATTTTCTTGATGCTTAATAGTAAAAGCAATATTTTCGCTATAAATTTTTGAAGAATTATATATAATTTCTTTTATATCTTTAAATTCTGTAACATCAAATATTTCATTATTTTCCATAATATACTCCTTTTTGATAACAACAATACTTTTTTAATATTATTACCATATTTTTAATATATCACAAAAATAATTTTTTATCGTTAGACTGATAAGTCAGTATAAAAAATTATTTTAACTTGACGGAATAAAAAAACTCTACCCATTAAAATATACCTTTATTTTTATCACTGTATACTTTAAGTGTAGAGTTCAGTTTTTACCTTCTTTTTTATTTTTATCTATATTTTATATAATCTCCAACATCTCCGCCTATTATTTCACCTGTTGTACTATCAATAAAATAACTAAATTCTCCTCTTGTATAACTTGTTACGATATCTGGCCAATCATTAATATATTTAATATCCACTACCCATGCATTTCTTATTCTATCTTCCATTTGATAATATACCATCTCCTCTAATGGATAATCTACTGTAGACATTTGTTTGTAAAATCTTTCTTTATCTGTTAATCTAAAATAAGCTTTTGCATTCATTTTTACTATCATTTTTTCTACTTTAGTTTCGACAATTTCTTTACTTTCTATATTTTTATCTACCTCTAATGCTATTTGTAAAGCCTGCTCTTTTGTAATTTCTGTAGGATTATTATCATATGGTATATTTTCTGTTCTAAAAAAATAAAGTGTTCTATCTTTTGCATAAAATTCAATTACAACATATTCATAAGGATTATAAGTATCATCATACTTTTTATTATATGTTATATCATAAACATATCCTGTTTCTGTCTGGGCATCTGTACTATAATCTGAATTTGCTATAATTCGTGTAATTTCATACTCATCTTCTCTAATATTAAATAACTTTAAATATTCGTTTGCTTGTTGTATAGCCTCTTCTTTAGTCATAAAATAGTCTTGACTAATATTACTTTTAAGCTTCCAATTATCAAATAAATTATTATTTATCTCTTTTATTCTATTACTTTCATTCCATATATCATAAAATTCTGCTTTTTGTCCATCTATTGAAATACTAAAACCATCTTGTGTTATAAATCTATACATTATTTTATTAGAATCAACTTCTTTATAACTATCTGTTTTTATAATATTCTCATTAAAACCTATTTGATTTAATTTATTAATTGCAGTTTGTTTTGCCTCTTCTTCAGTAATATTTTCTAATTTAGCTTCTGGAGTTAAAACTGTTGTTACTATTTGTATTTTTTCTGGTTCTTTCCATATATTTTCATATACTTTTGCTCCTGCAAAAGCTGCTCCTGATATAAAAACAGAGCCTGCAAGCAATGCTACAATTTTTCTTTTTATATTAAATTTCATAATTAATTTCCTACTTTCTACTGTATTTGGAGAAAAATTCAAAATTGTATTAGTAAAAGATTTTGGAATATTCATTTTTTTAAACTTAGCATTTTCTAAAATTTCTTCTATTTGTTTCATTATTCAAAATCTCCTTTATATTTATTTTTTATTTTTTGTTTAGCTCTTGAAATCTTACTTGTTATTGTACCTTCCCTTTTCTGTAAAATACTAGAAATTTCTTTAGTACTATACCCTAAATAGTAGTAAAGTGTAAGTATTGTTTTTTCATCTTTGTTTAAAAAATCTATTAGTTCTTCAAAACTTGGTTCTTTATCTATTTCATGAGCTGTTCCAATATCCTTTTGAACATCTTTATCATCTAAAGATATTGTTTTTCGAGATCTAAATGATTTATTACATTTATTTATAAGTATTTTTATTATCCATGTTTTAAAATATTTATTTTCTTTTAATTTAGGTAAATTAATGTAAGCAGAAAGCATTGTATCCTGTAAAACATCATTAATTCTGTCCTCATTTTTCACCCTCATTTTTGCTATACTATATAAATCATTTTCAACACTTAGTATTAGTTCTGTAAACGCTTCATTATCACTTTTGGCTTTTTCTACTAGTTCTTCCAATTTTTAACTTCCTCCATTTATATCTGTAGTAGTACTATTTTAGATACATATATTAGAGTCTTTAAAATAGTATTTTCCTGCATAAAAATTAAAATTTGAGCAGATTCGCTCAAGAATAAAAAAAATGATTATAATGGTAATTATAATAGCATGTTTTTTATTAAATAACAAGAAACTAGAGTGACCTATATAAAATCACTCCAGCTTCTAGTTTATATGATTTTTTAGTTTATTCAAAACAATATAAATAGTTTATTTTTATTTTCCTTCAATTATCATTTCTGATTCACCATTTTCATTAATATTATGTTTAATATTTAACTTTTCATTTTCAAGATTATCTGTGTTAATTACTGTTACTATCTCTTCCTGTCCATCTTTTGATTCAAGTGTATATGATACAACATTTTGACCGCTTGGTAGTTTTTCTTGTTTTTCTTCTGTAAGATTAAATTTATTTTGATCATAATCAATCATTATTATTTCTTTATACTTTTCTTTTATATTCTCTGCTAACTTTCCATCTGTTGCTGCATTTACAGTTAAAAAACTGCCAGATAATAATACTATAACAGTTGCGCATAAAGAAATAACTTGTTTTCTTTTACCTATTTTCATAGCCTCCTCCTTTTCCAGATTAGATACGACTATTCTGTTTCTAACATTTTTTAATATTCTATTATTTAATTCATTATTTTCCATAGTCATACCCTCTTTCTTTTAATTTCTTTTTCATCTGCTTTCTTAATCTATGTAAAGTTATTTTTATTTTTGCTTCTGAAGCATTTAATTCTTTAGAAATTTCTTTTATTTTTTTAGACTTATAATAAAACATTATAAATATTTTTTGTTCTTCCTTTTTCATACCATCTATTGTTTCTGATATTATTTTACTTTTTTCATTTTGTTCTGCAAGAGATTGAACATCTATGTTATTGTTAATTTCATATTCATAATTTTCTATATTTTCAGTTATAGTAGTTTCATTTAATACTCGGTATTTTTTTCTAATTAAATTTTTTGTTATTCCAATTAAATAAGGTTTTATTTTTATATCTTTGTCAATTTTTTCATAATTTTTCCATAATACCATAAAAACATCAGACAATATTTCTTCTATATCTTCTTTATTACTTAAACTATTTTTTATTATTGTATAAATATAAGAATTGTATGTTGCTATTATAATTTCGATATCTAAAACACCATTTTTTTCAAAATTTCTAATTGTTTTATTATCCAATTTAGATCTAAACTCCTATCTTAAAAGTACTTTCACTTATATAATACCATTTTTTTAAAAAAGGTTACAAAAATTTTATCTTTTTAAAACAAATATTACTGCTATTCTCTTCTTTAAAATGCAAAATATTTTATATATTAAATATCCTATAATGCCTCCTATTGTATTTGTTATTACATCTGTTATATCAGATGTCCTTTTGCTATAAATTGTTGTCCATGCATATAATAACTGTGTCACTTCAATAAATAAACTAAAAGAGAAAGATAATATTATGGTTTCTAATATATTCTTTTCTTTAAAAAAAGATATCAAAAATCCAAATGGTATAAACATTATTATATTTAAAATTACATCTTGAGTACCTCCTAAATAATGTCTATATATATCTCTAAATGGTATTAAATTTAATCTTTCCAAAAATAATTTATTTCGACCTGGAACTATTATTCTAAATGGCATTATAGTTACCAAAAATACAACCATTATATAAAAATAAAATAAAGAAAATTTTATTTTATATAATTTATTTTTATATTTTAATTTTTTAATATAAATTAGTATATATATTAAAAATAAAATTAAACAATCTATTATATATTCCACACTTTCTCTCCTGCTAATTTAATACACTTTTTCACTTAAGAATTTAGCTAAAACTTTTTAAAAAATAAAAAAGCATAAATAACATTTTATAATGAATTTGTAAAAACTTTAATTTTCGCATAATTATTTTCTACAGGAATTTCTTCCTTATTATTCAAACTTTCTTAGAAAAGAACAAAAGAGGACATTATGGAAATTGCAAAAGGCAAAATTAATTGCAAATGTCCTCGTCTTTGTTCGCCCGCGAAAAATTGCTATGCAATTTTTTCTGTTAAATGTTGTCGAAGGCTTTATATTATAGGATTTGCAGAGCAATTTCCTATAATATAAAAAAACTGTACTATTTTGAAATTCAATTTCGTTTTAGTACAGTTTATTTTTTCATATTACTTACACTTTTATTTATAAAATTCTTTAGATAATTTTTCAAAAGCTTTTCTAGAATTTTCTATCATTTCATAAGAAACACAATATGCAATTCTGACATATCCAGAACATGCAAAAGAACTTCCTGGCACAAATAATAAATTATATTTCTTAGCTATATTACAAAATTCTTTATCATCTTCTATTGGTGTTTTTAAAAACAAATAAAACGCTCCTTGTGGTTTTACGCATTTAAATTTATTTTGAGTTAAAATTTCATATAATAAATTACGATTCTTATTATAACTTTCTATATCCACTTTTTCTTCTAAACAATATGGTATCACTTTTTGGATTAATGATGGTGCATTTACACATCCTATTATTCTATTTGAAATAGTAACTGCTTCTATCATTTCTTCTGAATTTTCTAATTCGCTTGGTACAACTACATATCCAATTCTCTCTCCTGCTAGTGACAAAGATTTACTATAAGAATATACTATAAAAGAATTATTATAATATTTAGTAACATAAGGAACCATCGTATTATCATAAACAATCTCTCTATAAGGTTCATCTGAAATTAAATATATTTCATGACCTATTTCTTTTTCCTTTTTCTTCATAATATTTGTTAATTTTATTATTATATCTTCTGAATATATTTTTCCTGTAGGATTATTAGGAGTATTTATTATTATAGCTTTTGTTTTTTCATTTATTTTTTGCTCAAATTCTATTAAATTAGGTTCAAAATTTTCTTTATTTGTATTTACTACTCTAACCATTCCATTATAATTATGAATATAATGATTATATTCACTAAAATATGGTGCAAATACAATAACTTCATCATCTGGATTTAATATTGATTTTAAAACTATATTTAATCCGCTAGCAGCTCCTGCAGTCATTATAATATTTTTAAATGTAAATTCCGTTGAAAACTTATTATTTATAGTTATTGCAATTTTTTCTCTTACCTCTTCAAATCCGCTATTACTTGTATATCCATGTATCATACAAGAATCTTCTTTTTCTAATATATCTATTATTGCTTCTTTTACTTTGTTTGGCGCTGGTAAATTAGGATTTCCTAAGCTAAAATCATACACATTGTTTTCGCCATATATCTTTTTTAATCTTTTTCCTTCTTCAAACATTTCTCGTACTACTGAATTATTTTGAACCAATTTTTTCATATTATCAGCTACCATATTTTTCCTCTTTTTCTCTATTGATATTTATTTCTAATTTTATATTTTTAGTAAAAATTTAATACTAATTTATTTTAATATTTTCCTAAAATTCTAACATAAATTCCATTTGATTTTATTTCTTCTATTGCCTTATCTTCATTTAAATTTCCTATTGAAACATCTATCCAAAATATATATTCTCCAAGCACTGTTTTAGCAGGTCTTGATTCTATTTTTGTAAGATTTAGATTATATTTATTAAATATCTCTAATACATTATATAAAGCACCTGGTTTGTCTTTTACAGAAAATAACATTGACATTTTATTTTGTATAATATTTACATTGCTATTTTTACTAAGTATCCAAAATTTAGTTTTATTAAATAAATTATCTTGAATATCTTTTTCAATTAAATTTAAATTATATTCATTTAAACAAGATATATTTCCTATACAAGCACAGATCTCACCAGTATTTTGAAGAATTTGTGCAGCTCCTGCTGTACTTTCTACAGAAATAATTTCAGCAAATGGTAAATTATTTTCTAAAAACTTTTTACATTGAGCTAAAGCTTGTGGATGTGAATATACTTTTTTAATTTCTTCTAAATTGCATTTCTTATTCGACATTAAATTCTGCTTAATCTCTAATACAATTTCTCCTATAACCTTTATACTTTCATTTTCAATTAGTGTATCTATCGCATCTGTAACACACCCCTGAAGTGAATTTTCTATTGGAACAATAGCCTCTTGGATTTCATTTTTTTCTAATGCTAAAATTGTATCTGAAATTGTTTTATATTCTATCATTTCCTTGCTTTTGCAATATTCTTTTGTAACTTCATACGAAAAAGTTCCTTTTGGTCCCAAGTATCCTACTTTCATTACTATTTACTCTCTTTACCTTTATTTTTTTACTTTATTTTAATAAATCAATTATTTTTTCTTTTGATATAACACCAATAGATCTATTTACTTCTTCTCCGGATTTTATAACCACTAATGTTGGTATTGACATTATATTATATTTGTTTGCAATTTCTTCTGCTTTATCTATATTTATTTTTACAAATTTTATGTCTTTCTCTTCATTTGCTACTTCTTCTACTATTGGTGACAATACTTTACAAGGATTACACCAATCTGCATAAAAATCTATTAATACTGTTTTATCAGCTTTTAAAACTTCAGCTTCAAAATTCTTATCATTAACTTCTATTATACTTTCTTCACTCTGAATATCTATATCTTGTAGCCCATTTACATCGTTATTTCCTTTTGTATTAGAAACTCCAGAAATTTTATTTGTATTTTCTCCCATTATTTGATTTTGAATAAAAATTTCATCTTGCTTATCTAAAAAAAATTTTATCCCTAATATCAATAAAATAAACACCAAAATTAAAAATATAATTTTAATTTTTTCTTTCATAGTATTTTCCTTTCTTTTTTCATTAATAATTTTTCTAAATATCTCATAGCTAAATTTTAATTATTACTTCCTTATAAAAGTTTAAATTCAATTAAAATATAATTATATACAATCCCATTATAATTAATATTATTCCAGACATTATTTTTATTTTTGAGTAATTTCTTTTTATGAAATTAAACATTTCTTTTAATTTTTCAATTAATATTACTGAAATAATAAATGGAATTCCAAGCCCAATAGAATATATAAGCATTAATATAATTCCTTTTATCATATTTTGTTCTTTTGCAACTAATAATAAAGCTGAACTTAAAAAGGTTCCTATACATGGCGTCCAGCTAATTGAAAAAAATACTCCAAAAATAACAGCTTTTAAAAAATTCAAATTTTTTGTATCTGATTTTAATCCCTTAGTTTTATTCAAAAAATTTAATTTTAAAACTTCCATATAATTTAATCCAAGTAATATAATTATAATTCCAAATACTACTTTTAAATATTGTATATTTTTATTTATTAAATTTCCTAAAGTACTCGCAAAAATTGATAGTATTAGAAAAACTATTGTAAATCCTAATACAAACCCTATCGAATTTATTAATGCTTTGTTTGTTTTTTTATTATCTTCTCCAACAAAATATGAAATATATATTGGAAGCATTGGTAATAAACATGGTGATATAAAACTTGCTATTCCCTCCAAAAAAGTAAATAAATATTCCATTTTTCCTACCTCATATCATATTTTTTTAAATTCTGCACATAACTTTCTATTGAATTATCATTAATTTCTTCTGGCTTTATTGTACAAAATTGCATAATTTGCTTTTCAATTTGCAGGCTACATTCAATTAATCTATTTGCTTTTTCATCATTAGACCATACTGATAAAGGCTTATTTTTATATCTTATTTTAGCATCTTCTAATCTTTCTTTTATTCCAACTACTCCATCTGGTGCCACTCTTTGATCACAATAAGCACATATTTTTATTTCATAAGAATCAGATTTTAAAGTTTCTTCATTTTTTCTTGACCTTTTACCATCTAAAATTCTAAGTTCATATTCTGATAATCCTTCTAATTTTCCAATTTCTAAATTAGCCTCATGCTCATTAGTGCCATACTTTTCAAAGTATTTTTTTCTTGTTTGAATAAATATAGGATTATCAGAAAAATCTTCTGGAATTTTTAAAATGTTTCCCATATCATGCAAAAGGCTTACTCTAGTAATAGCCTCTTTTTGCAGAGCCTTTCCCTTTAAATTATCCATAATTAAATTACTACATGCTGCAACTCTTAGCATGTGTAATTGCAAATTTTCTGGTATACCATATTTTTCATAAATTTTTAAAATATTCATTTTATCCTCATAATAATATTACTAAAAATAATTCTTTACTTTATTCTTTTTAATTCTCATAATTTAAATTTAATTAATCTAACACATTTATAATTTATATTCTTGAATTACATTTCCTTCTATATCTTTTAAGACAAATTTATTTTCTTCTAAAATTAAATAACTATTTTTTGTTCCACCTTTAGGTAATGAAATCGACCCTGGATTTGCAAATAAATAATCTCCTCTTTTTTCTATAAATCCTTGATGAATATGTCCATAAATTAATATCTCAAAATCTTCATAAGGAATATTTTCAATATTATATTTATGACCATGTGTAAAATATATTTTTTTATTATTTATTTCCATTAATATATGATCTTCAAACTTGAAATCTGAAATCATTTCATCAACTTCTGCATCACAATTTCCTCTTATAACTAATAATTTATCTTTTAAAGAATTTAATACTTCTGCTACTTTCATTGGTGAATATTCCATAGTTAATTCATTTCTTGGTCCATGATAATATAAATCACCTAACACTATAATTTTATCTGTATTTTCTCTTTTTTCTATTTCTAATATTTTTTCTGCATAATATCCTGAACCATGTATATCCGATACTACTAAAACTTTCATAAACCTCTCCTTACTTATAATTTTAGAAATTATATCATTTTTTTATTAAAATATAAACTATTTTTTTAGTAAATCTTATTTTAATAAATATTACAAAAAATTTACGCCTATTTTTAATCTGTTTTCTTGCTAGGGAACTGCTTATATGATATAATTTTTTTGAATATTTTTGATTATATTAATAGGCTAAATTATTAAATATATTAATAATATTCTAAGATATTAATTTTTAAAGGAATAATTATGGAAAATAATATTAAATTTAATTTAATAATTGAAAAATTAAATGAAAAAATTGCTAATTTAAATATAGAACTTTCTAAAAATTCAAATAATATAAATCTTCAAAATGAGCTTCATATTCTTTTAACTGATAGAGATATTATTTATAAAGGCTCATCTAGCCAATTAGAAGAACTTATTAAAAAATATGGAGATTTGATTAATGAATAATGAAGAATTAATTTTAAAAATTGAACAATTAATTGAACATGAAACTTCTATAAATCCAGATATTACATATCTAAATAAATCTCATGCAAAATTAATTGCTCAAATAATTAGTAACTATAATTTAACACCAAGTAATACAGAAAAACCAGACGCTCAAATGATCTTTTTAGGAGCTCCTACAGGAGCAGGTAAAGATACTTTAGTAAGAAAAATAATGGCTGATAATCCAGAAAAAGATTTTGTAATTTTAAATATGGATATGTTTAGGCATTATCATAATGAAATCACTGCAAAACCAGAAAATATTTCTGATATTGATTTTGCAGTTAAAACTAATCAAACTTCTTATGAAATTTATTATATTATTCAAGAAATTATTTTAAGAGAATTTCCTGGAACTAACGTAATTGTTACTGGAACTATGCGTGATTTAGATTGGGTTACACAAATTATTAAACGCTACAAAAGAGATTCAAAAACTAATTATTCTATTTCTTTTGCGGCTCTTGCTGTCCCAATAAAAGAAAGTGCTTTTTCAATATTTGAAAGATATCTAAATCTTGTAAATACTAGAAAAAATAGCACTTCTCCTTTAAGATATACTAGTTTAGCATATCATAATGATACTGTTTCAAACTTTTTATCTAATGTAGAAACTGTTGAAAATTCTAATAGAAACCCTATTAATAAATTATTCGATTCTATTAAAGTATATCGTAGAAGCAAAGATATTCTCGACCTTTCAGAAGATACTTTAATTTGTGATACATCTAATCCTGTAGCTAATAAATCTGTTATTGGAACTATTCGTGAAATTATGTATTCTTCAAACTCTATAGATAGTTCAAGACTTTCTAATTTATTAGATATAATTGGAAAAAATGCTGATTATTTAAAAAATCAAAACTTGTATAAAAGTATTTTAACAGACTTGCAAACACTTTTTCCACAACTTAGTAAACATTTAGAAGATACTTCTAAATAAATATTATTTTTAAGGAATAATTAAAATGGTAAATTCTCTAAACTTTCTTAATAAAACTATAGATGTAATAATAGATAGACCTATTGGTAGCAGACATCCTAAATATCCTAACATTATATACCCAATAAATTATGGATATGTTCCAAATACAATGAGTGGTGACAATGAGGAATTAGATTGTTATATTCTAGGTATATCTAAGCCTCTAACAAATTTTACTGGCCTATGTATTGCTATTATACATAGGCTTAATGATAATGATGATAAATTAGTTATTGTTCCTGATGGTTTAAACTTTTCAGATGAAGCAATTAAAACTCAAACTAAATTTCAAGAAAAATATTTTGAAAGTGAAATTATCCGTAAAAACTAGTATTAGAGATCTATTTTATTGATTAATTCATAAAATTATGGTATAATATTTATTGAAATTCATTTTGAAAGAGGGATCTACACCATGTTAAAAGAATTCAATGACGTATTCTCTGGGTGGGGCGCTTTTACCGGCACAAGCGAAGTAGGATTTGAAGGATATTCCTACGAAGATGCTCAAAGTACAGCTTCTGGGGTTATTGCTCAAATGAATGCCGTGCCTAACATTCGTACTGTAAGAGTATCCATTGAGAAAATGGGCAATGGCAAATTCAAAGTGGTAAATAGAAGCACTTACGAAGAACATTAAGCATCTCTCCTCTTGCGCAGATCTCTAAAAAAACGACTCATTTGTCTTTTCTGGCTCATTTGCCAGTTTTTTCATTTTATAAACAAAAATTTATTCATTATTTTCAATCTTTAATTTCTCACCAACATAAATTAAATTAATATCTTCAATATTATTAATTTTAGCAATATTATCTATTGTAGTTTTAAATCTTAATGCGAGCTCACTTAGCGTATCTCCTGCTTCTACTGTATAAATTATATGTCCAGTGCTAAAAGCCACTTCATTATTTATATTTCCATTTATAGGAACTATTACTTCTTCTCCTGGAAATATTAAATTAGGATTATTAATTTTATTTAATATTACAAGTTCATTTACTGTAGTTCCATATTTTAAAGCAATCCCACTAAGTGTATTTCCTTTTTGAACTATGTACTTTGTATCTTTATTATAGTTTTCTTTATTTCCACTTTCTGGAATTTTAGTTGTATCATTTAAAAATATATCATCTGTAAATCTATCTCTATCAGTTACTCCCCTTATTCCACTTACCTCTCCTGTACTCGTATATTGAAAACCTTCCCAGAATTCCCAATTACTTTCTCCTGGTACTTCTACTCCATATTCTGCTATCCAAAGAGGATACTCTTTTGCAAGCTCTATACTAAAAACATTGCGTGCATTTGATGTATCACTATATATTATTACTTCTTTTTGAGTACTTTGTTTTAACCTTTCTAAAAAAGTAGATGATATTTTATTAATCTCATCAATATTCAAATTTCCAAAAACCTCAAAGTCCATTGCAAGTTTACAATCTGGTTCTGTATTAGATATAACTGAAGCAAAAAAATCTGCTTGTTGTATTGCCTCTATCTCAGTTCTTGCAGTTAAAAAATGATAAAAACCAACTTTCAAACCATTAGCTTTTGCATTATTATAATTTATTCTAAAATATGGATCTATAATATTTGAGCCTTGACTTGATTTTATATAAACAATTTCTATTCCACTTTTTTTAACTGCTTCATAATCAATATGTCCTTGCCAATTACTAACATCTATTCCTTCATATATATTACTACTAGAGGCAACTGTTGCAAACACACTTACTGGTAAAAATAAAATAACCATAATTATTAGAAAAATTGATTTTACTCTCATAAAAAAACCTCCAATCATACTTTTTTTATATTATGATTGGAGACTTATTTATGAAACTTGTTTAAATTACATTATAGTAACCTTTTTTACTTAATTACTTAATTCTTTATTTACATAATTTATCATTTCTTCAAAATCTTTAAATTGATATTCTGATATTTTACTAATTTCTTCTATTTCACTTGCTGAATATTTATCATAAATTGTAACTACAGAAATTCCTGCATTTTTAGCAGCCTCTACTCCTATTAATGAATCTTCTACAATTAAAACCTCTTCTGGTTTTATATTATAAAATTCTAATATTCTACTATGAACTTCTGGATCAGGTTTTCTATTTTTTACATCTTCATTTGTAATTATAATATCAAAATAGTCATCTAATTTTGCTTTATTTATAATATTTTTATTTGTAGTTTTATACATTTCGATATTTGCTTTACGTGTAGTTGTTCCAATAGCCAAGTTAAATCCTAATTCTTTTAATCTTTTTAATAATTTTTCAGCATTTGGCTTATAATCAACTACTTTCTCCATATAATATTTAGAAATTTCATATCTTAGTTTCAATATTTCTTCTGCTTCCATATCTGATTTATATTTTTCTTTAAGAAATCTGCAATATTCTAAATATAAATTCTCACTACCCTTTAATTTTTTTAATGTACTATCTCTTTGTATTTGAATATTAACATCATCTAAAATTCCACCAATTTTTTTTATTAATTCAACATCAATTTCATTCCAAATTCCTACAGAATCTATTAATGTTCCATCCATATCAAAAATAATTACTTTTTTATTTTTAAACATTTTATTTCTCCTAAAATTATTAACTGTACTTTATTTTTTAGTTAGAATATTCTTAATATAAAACTAAAATTACTTTCCCATTATATTTTACTTGGTTCCAAAAATTCTATCTCCTGCATCTCCAAGCCCAGGAACTATGTATCCATTTTCATTTAATTTTTCATCTATAGCTGCACAATAAATTTGTACATCTGGATGAACTTCTTGCATTCTTTTAATTCCCTCTGGTGCTGCTATTATACATAAAAATTTTAATTTTTTTGCTCCACTTTCTTTAAGCATTGTTAAAGCGTCAATCCCTGACCCTCCAGTTGCAAGCATTGGATCAAGTACAATTACTTCTCTATTTTCTAAATCTTTTGGAGTCTTATAATAATATTTTACTGGTTTTAGTGTTTCTTCATTTCTGTACATTCCAATATGTCCAATTTTTGCATTAGGCATTACTCTAATTAAACCATCAAGCATTCCTGTTCCAGCTCTTAATATTGGAATAAATGCATACTTATCCTCATTTAGTTTTTTACCATGCATTTGGCAAATTGGTGTTTTAATATCTACATCTTCCAATTTTGCATCTTTCATCGCTTCATAACAAAGAATTGTAGACAATTCACTTACTATTTCTCTGAATTCTTTTGTTCCAGTTTTTTCATTTCTTAAAATTGTTAACTTATGTGAAACTAGTGGATGATTTAATTCAATAACTTCCATTTTCTTACTTTCTGCACAATATTTATGCAGTCCTTTCTTTAAAATCTTTAATTTTCTATTAACTTTTACAGATGTTTTATTTTATATATGCCATTCTATTTTTTCATATATTATCATATATTTTTTTAATATTCTACTTAAATCACAAAAAAAACACATAACTTATTAATTTAATAATATTTAAAAGTGCATATAAAATTTAATTTTTTATATGCACTTTTAATCTTTATAAATCAATTTTATTAAGTTACTTATTTTCTACCAATTCTACTGTTTTTAGAACTCCATTTATGCTATAATTTAAATATAATTTTTTATCTAGCATTTTTTTACCTACTAAATATCTAAAATTAAAACTATTTTCTTCACTTCCACTACCACCAAATACTGAATCATATCTATTTCCGTCACCATCTGTTATATAAACAAAATCAGATCTTTCTTTGCTCCATTTTTTAAATTCTTCATCATTTAAGTTCATACCCTTTTTCCAAAATTCTTCCATTTTACTATATTTTCCTGCAACTATAAGTCCCATTTCTGTTAATTCTATTTTACTAATTTCTATTTCTGATATCTTTTCTTTTGGACTTAAATATATTGTTTCTCTATCATAAAATTTTTCTGGTACATCTATTTCAAAAATCCACTCTGCATCAGATACTTGAATAAAATCTTCTGATATACCCAATTCTTCTTTTTCATCCTCATCTAATAAATAAAATAAATCAAAAATTCTAATATATATTTTTTTACTTCTTGGATAACTATTTTTAGTTGAGTCCATCTCTATTCGTGATATAATATTTCTATCCTTTGAACTAATAAGAGTATATCCACCATGATTACTTATTCCTATTTTAC
Organism: uncultured Clostridium sp.; assembly: GCA_947570695.1. Taxonomy (GTDB): domain Bacteria; phylum Bacillota; class Clostridia; order TANB77; family CAG-508; genus Scatovivens. The sequence goes on from CANOVB010000012.1 coordinate 40,758, forward strand.
CCTTCAAAGAGCTATATTTTATACCTATGTCTCTACAAAAATTTCTAATTGTTTTACTGTACTCTTTCATATTATCATCAAATTCAGCTATATTTACAAATAAATCATATACATTTTTTTCTTCATCATATATTGCATAAGAATATTGAAATTTAGACTCTAATACTATATTGTTTTCAAACAAGAAATTAATATCTGCTTGGAAATGGTCATCTGTAATTATCATAGAATCTACTTTTATTTTAATTCCATCTTGCTTTAAATAATCCATATTTACTTTTTCTAAATAACCATCTTCTATTTTATCTGAAATTGCTCCTTTTTCTATTTCATAATCTCTTTGACTATATTCTTTAAATTCTTTATTATATTTAATATTTGCATATATTTCAGGAGTTACAAGTCCAACAGCAAAAATTATCAAAATCACAGCTGCTATATTAAATATTTTTCTAACTCTTATTTTTTTCTTTTTTGAATTTAAAATAATTTTCTCAAAATTTTCTTCTTTATTAAAAACTTTTTCTGAATATTTTTTATAAATATCATTTCTCATTTAATTCACATCCTTTCCAAATTTATTTTTTAATTCTTTAATTGTTCTATAAAGTTTATGTTTAACATTTGATTCAGACATCTTTAATTCTTGTGCAATATCTAAAATCTTTAAGTCTGAAACAAAATATAAATAAAAAATCTTTGCTATTATAGTATCTTTTTTAGCTACATAATCCCAAATCTTTTGAACATTCTCCTGAGATATAAAATCTAATTCTATATTTGTATCATCTTTTATTTCAATATCTATATCATCATTTGATACTAAAACTAATCTTTTTTTATTAAAATAATATCTTTTAATAACATTTTTAGCTATTCCGCACAAATAGCTTTCTAAATTATCTACTTCTATTCCTTTTTTAGTTTTATTTAATAATTCTATATAGGTATCTTGAATAATATCGTTTACATCATTAAAATCATAACAATTTACAATAATAAATTTCAAAATTTGGGGATATGTTGTTTCATATATTTCTTTAAAATCTTTTTCTTGTATTTTTTTCATATCTTATCTCCTTTAATATATAGTCTTTAAAAATAATAAAAAAGTTCCAAAAAGGAACTTTTTTATTATTTTTAAAATCCTATTCTTTTTCTCGATTCCTCTGCTTTTACTTTTGGAATATCTTCTTCTGTAAATGTAAGTAGCCTTTCTGTATCTGTAACTTCTCTTGTTTTTTTAGCATGTTCAATTATTATTTTTTGAACTGTATTTTCAACAAATCTACCATTACCAAAGTTTTCTACTTCTTTTGCATCACTAAATATTTTTTCTACTTTCTTTCTGGCTGATTCATCAGTTTTAAATCCCTTATCTGCTACTTTTTTATCAAAAATTTTCATTAAATCTTCTATACTATAATCTTCAAAATCGATTTCATATCCTATCCTTGATTTTAGACCAGGATTTAAATCTCTAAATTTTTTCATTTCATCTGTATAACCAGCAAATATTATTATTAATCTTCCAGAATAGTCTTCCATCGCTTTTAAAAGAGTAGCAACACATTCTGCAGAATAACTTGCATTACTTCCATTGTGTTCCATTATTGAATACGCTTCATCTATAAATAATACTCCATCTAAAGCTGATTCAATAACAGCTTGTGTTTTTGGTCCTGTTTGCCCTAAAAATTCTCCTATTAAATCTTGTGACTGAACTTCTACTAATTTATCTCTTTTTACATAACCTAAATTATAATAAATTTCTGCTAGTAGCCTTGCTACTGTTGTTTTACCTGTTCCCGCATTTCCTTTAAATATCATATGCATATTAAAATCAGGATTTCTGTCTAATTTCTTATTTAATTCAATTACAGAAACAAATCCATTTATATTTTCCTTTACTGCATTTAAACCTATTAAAGAATTTAATTCTTTTAATATTTCATCTACACCACGTTCTTTATCTTTTTTAGTTTCCGCAAAAATTTCTATATCTTTATTTGTTATTGTTTTTAATAACTTATCATCTTCACAATTTGCAGCATGTGTTAAAACTAATCTGTCAAATAAGTTTGTAATAAAACGTGCATTTCCAAAATTTCTTCCTACTTTGTTTTTCATTATGATTTTTTCAATTTTTTGAATAACACCTTCTTCAAGTTCAAATTCATTTCCTTGGACTTCAGTTTTAAAAATTTGTAATAATTCATCTTTAGAAAAATCTGAGAATTCCAATTCGTAGCCTATTCTTGACATTAACCCTTGATTTGCATTTATAAAATCATTCATTTCCTTTGTATAACCTGCAAATATTATTATTAATCTATCCTTATAGGTTTCCATTGCTTTGCAAATTGTTGCCATACATTCTGCTGGATAATTTGAAGTAGAACCACCTTTACTTGCCATTATTGAATATGCTTCATCAATAAATAATACTCCATCTATTGCTGAATCAATAACACTTTGTGTTTTGGGCGCTGTTTCTCCTAAATGTGAACCTATTAGATCTTTACTTGTAACTTCTATTATTTTATTTTCACGTATAAATCCTAATTTATAAAAAAGTTCTGCTAAAAGTCTTGCTACTGTAGTTTTACCCGTTCCTGAATTTCCTTTAAATATCATATTTAAATTAGCAAATCCTTCTGTATCTATTTTTTTACTATAATCTAAATATTTCAAAAACTCATTTATATTTTCTTTTACTTCACTTAATCCAATTAAATTATTTATATCAGCTAATATTTCTTTTACTTCTCTAGTACCAAGTTCTTGAGGTACATCTTCTTTGTCAAAAGAATTTTTTACTTCTAATAATTTAAATTTATTGAAAACAATAGAATTATACAAATTATCTATGTATAGATATTCATTCATTGTATCTGGATAATATGTAGATTTAATATAATTTTCTAAATTTTCTGAAAATTCTTTATCTATATCCATTATATTTTCTAATCTTTGTATAACTTTATTTTTAATTAAACTAGCATCAAAACCATTAATAGTTATCTTTTTATTTATTACACTATTTACTATCATTGGATGTTTCTGTGTTAAGCTTTTAAGTACTTCTTCATTTTCAACAAAAAATGTTATTGAACGTCTATTTTTACAGTTAAATTTTTCAATAGCTGTAAATAAAGCATCAACTTTAAATTCATTTAAACTTTTTATTTTTTCAAGATTTTCAAAAATTACAACGTCATTATCATTATATATTTTATCTACTTGCATTATCATGTCTGTAGAATCTTTTGTCCTTTTTACAAGCATTTCAGAATCTACCCATAAGGTTCCTTTATTTGTAATATAATTAAAAGTTCTTACATATCTATTTATTATATTTATCACTTTATCTGAAATAATTGTATTTTTAGTAAATAATCCTATATTAAAGTGAATATAAGGTAAATCCTCATTAAAATAATAATTTCTAATATATGTAAGTATTGAAATAATCTCTTTTTTCTCTTCTTCTGTACATTCTAATTCTTCTACAGAATGTATATATTGGCAATAATATGCAATTCTAAATTCACTTTCTTTAAAGTTTCTTTTTTCTAAAATATTTTCTACTAAAACTTGTTCATCTATATTATTTCTATCACATAAATATTTTATGTAAGCAGCAAGCTCAACTGGTGATTTACTAAAAAGATATGAGAAATTCTCTGTAAATTTTATTTCTGATAAATTAATTTCTCCTGTTACGCCTTTTTTTTCTTTATAAAACTCATTTAAATTGTTAAAAAATGAATTATTTTTTACATTAAAATCTAAATATCTAAAATATAATTTCCCATTTTCTTCTTTCTCAATTTCTAAAGTATCTGCTGCTAAAAGCATTCCTGCACATACAACATCCATTGAATTATTTATTAATTTATTAATTGAATCTACTACAAATTCTATTGTAGCTTTATCTGAAATATATTCTTTTTTTGGCTTTTCTATAAGTTCATTAAATACTTTTTTAGGTTCAAATTTATTATCTGCTATACATTTACTAATATATGTAACTAATTTAAAAGGACAAACATCTGAATCTACATTACAATATGAACATTTTAAACTTAAATCATTTTCTAAATTATTTAAATTTAATCTCCAAGAATTTTTATATTCTCTTAATGCATATCCAACATAAAATAAAAATACTTTCTCTAATAAATTTTCTGAATCATCAAATTTTTTAGCACACATTTTTAAATATGAAAGTTCTAATATATTAGTTGGTTTATCAACTATTTTTTCACCTTCTTTTACCTTTTCTGTGTTCATTGTATATGTAAGTAAATCAGTTTCATAAATAAATCTTGCCATCTTTATTTCAGTTTCACTAAACTTTTCTTTTATAAATTTTACAAAGTTTTCTGTTTCGTCCATTTTAAATTCCTTTCTTTTGTAGAAGTTTAATAATTATTTTCTATTACTTCTGTAATTGCTCTTATATAATTTTCTTTTTCATTTTTTATTATTTCTAAATCTGTTTTTATATATCCTAGTTCTATTTGATAACATTCTATACCTTGATTAGAATTGTAATATTCATTTTTATCATAAGCTGTATTTCTTCCATCTACATAAGCCTCTGTAGCTATTCCGCCTACTTCTCTTATTGTATATAAATATGGTGTTTCTGTTGTAAGATTATAAGGTTCATAACCTTTTTTATTTGCAGTATTTTCGTATTCTTTTATTACATTATTTGTGAAGTTTCTCACATATACTCCATCTGATTTTTTAAAGGATTTATTATTAGAAAAATTAATATTTGAATATTCTTTTATTTTATTTGCCATCATCTCTGCAAATTTTAAATCTGATTTTGAAGGTGAGTATATTTCAAATCCACTCAAATTTTTGGCTCCATTATTTACATGAAATGATATCATAAGCTTAGCTTTTGACTTACATGCTATACTAATTCTTCCATTTTCTGAATACATATTTGTTGATGTAAAGCTTTCAGAATTATTATCATCTCTAGTTAATTTTACTTTATATCCTTTTTCTTCTAAAGATTGTTTTAATAAATTTGCATATTCTAAAGTTATTCCTGCTTCTGTAAATGTTCCTGATTTCTCACCAACATCTTTACCACCATGTCCTGCATCTATAACTATGTCATAAACTTCTTCTGGCAAATTTTCTTCTCTAGTCATTCCTAATGTTAATAAACTATATTCTTTATTATCATGATTTCTATTAGAAAAATCAACTATCGCTTTTCTATTTATTCCATCTTTTGTTACTGTATAATATTCTATATTTTCATGTTCTGATAAATTTCTAAAAGAATAATATTTTGCATTTACACTATTGTTTAATTTTAATCTAAGTAATACATAATATTCAAAATCATCTTCTAATTCATCAATAATGATTGCTGTATTTATTGAATCTCCTGAAAAAAATTCTAAATTGTTTTCATTAAATCTATAACTTAAAGAATATGATTTTTCAAATTCTAAACCATCTGTTACTACTAATTTTACGCTTTCGAAATTATCCTTACTTACATTACCAAGCTTTCCACTTATATTAAAAGATCTACCATAAGTATAAAAATTAGTGACTTCTGCTGTTTTAGTTTGTATCATATTAAAAATATTATTTTCTGCTTCTTTTTGAAGTTTATCTGGAAGTGTTTTTTTAAATGTTATTGAAATTCCATAGCATATTCCAATAACCATAAGTATTAGTATTACAATTTTAAATACTTTCTTTAGCATACTAAATCTTCACTCCCTAATTATTTATTTAGATTTTTATAGCTACTTATAAACTATATAATTTCACCAATTAAATCATAATCTCTTACTGATATTATTTTGCACTTTATAAAGTCACCAGATTTTACTTTTTTATTATTCTTTATAAATATTGTACCATCTTCATTTGGTATATCCATATAACTTCTTGCACAAATATATTTATTATCCTCTGAAAAACCATCAACTATTGCTTTGTATTCATTTCCAATTTTTTCCTCAAGTTTTATTTTTGAAATTTGTTTTTCTAAAGTCATTATTTTATCTAATCTACTTTGTTTTGTTTTATAATGTACTTGATTTTTTATTTTTGCTGCTGGAGTCCCATCTTCTTTAGAATATTTAAAAACTCCTAATTTCTCAAATTTAGCACTATTTACAAATTCATATAATTTAAAGAAATCATCTTCTGTTTCTCCCGGAAATCCAACTATCATTGTTGTTCTTAAAATTACATCTGGAATATTTTTTCTAATTTTTTCTATTACATTTTCTATTGATTTACTATCACTTTTTCTATTCATTCTTTTTAATACTTCATCTGAAAAATGTTGAAGTGGTATATCAAAATAATTGCATATTTTTTCGTTATTTTTAACAGTTTCTATAAGTTCATCTGTTATACTTTCAGGATATGCATATAAAAATCTAATCCATTTAAATCCTTCAATTTCACATAATTTTTGAAGTAGTTCTGGCAAAACTGGCTTTCCATAAATATCAATTCCATATTTCGTTGTATCTTGTGCTATAACTATTAATTCTTTTATTCCCTTTTTTGCTAAACTCTCTGCTTCTTTTAAAATATCTTCCATTTTTCTACTTACATAAGGTCCTCTTATGTAAGGAATTGCACAATATGTGCATCTATTACTGCATCCTTCTGCAATCTTTAAATATGAAGTAGCATTTCCTGTAGAAATAACTCTATCTAGATAATCTAAAGTATTTTTTGTTTTTTTATCTTTATTTAATAATTTAGCAATTTTTTCCCAAAAATTTTCATATTCATCAATACTTAAAAATAAATCCACTTCTGGTATGGCTTTTTCTAAATCCTTTTTATATCTTTGTACTAAACATCCCATCGCAATTAAAAACTTACAATTTCCTGTTTTTTTATATTCAGCCATTTCCAAAATACAATTTATTGCTTCTTCTTTTGCAGATTCAATAAATCCACAAGTATTAATAATTATTATTTCGGCATCTTCTGGATTATTTACTATTTCAAAATTTTCTTTTTTAAATATTCCAATACACATTTCTGTGTCAACTAAATTTTTACTACATCCGTAAAGAAACAAATCCTACTTTCATTAAATATTTCCTTCCATGATTAAATTAAAATAGATATTATAAATGAAATGATAAGTCCTGGAATTCCTAAAAAACCTGTAAGCAATATTGACCACCATTCAACAATTATTCCTAAGCCTAAAAGATTGCATAAATATAAAATTATACCACCTATAAAAGAATTAATTATTAATTTTATAATTATTTTAAATGGTAAAGATATAAATTTTAAAATTGCTATTAAAACTATTACTGCTATAAAAAAAGATAATATATTCATTTTTTCTTTGTATTGATATTTCAATACTCTCCTTTTAAGATTTAGATTTTTGGATTTATCTATAAACCATTTTTTTAGTCGATATTTTTACTTTTTTGCTATTTTATATTATATATTATGATATTATTTTTTACAATACAGAAATTTCCTAAATTCTGCATAAAGTTGTTAGATACTTTATTTAACAAAAAAGTATCAATAGCCTATCTGTAACTCATTTCATTTGCTACATGTAAGAAAAACGTAGACTAACAAATTTTAAAATTTGTTAGTCTACGTTTGTTTAAGATAAATTATTTTAATATACTGCTTTTAATCTATTAATTCCTCGAATTTGTGTATCATCTAGTTTTAATTCATTAATTTTTTCGAAAGTTTTTAAATCATAAGATATAATTGAAGTATTATTTAAAACATATAATACATTTTCTATATAAATTACTCTTTGCATATAAGAAAATTTCTCACTTATTTCTACATATTCTTCAAAGCCCTTTTCTAAATCAATTTTGTATATTGCAATTTTAGAATTTCCACCATATCCTACTGGAAAACCAATTAAATTATCTGATTTTTTATAGAATAGTACTTTATGATTATATAAAACGTCTGAATAAGTATAATCTTTTCCAATATCTATGCTGAACATTTCTTTTGGATTTTCTAAATCTGATACATCAAACATAGACATTTTCATATTATCTGTTATTATTCCACCATACTTATTATTTTTTGTATTATATCCTATTCCAATTATATGTGTCTCATCATAAGGATGTAAATATGCACTATATCCAGGTATCTTAAGTTCTCCTTTTATTTGTGGATTTCTAGGATCTGATAAATCTATTACAAATAATGGATCAATTTCTTCAAAAGTTACTATATATCCCATTTTTTGCATAAATCTCACAGAATATATTTTCTCATCTTTAGCTAAATCATCTATTCTTCCAATTTCATTTAAGTTTTCGTCTAATACATATAATCTATTACTATATTCTGGTTCTACATATTCATCTGTAATAACCTCTTTTAAAACATTTATCATACTATTTTTATTCGTATAATATGTTGTTGCTACTCTTAAATTTCCTTCATATTCATCCATTGAAAATTGATTATTTAAGTATCCTTCTATTTCTGCTTTAGCTGTTAATGATATTTTTGAATTATCTAAATAAAATTTATAAATTATTGTTTTAGATTTATAATAATCATCATATTTTGTTTGAGTTATATAAAGATTTTTTTCACTAGCATATATATCACTACTAGCACCAAAAAATGTTTCAACACTCATATCATCATTATTATTAATATTAAATCCACCAACTAACATATAACTATAATTATCTGTATCTTTAAAATATGCTATATCTGTGCAATCTACAATTTTTGTATTTTCTGATGATGCTGTATCTGTTATTCTTGGCAAAATTTCATCATCTTTCATATTATTATAATAATAAACATTTTTTGAACTAATAAAATATACATTATCACCAATCATTCTAGAGTTCACATAATTTCCATCTAATCCTAGTTGTCTTAACAGTTCTGGTTTTTCTTTATTCGAAATATCATAAATCATTGCTACTGCTGTATTTTGACTCATAACTCTTGCATAATCATAAGGAACTCCTATTTCTCCAGATGTTTTTGCCTGTTCTTTTTCTTGTTCATATAATCCTGCTAAAACAATCAATTTATCTTTATTTATAAAAATTTCATAAGGATAAACAGATTTTTGAATTTCATCTTGCATTTTAATTTCTGCTATAATCTTTAATTCTTTTGCTTCTATAATATATATTTTAGAAGAAGCAACATAATAAATATAATCGCCATCTGTTTTTATAATATCAGCTTCATCAACATTTTCAACTTGCACATTTGTTGTGGAAAAATCTTTTTCCTTACTCTTAGTACTTGCAATATCATTTACTTTATCTGACTTTACATTTGCTTCTTCTTGTACCATTTCACTATTAGCACTACTGTCTAAAAGCCCCATACTATTTGTTGATCTATTATAATTTTCATTTCTTTCTTCAAGAACTTCTTTTAATTCTTCCATGTTTTTAAATCTTGGTAATTCTGCTGCAACTTTTTTAGTAGTATTTGGATTTGTTGCTATAGGTAACTGTGGCTGTTCTATTTGTCTTTTATTTAAAAAATTAAACCCCATACAAAATATTAAAATAACAGCTGCTACACTTGATAAATATTTTATATAAGCTATTTTATTATGTTTATTATTTTTCATTTTTTCTAAAGTTTCTTCTTTTAATTTATCACTTGCATGTATTTGATTAATAGCATTCCTATAATTATCTTTATTCATCTCCAATCCCTCCTTCTATTTTTTCTCTTAAAATTTCTCTTGCTCTAAATAACCAACTTTTTATAGTTCCTTCACTTTTTTTCATAAGTTCAGATATTTCTTTTACTTTATACCCCTCATAATACAATAAATATACTACAGTTCTGTAGTTTTGAGGTAATTGGCAAACACTTGAAAAAATATCTTGTTCTTCTTTTTTTTCAAAAATCATATTTTCATCTAGTGTAACTGTTCTTTGAGACCATGCAGAATGTTTTAAATTTTTAGTTAAATTAATTGTTACTCTAATAAACCATGCCTTTTCATGTTCCTCTGAGTCAAATTTAGGATTTTTTTCACTAAATTTTAAAAATACTTCTTGAAAAATATCCTCTGCATTTTCAACAACTCTACATCTTGTTAGTGCAATACGATAAACCATGTCAGAATATTTTCTTATTACTTCTTCCATATATTTCTCCTTCTGCATATCTTTTCCCCCTATCTATTACTAATACAAATTAAACCCCTTTTTGGTTGCAAAAAACTATATTTTTTTATTAAAGCAAAAGTGGATAATATTTAATATGCAAAAGACGAAACTTTACTGAATTGTCCACGTATTTCCTATGTATAACTTAGCTGTATCTCATTTCATTTCGCACAGCTAAGAAATGTTCGATGTGTGAAAAATTTCTGAAAGCTTTATATAATAAAAGAGGATATTCTTTGAAGTGAACCCCATATAGTGGACACTAAATAAAAAGAGCTCTTTACTTGGAGAC
>CANOVB010000013.1 GCA_947570695.1 uncultured Clostridium sp.
TCCAAGTAAAGAGCTCTTTTTATTTAGTGTCCACTATATGGGGTTCACTTCATTAAATTTGCTCTTTAAAGTTTATAGACAAATATTAACAAGGAATATCGGGTAAAGTAAATTTTTATAGGCTAAAATTTATTTATGAACTTAAAAGGAGGAAAAATATGAATTGGTGTGAATCTATAAGTAGAGCTATTGAATATATAGAAAATAATTTAACAAATGATATAACTATTGAAGACATTTCAAATTATTCATATATATCATTGTTTTATTTTCAAAAAGGATTTTCTATTATTTGTGGTTATGGGTTAAGTGAATATATTAGAAATAGGAGACTATCATGTGCAGGTTATGAAGTATTAAATACAGATAATAAAATAATTGATATAGCTCTAAAGTATGGATATGATTCTCCAGATAGCTTTACAAAGGCATTTACAAGATTTCACGGATCTACTCCAACAGAAGTTCGAAGAGGTGGAAAAATAAAAGAATTTGCGCCTCTAAAAATAAATTTAATTTTGAAAGGTGGTTATACAATGGAGTATAGAATTGAAGAAAGGGAAAGTTTTAAAGTTGTTGGACTAAAGGAAAGTTTTAAGTATGAAGCTGCAAATCAAGATATACCAAAGCTATGGAGAAAATTTTTTATGAAAAGTGCATTTACCAAAATAAACCCTAAATATGCTGTTAATTTTGATGCTAATATAGGATATGATGTATTTGATTACATTATTGGAGATGATTATAATGAAGATTTTAAAGTTCCTAAAGATTTTGAAATAATAGAAATTCCAAAATTTACTTGGGCAATATTTACTTGCGTAGGTCCATCAAAAATCAAAATGCCAGAAATCAACGAAAAAATATTTACAGAATGGTTACCAAATTCCAACGATTATGAAATAGCAGCAGGTTATAATATTGAAATGTATTCAAATCCAAAAGATTATAAAAAAGGTGTTGATGATGAAAAATATTATAGTGAGATTTGGATACCTATTAAGAGAAAATAATAAATTTTCTTAAAGCATATAATTTTGAATGTTAATAAGCATTGCTTGTAGCAACGGACAATTCTTTATATAATAGTTTGTAAGGAAAGGAGTTGTTAAAAATGTTAAAAGAAAATATTAAACAATTAAGAAAGTCAAAAGGTCTTTCGCAAGAAGAACTTGCTATTAAATTAAATGTAGTAAGACAAACAATTTCTAAATGGGAGCAAGGATTGTCAGTTCCTGATTCGGAAATGTTAGTTTCAATATCAGAGGTTTTTGAAACACCAGTAAGCATTTTGCTTGGAGAAAATATTTCGGAGACTAAAGGAGATGATATAAAAGCAATTTCAGAAAAATTAGAAATAATAAATTTACAGCTGTTAAAAAGGGCTAATGCAAGAAGAAAAATGATTCATTGGATACTAATTTCATTATGTGCAATAATAATGATAATTTCCAGCTATTTATTTTGGTTAAATAGTCCGTATCTAGCTTGGGATTATAGTAATCCCGAAACAGCAGTTTTAGGGGTTGCTGTTCATTCCTTTGAATGGCTATTTATTAGGATAGCACCAATTATCTTTATTGTATCAATCGTTGGAATTATATTAACTCGGAAGAAACGAAAATTAGTGACGTTCATCAAATTTTATTTGCAATAAGTTTAAAGATAGAAGAATAGGTCAAAAGATATTTTGGCGTATCCTTTTTATATACATTTTTTAATAATAATGTTACAATAAGATAAATAATAATTTGAAAGTGAGATGAAGTTTTATGGATTTAAAGAAAATAGAAAAATTTATTAATAAGCAAAAAGTTAGTTTTATAAGTTCTATTGATAATGAAAATTATCCTAATATGAAAGCAATGCTGAAACCAAGAAAACGAAATGGTTTAAAAGAATTTTATTTTTCTACTAATACTTCATCTATGAGAGTGAAACAATACCAAAACAATCCTAATGCTAGTATATATTTTTATCATAAAGGGGTAATTAAGTATGTTGGTGTTATGTTAAAAGGAAAAATGGAAGTATTAACAGACCAAGAAACTAAAAATATGATTTGGAAAAAAGGAGATACCATATTCTATAAAAAAGGTAAAACGGATCCAGATTATTGTGTTTTAAGATTTATTGCAACAAGTGGTAGATATTATTGTGATTTAAAAACAGAAAATTTTGATATAGATTAATTCAAATTACAATTTGAAAAATGGACTGGAGAATTATAAATGTTAGAAATAAGACAAGAAAATAAAAATGACTATGAAGAAGTATATAGTGTAATAAAAACTGCATTTGAAACAGCAGAGCATAGTGATGGGAACGAGCAAGAGTTAGTAGTAGCATTAAGAAAGAGTAATAGTTTTATTCCAGATTTGTCATTAATAGCAGTTCAAGATAATAAAACAATTGGGTATATATTATTTACAAAAATAGAAATAGGAGAATATGAAGAATTAGCTTTAGCACCACTAGGAATACTGCCAGAATATCAAAGACAAGGAATAGGAAAAAGACTAATAGAAGAAGGTCATAAAATAGCAAGAAAATTAGGATATCATTACTCTATTGTTTTAGGTAGTGAAAAATATTATCCAAAATTTGGCTATATTCCAGCAAGTCAATATGGAATAATTGCACCATTTGAAGTACAAAATAAAAATTTTATGGCTATAAAATTAAACTATAGTAATAAAGAAATAAGTGGAATAGTAAAGTATGCAAAAGAATTTGGAGTATAACACAAAATTACAATTTGAAAGGAGATAAATTTATGGATAAAAAATTAAAAATAGTAATCGAGAATTGCCCTCAAAATCATAAATGTCCAGCTGTAAATGTTTGTCCATTTGGAGCATTAAGCCAAAAAGATTTTGAAGCACCAAAAGTAGATTATGATAAGTGCATAAAATGTGGTAAATGCTCAAATTTTTGTCCCAAAAAAGCATTAGTATTAGAATAAAAAATTACAATTTATATGGAAAAATAACTAGGAACTTTATTATTGTTTCTAGTTATTTTTATGTTTAGAATTAAGATGATTTTTCATATATTCTAAAAAATTTTCAGCAGGTTTAGAGAATACTTGATATTTTTTCTAAAAATTATTTTCAAAATATTGATTTTTTAAAGGTTTTACTAGTATAATGTTAGAAACAATATAAATAGTTATTAATAAGACAGTTACTTTGGAGGATTAATATGAAATGCAATAAAAATATGATGTTACTTTATGCAGTTACTAATAGTAAATTACCAAGCGATAAATCTTTAATTGAGCAAGTTGAATCAGCTTTAAAAGGCGGAATTACTTGTCTGCAATTAAGAGAAAAAGATTTAGATGAAGTTTCTTTTCTTTCTAGAGCAATAGAAATGCAAAAACTATGTGAAAAATATAGAGTTCCATTAATAATTAATGATAATGTTGATGTAGCTATACAATCTGGAGCAGCAGGAGTTCATGTTGGACAGTCAGATATGCCTGTTACAGAAGTTAGAAAATTAGTAGGAGATAATATGATTATTGGTGTTTCTGCTCATAATGTTGAAGAGGCAAAAAAAGCAGAGGCAGGTGGAGCAGATTATCTTGGAGTTGGTGCAATATATGAAACTACTACAAAGCCAGATGCTACTTATGTACCAGTAGATGAACTTAAAAGAATATGTGCTTCAGTAAAAATTCCAGTAGTGGCTATAGGTGGGATTGATAAAAATACTATATCAAAATTATCTGGAACAGGTGTAGATGGAGTTGCTATGGTTTCACCTATTTTTGCAGTAGATGATATTGAAAAGGAATGTAGAAGTTTATTAAGATTGTCTAAAGATATGGTGTTTGACATGGAAAGATAATTAATTTTAGGAGCAAGCAATGATAGTAAATGTAGGTGGAAGAACGGATATAGTAAATTATTATAGCGAATGGTTAATGAACAGAATAAAAGAAGAATTTGCATATTCAAGAAATCCATTATTTCCAAACAATGTATCAAAAATAAGTTTAAGTCCAAAAGATGTAGACTGCTTAATGCTTTGTTCAAAAAACTATAAACCTATTCTAAAATATATGAAAGAAATAAATGAAAAATATAGAATAATATGCCATTATACAATAACAGCATATAGCAATGATGTAGAGCCAAATGTACCAAGCATTGATGAATCAATAAAAACTTTAATAGAACTTTCAAAAATTGTTGGAAAAGAGAAAGTTTTATGGAGATATGATCCTATTCTTTTAACTGAAAAATATACAGTAGAAAAACATTTAGAAACTTTTGAATATATGGCAAAACAAATTGCACCATATGTTCAAAGAGCAATATTTAGTTTTGTAGAAATGTATAAGAAATTAGATTATAATATGCCAGAAATTATTCTTTTTGCAGAAGAAGATAAAATAAAAATTTTAAAAGGAATTGGGGAAATATCAAAAAAATGTAATTTGTATATTCAAACTTGTGGTACTGATGTAAATTATGAAAAATATGGAATTCATGTATCTGGATGTACAACATCTGAAATATTAGAACAAGCAAATAATGTAAAATATAAAAATGTAAAATCAAAACCTATTAGAAAAGGTTGCCATTGTATACCAAGTAGAGATATTGGAGCATATGATACTTGTTTAAATGGTTGTAAGTATTGTTATGCAAATAAAAGACCAGACCTAGCAAAAGAAAATGTAAAATTACATGATAAAAATTCTCCTTTATTATTAGGTAATATAAAGGAAACAGATAAAATAACAGAAGCAAAACAAGATAGTTTTATTATAAAAGATAAAGGTGAACAAATGAGTTTAAATATATAGGATTAAATTAATTTAATAGTAATTGAAAAACATTTATGTTTTGATATAAATATATTTAAGGAGTAAAATAATGGCGAGAATTTTAAAAAATAAAGAATTAATAAACACAAGATTAGCAACTAATTATGGTGGTTGGACATACTGTGATAAATGTAATGAGAACATAGGATATATATGTTATTCAACCTATGACAATTTAAATATGAAATATAAATGTAATTGTGGAAGTGAAGGAAGTATATTAGTAGATTTTGATGATAGTAAAATTGGAAAAAAAAGTTCAAATGAATTAATTACTATCAAAAATAGATTGTGTTGCCCAAAAGATAATGAACCACTAATTACTATATTAGATAAAAAACTTGAAAATTATGATATGCAAATTACTTGCAAAGCTTGCAATAGTATTTACATAAAATCAAAATAGAATTTTAAAGCTGAAATAATTGCTAAGACAAGTAATTTTGTTAAGAAATTATATAATAGAAAAAGTAAATAGAGGAATTATAAATGGAATACAAATATTTACTAGATATAGGATTAATAATTTTAGTAGTAAAAGTTTTTACAATGCTTACTCAAAAAATAAAAATGCCAAAAGTATTAGGTGGACTTATAGCTGGAATAGTACTTGGACCAGCAATGCTTAATATTGTACAGAATAGTACTATACTAGAAGCGTTATCAAAATTTGGAATAATACTAATAATGTTTTTAGCTGGAATGGAAACAAGTATAAAAAAATTTATAGCTGATAGTAATAAATATGTAATAATAGCTGCAGTAGGAGTTGTAGTACCTTTAATATTAGGAGCAATTTTTAGTTTAATATATGTACAAGATTTTAAAACAAATTTATTTTTTGGTGCTGTAATAACAGCTACTTCTGTTAGTATAACAGTTGAAACTTTAATTGAAATGAAAAAAATTAAATCAAGTGTAGGATTAGCCATATTAGGGGCAGGTGTAGTTGATGATATAATGGGAATATTGTTTTTAACAATAATAATGAATAGTGGAAATTTACATATAACTACCTTTGCTATAATGCTATTAAAAATAATTATATTTTTTGGAATGGCTTTAATATTAGGTTTATCTTTGTTTAAGGTGTTTGAGAAAATAGAGAAAAAAGATGTTAAAACAGAACAAATGCCAACTTATTCTATAGCTTTTGCATTAATTTTAGCCTATATTGCAGAAAGATTAGGAGTTAGTGGAATAATTGGTGCGTATATAGCAGGGCTTGTTATAGGAAATACAGAAAAAGGAAGAAAAGTAAAAGGAAAAATTGATTTAGTTGTTGGAATGATTTTTTCCCCTATATTTTTTGCAAGTATAGGCTTAAATTTAGGAAAAATAAATTTTAGTATATCAGTTTGGGTGTTTATATTAATATTTACAGCAGTTACAATTATTAGTAAAATAATAGGAAATGGATTAGGTGCAAAAATATGTGGATATAGTAATGAAAAATCAGTTCAAATTGGTATAGGAATGGCAACAAGAGGTGAAGTTGCATTAATTATGGCTGATGAAGCTGAAAAAATAGGTTTAATAAATGAGGAAATATTTTCTATTGTGATAATAACTGTTTTTTTAGTAACACTTATAACTCCAATTTTATTACATTATAGTTTTAAAACAAAAAATAATCTAGAAACAGAAAATATTACTTAGGGCTAATAAAATATATGTATATATGTATAGATTTATAGAATTAAAATTGGTATAATAGGAAAAATAGATGAAAGGAGGTAAATTAATGGCAATAAGATTAAATGAAGATAAAGAAATTGTAAAAACTATTAAAGAAGGATTAGAAAGAACGGGAGGATATTGCCCTTGCAGACTGGAAAAAAATCAAGATACAAAATGTATGTGTAAAGAATTTCGAGAACAAGTAAAAGATCCAAATTTTGAGGGATATTGTCATTGTTTGCTTTACTATAAATCAAATTAAAAGGAGAAATAAATTATGGTAGAAATTAATTTAACAGAGGAAAATTTTGAAGAAGTGCTAAAATCAGAAAAGGTATTGCTAGTGGATTTTTGGGCAACTTGGTGTGGACCTTGTAAGATGCTTGCACCAGTTCTTTCAGAATTTGCAGAAGAAAATAAAGATAAAATTAAAGTTGGGAAAGTGAATGTTGATGAGCAAGGGGATTTAGCTATTAAATATGGAATTACAAGTATACCAACATTAATATTATTTAAAAATGGTGAAGTAGCAAATATTTCAGTAGGTTTTCATTCTAAAACTGAATTAGAAGAAATGTTAAATATATAATTAAGATATGGCAGGAATTTAAGTTAGCTTTAAAAAGTTAGGCTTTAGCTTAAATTTTCGCCTTTTTTTATATAATAGGAAAGTGCTCTGCACTTCCTATTATATAAAGCTTTCAGAAATTTTTCGCACATCGAACATTTCTTAGCTGTGTGATTTGTTCTATTTAAATTTTTACAAATATGACAAGAATATGTCATATTTATATGATATAATATTTTAAAGGAGAAAATTATGCAGGTGAATAATAGATTATTTGAAATATTATATATATTACTTCAAAAGAAAAAGGTTACAGCAAAAGAGCTTGCTGAAAAATTTGAAGTATCTACAAGAACAATATATAGAGATATTGAAGCTTTAAGTAGTGCTAATATACCAATTTACATGTCAAAAGGAAAAGATGGTGGAATAGGTATTTTAGAAGAATATGTACTAAACAAATCTATTCTTTCAGAGGAAGAACAAAATCAAATTTTGTTTGCACTTCAGAGTTTAGAAAAAATGAATGGAAAAACTGAAAAAGATGTTTTAGAAAAGATGAGTACAATTTTTAATAAAAAAGTAAATGATTGGATTAAAATTGACTTTTCCAGTTGGTTACCTTCAAAAGAAAATACTTTTCAAATTATTAAATCAGCAATATTAAATAAAAGATTAATAGAATTTACGTATTATAATTCTAATGGTGAAATAAATTTGAGAGTAGTTGAACCACTACAAATTTATTTTAAAGATAAATCTTGGTATTTAATAAGCTATTGTAGATTAAAAAAAGATTATAGATTTTTTAAATTAACAAGAGTAAAAGAAATTAGATTATTAGAAGAACACTTTGAAAGAGAAATGCCAGAGGATAAAAGAGAAGAAAAAGAGTTTAAAAATATTTTATTGGAATTAGAGATTTCGAAGGAAATGGCTTTTAGAGTATATGATGAATTTGACATTAGTCAAATAACTAAAAAAAATGATGGTAATTTTCTTGTTAAAGTAGAATTTCCTGAAAATGATTGGGTATACAGTTTTATATTATCTTTTGGAGAATATATAAAAATATTAAGTCCAAAATATGCACAAAATATAATAAAAGACAAACTACAGAAAAGTTTAAAAAATTATTTATAAATATGACATGCAGTTGTCATATTTCATATTTTATAATTTTTTTAGGAGGTAAGAATTATGAAATATGAAATTGTAGAATTAGAAGAAAAGGTAGTTACAGGAATTAAAATTAAAACAACTAATCAAGATGGAAAGGCTATGCAAGATATAGGAATGACTTGGCAAAAATTATTTGCAGGTGGAATTTATGATAAAATTCCTAATAAAGTAAATAGTAAAACAATAGGATTATATACAGAATATGAGGGAGATTATACAAAGCCTTATAAATTTATTGCAGGAACAGAAGTGAGTCAGAAAGTAAAAAGTGAAGAAATAGAAAGTAGTATTATTCCAAAAGGGAAATATGCTAAGTTTGTTATAATAGGTGATGTACAAAATTCAGTAGGACAAGCTTGGCAAGAAATATGGAATATGAATTTAAAAAGAAAATATAGTTGTGATTTTGAAGAATATCAAAACAATTCAGAAGATATGCAAAACCAAGAAATTCATATTTATATTGCATTGGAGGATTAAATATGGCATTTGATTATAAAAAAGAATATAAAGAATTTTATATGCCTAAAAATAAACCAAATATAATAGAAATTCCAAAAATGAATTATATTGCTGTAAGAGGAAAAGGAAACCCAAATGAGGAGAATAGCGAATATAAGCAAACTATAGGGCTTTTATATGCGATTGCATTTACTATAAAAATGAGTTATAAAACTTCTCATAAAATTGAAGGATACTTTGAATATGTAGTTCCACCACTGGAAGGTTTTTGGTGGCAAAATGGAGTTGATGAATTAGATTACAATAGAAAAGAAGATATGGAATTTATATCTATGATTAGATTACCAGACTTTGTTACAAAAGAAGAATTTAATTGGGCAATTAGTGAAGCAACAAATAAGAAAAAGCAAGATTTTTCAAAAGTAGAATTCTTAAGTTATGATGAAGGATTATGTGTGCAATGTATGCATATAGGTTCCTATGATAATGAGCCTATTACAATTAAAATGATGAAAAATTATGCAACAGAAAATGGTTATGAGATAGATATAACAGGTAGCAGATTTCATCACGAAATTTATTTGAGTGATCCTAGAAGATGTGATAAAAGTAAATTAAAAACTGTTATAAGGCATCCAATAAGAAAAAAGGAATAATTAAAAATGAATGAATATATAAATTTAAATTTAGAAAATATTGAAAACGAGCATATATGTTGTGCTATTGGAGATCCAAAACACCAAGAGGGTGTTAATAGTAAAAAGGAATGGATTAAAAGTAAATTAAAAGATGGACATGTATTTAGAAAATTAAATGCAAGAGGAAAAATATTTATTGAATATGAGCCAATAGAAACAGCGTGGGTTCCTATTAGTGGAAAAAGTTATGAATACATTTATTGTTTGTGGGTTGCTGGTAGCTTTAAAGGTAATGGTATTGCAAAAGAATTATTAGAATATGCTATACAGGACTCAAAACAAAATGGAATGAGTGGAATTTGTACTTTAGTTTCTAAAAAGAAAAAGCCATTTTTAGGAGAAAAGAAATTTTTTGAACACTATAATTTTAAAGTTGTAGATGAAATAGGAGAATATGAATTGTTAGCTTTACAATTTGATAAAAGCGATACTCCTAAATTTAATGAAACAGCTAGAAAAATGGAAATAGATTCAAAAGATTTTACAATATATTATACTCCAGAATGTCCTTATACAATAAATTGTATAAATGAAATTAAAGAATATGCTAAAGAAAATAATGTGCCTTTAAACATTATTAAAATAGATAGGTTAGAAAAAGCAAAATCAGTTCCATCTGTTTTTAATAATTGGGCTAATTTTTATAAAGGTAAATTTGTATCAAACACTTTATTAAATAAAAATAGTTTTGAAAAATTAATTAAATAGGAGTGTACTTATGTATTATCCAAAACAGGTGCCATATTTACTGAATAAAGAGTTTAAAGAGAAAGTTAATTATAAAGAATATAGGTTAGAAGAATTAAACGAATATTGTATGTGTATTTGGCAAATGCAATCAAAAGAGTATTTAGAAGAAACGATATATAACAATATTTTGCCAGATGCATGTATAGACATTGTAATTGATTTTATATGTAAAACAATATGTGTTGCAGGATTTAGTAAAGATACTATGTCACTTGAGTTAGAAGGACAAGTTGATTATATAGGAGTTAGATTAAAACCAAGTATATTTTATTTACTTTTTAATATTGAAGCAGATAAAGTTATGGATAGGCAAGTTCCAATATCTGAAATAGAAAAAGAAGATAATTTATTAAAAATATTTTTATTAAAGGATACTAATAAAAGAATAAATACATTAAAGAAGTATTTATTAGAGAAACTTAAAAATATTTCTAAAAAAGATTTTATAAACCTAGTAGATGAATTATATGAAAGTCCAAAACAGCAGACTGTAATAGATATAGCTCGAAAGTTAGGATATAATCAAAGGCATTTATTTAGACTATTTAAAGTTAATTATGGGCTATCTCCTAAAGTATTACTTAATATATTAAGACTACATTTATGTTTAACATTATTATTAGAGGAAAATATGGATTTAACCAGTATTGCAACATTATGCGGTTTTTATGATCAATCACATTTTATAAAAGAAATAAAAAAATATACAGGTATTTCACCATTGAAATTATTAGAAAATTATCAATAGAACAAAAATTAAATGCAAAAATACTCATATTTCCTCTATAAGAATGCGATTGCAGCACATTTCATTTGTTACAGATAAGAAGTTTTCTTGTGCCAATTTTATGTAGTAAGGTTAAGTACAAATTTTGACTAGAGTTTTTTATAATATCGAATTGTGGAATAAATTACTATTATAGAAAATGTCCTTTTTTTACAATACAGATTTTAATAATTTATATATAATAACTATAAATGTTAAAATTTTATAGTATAAAAAGGAGAAAAATATGGCAACATCAATAGATTTTATGAATTATATTTGTGATCAAATAAATGGTGTAGGTGAAATTCGATATAGAAAAATGTTTGGAGAATACCTAATATATGTAAATGAAAAGCCACTTATTGTAGTATGTGATAATACAGCATTTATAAAAAAAATAGATTGTATAAAAGAATTAATGGAAGGTGCAGAAACTGGATTTCCATATAAAGGAGCAAAAGAACATTACATTTTGGATATAGACAATTCAGAATTAAGCAAAACAGTTGTAAAAGAAGCGGAAAAAGTTACTCCTTTACCAAAAAAGAAAAAATAAAAATCAAATACTAATAATGAAACAGATAAATTTTTATTTATCTGTTTTTTGTGTTATACTGTTAAAAATTAATTATTGTGCAAACTTATTTGTGAAATATAAGAGTAGATTTTGTAAAAATACAAATTATATTAGCAAACAAGAATTTACAATTTAGATACAATTTTGCTTTATAATAAACTGGGGTGAAAGTAATGAATAAAATTTTAATTGTTGAAGATGAAATAGCAATTAGTGATTTAATAAAAATTGGTCTTGAAGGACAAGGATATAATTGCGAAGTGGCAAATGATGGAGAAATTGCAGCTGATTTAATAGAGCAGAAACAATTCGATTTAATTTTACTTGATGTAATGCTTCCAAAAGTTGATGGATATGAGTTATTAGAATATATAAAACAAACTGTAAAAACACCAGTTATTTTTCTTACAGCTAAAAGTCAAGTTAAAGATAAAGTAAAGGGACTAAAGGAAGGAGCAGATGACTATATTACTAAACCATTTGAATTAGAAGAACTAATAGCTAGAGTGCAAGCAGTTCTTAGAAGATATAATAAATTGGAAGATACAATAAAAATTGATAATATTACAATAAATGTTGTAGCAAGAATGGTTAAAAATAATGATACAAGAGTTGATTTGACCCCAAAAGAGTTTGATTTATTAATGTTATTAGTGCAAAATAGAAATACAGCTTTATATAGAGAAGTAATTTTTGAAAAAGTATGGGGAGAAGAGCTAGAATTTGAAACAAGAACTTTAGATTTGCATATTCAAAGATTAAGAAAAAAACTTGAATGGAAAGATAGGATAAAAACTGTATATAGAATTGGATATATGCTAGAAATCTAAAAATATGGAAAGGAAAGTGATATGAAATTTTGGATAAAACTTATACTTGGAATAGTTACAATTATATCCATTATATTATCAGTTAGTAGATATATTACAGTAAGGCAAAATTTTATAAATTCGCTGGATAATAATGTAAAACAAAATGCTAATAAACATAGATTAGAAAGATATTATTTAGATAGTAATATTGTTAGTAAAATACAGCAAGGTGAAGAGTTTACAGAAGATCATTTGTATGAATATATAAAATCTTTATATTCATATATGGAAAATGATTTAGAAGGCATTGAAATATATTCAGAAAATAAAGTAAAAATAATATCTAGTTTTGATAAATCAAATAAACTAAAATTAGATAATATAGATGATTTTTTGGATAAAGATGTAGATAAATATATTATAAAAAAAGTAGATAATAATAATTATATGATATTTAGTTCTTATTGTACCATAAGCAATGTTAGTATATATATTGTAAATATGTATGATATTACATCTATTTATGAAGAAAGAACAAGACAATTAAAAGATATAATGTATGCTGATATTATTATCATTATTATTGCATCAGTATTTGTATCAATTTTTTCTAAAATTTTAACAAGACCGATTGAAAAATTGAATGAAGCTAGCAAAAAGATTGCTTTAGGAAAATTTAATGAAAGAGTTAATATAAAATCTAATGATGAAATAGGGGAATTAGCAAGCAGTTTTAACATAATGGCTGAAGAAATTGAAAATAGAATAAATTCACTTAATTTATCAATTAAGCAGAAAGATGACTTTATATCAGGTTTTTCACATGAAATAAAAACTCCAATGACTGCGATAATAGGATATTCTGATTTACTCAGGTTAAAAAAATGTGATGATGAAACTAGAATTACAGCATTGAATTATATATATTCAGAATCTAAAAGATTAGAAGAACTTTCATATAAATTATTGTCTTTAATGGAACTTTCAAAGGATAAAATTGAATTAAAAAAGTTAAATATAAAATCTTTTATTTTAAAGACTTGCAGAAGAATAATTTTAGAAAATATAGAAATAAAAGTGGATTTAGAAGATTGTATAGTAAAAGCAGATGAAAGTTTATTAGAAGTGGTAATAAGAAATTTAATTCAAAATGCTAAAAAAGCAGAACCAAAAGATTTATGTATTTATATAACTGGAAAAAGGAGAGGGAATAAGTACGTAATTTCTATAATAGATACTGGATTTGGAATTCCAAAAGAACATATTAATAGGGTAACAGAAGATTTTTATATGGTTGATAAATCGCGTAGCAGAAAAAATGGAGGAACAGGAATAGGACTTTCTTTATGTAAAAAAATTTTAGAGTTACATGGTTCTAAAATTAATATAGAAAGTGAAGAGAATATTGGCACAAAAGTATATTTTGAATTGGAGGTAATAAAATGATTTCTAAAAAGAAAGTAAAAAATATTTTATTATTTCTATTTGCATTAATGATAATAATATTTTCTTTTATTATGCCAAAGTTATTATTTGAAGTTGAAGATTTGTCAAGAGAAAAAGAAATATTTGCAAGAGCAAGAAAAGAAAGTAAAATAGATGTTCAGGCAGAAAAAATATATTTAGTTATGTTTCTTCATGATATATATCAATTTCAAAATGAAAAAATCTATTATAATGATGGAAAAACTGTAACTGTTAGCATGCCACTAACAGAGAAAACAGGAAATAAAGGTCCTAATGAGAAAATAAAAAATGAAATAGAAAAATTAGTAAATTCTGGAATAATAAAAGAGTTTAATTTTGATGAAGTTGTAGAGTATATAGAAACAATTAATAGATTTGGGGGAGAATATAATATTATAACAGGAAGTTGTGTAAATAAAGGACGAGAATATTTAGATTTTGCTATTGAGGAAAAAACGGGAAAAATTATTTCATGTAGTTTTTCAGATGCTCTAATAAAAAAAGACATATCTAGAAAAGAGCAACTAGAAAATTATACAAAATATTTGGATTTAGATATAATAAATGATTGGAAATATGAAGAAAATACATTAAAATCAGAAAAAGCTCAATTATCTGTTTTTTGGCAAGAAATGGATGGGCCAGGGGGAATTATTATTACTCCAACTGAGACATATAAAGAATATGAAGATGAAAAATATGAAGCTGTTGAAAAAAAATAGATACAATTTATATACTAAAAGCTTACAATTCAGATACAACACAAATACAATTTAGATACCGTCGAGTGCTATATTTAATATAGCACTTTTACTTTGTAATTGACATTACAAAGTAAATAAGTTTAGGAGGTATTTATGGAGTTTGTTGCAAATGAAGGAAAAAAAGTTGAAATTGAAGTAAATGGAGAAACATATTTAAGGCATGCTATAAAAACAAGATTTGTAAAACAAGGTGATGATTATATAAAACTTTTTAAAGAGTATGTTAGTCCAATATATCAAGAAGGAGACATAGTATCAAGCAGTGAAAAGATTATTGCATTATGTCAAAATAGAGTTGTGAGAAGAGAAGATATAAAAATTGGATTTTGGGCAAAGTTTTTATCTAAATTTGCATGCCAAAAAAACAGAGGTGGATATGGCGTAGGAATGCCAATTAATATGCAATATGCGATTAATAAAGCAGGACTTTTAAAAGTATTATTTGCTAGTGTTGCAAGTGGCATTACAAAATTATTTGGAATAAAAGGAATGTTTTATAAAATAGTTGGACAAGAAGTAACGGGATTAGACGGATTTTATGATGGAGCTTGGGATGAATATAGAGATATAGGTATTGAAATACCAGAAAATCCAAATATGGTATGTAATGAAATAAAAGAAAAATTAGGAATAAGTATGATGATTGTTGATTCTAATGACTTTGGAAGGGAGATATTAGGGAAATCTGATGACCTAAAATTTAGTGATGAAGAGTTAAAAAAATTAATACAAGATAATCCTGCAGGGCAGGGAAAACAGCAAACTCCGATAATTTTAATTAGAAATAAAAAATTAAATCAATAATTAAAACTATTATATATCATTCACTATTGTTCTAAATAATTGGTAACTTTTTAAAAAAATTGGGAAATATAAGAATAAAGGAACTGATATAAAAAATGTGTGTTATTTTTTACATGCAAAATTAAAGGTGAAAGTATATGAAAAAAATTATAAAGAATATTCGTGAAATTCTTATTATTGTAATTATAGCTTGTGTAATTGCGATTATTTTTAAAATGAAATTTATAGAAAATAATAATTTAGGTGAAATAGTTACTAGCCAAAATTCTACTGCTTCAAATTTTTTAGAGAAACAAAATAGTATTGCTGTTAATAATGAAGAGGTAAACAAGGTAGATATAACAGATTGGAAATTAACATTAGTAAATTATGCTAATTCTCTACCAGATGATTTTGAACCAGAACTTTCTTATATTGATAAAACTAGGCAATTTGATGCAAGAGCAATAGAACAACTAAAACAAATGATGAATGATATGAAAAAAGATGGAATTCAAAATGTATGGGTGCAATCTTCTTACAGGAGTATTAAACGCCAACAAGAATTATTTAATAAAAAAGTAAATTATTATATGAATCAGGGAAAATCAAAAGAGGAAGCAGAAAAATTAACTTTGAAAGTAATAAATAAACCAGGAACAAGTGACCATAATTTGGGACTAGCTGTAGATTTTAATTATGTAGATTATGCTTTTGATAAAACAGAAGGATATGAATGGTTAAAAACAAATGCAGAAGAGTATGGTTTTATATTAAGATATCCAAAAGAAAAAGTAGATATAACTAAAGTCAATTACGAACCTTGGCATTGGAGGTATGTAGGAAAAGAAAATGCTATAAAAATGAATGAGCTTGATATGTGTTTAGAAGAGTATATAGAATATAATAAATAAAAAATTAATATATATAAAGAGGCTATTTTAAAGGCTTTTAGCTTAATATAAAATAACCTTTTTATTTTTTATATTGACACAGACAAATGTATGTGTAATAATATAAACAGACAGCTGTCATAGTAACGTCTCGTTTTATAATTTAAAAATCTGCAAAGTATTTGGGAAATTATAAAGCAAGATATATAAATATAGGAGGTACCAATGGAAGAAATAATAAAAAGTTTACCAGATTCAGAACTAAAAGTAATGAAAATTATTTGGGAAAAAAACAAGAAAATGTCTACAGGAGAAATTCTTTCAGAATTAAAAAATGAAGTTGATTGGAAGTTATCAACTTTGCAAGTAATCTTATCGAGACTAACAGATAAAGGTTTTTTAAAAAATGAAAAAATAGGCAGAATTAACTACTATTCTTCAATAGTTGCTTTTTCTAATTATACTAAAAATGAAACAAAAAATTTCATAAAGAAAATGTATGATAATTCAAGTAAAAAGTTAATTGCAGCACTTATTGAAGGTGATGATAGTTTAACAGAAGATGATATTAAGGAAATAAAAAATATTTTAAATAGGAGTAAATAAATGTTAGGAAAAATATTTTATAATATAATCGTTTTTGGAACTATTATAAGTATTTGCATTTTTCCATTATTAATGTTTTTAAGTAAAAATAAATATAAGTATAGCTTTAAAAGTCTTTATAAAATATTTGTATTTATATTAATAATATTAATCTTACCAATTAATATTGTTGATTTTTCTAAACTTAAGATGTCTGCTAAGAAAGAAATAAAATCTCAGGAAGAAGTTGTATTTCATGAGCCAGAAATTAAGTTTGAAAGTGAAAATACTATTATAGAGATAGATGATGGTATCAGCATCAAAAATAACATTTTTTTCAATTTTTCAAAAGTTATACCTTATATATGGTTTGGAGTTGCAATTTTAAAAATCATAATTAATCTAATTAGTTACCTAATATTTTTGAAAAATCAAAGAATAAATTATATTTCTGATACAAATATAGAAATTGATGAAGTAATAAAAAAATTATGTAATGAGATGGAAATAAAAAATGTAGAATATAGAATTTCAAATGATATATCTACTCCTATGACAATAGGAATACTAAGCAAAAAAATAATTTTTCCAAAACAGATTTTAGAAAATAATGAATATGAATTTATTATAAAACATGAATTATTTCATATAAAAAATAAAGATATAGAATATAAGTTTTTATTGTTAGTTTTGAGTTCTATATATTGGTTTAATCCTATAATTTACTTATTTGTAAATCAAGTTGACGAAATTCTAGAATTGAATTGTGATGAATACGTATTACAAGGTAAAGAGCAAGCTTGCAGAATTGAATATGCTGAAATCTTATTAAATCAAATTGAGAAAAACAGAAATAAAGAATATAAGTTTTCAATGAATTTTGCAAATAGGAGGAAAAATATAATGAGAAGATTTTCTAGTATAGTAGATAAATCTAAAAAGAAAAGTATTATTAGTATAACTACTATATCTATAATATTAATTGCAATATCTTTGGTATTAGTTTTGTGTATTCCAAATATTAATTTTGCATCTATACAAGAAAATATTTTAGAAAATACAGTAACACATAATGAAGTAAGTGCAGAAAATAATATATCACTTAATAAAGTAGATGACGAAAATATTTTGAATAATGAAACTAAAAATGAATTAATACTTAATGAAGTAACTGAAGAAAGTACTCTAATAGTTGAACAAGATAAAGAAAAAGTGCAAGATGAAAATAATGAAAAAACTGATAATAATAAAGATGTAAAACTAGAAGAAATAGATAATGAAAAAGTAAAAACTATTGATTATACAAATACTAAATTAGAAGAAGTAAAAGAGGGTAAGGAGGAATTTAGGATTGGATATCCATTTAAAGATAAAAATATTCCAATAAGTACTGAATATTGCCAATATAAAGCACACACAGGAATAGATTTAGCGACGACTAAAGGAACAGAGATATTAGCAACTGCTTCTGGAAAAGTTATATTATCTGAATACAAAGGATCTTATGGAAATTTAATTATTATACAGCATGATAATGAAATTCAAACTTATTATGCACATTGTTCAGAGCTTCTAGTTAAAGAAGGCGATGAAATAAAAAAAGGTGATGTAATTGGAAAAACAGGAGCAACAGGAAATGCAACAGGTCCTTGCTTACATTTAGAACTTAGAAAATCTGGAGTAGCAGTAGACCCTAAAACTTATATGGATGTTTAGAAACATCTTTAATTAAATATGATAAAACCCAAAATGTTATACAAAAGCATGGAGGGTTTTTATCATATTAATTAATGTAAAATTATAAAATTTACTGTAACTTTTTGAAAATTTAGAGTAATATATAAATGAAGATGTATTAAATAATTTGTTAAATTTTAAAAAAGTTAAATATTTTTATAAAAATGTAAAATATTGTAACTTTTTTCATTTTTAATTGTATTTATAGTATAAGTAGTTTTTGAGGAGGAAAATACTTTGTCTAGACGAGAGAAAATTAGATTAGAAGAACAACTTAAGAAAAAGAAAAAAATAAGATGGGGAAGAATAATAGCATTAATTTTAGTAATAGTAGGAATAATATTAACTTATAAGTATGATTTAATTCCAAAAGCAATACTTTTAATAAAGCCGATATTAATTCAAAATATAGAAATCAGTTCTGAAAAAGTACAAATTGAATTAGGAGAAAGTATAAATATATCATCTAAAATTTATCCTGAAAATTATTCAAAAAGTGAACTTACTTGGCATAGTTCTAATGATGAGATACTTGAAGTTGATAATGGAGCTGTAACAGGAAAATCAGTTGGAAAAGCAAATATCTATTTAGCTGATGGTGAAACTAAAAGTAATGAATTAGAAATAGAGTGTTTAGTAAGTATTAATGAAGTTATTGTTAATAATTTAGTATCAGAAATAAAACTTGGAGAAATTTATACTTTAGAAACAACAGTTTTGCCTGAAAATGCTACTTATAAAGAACTAACTTATGAATCTAGTAATACAGATATAATAACAGTAAATGATAATGGAAGTTTAATAGCAAATGCTATTGGAAAAACAACTATTGTGATAAAAAATTATAAAGATGAAATACTTACAAGTTTTGATATCGAAGTAAAGAAAATACCAGTAGAAAATATCACATTAGATGATAAAGAAGTTACTTTAGGAAAAGGTCAAACTTATATAATAAATTCTAAGGTAACACCACTAGAAGCTACATATACAGATGTTGAATGGCAGACTTCAGATAAAAATATAGTAAAAATAGAAAATAGACAAATAACAGCAGTAGATATAGGAACAGCAACGATTACAGCAATCACAGATGAAGGAGATAAAAAAGCCACTTGTAAAATAAAAGTTGAAAGTTCTGCACCAAATAATTCAAAAAAATTTGCGAATGGAAAATATAATATAAGAACAGGGGGAAGTACAGATTATAAAATTTTAGCCACAACAAGTAAATATGAAGAAATAGAGATATTACAAGATTCAAAAAATGGCTGGAAAAAAGTTAGAAATTCTAAACGGAATTGTAGGATATACATTAATAAAATCTAATTATTATTTAGATGAAAAACCAGTAGAAAATGTGAGCCCAGATACTGGAATTAATCCGGAAGATATAGTAACAAGTTATCATATAAAAGGAGTTCCATATTTAAATCAAATTTCTTTAGGATATCCAACTGGTTGCGAAGCGGTGTCTGCAGCAATGGTTTTAAAATATAAAGGATATAAAGTTTCATCACAGAATATAATAGATAATACAAAAACAGGAAGTAAAAAATATCAAGGAGCAGATGGAGCTTGGTATGGTGCTAATCCTTTTGAAGAATTTGTTGGACATCCATCTAAGGGATTAAGTAAAGGATCTTATGGAGTGTTTGCAAAACCAATAGCAAATGCAATGAGTGTATATGCTGGAGATAAAGTGAAAAATATATCAGGATGTTCTGAGAACGATTTATTTGCGCATGTAAGTAAAGGAAATCCAGTTGTTGTATGGTGTGTTAAGAATGGAGGAAATTTGAAGGACGGAGTAACTTGGAAATATGAAAATGGAAGTGGATCATTTCAAGAATTAGTAGGAGAACATTGTGCTGTTTTAATTGGATATGATGAAGATTATGTATATTTAAATGATCCGTCAGCTGGTGAAAATGTAAAACAAAGTAAATCTAAATTTGTTTCAAATTGGAAGAAACTATATTCACAAGCTATTGTAGTTCAGTAGTAGTGACTGAAAGGAAGATAAAATTGAAATCAGATAAAGAACTGTATGAAGAATTTTTACTAGGTGATAAAAATTCTTTTGAGGAAATTGTTATTAGATATAAAGAAAAACTTGTTTTTTTTATAAAAACTTATGTAAAAAATATAGATACTGCAGAAGATTTAATGCAAGATGTTTTTGTATATATATTAATAAATAGAAAAGAATATGATTTTAAATATTCACTTAAGACTTATTTATATACAATAGCGAAATCAAGGGCATTCAATTATATAAAAAAAGAAAAACGAGTAGTAAGTTTAGAAGATTTTGAACTTGTTTCTGATAATGATATTGAAGAACAGATTTTTAAAAGAGAAGAAGTAAGGAATTTAAGAAAAGCAATAAAAAAATTAAAACCAGAATGGCAATCAGCAATTTATTTAACGAAAATAGAAGGGATGTCGTATAAAGATGTTTGTAAAATACTAGATAAAACACTTCCACAAGTTAAAATATTAATACATAGAGCTACTAGAAAATTAGAAGAATTATTAAGAAAGGAGAGAAAATATGATATCTAATAAAGAACTATTTGAAAATATATATACGAAATATAATAAATATAAAGATAGTGATAAAGATATGTTTTTTCATCAAAAAATATACCAAAAAAGATCTCCTTCATTTATGAAAATGGTTGCAAGTTTTGTTTTAATTGTATTAACTAGTGGAATTATTAGTATAGGAGGAATTTCTACTTATGCATTACTTGGAGGAACTATAGAGGGAAAGCCAATTATAGAATGGATAGGAATAAATTTTTCAGATGAATATCAAAATTATGTTGAAGAGCCTAAAAATGAACAAAAGATTTCAGTTAGTGATACTGAAGTTAATCTAATATCAACTATGTGTGATGAAGGTTATACAGTTATAGAATTTAATGTAAAGCTTAGCGAAAAAGATAAAGAATATCTAAGGATAGGTGAAAGAGTTGTAAG
Source organism: uncultured Clostridium sp. (assembly GCA_947570695.1). Taxonomy (GTDB): domain Bacteria; phylum Bacillota; class Clostridia; order TANB77; family CAG-508; genus Scatovivens. The sequence goes on from CANOVB010000013.1 coordinate 21,556, forward strand.
TGATGCACAAATAGAAAAACAAGCAAAAGTAGGTTTAGATAATCTATTAAATAAAGATTTAAAAAATACACTATGCTTAATTTTTAATTCAGATGCTGAATACAATGGAGAAAATAAAAGATATTGGCAAACAAGAAATACGATTATAGATGGAGAAGAAAAATGGGTGTCTTTTGCAACCCAAACTGTTACTAAAATATCAGATTATGAATTTAAAGTATATCAAATTTATTTTTTAACAGATAAAGATTTGGGGGATAAAACTGATTTTACTATAACATTGAAAAATATAGTTATTGCAAATCAAGCGGAAAAAAAGAAAACAGATAGTAATTTTATATTACTTAATATGCCTGATAATGAAAGATATATAGAAATTGGTGGAGAATTTAATGTAGAACTTTCTAAAAAGAAAGCTTTAGAAAATACTCAAAGAATTAAAGGAAATGGAAAAGAAGTTACATATAAAAAGAAAATCCAAAAAATAGATGAAGTAATAATAACACCAATGCAAATAATAGTTAAATTAGATTCTGAAATTAAAGATTTAAACATAAATAGCTTATGCTCTAATGAAAACAAAGATTATATTGGAATAGAAAGATTTAAAGCTTATGATGAAAATGACAATGAACTAGAACTTTTAAATATGGAAACTAAAAGAACTATAACTTATGAGAATGGAAAAACTGAAGAATGGGCACCAGGCGATATAGGAACATATAAAAGTTTTTATAATGCGACAATGAATCTTCAAGATTATGTAATTATAGAAAGAAATCCAGAAATAAAAAGTATAAAATTAATTCCTATAATAGAAGAATTAGTAAGAAATTCAGATGGCGTACTAGAGGCAAAAGATACAGAACTAGATAACTTTATGATAAATTTGTAAGATATATAATTTAGAAAAACAATCCACAGATTATTAATGATTTGTGGATTGTTTATTTAATAGGAAAGAGCTTTGCGCTTCCTATTAAATAAAAGCTTACGCTAATTTTGTACACAAATTTTAAGTTCTCATTTGCTGTATTGATAAAATTCTATAAAAATGATATATAAATAGTAAATTTAATAATGAAAGAAGATTAATTTATGAAAGATGAAAACAATTTAAAAGAAAAAAAGTTTAAAAGAAATGTAATATTGATTTTAATTATTGTTTCAATATTAGCTATAAGTATCATTTTTATAATTGCAAATAATGAAACTGGTATTAATTTTAATAAAGAAGAATACAAAGAATCCTTTATAGGAAAAGATATAGTAAATCCAGATAGAATTGTGTATAGAGACAAAACAGGAGAATATTATGAATTTAAACAAGGGGAAGAAGATTATAACACTTTAAAAGCATTAATTGGAAATTCAATTACCAAGTTTAATGTAACAGGAGAAGAATTTATTACAGATGAAAAAATAGATGAAATTCACTCAAAAAGTTTTATAGAATTTGATTATAAAAAAGCTAGTAAAAATTATTTAATTCAATTAGAAACAAATGATAATCAAGCTGTTATAAAGTTAGCAGACACAGGTGGAAATGTTGTAACTAAGAAATTAGAAAATATAAATAAAATAAAGAAAACTTTAAAAACTTTGACTAAAAATAAAAATCCTCAAAAACTTGAATATAAAGAACTAGTTTCTAAAAACTATTTAGAATATTTAGAATATAAATATGAACAATTATTTAAAAGTGAGAACTTTAAAATACATCAAGTAAAAATAGATAATTTTAGTGATTATGATAAATTTACATATGTTTGCAATATTGCGGTAGATGAAGAAATAACAGAAGAAACATTTAAAGAAAATGTAATTATATTAACTGTATCATCAGTGCCTAAAATAGATGTAAAAGTTAATTTAGGTAATATAAAATATACCTATAGTAGAGACGAAGCATATTATGGAAATAAAGTTCATTTACTAGTTGTTAGTAGATTAGTAAATACAGATTGCATATATAATACAGATTTATCGGAAATTGAAAGTAAGATTGATTATGATAACATGAAAGTAGAATATAATAATTCAGTAAGTAATATTGATAAAGAAGTTTTTGTTACTAATTATGATGAATTTTTAGAAGAATATAAAAAATCAAATTCTGAGATTACTCAAACTGAAGCAGAAGAAATTGCTGAAAAAGGTTTCGAAGAGGCAGAAAGAATATGTGGAGGTTATGAAAAAAGCACTCAAACAGTAAAGAAAACTACAGAACTTGCAAATAACTTTTTCTCTTCAAACATTGATCAAGGACCGGTAACATATTCAGATAAAATTGAAGTTTATGCATTTACAAGAGTTGATGATATGGATTTAAATGGAGTTACAATCTATGTTGATACAAAACTTGGAAAAATAATAGGAGGTGCAGCTTTTGGAGACTAATAAAAAAGATAAATTAAAGCTTATTTCCTGGGTTATTCCTATTATATTAATAATACCTTATATTGTATATAAGGCAACAAGTGTAATAATAGTATTAGAATTTTTTACTGGGTGGTCAATATTTAATAGTTTTGATATTATTACTTTTTTACAAATGTTAGTATCACTAATTATTCCTTTTATAATGTTAATGTCAATTTTACAAATGTATACATATTGGATTTTAAAATCATTTAGTAAAAAGAAAATAGTAAAAGGCATTTTATTAACGTTATTGCCAGTAGTAGCAGTGCTAGGAATAATTTTTATAAAAAATAATATGAATGTTATTTTTAAAAATCTTATTTTCAGATTAGCATTTATATTAGCAATAATTTGTATTCCAATTATAGTGCTTGGAAAAATAATTTTACAAGATGGTAAAAGAAAGACTATAAAAATTATAATGGTTATAGTATTTAGCGTACTTATATATTTCAATAATTTTTCTACAGTTTTAGATTATGCTAGAACAATAGTAACATATATAAAATCATATCCAATATATGAAATAGTAAGCCTAAAAAAAGATGAAAAGCTAGATACCTCATATTTACAAAAATATACTCAAAAATTTGCAAGAAATGGATATTTAGATAAATTTGATATTAAACAAATCTTAGATATAGCAGATTCAAAATCAGCAATAATTAATATAAATTATAAAGATGAAATGAAAAAAATAAATGTAAATATACTTAACAAAAATGATGAAAAAATGGTTGAATTAAAAGAAATGCTAGAAGCAGAATATTATAAATTTAATTATGAAATTAATGAGAAAAATGAAGTGGTAATTAATGTAGAAAGATATACGATTGCGAAAAAAGAAATTAAAGAAAAAAATTCTGAAATTATACTTTCAGGAGAAAAAAGAAATGATATAATTACAAATACTTATAAAAGTGCAAGCGAAAAAGATGGATATTTAGTATATGATAATAAAATAAATTTAGAAAATACAAATAGTGGAAAACAAATTGAGGAATTAAAACTTTTATTTGTTTATGATAAAGAGAAAGATAATTACATTCCAGTTATAAAAAAAGATGAAGAATATAATTATAAAAATATTTATTTTTATAAAATATATCAAGATGGAATAGAAATAATTTTAAAAGATGAAATAACATTGAATAAAAAAGATTATACTTTAAGAATAAATAGATATGATGATAATTTAAATATAACAGATCAAAATACTAATAATAATTATTATTATGAATATGAACCAGTAGTAACAGAGGCTACTACAATTACAGATAAAGATGATAAGATAAGCAATATAGTTTTAGAAATAAAATTTAATGGAAGCTATACAGTTAATAATTTAAAAAATATTGAGATAATATTTTAATTTGTATTATAAAAAAGTAATAGATTAAAATAAAGCGTAATGCTCACAAAATAATAAGCAAGTAAGGTTTGAAGTGAATATTGCCTAAAATAGGATTTTGTATGTATAAGAAGATTAAAATAATTAATAAAAAGGTCTTGATAAAAAAATAAAATATGATATAATAATTAGCAAATTAGGAATTATTCCTAATTTGCTGGGAGATTTTTATGAGAAATTATTCAAGACAAAGGGAAGAGATAATAAAAGTCATTAAAGAATTATATACTCATCCAACTGCAGAAGAAATCTATATAATAGTAAAAGGAAAAGATCCATCTGTTAGTAGAAGTACAGTATATAGAAACTTAGGACTTTTGGTAGAGAGCAATGTAATCAATAAAATAACAATGCTAAATGGACCTGATAGATATGATTACATAAGAGAAGAAAGTACAAAACACAATCATGCAATTTGTACTAAATGTGGAAAGATTTTTGATTTTGAATTTGATTTTGAATATGAAAAATTGAAATCAATAATTTTAAAACAAACAGGAATAGAAATCTCTAAAAAAGGAATTGCTATTGAAGGAATATGCGATTCTTGTAAAAATAAATAATTTAGGAGGAATTTAAAAATGCCAGAATTAAAAGGAACAAAAACAGAGAAAAATTTAATGGAAGCTTTTGCAGGAGAATCACAAGCAAGAAATAAATATACTTATTTTGCAAGCAAAGCTAAAAAGGAAGGATATGAGCAAATTGCTGCTATATTTCAAGAAACAGCTGATAACGAAAAAGAGCATGCTAAAATGTGGTTCAAATTATTAAATGGTGGAGACATTTCTACTACAGCAGATAACTTAAAAGCAGCAGCAGAGGGAGAAAATTTTGAATGGACAGATATGTATGAAAGAATGGCTAAAGAAGCTAAAGAAGAAGGATTCGACAGAATAGCTTATATTTTTGAAGCTGTTGGAAAGATTGAAAAAGAGCATGAAGAAAGATATAAAAAGTTATTAGAAAATGTTGAAGGTGATTTAGTATTCAGTAAAGATGGAGACAAAATCTGGAAATGTAGAAATTGTGGACATATATGTGTAGGAAAGAAAGCTCCAGAAGTTTGCCCTGTATGTGAACATCCAAAAGCATTTTTTGAAGTAAAAGCTGAAAATTATTAATTTTGTACAGATTTGGCAAAAAATTAAATTTTATAAAATTAAAAAACGTGATATTATCACGTTTTTTGATTTTTCAGATTTATTTTTTTGAAAATTTTTATTATATAAAATGCAAAGTAAATTTTTAATATTTATACCATGCGTTATTCACAATTTAAATATTTTTCAAAAAATATACCGCAAATTATTGAAAAAACACCTATAAGTAATCCAGTTCTGAAAATTATTAAACTAGATTTATATAGGTATATAGAAATATAGTATGTATAATGAAAACTCAAGAGCAAAAGACCTAGAAGAGAGACTATAAAAGAGATAAATAAATTTATATTAACTAATTTTTTTGTCTTCTTTCCTTTTATATCAATATTTAAATTATTCATACACATTTCCTCATAATATGTTTTTATTTAATATTAAAGTATTTAGCATTTTTCATTAAATAAAATCTCGCTGATATTTGTAATATTTATAAAATTCTAGCGATTTTAAGTAACATATTCTTTCTTTTGATTTATAAATGATTAATTTAATATTAACATTTTAAAATTCATAAAACAAATGAAAATAATGGAAGATTTTTTGATAAAGAACAAAAGAATATATTATGATAATTGCAAAAGATAAAACCAAATGAAAATATTTTTTCTCTGAAATAACTTATGTGTAGCTTATTTCATTTATTACATCTAAGAGATATTCTTGAGACAATTTTATGTAGAAAAATTGTGTGCAAATTTTGACGAAGTTTTTATATTATAGAATTGAGAAGCAATTTCCTATTATATAAAAAAACCTTATACTTAATGTATAAGGTTTAAATTATTATTTTACTGTATTTAATTTTTTTGCTAAGCTTGATTTTTTTCTTGAAGCTGTGTTGGCTTTTATAACACCTTTTGTACAAGCTTGATCAACTTTTTTTACAGCTTCTTTGAATGTTGTTTCTGCTTTTGATTTATCTCCTTCTGCTACAGCAGCTTCAAATGTTTTAACAGCTGTTTTGTAAGCAGATTTTACCATATTATTTTGTAGAGTTTTTTTCTCGATTACACTAACTCTTTTTATAGCTGATTTAATGTTTGGCATTTATTTTGCACCTCCTCTTAGTTCATAAAGTAAATTTTACTTCAAATATTTTAACATGAATATATTTAAAAATCAAGCATTTTATAAAAAATATTTTTATGTTATGTAAAACTTATAAAAATAATATTTTAATTTACTAATTTTATATATTAATAAATCTATAAATAACTGAAATTATCAAAAAATAAGAGAAAAGAAAAAAATGTTTTTCACAAAAAATTCACATTTATAAATAATAATAATCTTGTATTATTGTTATTTCTGTGATATATTGTGGTCAAAATAATACTAAGGAGGAATTTTATGATAGCTTTAGGTTCAGACCATGGCGGTTATAAATTAAAAGAAGAAATAAAGAAATATTTAGATGAGATAGGAATTAAATATAAAGATTTTGGCACATTTAATGAAGAAAGAACAGATTATCCAGTATTTGCAAGAAAAGTTGCTGAGTCAATACAAAATAAAGAATGTGAAAGTGGAATTTTAATGTGTAGATGTGGAGCTGGAATGACTATCGCACCTAATAAATTTAAAGGAATTAGAGCTGCACTAGCCTTTAATGCAGAAGTAGCAACAGCAGCAAAAGCAGATGATAACGTAAATATTTTAGTTTTACCATCAGAATATATAAGTACATCAGAAGCTATTACTACTATGAGAGCATGGATAGCTACAGAATTTAAAGGTGGAAGATATTTAGAAAGATTACAAATGATAGAAGAAATTGAAAAAGAAAATATGAAATAGTGAGGTCAAATTATGTGGGGAGATATAGCAATAGCTTTTCTAATAGCATTTATGACAGCCTTTATGGCAACGCCACATACTATAAATTTAGCAAAAAAGGTAGGAGCAGTAGATACACCGCAAGATGCAAGACGTATTAATAAAATTACAATGCCAAGATTAGGTGGACTAGCAGTAATTGCAGGATTTTTTGTTTCAATAATTTATTTATTAATTGTAATGACGGTTGAAAATAAAATAGATTTATATCAAGATGGGTATATAGACAAAATAATAGGTTTTGTATTAGGTGCTTTAATAATTGGAATAACTTGTTTTATAGATGATGTAAAAGGAGTCCCAGCATTAATTAAACTTATAGCACAAATAATTGCAGCATTAGTTGTAATAAATTTTGGAATTAGAATTGATAATTTAGATATACCATTTATAAATTTAGATAATGCAACTCCGTTATTTTATACAATACTTACTTTATTTTGGATTGTAGGAATTACAAATGCAATGAATCTAATAGATGGACTAGACGGATTATCTACTGGAGTTTCATTAATATCATGCTTATCACTTCTTATAATATTTTCATTAAATGCGTCACCAATAATATCAATCGTATTAATAACAGCATTAGGAGGAGCGTTATGTGGATTTTTACCATATAATTTTAATCCAGCAAAAACTTTTATAGGAGATACAGGTTCAAATTTTTTAGGATATTGCTTATCAATAATTTCTATATTAGGAATAGCAAAAACTTATACAGCTATAGTAATTGTAGCACCAATAATGGTACTTGCTTTACCTATATTTGATACAGTGTTTGCAATAATAAGAAGAATAATACATGGAAAATCGTTAAAAGCGATAATAGAACCAGATGCAGGACACTTGCATCACCAAATGTTAAAAAAGGGATTTACTCAAAAACAGGCAGTTTTAATTCTTTATGGACTAAGTGCGATATTTGGAATGTTTGCTATTATTCTTATGGATAGTGGTATCTGGAAAGCACTATCATTTGCAATTATAATAGTAGTTATAATTGCCATGGGATATAAAGAGTTTTTTAAGCAAAGGTTACTAGAAGATGTAACAGAAACAGATACTGAAAACAAAGAAAAACTGCAAAATAATGAGGCAGAAGTAGAAAAAGAAAATAAATAAAGAAAGAAAATATACTATATTTTAATATAGTATATTTTTTTATATAATAGGAAAGTGCCTGCACTTCCTATTATATAAAGCTTTCAGTAATTTGTACAGAAAAATTTCTCAGAAATTTTTCGCACATCGAACAAATACGTGGACAATTCAGTAAAGTTTCGTCTTTTGCATATTAAATATTGTCCACTTTTGTTCTATAGTGGGAAAATACTTTCCTATTATATAAAAGCTTTGCTAAATATTGTACACAAATTAAAATATGTCAATATTTTTAATATTGACATATTTTAATAGCTAAGCTTAAGCAGTATCAGCAAGTTAGTATATCAGCAAATTTCCTGAAAAATCTTTGATTTTTCGTATTTGTTCTGGAAAATGAATATTAAATACTTGACTTATTAAAATAAATTTACTATAATATAAAAACTGCGTCAATATAAAAGGTAAACATAATTTATAAAAGTAAAATATAACTAAATTAAATTCATAATAATAGAAAAAATGAGATTAAAAGAGAAAGATGGTAGAAAAATGAAATATACTATTTTATATTGCATTTTTTAAAAAAATATTGTATAATTTTCTAAGATATAAAAATATAAGAAAGGCGGTTTAAAATTATGAGCAAAAATATGAAAAAAAATGTAAACTTAAATAAAATAATTTATAGTAATGATGCTACTGATTATGCCGCCAATAATAGCATTATAAATTTTTATACTCAAAAAGAAGATTAAAAAGGAATAACATATTATTTTTTAATAATACCTAATTAATCTTTCGAGATTTTAGGTATTATTTTTATTTAAGTAGAAAAGTTTACCATTAAATAAAAACTTTGTCATAAGTAAGGTGCTATGCAATTACATAAGAAATGGAGGAAAGTATATGAAAAAAATAGGAATAGTTACATTATATGATGCTAATAACATGGGAGCTATATTACAAGCTTTTTCACTTCAAGAAACAATAAAGAAATTAGGTCATGATGTTGAATTTTTAAGATTTGAGGATATGGGTCAAATTAATAGTGAAGACAATAGCAAGGGATTTGAAAAATCTAAAAAGGCATTACAAATTAGTGAGGAAGTATATAATAAAGACAATCATTCTCATGATGTAATTGTTGTAGGTAGTGATGAAGTATGGAATTTTAAAAATACTACTTTTAATCATTTAGAAGAATTTTTAGGTTATAATGTGAATTCTACAAAAGTTATATCTTATGCACCTAGTTCAAATGGAGCAACGCATAAAGAGATGAGACAGCTACATGGAGATAATATTGATTTTTCTAAGTTTTCACATATATCAGTAAGAGATAAAGGAACTCAAAAATTAGTAAAAGATATATCAAATATAGATGCGGAATTAGTTATAGATCCAACTTTGTTAATAGAGTCTTTTGAAGAATATATGGATACTTCTGCACCAAAAATAAAAGATTATATTGTATTATATGGATATGAATTTTCAGAAGAAGAGATATTAAGAATACAAGATTTTGCTAGAAAAAATAATAAGAAAGTATATTCTTTAGCATTTAAATTTGATTGGTGTGATACATTAGAATGTGACATATTTGAATTTTTATCTTATATAAAAAATGCAGATTATTTAATAACAAATACTTTTCATGGATTAATGTTTTCAGTAATTCTTGAAAAACAATTTGCTATTTTTAGTAATAATAGTTGCAAAATATTAGATTTTATTAAAAGATTTGGAATAGCTGATAGAGATGCAATTAACGTAAATGATTTGTCTGAAATATTTAAAAACAAAATTGATTATGAAAAAGTTAATAAAATAAAATTAGAAGAACGTGAAAAATCATTAAATTACTTAAGAAAAGCAATTAGCTAAAAGGAGACTACTATGGATAAAATCTGTGATAAAGAAAAATGTACTGGGTGTGGAGCATGTAAAAATATTTGCACGAAAAATGCAATAAAAATGGAATATGATGATAAAGGATTTTTAATACCAGTAATAGATAAGGAAAAATGTATTAATTGTGGATTATGTAAAAAAATATGTCCAATAGAAAATGATATTTCAAAATTTATGCCTATAAAGATATATGCTTGCAAGAATAAAAATCAGAGCAAAAGGGAAACCAGTTCATCAGGTGGATTTTTTCAAGAAATATCAGAGTACATATTAAATAAAAATGGAAAAGTTTTTGGAGCAGTTTTTGACGATGAATTTAAAGTAATTCATGGAAAAGCAAATAATATTAATGAATTGGAGAAAATTAAAAAATCAAAATATGTTCAAAGTGATACTAAATATATTTATAGAGATTTAAGAAATGAATTACAAAATGGGAAAAGTGTAATTTTTTCAGGAACACCTTGTCAAGTGCAACCAATAAAAAATATGAAACTTAAAAATGAAGAAAATTTAGTTTTGGTAGATCTTGTATGCCATGGAGTACCAAGCCCTAAAGTATTTGAAGATTATAAGAGAATATTAGAAAATAAGTATAAGTCTAAAATATCTAATATAAATTTTAGATTTAAAAAATTTGATGAAACACAAAACATAAAAATAAATTTTGAAAATGGAGAAGAATATATTTCTAGTTTTAGACTAGGAGATATGTTTTATAGATTATTTTTAAAAGATTTAATTTTAAGAGATAGTTGTTATAACTGCAGATTCAGAAGTTTCGATAGAATAAGTGATATAAGTTTAGCAGATTTTTGGGGGATAGAAAATGGAAGTGCTAAAAATTTTGCAGACAAAAAAGGAATATCATTAGTTTTAATAAATACTGAAAAAGGATTAAGACTTTTTGAACAGGTAAAAGAAAACTTAGAATATTGTGAAGTATTAAGAGAAGACTGTGAAAACTATAATAGTTTTAAAAGTATAAGTTTGTCAGAAAAAAATCCTAAAATATGGCAAGATTATAAGGAAAATGGCTTAGAATATGTGGTAAATAAAAATGGGATACTTTTATAGAAAATATCCAAAAAATGTAATTATACAGTTTTTAAAACCTAATCGATAGAAAGATAAAGAAAAAATGAGATAATACCACGCTAGAAAAAGCGTGGTAGCTTTATTTTAAAATGAGGACAAAAATGCGGTTTTTTTACTAATAAATAGATAAAAATCGAAATTTGATGATTTGACAATTTACATAAATTTATAGTATAATAGTAATTGAGGTTGAAACTTTATGTATTATAATTGGAAAGAAAAAACTGATACAGACGAATTAAGAATAGTATGTAATTTAATAAAAAACGGTGAACTTGTTATTTTTCCGACTGAAACTGTATACGGAATAGGAGCAAATGCATTAGATGAAGTAGCAGTTGGAAAAATATTTATAGCAAAAGGCAGACCTTCAGACAATCCTTTAATAGTACATTTAGCAGACAAAAGGAAAATTGAAGAAATTGCTCAAAATATAACAGAAATGGAACAGAAATTAATAGATGAATTTATGCCAGGTCCATTTACAATTATTTTAGAGAGAAAGCCAATTATTCCAGATATAGTTACAGCGGGACTTGATACAGTTGCAATTAGAATACCAGAAAATGTTATTGCAAGAGGTATTATAACATTTTCAGGCTTACCTATAGCAGCACCAAGTGCTAATATATCAGGAAAACCAAGCGGAACAAATATAGAAGATATAAAAAAAGAGCTTGAAGGCAAAGTCTCAGCCATTGTAGATGGGGGAAGATCAAGCATAGGACTAGAGTCCACAGTAGTAAAAGTAATAGATGAGGTTCCAGTAATTTTGAGACCAGGAGCAATTACACCAGAAGATATCGAAAGAGCAGTAGGAAAAGTAAGAATAGATAGAAATGTTTTTATGCCTATAGAATATAATCAAGTAGTTGAAAGTCCAGGCATGAAATACAGACATTATGCGCCTAATACTAAATGCAAACTTGTATATTGCAATAGTGATGAGGGTCAAATTTTTCTAATGAGAAAATTAGTAAAAGAATACAAAGGAAATGTGGTAGTAATAGGTTTTAAAGAGCACGAAGAAAGAATACTAGTATCACAAGGAAGATACATAAGCATGGGAAGTAAAAATAATTTTGAAGAAATTGCTCAGAATGTTTATACAGCTTTAAGGAAGGCAGACTCCATGGATTCAGACTTAATCTTAATAGAGGGTATAGAAAGATATGGAATTGGAACGGCAATAATGAATAGGTTATTAAGAACTTGTGAATACGATTATATTGAAGTTGTTGAATAACTAAAGGAAAGGTATTTTAGGAGGAAATAAATATGAATAAATCCGAAAATTCTAATAAAGTTGGAGAAGAAAAGTTACGTTTTAGTGTTATAATGTGTGCTTATAATTTGGAGAAAATTGTTGCAACTGCTATTAATAGCGTGTTAGAACAAAGATTTAAAAATTTTGAATTAATAATTGTAAATGATGGTTCAGCAGATAATACATTAAGTGTATTAAAAAGATTTGAAAAAAAAGACGAAAGAGTTAAAGTTATAAATAATGAAAAAAATATTGGTTTAAGTGCTTCTAGAAATAAAGCAATAAAAGAAGCAAAAGGTGAATATATTGTTCACTTAGACGGAGATGATACATTATATAATAAAGATACATTAAAAAGAATCGATAGCACAATAGGAGATGAAGATGTTGATATAACATATTTTGGTGTACAATATGTTGGTGGAACAAATAAAGCATATCTTCCAAATGCGCAAAATTCAACAAAAGAAGCAAGGATTGTTTGTGATATGCATTTTGCTGTTGCAAGTAAAGTATGGAGAAGAGAATTTTTAGAGGAAAATGATATAACATTTATAGAAGGAATGTATTATGAAGATATGGTATATTCTATAAAATCGGCCATATTAGCTAAAAAATTAAAATATGGAGCATTCCCAATTTATATATATTATAGAAATAGAGAAGGTAGCATTATGGCTACACCAAATATAAAAAGATGTAAAGACATGTATAAAATGTTATACTATTTAATGGAATTATATGAAGAAACACCAGAAGAATTACAACCATATTTATTAAGCTTTATAAAAAATGAAACTTTTGGAGTTCCAGTTCGTTTAGATGGTATATTGAAATCTTTGAAAGATAAAAGCTATACACCAGTATTTCCAAAGAGAAATTATGTATTCTTAGGAGATGAACCAACAGTTGTAAATGGGAATAATATTCCAAATGGTACACCAAAAGTAATACCAATTTCTATAGTAGCAGAGAAATCACCTGAAATAAAAATAAATCCAGTAAATGAAAGTGTTGCAGCAGAAAATATTTCTAAGCAAAATGGCATTTCTAAAATGAGTTTTGATGATACAAATAAATAGAAAATATAACAAATATCGGAGAAAATAAGTGGAAACAAAAATTTATTTAGTTAGGCATACACAAACTGTAGGAAATATTGAAAAACGCTTAACTGGAAGAGTTGATTTTGAAGTAACTGAAGAAGGATATCAATTAGTGGAAAAATTAACTGAAAAGTTAAAAGATATAAAGTTTGATGTAGCTTATGCAAGTACTTCCAAAAGAACAAGCAAAACAATTCAAAAATTAGCAGACATAAATGGAATGGAAATTTGTGAAGAAGAAGATTTATGTGAGATGTATTTTGGAATTTATGATGGAATGACTTGGGAAGATGTAAATACAATAAATCCCAAAATATCAAAGCTACATAAAGAAACAAATGAAATAATGCAAATACCAAATCAAGAAACTAAAGAACAAGTAACAGAAAGAATGTATAGGAAAATATTAGAAATTGCAAACAATAATGTTGGTAAGAATATTTTAATTTGTTCTCATGGAGTAGCAATAGAGGCGTTTTTAAGAAAAATCACAAAAGTTCCATTTATTGCTGAAGTAGAAAAGTATAGTCAAAAAAATACTTCTTTAAATATTATAGAATTTGATAAAAAAAATCAGAATTTTGTAATAACTATGTTGAATAATGAAGAATATAAATGATAAAATAAAAATATAAGTAGAAATACTTATATTTTTTTTGCGAAATATTATTGCTTAAATAAAAGGAGAATTTTAATGAAAAAAATTTTATTTGTAACTGAAGTAATGGCTGGTGGAGGAGTAGGTACAGTATTAAAAGATATTGTAAAAAATCTTCCAAAAGAAGATTTTAATGTTACTATATTTAGCTTTTTTAAGGATGAAACTTTTTATAAAATTTATGATAATAATATTAATTATATATATGAATTTGAAGTAGATAGCATAAACATAAATAGACTAAGTTTTAAAGACAGAGAAGATATTATAAAAGCAAGAGAAAATGAAGTAATAGAAAAATTAAATAATGAAAAATTTGATATTGTAGTATCAATAAAAGAAGGACGTATAACAAAATTTGTATCAAATTTAGAGTGTAAAAATAAATTCAGTTTTGTACATGTAAATTATAAAGAAGGATATTATACAAATGCATATTTTACTGAAAAAGAAGAATTAGAATGCATGAAAAAGTTTAAAAAAATTATATGTGTATCAAAAAATGTAAAACAAACTATTATTGAAAAAATAGGAGATCCTGGGAATTTATGTGTTAAATATAATCCAATAGATAATAATAAGATTATAGAAAAATCAAAAGAAAATATAGATTTTGATTTACCAAAAAATAAATTAAATTTTATAACAGTTGGCAGATTAGCTGAACAAAAAGGATATGATAGATTAATTGATGTTTCAAATAAATTATTAGATGAAGGTTTTGATTTTAATTTATATATAATAGGATTTGGAGAAATTGGAAATTTACAAAGACTAAAAAATAGAGTAAAATATCAGAATAATATTCAATTCTTAGATAGAAAATTAAATCCATATCCATATATGGTAAAATCAGATTGTTTTATTTGCTCATCAATATGGGAGGCTTATGGAATTGCAATACAGGAATCAATTATATTACATGTACCAGTACTTATGACAGATTGCCCTGGTGCCACAGAAGTTTTTGAAAATGGAAAACAAGGAATAATAGTAGAAAATTCTGAAAATGGAATTTATAATGGAATGAAAGAAATATTAGAAAATAAGCAAAAATTAGAAGAATATAAAAGATATTTAAAAAAAGATAGATATGTTAAGCTTGAAGAAAGACTTAAAAGTATTATAGACTTATTTGATGAAATATAAACTTTTAATCTTGATAAAATTGTTATAAATATTGTAATTATTACTTAAATGCCTTATAATGTAATAAATTAAAAGGAGAAAAAAATGTATTTAATTGTAGGTTTAGGAAATCCAGAGACTGATTATTCTAAAACAAGACATAATATGGGATTTAATGTTATAAATAAAATATCAGAAAAATATAATATTGATGTTAATAAATCTAAATTTAAAGCTTTAGTAGGAAATGGAATTATAGAAGGAGAAAAAGTAATTCTTTTAAAACCACAAACTTTTATGAATTTAAGTGGGGAAGCGCTAACTGAAGCAATGAATTTTTATAAATTATCACCAAAAGATATTATAATTATATATGACGATGTAGATATAGAACCTGGAAACATCAGAATAAGAAAAAATGGATCAGCAGGAAGTCATAATGGAATGAAATCAATAATTAGCTCTATAAATACAGATGTGTTTTGTAGAGTTAGAGTTGGAATTGGAAAGCCAAAAGAACATATAGATATGATTACACATGTTATTGGACATATTTCAGAAGAAGAAGCAGAAGAACTTGATAAAGGCGTTAAAATTGCTGAAGAAGCAGTAATTGAAATCGTAAGAAATAATATAGATTCTGCTATGAATAAATATAATAAAAAGAAAGATGTTTAAATGAAAGAATTAGTAATTTGTAATATAAATAATAGAAAAATAATTGCTTTAATTGAAGATGAGGAATTAGTTGAGAAATACGAAGAAGATGAAGAAAATAAATCTATAGAAGGAAATATTTATGTTGGGAAAGTACAAAATGTGCTTACAGGACTTCAATCTGCATTTGTTAATATTGGCGAAAAAAGAAATGCTTTTATACATGTTAAAGATATTTTACCTAAAGTTGATATAACTAAAAATGAAAAAGTAGAAGAACAATCAATAAATAAATTAATAAAACCTGGAGACCCATTAATAGTTGAAGTAAAAAAGGAAGCTGTTGATAAAAAAGGACCAAGACTTTCTACACATATAAGCTTAACTAGTAGATTTGTAGTTTTTATGCCTAATGCTGATTTTGTAACAGTGTCTCAAAAAATAGAAGATGAACCTGAAAAAGAACGTTTAAAACAAATAGTAAAAAAATATTTACCAGAAGGAACAGGTGCAATTATTAGAACTGTTGCAGAAAATCATTCTGAAGAAGAAATAAAAAATGATATTTTAAAAACTATTGAAAAATGGAAAAATATAAAATTAAAAAAAGTAGAAAAATTTCCACAAAAAATATATGATAAAGGTGGAGTTTTAAAAAAGACAATAGTTGATTTAGTTGATAATAATCTTGATAAAATTATTATTGAAGATGAAAATGATTTTGAAACAATAAAATCAATATTGGAAGAAATTGACTCAAAAATTAAACTTGAAATAGATAGTGAAATTTTACAAAAATATTCGTTAGAAAAGCAACTAAAAGCCACCGAGAATAAAAAAGTTTGGCTTAAAAGCGGTGCTTTTATAACTATTGACAAAACAGAAGCATTAATTGCTGTAGATGTTAATTCAGGAAAATTTATAGGAAAGAATGATGCAGAAGAAACTATAACATCAGTTAATATAGAAGCAGCAAGAGAAATTGCAAAGCAAATTAGATTAAGAGATATAAGTGGAATTATAGTAATTGATTTTATTGATATGCATAAAGAGGAAAATAAAAAAGCAGTAATACAAGAAATTGTGAAATGCAGTAAAAAAGATAGATCAAAAGTACAAGTTGAAGAATTTACAAAATTAAATTTAATGGAAATTACAAGAAAACACATAAATAGTAAGAAAAAATTTGATAAATGGACATAAAAAAAGAGGACATAAGATGAAATGCACCCCGTTTAGTAGACCATAATAAAAAAGAGTTATGGTATACTTTA
>CANOVB010000014.1 GCA_947570695.1 uncultured Clostridium sp.
ATTGTTAATCGCAACTTCGGAATTTTGAAAAAATTTCGAATTGCGGTACGAGCAAAGCGAGTATAGGAGGATGTAGCATTGGGAAGAAAAAGAAAAAAGACTACAGTAAATAGCAATAAAAAAAGAAAAACTGGGATTAATATAGATTTAGCAGTAATAATACTATTTATAGCTAGTATATTACTATTTGTTTTAATATATGGAGAAAAAGGGGCTATTGGAGAAGTATTAAGCCCTGCTTTAGGTGGAATAATAGGATTTATAAAATACATTATTCCTGTAGGATTTATGGTGCTTGCAATTTGTATTGCAAAAGATGATAGAAGTTATATATTTTCTAAACTTATACAATATGCTGTATTACTTTCATGTATAGCAGCAACAATGTCAATATACCAAATATCAAAAGGAACTATAAATGCTGATTTAGAATTTAACGACATTATAGAAGCTGCATATGATTTGGGTGTTAAGAATAAAGGTGGAGGAACTGTAGGGGTTGTTATTGCTTACCCATTAATAAAATTATTGGGAATGTTTGGAGCAGCTATTGCGACTTCTGGAATAGTTGTAATTCTTTGTGTATTTACTTTTGGATTACATCCTTCAGAAATAATGTTAAGCATTTTAGAAGAAATGAATTATAGAAAAGAGGATAGAGAAGAAGCTTTAAATGCAAGAAGAGAACAAAGAATGTCTAGAAGAGAAAATATGAGAAATAATCCTGAACTTGAAAGAAAAATTAGGGAAAGAAATCGAAATCATAATATTGAAGAAATGCAATCTAGTATTAATGATGATGAAATTACAATTAATTTACATAATGGCGATGAAGTAGAACCAGAAACTGAAAAAAGAGGTATTTTTGGCAGAAAAATAAAGAAATTAGCTAATATGGAAATTAGTGAAGATTTAGGAAAACAAGAAGAATTTAATCCAGATGTTATAGAAGCAAATATTTATAAAAATTCAGCAGAAGCTAACGAAGCTGAGAACATGAAACATCAAGCACAAGATGATAGTTTATTTACAGTTGAAGAAGAACAAAAAGAAAGTAAAACAAAAGCTGTTTTACAATTAGAACATACAATATCAATAGAAGATGAAAATTATGAATATCCTCCAGTAAGTTTGCTTGGAAAAAGCAGTAAAAAAGGTAACAAAAATGGTGCTAAATTATTAACAGAAAAAGCACAACAACTTCAGAGAACTTTGCACAGTTTTGGAGTTTCAGCAAAAGTAGTAGATTATTCTGTGGGCCCTGCAATTACGAGATTTGAGCTTAAACCTGCTGAAGGAGTGAGAGTTAATAAAATTGCTAATCTTGCAGATGATATAGCATTAAATTTAGCAGCAGAGACTATAAGAATAGAAGCTCCTATTCCGGGGAAACAAGCTGTAGGTATTGAAATACCAAATAAAGAAAAAGAATCAGTCCCTTTAAGAGATGTTATAGAAAGTGAAGAGTTTGAAAATAATAATTCTAAATTATCTGTAGCTTTAGGTAAGGATGTAGCAGGAAAAGTAGTGCTTGCAGATATTTCAAAAATGCCACACGTACTTATTGCAGGTTCTACTGGTTCTGGTAAGTCGGTTTGTATTAATACTTTGATAACAAGTATTATTTATAATGCAAAACCAAGTGAAGTAAAGCTTGTAATGGTCGATCCAAAGGTTGTTGAATTATCAGTATATAATGGAATCCCACATTTATTAATACCAGTAGTAACAGATCCAAGAAAAGCGGCAGGAGCACTTGCTTGGGCTGTCCAAGAAATGGATCATAGATATAATTTATTTGCTGAAAAAGGTGTTAGGGATTTAAAGGGATATAATGCTGCTATTGAACATGAAAAAGAAGAAAATGTCGGAAAATTGCCACAAATTGTAATAATTATAGATGAGCTTGCTGATTTAATGATGGTTGCAGCAAAAGAAGTTGAAGATTCAATTTGTAGATTGGCTCAAAAAGCAAGGGCTGCTGGAATGCATTTAGTAATAGCAACTCAAAGACCATCAGTTGATGTTATTACTGGTTTAATTAAAGCAAATGTTCCTTCAAGAATAGCTTTTGCTGTTTCTTCACAAATTGATTCAAGAACAATATTAGATCAAGTAGGAGCTGAAAAACTTTTAGGAAAAGGTGATATGTTATTTTATCCTGCAAGCGCTTCAAAACCAGTTAGAGTTCAAGGAGCTTTTGTTTCTGATAGTGAAGTAGAAAAAATTGTAGATTTTGTGAAGTCAAATAGTGTTGCAACTTATAATGAAGATATATTAGAAGAAATTGAAAAATCAAATAAATCAGATGGACAAATGGAAAAAGAAAATCAAGAGGAAGATGATACAGATCCATTATTAATGGAAGCAATAGATACTGTTGTTGAAATTGGGCAAGCTTCAACTTCATTTATTCAAAGAAGATTTAAAGTTGGTTATGCTAGAGCTGGAAGAATAATTGATCAGATGGAAGCAAGAGGGATTATTTCAAAATATGAAGGTAGTAAACCAAGACAAGTATTAATTACTATGGACAGATTAAATGAGTTAAAAATGGCAAAACCAGTAGAAGAAAGCCAAGGAGAATAAAGAATATATTGCTGTAAAATAGTATGAAGTTTTATAATTTAAAAAATCGTTAAGCATAATAGAAATATTTTACGTTGTAGCGAATAGGAGGTTTTTGAGTTTTGAGTTTATTTTCTAAGTTAAAAGATTATAATATCGAATTAGAAGAAATTTTAGATAATAAATATTTTTCTTCAAATATAAAAAACCTTTTATTAAGTATGATTTATAAATTAGAAACATCCTATGTAGATTATTATGCTGTTAAAAGGTGCGTAAGGAGCAAAGAAGATTTTTTAAATGAAATAGTTGAAACAATACGTTTATATTGTGATAATGTAAAAACTGTAGAGCCTGATTCTAATCAGGCTAAATTACTTATAAACCATAATGTAAAAGCTGTTACTAATGAAAAAGAGAGAAGTATTTTAGCATATCCTACAGAATTATCATTTTTGTATGCCATTTCAGAAATATCACCAAAATATTTTTATATGGAAGAAGAATTTTTACTAAAAAAGGCTTTTCAAAATACTCTTGTAAATGGATATAACATGAATAATACTGAAATATTAAGTGATTTTAATGGATGGGCTTGGGATAAAACTTTTGACAATGGATTTAATTATATAGACAATTTAGTTTATCAAAATTTATTAGTAATTTTAGGTGAAAAGTTTCTTTATGAATGGAGAGTTTATGGTTCTACAAGAAGAGATTTTTTGAAAGAAGCAAAAGAATACATTAAAAAGTTTACTGGTAATGATAAATATTTAAAAAGTTTGTATAAAGTCTTATATTTTAATTGTAGTGAGAATGAGCGCAAAATAATACATGAAGGAATTAAATTACAAAATAAAAAATTAAAAAATATGGATGACAAAATAAAATTTATAGAAGATGCTAAAAATAAAAAAATAAAATTAACTAAAAAGATAGAGAAAATAGATATTATACTTAGTAGTAAAAAGAATACAGAAAAAGAATTTATAAAAGTAAATTCTAAATTAGCTGATGAAAAGAAAATTAAAACATTGAAAAAATATGTTCAAGTTCTAGAAAAAGAAAGGGAAAAATATAGAAGAGAAATTTTAGAATTATCTGATATATTAAAACCATCAAATTATTTAAGTAAAAAGCAAAAATTACAAGAGATGTGCTCAATATATAATTTTACAGGAAATTTAGAGCAATCAATTCTTGAATTTCAAAAAGAGTTTTTACATTTTTTAGATAAGAAATTATCAAAAATAACTACAAGAGATGAAATTATAGATATGGTTTATCAAATAAGGTATTATAGAACTTTGAAAATATCTAAAGATCTAAAGATTATTGATATTGAAGAAATAGATAATTTAATAGATAAACTGCTAAAAAAAGCAATTACTGCATTATGTAAATTAGGCGCAATAAAAATAATTAGTATGGATATAAATTTAAATTTTGAAATTATAAAATATGCTTTAGATACAAAAATCATAGATTTAGAGCAAATAAAATTAAGTTTTGATATAGATGGAGAATCTTTAATAATTAAAGTATATGATAAAGAAGTTTTTGAAAAACAAGGAAGAAAAAAAGTACAAATTACAAGTAAGACTTTGGAAGTAAAGACAAAACGTAAGATAAAATTATTTAATTAAAGTGGAGGTATTACATGAAAATAACTTTTTTAGGAGCTGCTAAAACAGTAACAGGTTCAAATTTTTTAGTTGAGGGGGCTGGTAAAAAATTTTTGGTAGATTGTCGGAATGTATCAAGGAAAAGTAACAGAAGAATTAGAAAACTCAGATCCTTTTTTATATGATGTAAAAGATATAGATTTTATGTTGTTAACTCATGCACATATAGATCATTCTGGTAGAATTCCAAAACTTTATAATGATGGATATAGAGGGAAAATTTATGCAACAAAAGCAACATGCGATTTATGTGAAATTATGCTTCCTGATAGTGGGCATATTCAAGAAGTTGAAATAGAGTGGAAAAATAGAAAAAGGATGAGAGAGAGCAAAGAGCCACTTCCACCATTATATACAGCAGAAGAAGCGTATCAATGTTTAGAAATATTTAGTCCAGTTGAATATGATGATATTGTAGAAATTGATGACAATATAAGTGTTAGATTTAATGATGCAGGTCATATGCTGGGTTCAAGCATAATTGAAGTTTGGGTAACAGAAGAAGGTAAAACTAAAAAAATAGTATTTACAGGTGATTTAGGAAATAATGATTTACCACTTCTTGATTCTCCTACAATGATAAGTAATGCAGACTATCTTGTAATGGAATCTACTTATGGAAATAGATTACATATAAGAAATGATGATAAAGCAAAACTGTTTTTAGATATAGTTTCAGAAACTTTAGATAATGGAGGAAGAGTAATTATACCTTCATTTGCAGTTGGCAGAACTCAAGAGATTTTATATGAATTAGATAAATTGAAAGATGAATATGGACAAGATACAGAATTTGCAAGAAAGTATGAAACAATAATGAATGTTCCTGTATATGTTGATAGTCCACTTGCAATTTCTGCAACAGAAATTTTTAAGAAAAATACTGAATTATTTGAAGAAGAAATACAAGAAAAAATTAAAAGAGGAGATAATCCTTTAGAATTTAAGGGATTACAATTTACACAAACAGCTGAAGAATCAAAAGCTTTAAACCAGGATGAAAGACCAGCAATAATTCTTTCTGCTAGTGGAATGTGTGAAGTGGGAAGAATTAAACATCATTTAAAACATAATTTATGGAACCCTAAAAGTACAATATTGTTTGTAGGATATCAAGCTCCAGGAACGCTAGGAAGAAGCATAGTAGAAGGTGCAAAAAAAGTAAAAATTTTTGGAGAAGAGATCGCAGTAAATGCAAGAATAGAATATATAGAAGGATATTCTGGACATGCAGATCAAGCTTGGCTTTTGAATTTTATATATTCATTTACAAATCCACCAAAACATGTATTTTTAGTTCATGGAGAAGAAGAAGGACAAATTGAATTAAAACAAAAAATTGAAACTACAAGTGAATGTAAAGTTACTATACCAGATTTTGGAGATAGTTATGAATTAGATGGAGAATCACCAAAATTATTAGAAGAAACTAAAGAGATTAGTTTATATAGACAAGAATTTAGACGTTTAGATTTAATTGAAAAAATTGAAGAATTAAAAGAAAATATTTCAGATATCGAAAGTGTTATTATGAAACAAGAACTTGACACTAAAGATAATGAATTAAAGAGCTTAGAAGATAGAGTAAAAGATATACAAAATCAAATACAAAATTTAATGAAATAAAATCAATAAGAAATAAATGTAAATTAAAAATGATGGTTAAAATTAAATCAGAAATAGATTTGAATTAGAATAGCAATTTAAAAATCTAAATTATTAATAAATCTGAATAAAAATAGATAAATTTAAATCTTAAGATAGGAGAATAAATTTATGCGCATAAAGTATTTTAATGATGGATTAGTTGGAAATAATAATATTAAGGCAAGTTTTACAAAAACAGGAGAAATGATTAGATTATTATATGGTTCAGCAGATTATAAGCAATTTCTTGATACATTTCATCCAGGGGTAAAAGTAAATGATTCAAACTTAATATATTTGCATGATGATATAAATAATGCATATTCACAGGAATATATTGAAAATACTAATATTTTAGAAACACAAATTTTTAATACATATTTTAAAATACGAGTTACTCAAACAGATTTTGCTCCAATAGGTGAAAAGTTTTTAGTAAAAAAATATGTTATTAAAAATGAAAATGATATAGATTTAAATATCAATTTTTTAGTATATTCAAAAATTTTAACAAATTTAAATAATGATACATCAGGATATGTAAAAAATAATTCATTAATACAATATAATCATGATTTCTCAGTATGTACATTTTCTAATTTACCTTTGTATAATAAACAAATTAATGGAGCAGATAATAATTTTAAAACAGGCGTAATAGGCGGAAAAGATTATATAGGAATGTCATCTTCTTCAGCGATTTCTTATGATTTAGGAACTTTGAAACCTGGAGCGGAGAAGACTATAAATTTATATGTGTATATTAATAAAAATAAAGATAAAAATTTATTAACAAAATTAGATGAAGAAATAGATAGAATTAAGAGCTTAGATTTAAGTAAATTAGAGTCAGAGTGCAAGCAATATTGGAAAGACATGGTAAAAGCTCATGATACTTTAGATGTAAATAAAAAAGAATTAAGTAATAAAATTAAGAAAATATATAATAGAAGTTTACTATTATTTCCATTATTGGTAAATGAAAAAACAGGTGGAATTTCGGCAGGCATTGAAGTAGATGAAGATAAAACTAAATGTGGTAGATATTCTTATTGCTGGCCAAGAGATGCAGTATTTATAACAAAAGCGCTTGATATTGCAGGAATGGAAGAATTGTCTGAAAAATTTTATTCTAAATTTTGCAAATCAACTCAGAATAAAAATGGAATGTGGGAGCAAAGATTTTTTACAGATGGAAGATTAGCACCTTGTTGGGGATATCAAATTGATGAAACAGCTAGTGTTGTTTTGGGAGTATATGATCATTTTAATTTTACAAAAAATAAAAATTTTATAAAAGAAAATTTAAAAATGCTTGAAAATGCAATATCATTTTTAAAACAGTACATAGATGATATTTTAGATGAAAAATTTGAAATGCAAAAAAGCTATGATTTATGGGAAGAGTTTGAAGGAATATCTTTATACTCTGTTTCGGCAATATTTGGAGCTTTTTCATCAATGATAGAAATGTATAATGAACTTAAAAAAATGTACGAAAATAATTCTAAAAAAATAGATATTATTTTAAAAGAACAGGAAGTTTTAAAAGAATATTGTGCAAGAATAAAGGAATATTGCAAAAACAATTTTTATGATGAAGAGAAAAAATCTTATGTAAGAAATTTAGTAGATAGAAAGCTTGATATAAGTTTACTTGGAACAATTATTCCTTTCAATATGTTTGATAAAGATAATGAAAAAATAAAAAACACAATAGAAAAAATAGATATGCTACTTAGAACATATACAGGAGGGTATATTCGTTATGAAGATGATGGATATATGGGTGGATATAATCCATGGCCTATTGCAACTTTATGGATAGCGTGGTATTATTTAGAAATAGGTGAAGATGAAAAAGCTTTGGAATTATTTTCGTTTGTTACAAATTCATCATCAGGGCATGGATTTTTAGGAGAACAAATAAATAATGATGCAATGAAACCAGCATGGGTAATAGGACTAACATGGAGCCATGCAATGTATTTAATAGTATTAGATAAGCTATTTCAAAAATCTATCCTTTAGGGGATATTTGTTAATAAACACTTTTGCAAACTAACAAATGCTCAAAGGAACAAAAAGGAGATAAATAAATAGAATATGGCAAAAAAGGCTACAACAGTTTTTGTGTGTAATGAATGTGGATATGAATCTAGTAAATGGCTAGGAAAATGTCCAGCTTGTGGAACTTGGAATTCTTTTTTTGAGGAAAAAGTTGCAAGTAGTAGTACAGGAAGTTCTAGTAAAAATAAAAAAGATGCTTCTGAAATTATAAAATTAAATGAAGTTGTAAAAAAAGAAACTTTTAGAATTAAAACAGATGTTACTGAATTAGATAGAGTTTTAGGTGGTGGTTTTGTAACAGGATCTTTAACTTTACTTGGTGGAGAACCTGGAATAGGAAAATCAACATTAATTCTTCAAATTTGCAATAGTATTAAAATTGATGGAAAAATTTTATATGTTTCAGGGGAAGAGTCTGCTGAACAAATAAAATCAAGAGCAGATAGATTAGGAATAAATAATGATAATATAATGTTTTTGGCAGAAACTGATATAGATAATGTAGAAATTGCGTTAGAAAAAGTGCAAGCAAAATTTGTTATAATAGATTCTGTTCAAACTATGTATTCAGAAGAAATAACTTCAAGCAGTGGAAGCGTAAGTCAAGTGAGAGAAATAACTGCAAGAATAATGAAAATGTGTAAACAAAATGGAATAACTACTATTATAATTGGTCATGTTACTAAAGATGGAAATATAGCAGGACCGAGAGTTTTAGAACATATGGTAGATACAGTCTTATATTTAGAGGGGGAAAGATATTTTTCTTATAGAATTTTAAGAGGAGTAAAAAATAGATTTGGTTCAACTAATGAAATTGGAATGTTTGAAATGCAAAATGAAGGACTAGTTGAAATAGAAAATCCATCTCAGCTTTTGATTTCAGAAAGAGATGGAAACCCAGCAGGATCAGCAATAGTTGTAAGTTTGGAAGGAACACGAGCATTAGTTCTAGAACTTCAAGCGTTATCAACTCCAACAGTTTTTGGAATGCCAAGAAGAAATGCAAGTGGAATTGATTATAATAGATTAACATTACTTATGGCAGTTTTAGAGAAAAGAGCTGGAATGAATTTTAGTTCTCAAGATGTTTATATAAACTTAGTGGGAGGAATAAAAGTTAATGAGCCAGCATTAGATTTAGGTATTGTTTTAGCAGCAGCTTCGAGTTTTAAAAATATAAGTATAAAGGAAGATGTTGCAGTAATCGGAGAAGTTGGTCTAACAGGTGAAGTTAGAAGTGTTAATATGATAGAAAAGCGTATTAAAGAGGTTGAGAAATTAGGATATAAAATTTGTATAATTCCAGAAAGTAATAAAAAACTATTGAAAGAAAAATTCAAATTAGATATAATAGGCGTAAAGAATATTATTGACGCAATGAAATATTTAGGTTTAAAATAATTGCAAACAGAAGATTAGGGAGGAAAAAATGAGTAAAAAAGTACAAGTTACTATATGGATTATTATTGCTATAATAGCAGTTTTACTACTAGGAGTAGTAAGTTATGGAATAGTTATGAATGGAATTTCAAAACCTATTCATCCAGAGGTTACATTTGAAATAGAAAATTATGGAGTTGTAAAAGTGGAATTATATCCTGAATACGCTCCAAATACAGTAACAAACTTTATCAAATTAGTAGAAAAAGGATACTACAATAATAAAATACTATATGGAAAAGATGAAGTATGTATGTATGCTGGAAGAGATACAGAAGGAAATGCAATAAATCCAAAAATAAGTTTAATAGATGACAGTATAGAAGCAGGAACTGATGCTGATTATGAATATACAATACCAGGTGAATTTGTAGTAAACGGATATGAACAAAATACTTTAAGACATGAAAAAGGAGTTATTTCTCTAATAAGAAATGATTATACACAATATGTTGCATCATTATCAAAAGAAAGTTATAATTCAGGAAATGCACAAATAGGAATAATGATGAGTGATTCTGCTACTACTTTAAATGGAGTTTATGCGGCATTTGGAAAAATAACAGAAGGAATGGATGTTTTAGAGAAAATATATAATGAAGTAGAAATAAAACATCCAGAAGCAACAGAAGATGGAAATCAACCAGCAGAAACTGATATACAAGCATTTGCAAATGCTCCAGTAATAAAATCAGCAACTGTTAATACAAATGGAATTGATTATGGAATGCCTATAACAGAAAAAGCTTTTGATTATAGTGCATATTTATATAATATGATGAGTTCTTATTATAATCAATAAATTAGTGTACAAAGTTTAGAAAAGCATTACACTATAGGAATTTTAGAGAAATTTTTATAATATAAAAAAGCTGTTAGTATATACTAATAGCTTTTTTGTGTAGAAAATTAAATGATCTGCAGATAAATTATTGCGTAAAGAATAAATGAATAATCTAGTTTGAGCATATTTAATAGTGTCTAGTTTAGATACTATAGACAATTTAGGAAAATTCTGATAAATTATATATATAAAATTTGATTTTAACTAAGGTGTTTTTATGAAAGAAGAAAATGGAATTACACTAACTAAATTATGTATAGTTTTAAGCTTTTATTTATTGCTTATATTAATTAGTGTATTTGCCTTAAAAAATTCCTATAAAACAGCAGATTTAGAAAAATTTGTTTCAAAAATGGAACTAGTACAAGAAAAAGTAAATTTAATAAGAAATAATTATAAACTATGGGAAGATTATGATGCAAATAATCCTGGAAATTATAATGCATATTTAAAAGAATTGGGCTTTTCGAATGCAAATAATTTTTCAAATATCTATATAACTGAATTTAATGGAATAATAAAAGAATTAAATGAGAGTAATGTTGATTATTGGGACTCAAATACTGATTCTATTATTTCAAATTACTTTTATCTAGGACCAGATGATATATCAAAATATTTAGGACTTAAAAATATAGATTTACATATTATAATAAATTTTTATACTGGAAATGTTATTGAAAAAGACGGAATTATAGACATAACAAATTCTAATAAAAGAATTTATAGACAATATGATACTAAAATTGGAAATAAGCTTGTCCTATCAGAAATAAGTAGCAATACAGTATTTCCAAAAATTGAGATTATAGAAAATTATGGATTAAAACAAAAAGTAAAAATATTTTTAACTTCAGAAGTTAAAAATATACCAGATATTTTAGAAATATATTACTATAATGGAGAAAATGATGATATAAAAAAGAATGCTACAAAATTTCAAGATTATATATATGTTAAAGAAGAAAAGGCAGTGTATTTTACAATAGATTTATCAGGTGATTACACATTTATTATAAAAGATACAAATTATATTGAATATCCTAAAGTAAATTTAAAAGTTAATCTATGTAATCCACCAGTATTAGCAGAAGGAATGAAAGGAATATATTGGAATCAAGCAGGAGAAGAAATTGAAATTCAAGGAGAAAATGATCCAAATTGGTATAATTATTCTTCAGATTTTATGAAAATGGCTAATGTAAAAAGTGAAGATGGGAATTATTGGGTATGGCTTCCAAAATATGTTTATAAAGAAGCTGATGGAGAAATTATTATTGATTTTGTAAAAGGAAGTTCTTCCATTTCAACTAAAAATAAACAAAATATAGGTTATAAGCTTCAAGAGGCTTTTGAAAATGATGGAAACTTAAAAGGAATATGGATTGCCAAATTTCAGGCGAGCAGAGGCGGACCGAAAACGGTTGATGTAAAACCAGGTAAACCTTTAAGAATTTTTAAAACTCAGACAGCAAAAGAGAATTGTGAAAAATATATAGATAATAGTTTAAAAAAATATTCAAGATTAATATCAATACATGAAATTAATGCTATAATATTATATTCAAAATCAGAAGAAATTGAAATAGCAAATGATTTAGTGCATTATGCAGGAGGAGCAGTAGATAAGTACGGATATATTTCTAATGTGCAGTATTCTTCAACTAATAATGTATTTGGAATTTATGATTTAATAACATCTGAAAATGAGGTAACAATAGAATCAAATAATAATGATGAAGGAAGATATAGACCAGTTTTATTAATAAAATAAGAACAAAAGCGAATTGATAAATATTTGAAATAATAAAAATAGATAAATAAAATAGTTGAAAATAATTAAAAGGCAAAATAATGATAAAAAAGATTTTAAAATTAATTAAATAAAATACCTATAGTAGAATACTTTACTATAGGTATTTTTTGAAAAAAATTAAGTAAAATACTTGACAAAATACTTTAAAAGGTGTAAAGTATATTAGCATTACAGATAAAAGAGGTGGTCAAATGGAACAAAACGTAAAAATAAGTATCCTTTTAGATATTTATGGAAAAATGTTAACACAAAAGCAGTATAAACTCCTAGATGACTACTATAATAATGATTTATCTCTATCGGAAATAGCTGAAAATGAAGATATAACAAGACAGGCAGTTAGAGATAACATAAAGAAAGGGGAAAAAAATCTTTTCGAATACGAAGAAAAGTTAGGATTTATGAAAAAAACAATAATGCAGGAGGAACAGATTGCAGAGATTTTATCAGAAATTACTAAAATTGAAACTACTTCAACAGATAAAGAAATAGCAAAAGTTCTTCAGGATGTAAAAGAAAAACTAAATTGCTTAGTATAAGATTAGATCTTAGGAATAGGAGGAAATAATGGCATTTGAGGGACTATCATCTAGACTACAAGAAATAACAAGAAAGCTAAAAGGAAAAGCTAGGATAAGTGAGGACGACTTAAAAGAAGTTTTAAGAGAAGTTAAACTTGCACTACTTGAAGCTGATGTTAACTATAAAATAGTTAAAGAATTTGTAAAAGTTATTGAAGAAAAGGCTCTAGGGCAAGATGTTCTAAAATCATTAACTCCAGGACAACAAGTTGTAAAAATAGTTAAAGATGAATTAATAGCATTACTTGGTGGAGAAGAAAGCAAAATTAATTTTACACCAAATCCCCCAACAGTAATAATGTTAGTAGGACTTCAAGGATCAGGTAAAACAACAACAGCTGGAAAGCTTGCTAATATAATTAGAAAACAAGGAAAAAAACCATTATTAGTAGCATGTGATGTTTATAGACCTGCTGCTATAAAACAATTAGAAGTTGTTGGAAAACAACTAAGTATTCCTGTTTATACAAATGAAAATACAAAAGATGTAAGTCTAATTGCTAAACAAGCAGTATCAGTTGCAATATCAAAACTAAATGATGTAATTATTATAGATACAGCAGGACGTTTGCAGATAGATGAAGCTTTAATGCAAGAATTAAAAGATTTAAAATCAAATGTAAAACCACATGAAATACTTTTAGTTGTTGATTCCATGACAGGTCAAGATGCTGTAAATGTAGCAGATACATTTAATACAGAAATTGGAATAGATGGAATTGTATTAACTAAATTAGATGGTGATACAAGAGGTGGTGCAGCATTATCAGTAAAGAAAATTACAGGTAGACCAATAAAGTTTGCTGCAACAGGTGAAAAATTAAGTGATATAGAAGTATTTCATCCAGAGAGAATGGCGTCAAGAATTCTTGGAATGGGTGATGTACTTTCAATTATAGAAAAAGCAGAAGAAACATTTGACATGGAAGAAGCTGCAAAATTAGAAAAAAAGTTGAAAAAACAAAATTTTGACTTAGATGATTATTTAGCACAATTAAGACAAATGAAAAAAATGGGGTCTTTTTCATCAATATTAAAAATGATACCTGGAATGAATAAGTTAAAAGATATTGAAGTTGATGAAAAAGAATTTGTTAGAATTGAAGCAATAATTTGTTCTATGACAAAAGAAGAAAGAGCAAATCCAAAATTATTAAATGGAAGTAGAAGACTTAGAATATCAAAAGGAAGTGGAACTACAGTAGAACAAATTAATAAATTTATGAAATCTTTTGAAATGACACAAAAAATGATGAAAGAAATGACTTCAAATAAAGGTATGATGAGAAAGATGATGAAAAATATGAATATGGATGATTTGAAGGATTTTCAAAATTTAAAATAGTTATTAAATTTTTTATTTTAATAAAAAACAAATTTTTAGGGGGTGAATTTATTATGGTAAAAATAAGATTACAAAGAGTTGGAAAGAAAAAAGCTCCTTTCTATCATGTAGTAGTAGCTGATTCTAGATCTCCAAGAGATGGTAAAATTGTTGAAAAAATAGGAACATATAATCCTATGACAGAACCAGCAACTATTGAATTAGATAATGAAAAAGTAGCTGAATGGATAAAAAATGGTGCACAACCAACAGATACTGTTAAAGCTTTAATTAAAAAAGCAACTAAATAATTATATTTAGAGGAGGAGTGCAAATCATGAAAGATATACTTGAGGTAATAATTAGAAATTTAGTAAACAATCAAGAAGAAGTATCAATTACAGAAAGAACAGAAGCCAAATCTATTAATTATGAAGTGAAGGTTGCAAAAGATGACATGGGTAAAATAATAGGCAAACAAGGTAAAATGGCAAAAGCTATCAGATCAATAATGAAAGCTATTGCTGTTAAGGAACATAAAAAAGTTAATATTGAATTTCTAGACTAGGTGTTAAAATGAATAAATATTTAGAATTAGGTCAAATAGTAAATACAAAAGGACTAAAAGGCGAAGTAAAGATTAATTCTTTTACAGAAGATAATACTAAATTTGAGAGAATATCAAAAGTTTTTATAAAAAGAAAAGAGACTTTGAAAGAATACGAAATAGAAAAAGTAGGATATAATAAAAATCAAGTAATAATTAAATTTAAAAATATAAATACAGTAGAAGAAGCTGAGACTCTGAGAAATTCATATATTGTAGTAGATAGAGAAATTTTTGGAAAGCTTCCTGAAGGAGTATATTATATAGCTGATTTAATTGGATTAGAAGTATATACTGAAAATAATGAGTATTTAGGAAAAGTTGATGATATTTTCAACACAGGTAGTAATGATATATATGTTGTAAAAGATGATTTAGGAAAGCAAAAACTTTTGCCAGGAATAGATGAAGTAATAAAAAAAATAGACCTTGAAGAAGGTAAAATAATAGTAAATCTAATTGAAGGACTTTAAAAATGAAATTTGATGTGCTAACTCTTTTTCCAGAGATGTTTGAACCTATAAAGCAAAGCATTATAGGAAGAGCAATTAAAGAAAATTTATTAGAAATAAATTTAATAAATATTAGAGATTTCTCAAAAGACAAACATAAAAAAGTTGATGATACAGTATATGGTGGAGGGGCAGGAATGCTTATAAGACCAGATGTTGTATATGACTGTTTTAAATCTGTAAAAAGTGAAAAATCTAAAGTAATTTATTTATCGCCACAAGGAAAAAAGCTTTGTCAAAGTGAAGTTGAAAGATTAGCTAAGCAAGAACATTTGATATTATTATGTGGACACTATGAAGGAATAGATCAAAGAGTAATAGATAAAATTGTAGATGAAGAAATTTCAATAGGAGATTATGTATTAACAGGTGGAGAAATACCAGCTATGGTATTAATAGATAGTGTATCAAGGTATATTGAAGGGGTTTTAACTGATGATTCTGTATTAGAAGAAAGTTTTTCTGAAAATGGATTATTAGAATATCCACAATATACAAGGCCGGAGAAATTTGAAGGTATTAGAGTACCAGAAGTTTTACAATCAGGTCATCACGAAAATATTAGCAAATGGAGAAGAAAAGAAGCTATAAAAACAACTTACATAAAAAGACCAGAACTTTTAGAAAAAGTAAATTTAACTGATGAAGAAAAAGAGTATATAAAAGAATTAAAAGATAAAGGAATATAACTATAAAGTGAATTTTAGTTTAATTCCAGTCCATTATTGATAAGAAGGAGGAAAAAAGAATGGATATTTTAAAATCTATTGAACATGAGCAGTTAAAAAATAAAGTACCAGAACTTAAAATTGGTAATACTGTTAGAGTTCATGTAAGAATAAAAGAAGGAAACAAAGAAAGAATCCAAGTTTTTGAAGGAATTATAATAAAAAAACAAGGTGGAGGAGTAAATGAAACATTTACAGTAAGAAGAATATCTTATGGAGTAGGTGTTGAAAAAACATTTTTAGTACATTCACCAATGGTAGAAAAAGTAGAATTAGTAAGAGTTGGTAAAGCAAGAAGAGCTAAATTATATTATTTAAGAGATAGAGTTGGTAAAGCTGCTAAAACTAAAGAAAAAGTTGGAGCAAGAATCGAAGACAAAGAAATTATTGTTAAAGAAGAAGTTGTTCCAGGTGAGTCAGTAGCTGAAGAAGTTGTAACAGAAGAAGCAGTTGCAGAAGCTGTTGAAGCTGAAAAAATAGAAAAAGCTGCTGAAGCAGAAAAAGCAGAATCTACAGATAAAGTAGAAAAAACTAGTGAAGAAGTTAAAGCTGAAGAAGAACCAAAAGCAGAGGAAGAAAAAAAAGACGAAGAATAATAGAAAAAAGAGTACATTATAAAAATAGCGAGATTGCAGAAAAGTAATCTCGCTAAAATTTTTTCTTGACAAAACTAACAATAATATCTAAAATTAATTACAGTACAATTATAAAATAATTAATTAATTTATATAAAATATTTAGAAAATAAAAGTATTATGTATTAAATACAAAAGAAATTTGAAAATTATTTAATATAAATGGTATGAGGTAATAATGGATTTAATTTATAGAGTAAAAAGGCTTTTGAACCAAATATATTATAAACAAAAAGCTAGAAAAAAAGATGAAATAACAAAAATAGAAACTTTACAAATAACAGGGGACCTATCAGAAGAAAATACAGAGGAAAGAGAAAAATCTAATATTATAGAAGTAAGTGATGAACTAAAAAAATATTTGAATTCTAGATTATTATATGCTGAAAAAAATTCTAGAGAAATTAGAGAATATGATATAAAAGAGATTATAGATTTAATAAGTGAAAAAAATAAAACTAGAACTAATGAAATAAAAATAGATGCTCAAATAGCAGATGAATTTGTATCAATTTTAGAAGATGAAATAGAAAAAAAATCTGAATTTTTAGAACAAGAAAAATTTGCATTAGGAGAACTAGAAGTAGATATATCAAATAAAGAGTTTAAAATAGAAGAATTTGTTAATAAGCATAAAAATATTTCTTATATTTTAAAATTAAAAATATCTTCATTAAAAGATTTAGCTCAATCAGAAATGGAATTTTTAAATACTAGATATGGAATAGTATATGATTATTCAGGAGAAGAATATCATTTAGATGAATTAATAGAAGTGAACAACAAATTAAGTAAATTTATTCCAGAAAAAAATGTAGAATGTAGTTTAGAAACTGCACAAGAAATTTTAGACAATGTATTTAAAAATTTTGAGCTGTATGTTCCAAAAGAATATATAATGAAAGATAAAACTGTAAAACTTGTAAATGGAGAAAAATTAAATTTACCAAATTTTAAGGTTGTAGAGAATGCAGAATATTATTCAAAACTTGAAAATATATTTAATAATCAAAAAGCAAGTGAAAAAGGTTATAGAAAAGTTTGCAGAGAAGCTCTAAAAATAGCAGGATTTGATGTTATAGCGAATATTGAGTCTTTTACGAATACAATAAAGAAATATGATGTAATAATTTCAGACCAAAAATATAGAATTGATATAGATGAAGATGGAATAAGATTAGTAGGATAAGTGATTAATTAAAAATAATGAGATTTTAGTCTTGACAAATTTAAATAAATAAATTATAATTTATACTTGTCAGAAGGAAATAATGCAGGTGTAGTTCAATGGTAGAATTCCAGCCTTCCAAGCTGGCTATGCGGGTTCGATTCCCGCTACCTGCTCCACAAAACAGTAAATCTTTTGATTTACTGTTTTTTTGTGACTCTTTGTATTGCTTAAAAATAGAGAGTTATAGTAAAATGATTATTAAATATTGAACCAACAAACTAACAGAGAATTGAGAACTATCTAAATTTATGTTATATATCTAAAAGAAAAATAGTGATTTGTTGAGGAGATGATATAGTGGAAGATAGAATAATTTTCAAAGACTTCAAAATAAATTTTCAAAAATTACTGCAATTAGGATTTGTCAAAGAAAGTGATTTTATAAATATGAAACTATATATAATACAAGCGATTTTTTGACAGTTTTATGTAAATATGGTATGATTATAAGTGATGAATTATTTTGGTTTATTCCGTTTCATCGTAGCTATTAACAACTTTTAGGACGTGCTAGTGCACAGAGAGGAAAAAATCATGGCAAAATTTGAAAGCGAAGGCTACTGCCCTTACAGCTGGGTCCAGAAGACTTGGGATGAAAGCACCGACAAACGCATTATCGGACTATGGAGTCTCGTTGGAGCTTCCATTGTTTGCGAGAGTCAAGACGAGACCGAGTGTATCATCGACTCTGAAGTGATTGACCAGATTTTTGGTACTGACGTTATTGCTTACGATGTGCTTTGTGCTATCGTTAAGAAGAACGCAAGTGCCGACAAGATCAAGGTTCGCAAGTTGCACTCTGGAGGGTGTAAGACCCAGAAGACCTCTGACATTATTAAGGTTATAAGTGAGGTCACCAATCCTGAGTTGGTTGTTCATGCTGGTAGCAACTTTGTTCTTCTGCTGGCAGACGCTGACTACGGACTGGACGTGTGGGTATGGGACCTTTGCACAATCTTGTAAGACATACCGTGAAAAAATAGAAAAACATATTTTCTTTTCCTCGAAAGAGGTTTTTCTTTTTATTGCAAATAATAGAAAATAACGTTATTATAATTATAGCTTGATTGATTATTATATCAATCGTTAATGAGAAAGTGAATTGTAGATATACGATGTTTGCTCCAAAATTAGTTATTGCATTAGAAAATCTAGTATGATGTTTTTTTAGTTTTGCAGTTATTGAAAAATTGTAGTATAATAAAAAATATGTTAGTTTAAGTAGTAATAAATTATGGAGAGATATTAATATAAAAATATTAAAACTAAATACAAATAAAATATAGTATGCGTAGAAGGAAATTTAGAAAGATAAAATGAATAAAGAATTATTAAATTATATAAAACAAAATATTTTTCCAGAGTATGAAAAATATTATTCTCATGGGATGATTCATATATCTAATGTAATAAAAAACTCATTAGAAATTGGAAAAGAATATAACCTAGATGAAGATATGTCTTACACAATCGCTGCATATCATGATTTAGGTCTTAAAGTAGATAGGAAAAATCATGAAATAGAATCTGGAAAAATTTTTGATAAGGATTTAGAGCTAAAGAAATACTTTACTGATGAACAATTAGAAATTATGAAAGAAGCTATTGAAGATCATAGAGGTTCAAGAAAAGAACCACCTAGAAATATTTATGGAAAAGTTTTGTCAGATTCTGATAGAGATTTTGATATAGAACTGCTTGCAAAAAGACAACTTGCAACTTCAATTAAAAATTTTTCTGAATATACAGAATTTGAACAACATTTTGAAAATTGTTATAACTATTTATCAAAAAGAATAACAACTTCTGGACATTTTAATTTATGGACAAACAATAAAATATTACTTGAAAAAAGGAATAAATTTGAGCAAGATTTTTTCAACAAAGAATATACAAAATCAGTTTATGAACAGGAATTTAATAGAATATCTTCAGATGGAACTATAGAAAAAATAAAAAATTATTATATAGATTATTAGGTTAAAAATAAATGTTATCAATATTATTTATATTGAAAAGCATTTCTACATATAGTATAATGCACTTAAATACAAATGCGGGTATAATTTAATGGTAGAATGTCATGCTTCCGACCTGACAGTCTGGGTTCAATTCCCAGTACCCGCTCCATAAAATTATGTTTTATTAAATTTTATAAATTATTATTATTTTTCAAAAAGGCTTGAAATCAAGCTTTTTATTTATTTACTATTTTATTAAATCTTATATTTTTTTATTATTTTATTAAAAAATTACATTAAAATTACATTAAAAAGGCAAAAAATAATTACATTAAATTTTTTTAATGTAATTATTGGGTGTAATTCTTGATATAACTTGATTTGTTAGATTATCAATTTTACTTTTTTATAGTAATCTCTTGAATTTTTTAATTGATTATTTCTATATTTTGTAAGAATGTGTCCATATGTTTCTTTTATTTGTCGATCGTCAGAATGGCCAAGAATATCAGCAATAACCATCAAGTCCATACCAGCCTCTATCATTCTAGTAGTTGCAGTATGTCTACACATATGTATATGACATCCTGTTTCTAAATCTAATTTTACGCCAGCTTCTCTACAAACCCTTTTAAATATATTAGTAATAGAACGATGATCAATATATGAACCATCTAATTGACAAAATAAAAGATTTTTTCTATTGTGTAGAATAGTTTTCGAATGATTTATTTGTTCTTCTACACAGAATAACATTAATCTTTCATCAAATATATCAAATGGTACAAACCTTTCATCAATTAATCCTTGTTCTATTTTCTTTCTTCCAGTTTTGGTAGTTTTTCCAATAACCACTTTTCCATTTTCTTTTGTTAAAGTATTTTTTATTATAAAGCCTTTATTAATTAAATCAATATTTTCTCTTATAAGTGCTCCTAGTTCTCCTATTCGAGCCGCAGAGAGTAATGCACAAATAAACAAATTTTTTAAAGTAGTAGTATCATAATTACAACGATAATTTTTAACAATACTATTAGATAATATATATTTCATTAATTTTTGTTGTTCTTCAATTTCAAAAGCTTGTACACGTTTTTTTTGTTGTAATGATACTGGAACAGTTATTCTTAGCATAGGATTATCAGGATATGATATTATTTTATCAAGAACACATTGCATAAAAGCAGTATTTAGCTTGATTTTTATTTTTTCTATTTCTCCTTGAGAAAGATGTCTAATAGAATTTAAAAAGTTATTTATATCTTGATATGTAACTTTTTGGACAGGTTTATTAAGTGCAGCATAATTTTCTATGTACCTGTAATGATATTTGTCTTTATCAACAGTAGCTGCACTTATTTTTCCTGATTCAAACTTTTGCTTATTTATCTTTCTACATACTTCAATTATAGTAATATTATTTCTTTTTACATAAGAGCTTGTTTGAATTTGTGCTTCTGTTTCTTTCTTTTTAGACACAACATCTTTTCTTTTTTTGGAAGTGGCAATAGTAGTTTGTTTTCCTTCTATTGTTATTTGAGCTTGATTTCTTTCATAACAATAGAATCTATCACAATATTTTAGACATTCTATTTTACATTCTTCACATTTTATACATTTATCATATCCAATTCGGTTGTTACAGGCGGTTCTATCTGTACACTTCTTACAAATTGAACATAGTTCTGGTAAAAAATTTTTTCTCTTTTGTTTAGCGACTGTACTATAAATACAACCTTCTCCGTTTGTATTACGAGTTATTTTTTTTCTCATAAAAAATCTCCTTTCAATTGTACAAAAAACACTTGAAAAGAGAATGCAAATCAGATATAATTAATTTGCAAAAGCTTTTCAAAGTTTTTGTTAGTAGGGTAATGTGTGATGTTCCGCAAAAATGTAACACATTATCCTTTCTTATTATTTTTTATAAATTATTATATTTTTTCAAAAACTAAAGTTGCTTGAATTCTATCTCCTCCCATAAGACCTTTGCTACCTGATGAAGTTGTAGATATTGTATGTAATTTATAACCTTTTGAAGCTTGTTTATTTATTATTTCTTCTAATTCAGTTAAATTTGCTGATCCTGTACCAATAAATTTTTCTTTAAGTACAACTTGTAAAACAACATAATTTGGCATAACTATATCTCCTTTCTTTATTTGGTTAACTTTTGAATTGTTGTTACAACAAATACTTCGTAATTCCTCAATGCTTTTTTGTGCAATGTTTGTAAGTAAAATATGAGCAGCAGAAATTTGTTCTGCACAATTTTTACATATATGTTGTCCATTGTATTTAGCAATAACTTTTTCAAATACATTAGTAGATTTTTCACATATAGGACATTGTTCTGATTTTATAATTCCCATAATTAATTTCACCTCCTATTTAAAAGCACTATTGTTTTCTACTCGTACAACTTTGCCCAAGATTTCTAAATCTTCAAAATTAAAATCATATTGAGTAGGGAAGTTCCACATATTCATAGCTTGTAATTCTACATGTCCGTTATCAGATTTGATTATTTTACGAATAATTGGATTTCCATTTTTTATTTTCAATAAATAAGTCTTTCCATTAGAAAATTCAGTATATTTTTTTATTATTGCAATATCTCCAACATCAAGAAGAGGAGCCATAGAACTATCTGAAGCATATATTGCAAAGTAATTTGTTGGATTATCTTCAGCAATATCTGTTCTATATGAATAAGGAATCGTTTGAATAATTTCATTAGTAGAAAGATTTATCACATTTATTTCTGTAAGTTTTGATTTTCCATAGTTTTTATCTATTGGAACATTATAACCCATCAACCAAACTTCATTAGTATCTAAAGCTTCAGCTAATATTGATAATTTATCTTGTCTAGCAAATGCTTTGCCTTTTAGATACTTATTTATTAAACCACTACTTAATTTGGTTTTTTCACATAATTCAACTTGTTTCATATTTCTTATATCTAATATTTTATTTAATCTATTAGCAAATGTATCTTCCAAATTATACACCTCCTATAACATCTCTATTATAAAGAAAAACTTAATAAAAGTCAATAAAATTTAAACGAAAATAAAAAAAACTGAAAAAAATTCAAAAAACATATTGACAAAATAAAAAGGCTAATATATTATAGTGAAAACTGAATTAAATTCAATAAAAGAAAGGAGGAAATGAAATGCCAGACTATTCTAAATTAAGGGGAAGAATCAAAGAAAAAAATTATTCAGAAAAAGAATTTGCCAGTTTAATAGGAATGTCAGCACCAACCCTTAGTGGAAAATTTAAAGGTACATCTTTTTTTGACACAGAAGAGATAAAAAAAGCAGCAAGAGTGCTAGAAATACCAGAAAGCGATATTTACAGTTATTTTTTTGAAGAAAAAACTGAATTAAATTCAGAGAAATAAAAGGGAGGGTATATGAAAAAATTAAAAAAGGCGGAACATCACACAAAATTCAAGGTGAAAAAAGATAAATCGAAAATCGCAGTCTAACACAATTTATAGAAAGGAGGGGGATTATATGCCTAGAGTAAGAAAGAAACCAACTTTGAAGTGGGATGATTTACCTGACATTGTTGGAGTAAACGAACTGATGGAAGTTTTAGGAATAGGAGAACCAGCGGTCAGAGACTTGTTTGAAGAGCCAAATTTTCCAAAGATAGATGGAATTGGAAGCACGAGAAAAGCAGAAAAAGAAGCAGTTAAACTTTTTTTACAAGGATTTAAGATTAAAGAAAATCCAAAAACAGGTTTGGAATATATGATTTTATTAGAATTAAGGAAATTAAATAATAATTTTGAAGAAATGAGGATAAGAACTAATGAATAAGAAGTTAAAGAGTAGAAAAATTAAAAAGAAGTATTATGAAATATTTATAGAGATTATAACTTATATAATAATAGGATCGTTGTTTTACTGTATTTTAGATTATATTTTTACACCAAAACATCCACAAGTTTCATATACGTTTAAAGATTACGAGATTAAAACTAATGAAAGATTATGGGATATAGCAGAAAGAGAAATTCAAAATAATTCTTATTATGAAAATGAAGAAGTAAGACAAGTAATATATGAAATAGAACAAGATAACAACATAAATTCAAACAGAATAAAAGCAGGACAAGTTATAAAAATACGCATAAAAAAAGATGAATTATCTAACGTAACCGACCAAAGTTCAATAGATAACACATCTAACAGAAATTAAAACAAATGTTTAACTCTTTTTATATTGTATCACATTTATAAAAAGAGTGCAACTAGAAAGGAAAAATATGTTGACAGATATAGAACAATTAGAAAAAGAAGAAACAAAAAGGCTATTAAATGAATTTGGAATGCCACAAAATTGGCTTGGAACAAAGTTTATTATAACAGCAATACCGTATGTAATAGATAAATTTTGTTCAGGAGAAAAATCAGTAATGAACGATTTATATAAATATGTTGCTAAAAAACATAAGACAACAAGTTCAAAAGTAGAATGTGCAATACGATATTTTCACGAGAATACTGATATAGCAAGTAAATTTAATATTTCAAAAGTAACTAATCAAAGACTTATTTTATTAATTGCAAACAGAGTAATAGAAAAACTAAATATTTAGTGTTTATTGTGAAACAACGGAAAACAACAGAAAGGGTATAAAAATGAATTGTATTTTTTTAAGATGTAAACAGAAAAAAGGACTTAAATTTTTATATTGCAAAACAAAGAAAAAGAAAATTAGTTTTGAAGGATGTAAAAATTGTTCTTTAAAACAATTCAAAGTTTATAAAAAAATGAAAAACAAAAGTCAAAAATTAAAACAAGCAGAACAGAAACGATATAGTATTTTTACTTCTAATCTTAAAATATGCTTTATGTGTGATTTGGATGGAAAGCAAGTAAAGAAAGCAGATTTACATGAGGTGTATGGAGGAAGTAACAGACTACGAAGTATGCAAAATGGGTTAGTACTACCACTGTGTCGAAAATGTCATGATGACGAAGATACTATATTAAAACTAAGAAAAATATGTCAAGAAATTTATGAATTGGATCATACAAGAGAAGATTTTATAAAACTAATTGGAATAAGCTATTTAAAATAGAATTATTTTAAATGCAGAAAGGAAAAACAAATGAGTAAGAATGGAGCTGAGATTGAAGAGTTTTATAATTTGCTATCGATCAAACCATTGCCAACGGGTGCAATTGCATTATGGCATGCCTTAAACTTTTTACAGACAAGGTATCAAACTGAGTGGTTTACAGCAGCAAATCGAACTTTAGAATCATTCACAGGATTAAGCAGACAATCTATTAATGATAATAGAAACATTCTAAAACAAAATGGATTGGCGGACTTTAAATCTAATGGAACAAAAGCATCATCTTATAAGTTGACTATGTCAAATAATTTACAAGTTACTTTACAAGATAATTTACAAAACACTTTACAAAACAA
The DNA here is from genome assembly GCA_947570695.1 of uncultured Clostridium sp. Lineage (GTDB taxonomy): Bacteria > Bacillota > Clostridia > TANB77 > CAG-508 > Scatovivens. Next base: position 25,114 of record CANOVB010000014.1, read on the forward strand.
CTTACAAAATGCTTGCACATTAAATAAATTAAATTATATTAAACTTTTATCTTTATTTAAATTTTTAATAAAAGAAAAGGGAAATTTTGAAAATCTTACAGAAAAAGATAGAGTTGGAATTGTATCAACATTAGAAAGACTTGATTTATTTGCTAAAGATATAGATACTTTGAATGTTTTAGGAGAAGAGCAAAAGAATAATTATCTAATTATTTATTGGTGTATTAAAGAGCTTTATTTAAGCAGTTTTAAAGTCTATTTAAATGATATAGATGAACAATTTTTAAAAAATAAATATTTTAAAACTTTAGAAATGTTAAGCATAGAGAAAATTGACATAGAAACAGATATTCAAGATATTGTATGCTATTTTATCAAAACTCTTAAGCGAGAATACGAGGTGAAGAAATGAGCAAAGAAGAAGTAATAAAAAAATGGAGACTAGGATACTCTATAGATCAAATAGTAGATATGTCAGTAATAGTCGAAAAGACTAAGAAAGATAAAGAAGCTAGAGAAAAGGCTAGAAGATTAATCAAAAATAGAATTGAAAAAATTATTATAGAATATCAATCGTAAGAAAGGGGAAGAGATGCAAGAAAAAGAAGAAAATATAGAAATTGATTTAGAAGAATTTCAGAAGCAGAGAGAAGAAAACATAAAGCAAAGCAATAGATTTTGTGAAGCAAGAATCGTTGTAGGATTAAATGAAAAAATACCATACGCACATTTTAATAGTAAAAATGTAACATCTTACGAACACGCTATGTTAATGAAAACTTTAGATGAAATGAAAAGAGGTATTATAGCAAGAGATCCGATTGCAGGGATAATTTATAGTAAGTTAAAAGTAGAAAAATGCCAGTATATTCAAAAAGATAAAAAAGGAGAAAAGGAAGATGGGAAAGGAAGAAAATAAGAAATATAGAATTTGTAGGCGTTGTGGAAGAAAATATTATGAGCCACCAGCTATAAGTAGAAAAGATAATAAAACTAAAATATGTTCAAAATGTGGAAATGAAGAAGCTTTATTAGATTACTTTTTTATGAATGAAGGTGGAAATCACATACCAAGAGTAGATTAGAAAGGAAAATAAGATGAAATTTATACTTATAATTCAAATATTAATTGATATAAGTTACTTTTTAATAATAATATTATTATTTAAAAAAGCTGGAATGCATTTACAAATTAATATTGATAAAGAAACTATGAAAACGGCAATACAAAAAATAGATAATGAAATATTATATGGAAATTCAAATAAAACAGAAGAACCAATTGGAATTTATGAAGCGACGTTAAAAAAAGATAAATTAATACCAACATCTGTTTTAGAAGAATGTTTAGAGAAAAAAGGAGTGAATTTAAAAATGATAATAATTAGTCAAGACAAAGAACAATTAATTAATTTAGATAATGTAACACGAATTTTTATAGAAGATTTTTCAGAAGATGGAGATGGATTTGGAATTGGTGCTGATACAAATAGTGCTGAAAGTCAATGTTGGGATTTAGGATATTATAAAACAAGAGAAAGAGCAAAAGAAGTTTTACAAGAAATTACAAATAAATACAAAAAATATTTTATATGTGCTAATGGTTCAACAACAGAATTACCAAAAATATTTGAAATGCCTAAAGAATAGGGGGAAAGGAAAAATGTTAAATATAACTATCATATGTGCAATTCTATTTATCGTAGCAGCAATTATTGAATTTATAATATTTAGAAATACTTACAAAGCTTTAAATTCTACATATAACACCTTAGAAACAGTAATAAAGATATTTCAAAAACAATATGAAATGAATATAGAAACACATAAAAGATTAAATAAGTTAGAAACGAGTAAAAAGGAATAAAAAATGAACAAAAACAATCAATACGAAAAACGAGAAACAGTTAATATTTGTATGCATAAATATCCATTAAAAAATAATAAATTACAAGTATTGGAACTTTTTGCAGGAATAGGTGCTTGTAGTAAAGCTCTAGAAAATTTGAACATACAACACAAAATTGTAGATGCAGTAGAAATAGACAAGTATGCAATAGATAGTTTTAATGCAATACATAATACTAATTTTGAAACTCAAGATATAAGAGATTGGAACAAAGACATAAAAGTAGACTTAATAATGCACGGAAGTCCATGTCAAGATTTTTCAATTGCAGGAAAACAAGCAGGAGGTAATAAAAACAGTGGTACACGTAGTAGTTTAATGTATGAAACAATAAGAATAGTAGAAAAGTTAAAACCAAAATATATAATTTAGGAAAATGTAAAGAATCTATTAAGTAAGAAACATAAGCATAATTTTGATAATTACATAGAAATAATAGATAAATTAGGTTACAACTCATATTATCAAGTGTTAAATGCTAAAAATTATGGAATACCTCAAAATCGAGAAAGAGTATATACAGTGAGCATTAGAAAAGATATTGATAATAATACTTTTAAATTTCCAGAAAAAGAAGAATTAAAGATAAGACTTAAAGATATTTTAGAAGATGAAGTTGATGAAAAATATTATATAAGCGAAAAACAAATGCATAATTTTATAAAAAATAATAATGGAAATTGCAATCCAAGCAGCAGAGAAATGAATGGACAAGTATGTTTAGCAAATATATCACCAATACTAACTACTAATAAAGAAGAAGGAATTAAAATAAATGAGTGTATAAGAATTGCTGGAATTTTTGATACAGAAAAATCTAAACATCAAGCAGGAAGCATTTACAATAAAAATGGATTAGCACCTACGCTAGATACAATGCAGGGTGGTTGGAGACAGCCGATGATTGAGGTATTAGGAAACTACAGTCCTAGTAGACATGACGCAAGCAGAGTTGTAGATAGTAAAGGACTAGCACCAACAGTGAAAGAAAACCATGGAACAGTTACAGCGATATTAGAAGATAAAATATTAATAAAAAATGCAACTAAAAAAGGTTATTTAGAAGCAGTTGAAGGCGATAGTATAAATTTAGCTTATCCTAACAGTAACACTAGAAGAGGTAGAGTTGGGAATCAAGTAAGCCAAACTTTGCAGTGTAGTGAAAGTATGGGAGTTGTAACTCAAGAAATAAGAATTAGGAAATTAACACCAAAAGAATGCTGGCGATTGATGAGTTTTTCCGATGAAGACTTTCAAAAAGCTGCAAATATTAATTCTAATACTCAGCTTTACAAACAAGCAGGAAATTCAATTGTTGTTGATGTATTAGAAAAAATACTTGAAAAATTATTATTAAAATGAATGTGAAGAGGTAACAAATAAAATTAAGAAAAAAGGAGAAATAAAAATGGAAACTATTATAACAAGAAAAGAAAAATTTATTGTATTTAGACAATATTTTACAGGTTTGTTTTGGACATATGAAAGAGTAGAACTAGAAGAGGGAGAATTAGGAGAATATTTAGAAAACAATTATAAAGATTTAGATAAAATAGACGTATTTACAAAGCAAGAAAAAGTAAATGTAGAATTAAAAATAAATTTAAGAAAAGAAGAGGGATAAGATGTTAGTATTACCGATAAAAAAGAAAAATTTTGACATGATTTTATCTGAAGAAAAGGATGAAGAATATAAAGAAATAAAACCATATTATAATAAGATATTTAAAAAATATTTATATAAAAAAACAAACGAAAATGAGTACTTTTTTCCAATTTTTGAACTCATTTTAAGAAATGGGCAAAGTTATAAAGCTCCGTCAATAAAATGCAAATGTATTATTTATACTGATTTAGGAAAAGAAGAATGGGGAGCAAAATCAAATAAGAAATATTATGTATTGAAAATTTTAGAAATACTGGAGGTTAAGAATATAAATGGAATTAAAAGAAACAAATCATAGTTATTATTGTGAATGCTGGGAAACAAAAAGAACATCTGAATACGAAAGCTGGAAAGACTTTAAAGAGCAAGAAGGATTAGATTACGATTTTGATTATAACTTATTATTTAGATTTGATATAGACTTTCACGATGACAAAGAGAATAGACGTTATGGGACATATACTCTAAAACTACATCATGCATTACAACGACATGGATACGAGCAATGGCACGCAGTTATACATAACATAACAGAAGCGGATATGCCAGAAATCGAACAACATTTGAAAAAAGCAAAACAACATTTATTTGAAATGTGGAAGGAAATATGAAAAGGAAATAATTAATTATGAAAGTAAAAGTAAGAATATTTTTTAAAGAAGTAGAAACAGAGATAGAATTACCCGATTATTTAGATAAAGACGATATAGAACAAGAACTAAATGAACAAATAAGTATAAGAGAAGAAGAATTACTAGAGAAAACAGAAATAAGTTATTTTGAGGAGGTATAATTTGAGGAGGTATCAGATGCAAAATTTAGATATACAAGTAGGAGATAGAGTAACATTAAAATACAGAAATGAAAATAGAGAATATCAATGGTTAATGACTTGTAAATCAGATACAGAAACAGCATTAGAAGATAATAAAGAAGTTCTAAAGATAGAAAGAATAGGCTCAAATGGCTGGTATATAGTATATGAAAAAGAAGAAAAGAAAGGATTACTAACAGAAGATGAACAAGAATTTTTGAAAAAAATAATAGAATCTTATAATCAAATGTTTAAAACAAGAATATATAAAATTCATTATTATAGTAGTAAAAAAGCAATTTTAATGGATGAAAATAAAGAGTATGAAATAGAAATTGAAGGTTTTAAAAAACTAGATATTGGAACATATCGCACATTATCAGAACTTCGGATTGGAGGAATAAATGGGATTAAATGAAAATGTAAAGAATTTAATTAGAAGTGTTGTAGATAATGATTTACCAAAAGCGAAAACTTATGCAAATATAATAGTAACAAATGAAACATCAGCATCTAATCAATATTTTTGTAAAACTATAAAAAATAAATTAGAAACACAACATAATTTTATAGAATTACCTTATGACATAAAAGGCATTTTGAAAATGGAAGATGTATCTACCTCATTTAACGAAAAAAGATATTTTCTAACAGATAGAGAAAAGAAAATATTTGAACAAATAGAAATGTCTAATAATACTAATAAAAAATTAACTGAAATGGGAATAAGATACCTAAATTCAACATTATTATATGGAGAAAGTGGAACAGGAAAAACAACTTTTGGAAAATATGTTGCATATAAGTTAGGTTTACCATTTTCGTATTTAAATTTTTCGCAATGCATAACATCTGCATTAGGTGGAACAAGTAAAAACATAGAAAAAGTATTTGATTATGTAGCAAAACAAAAATGTGTATTAATGTTAGATGAAGTAGATGCAATAGGAATAAAAAGAGGAAAAGAAGATTTAGGCGAAATGTCAAGAATTGTAATAGGTCTTATGCAGTCATTCGATTTATTAGAAAATGATGTAATTGTAATAGGAGCTACAAATAGAAAAGATATGATAGATGAAGCATTAATTCGTAGATTTTCAATAATACATGAAGTAAAAAAAAAGAATAACAACAATGCTTATAATTTAATAATAAATTATTTAGATGATTTAAAAATTGGATATGATGATGACGATATATTAGAGTATGTAGAAACTCATCATAAACAAAGCGAAATACTGAAAGATATAGTCAAAAATATTATAAAAATGATAAATAATAATTCAAGAGAAATAGAGGGATTTTAGATGTCAAATAATATAGAAAAAGATATAGAGATATTAGAAAGTATGCTAGAAGAATATAAAAATTGTTCTGTAGAAGAAATAGATATGCAAATAAATGTAACATTTAGAAAAAGACAAGCAGAGGCAATAGAAAACATATTATCAAATAGAGAAAGACTATTAAAAGAAAATGAAGAGTTAACAAACAATAATTTTAAACTAACAACAGAATTAGAAAACAAAAGAAAAGAATATCAAGAAACATATAAAGATGTAAGAGAAGAACTTAAAGAATTACAGACTAAAGTTAATAAGCATAATAATTTAGTAGAAGAAATAAGAAGCAAAATCAATGAAAGACAATTTGAATTACAACAAGAATATAAAGATTTTAAAGACGATATAAGACTAAACACATTACAAGAAATATATTACATGTTTGTGGAGGATAAATAAATGAAGTTAGAAGAAGCTACAGAGTTTTTAAAGAAAAAAGTTACAGTAAATAATGCAGTAATAAAAGAAGCAAGAAAAAATGGAGATTTAAACACAATAGAATTAACTAATGATTTAGATACAGAGAGCAAAGCAATAGAAACAGTCTTACAAGCACTAGACAATAGTATAAGTAAAGATAAAGTAAAAGAATATTTTAGAAAGAAGGTAGAAGAAAAATGATAGCAAATGTAGTGATAATAGGTGGTATAGTAATTTGCATAATTTTAGGAGGTTTATGTATAGGAGCAGAAAGTGGAGATACTAAAAGTATAATAATAGGATTATTAGTAGGTATTATAATTAGTACAATAATAGTAGGAGCAGATATATGGTACATAAATGGAACAGAAAGCGGAAAAAGAATGAAAAAAGATTTAGAAAGTAATACTAATGGTGGAATAGAAAGAACAGTAAAAGTATATGACATAAACGGTAAACTAATAGAAACATATGAAGGAAAATTTGATATAGATTATTATGATACACATATTAAATTTGATGATGAAGAGGGGAAAAGACATATTATATATTTTACAACAGGAACAATAATAACTGATGAAAAATAACAAAAAGAATAAAAACTAAAACAAAATAAATACTAATCTTATGAATGAAGAGGAAATATTAAGAATTTGGAAACAAGGTTTAAATAAAAATAAAGTAGCAAAGATATACATGCGACAATATAATCAAAGAATAAAGATAGTAAGATTAGATATGAAACACAGACACGAGAAGTTTATGACATATTATGAAGCTTTAGCAAGAGTAGAAAGAATAATATTGAAAGAGGTGGAAAAGAATTGAAACAAATTTTATTTATAATTTTAGTTATATTATTAACTCCTGTATATATAACAATTATTTTTTTAAAAAATGTGGGCGAATTACTAGAATTGTTACTACAACCAGTTATAGATGGAATAAATTTATTATTTAAAGACATGTTAAAATTTTGGAAGAAATTAGGAGATTCTGATGAATAAAAAAGATAAAGAGATATTAAATAATTTTATTTATAAAATAGAAGAAGTATTAGAATTTAACGAAATAAAAGCAATAGTAAAATTATTGCTTGAAATTAATGATAAATTAGATAATTCAGTAAAGTAAATTGATACCAAAAGATAGAAAATAAAAAATAATATGGAAGATATTTATTTTATAAAATGACTTAAGAAGCTAGTTACTACTGTAAGGAATGGATAAAAAGAAATTGTGAAATTTGTAAGGATATAGGAGTAGAAAATGAAAAAATATAAATATGAAAATATTACAATAGAGCAAGCAGAAAGAATAGTAAGGACAGGCTATATTACTGAACTGATTTGTGATGCTGATAGTAAAACCGTAAATATTAATGAAGATGAATATTTAAAAGTAGAAGAGGCAATAAAAGAAACTATAAATAATGTAAAAAACATTAGAACCTGTTATAAAAAGTCTATCAGATGCTTTTGGTACATTAGCAGAAACATCACGATCATTTGCAACTGCATTGGTAGGAATATAGGTATTACAATATAGTGATAAGTTATCAAAACAAAACAATAAACAATAAAAAACGATAGAAATAATAATTTGTAAGGAAAAAACACTTAAAAATTATTTTTACATATAAAAACTAGAAACGAACACGATAGAAAAATAAGAAGTGGAAAGATAGGCGTATAAAGCAATGCAGGTTTTAAAAATAATATTTATATTTTTAATGATGTTATATGCTATGTCAAAAATAACAGATGAGATAACTAATAGATATACAAATAATAAAGATAAAATCATAAACTTAATTGAAATTATTATCAACATTGTATTGACTTTCTTTATTTATAAAGTTTAGGAGGAGTGGTAATGGAAAAGAGAAGTTTAAATAAATACTTAAATAAGAAAAAGGAATTAAGCACAACTAAAAAGATTTTAAAAAAATTAATAGAACAACCAAAAAAAGTTGCGGATTGTGTAAAGGATTATAAAACAGGACAACCTCATACAGTAAAAATAGAGGGATATGATGTTATTACTGGATACAAAATAAAAATGTATAAAGAAAAAGAGAAAAAGTTAGAACAAGAAATACCAATCCTATTAAAAGAACTAAATGAAATAATAGAAACAATAGAAGATCCTTTTGCAAAAGAAATTTTTGAATATAGATACATAACAGATATGAGATTTGAAGAAATTGCAATGAAAACTAATAATACCTATGATAATGTTAGACAAACGTATTATAGAACGCTTAAAAAGTTGTAACAAAATGTCACAAAAAATGTGATATAATTATTATAGGTATAAATAGATATAGTAAAGTTTATGTGTTTCGGCATATAAACTTTTTTTATATGCGGTGATGGTGCAACGGTAGCACATTGGGGTCATAGCCCAAAGACGAGGTTCGAATCCTCTGATCGCAACCAAAATAAAATGAATATTCTCATAGTATAGATTTATGAAAGAAAACTATAAACTTTAATAAGGCAATAGAGATTGTTAGAGAAAAGTAATGGAGGTGGGTGAGTTGTATTGATTCAAAAGAAAATTGAAACTATAAAAGCAGATTATCTAGATGGAATGAAGTATAAAGACATTTTCAAAAAGTATAATATTACTTTATCTGATTTAAAAAAGATTATAAATCAGTATAAACTAACAAGGAACAAAAGTGAGCTGTATAAAGGCAACCAAAATGCGAAAAACAATAAAGGTGGAAAAGGTGGAACTAGTAATAATAACAATACAGTAGTTACTGGAGAATATGAAAAAATATATAAAAATATGCTAACTGAAGATGAATGGGAACTATATAAAAATTACAACATTAATGATGATGATGAATTACAAATGAAAGAATATGCGCATGAATATAAAATACTTACAATAAGAGAAAACAGAATGATGGAAAGAATTAAAAAGCTAGAAAGGACAGAAAAAGATATTACAATAGGTCATACAAAAAAGAAGAATAGCGGTGGAGATACAGAAAAAATAACAGAAGCAGAACCGATTTTAAATACAATACAAAGAATAGAAGATGGTCTTACTAGAGTTCAAGAGGCTAAAAGAAAAAGTAGAGAAAATATGATAAAACTTGGATTTAGTAAAAAGACATTAGAACTTAAAGAAAAACAAATTGATAATGAATTATGGTAAAGGAATAGATTATTATGTTTGAAAACACTCATGACTTATACAAATCTAAAGAATGGCAAAATCTGTTACAAGATTTAAAATTAGAAAGAGTAAATGGTGAGGGAAAATTAATTTGTGAACATTGTGGAGAAGAAATAGTAAAAGCTTATGATTGCATAGGACATCATAAAATACCTTTAACAAATGCTAATGTTAATGATTATAACATTAGTTTTAATCCAGATATGATTATGCTGATACATTTTAAATGCCATAATAAAGTACATCATAGATTCGGATATGAACTACCTAAAAAAGTATATATAGTATATGGATCTCCTTGCAGTCGGAAAGTCAACATGGGTTAATAATATAGCAACAAATGATGACTTAATTGTAGATATAGATAAGATTTGGGAATGTATTAGCTTCTGTGATAAATACAACAAACCAAACAAGTTGCAACAAAATGTTTTTGAAATTAGAAATAACTTAATAGAACAAATTAAGATGAGACTAGGCAATTGGCAGAATGCTTTTGTAGTAGGTACTTATCCATTGAAGATGGAAAGACAACGACTAGCAGATAAATTAGGAGCTGAACTCATACTAATTGATTGTGATAAGGAAGTCTGCTTAAGTAGATCAAAAAATGAAAATTGGAATCAATATATAGAAGAATGGTTTGAAAGTTATCAACCATAACCCCCCGCCTTCAAGAAAGCGAAAGGAGTGCTTGGGGACTGTAAGGGGTACCTCTTTTTCACACGAGGCAAAAATTTCATTTTTTTTGAAAAAATAGAAATATATATTGAAAAAAAGGAGTTTATAGTGACTAGAAGAGAAGAATTAGACAATATCTTCAAAGATATAGATGAAAATAAGAAAAAGTTAATTAATCCACTTTTAGACAATATAGCTTTTTTGGAAGAACGAATGGAAGAATTAAAAAAATATCCTTTTATTCAAGTTCATCCTAAGGATCCAACAAAACAAAGGGCAACGACTGCAGCAAAACTGTATAAAGAACATTCGCAGAGCTATATGAATGCAATAAGGATGTTATACTCAATGATTAATGGACACGAAGTCGAAGAAGATGCAGTTACAAAATGGTTAGAAGAAAGAAAAAGACAGTATGATTAAGTTTTACTTGGAGCAATATTATGAAGAAATTAAAAGTGGAAATATAATAGTAGGATTAGAGTTAAAGACAGAAATACAAAAGCTTATTAAGGATTTAAAAGATCCTAGATATAAATATGATACAGAAGAGGCACATCTAAGAATTGATTTTATGGAAAATTTATGCTTACAAAGCAAAAGACCTTTTTATAATATGCCTATGGAATTATTACTATGGGAAAAAGCATTTATTGAAGTAATTTATTCTTTCAAAGTGTATGACAAGGAATTAAATCGATGGGCAAGAAGATTCCAAAATGTACTTTTGTTGATTGCAAGAAAAAATGGAAAGACAACATTGATGGCAGCAGATGCTCATGCGGATTTAAGAATTGGCGAAGGTGGAATGGATATAGTTTGTGCTTCTAATGATGATAAACAGGCAAGTTTGCTTTGGAATGAAATAGACAATATGAGAAAAAGAATAGATCCACATTCTAAAGTAACACATAAAAATATGTCAGAAATATGTAACACACAAAAGAATATAACTATATTCAAAATGTCAGGAAAAACGCAAAACAAAGATGGTAGAAATATAGATAAAATGTATATGGATGAAAGCCATGATGCACCAAACGATGAAATAGCTGAAGCAGGTCAAAAATCAATGTCAACCAAAGATGAGCCTTTATTTATAAACTTAACTACTGAAGGTTTTATAAATGATGGCTACTTAGATAATGAACTAAAATATGCACGAGAAGTTTTATTTGATGAGACTGATGACATACATTATCTACCATGGCTATTTACACAAGACAGCGAAGAAGAAATATGGCAGGATGAAAAAAGTTGGTACAAATCAAATCCTCGGTTTAGGAGTAGTCAAGAAATGGAAATCACTACGATCAGAAATTGAAAAATCAAAAACTTCTAAATCCAAAAGAATGCATACACTTTGCAAAGACTTCAATATAAAACAAAACAATGCTCAAGCATGGCTAAAACGTGAAGATTATTATTATGAATTAGAACCTTTTGAATTAGAATCATTTAGAGGTTCTTTTTGTTTAGGAGCAGTTGACTTGGCAGCAACAACAGATATGGTTAGTGCAAAAATCTTATTAGGAAAACCAAAAGACAAAATAAAGTACATATATCAACATTACTGGATTTTAGAGAAGAAACTTACAGATAGTGATGACAAATCTGCAGGAGCTGAATATAAAGAATGGGCAAAAAAAGGATTACTTACTATTCATGAAGGAAATGAAGTAGATGTTTCGAAGGTAGCAGACTGGTTTTATGACTTATATAAAAGTTACAATATAAAACCATATAAAACAGGATATGATCA
>CANOVB010000015.1 GCA_947570695.1 uncultured Clostridium sp.
TGCATTACTAAGCGAAATCACAACAGCAACAACAAACTTAAATGATGCAATAGATAACTTAAAATTAAAGACAAAAACATACACAGTAACCTTCAACTCAAATGGTGGAACTTCAGTAGAAGCTCAAACAGTAGAAGAAGGAAAAGTGGCTACAGAGCCAGCAGCTCCAACAAAAGAAGCAACAGCAGATTATACTTATAGTTTTGAAGGATGGTATACAGATTCAGCTCTAACAAATAAATATGATTTTGCAACTCCAGTAAATTCAAACATAACACTATATGCAAAATATACACAAATATCAATCGCAGATCCAATTATTAGAATTGAAATTGAAACAAATCCAAGCAAGATGAATTATGAAATTGGAGAAACAATTTCTATAGCAGGAATTAAAGTTGTTGGAATAACACAAAGAAATAATAGAATAGATATAACTAATGAAATTGATTACACTCCAAAAACAATAACATCTGCAGTTGAAAAACAAACTATAAAAATAACATATCAAACATTTACAACAGAATTCAGCATAAATGTAACAGATCCAGTAGTATCTATAGAGGGAGTACATCAAAATAGTAGTACATATAAAGTAGGAGAAGCATTAAGAATTAGTGATATTAGAGTAAAAGTTACTACTAAATCAGGAGTAATAAGTACTTACCAAGTTGATAGTATTAAAAATGGAGATGGAATAACAGCTAGTGCAGGATCAAAAGAATTAATTGTTATATATAAAGGAAATGAATATAGAATTTCAATAACAGTTGTAGAACCTACAAAGATTTATTATAACATAGGCTCAACAAAGGTTGAAATAACTAATACATCTAAGACATCACCAGAAAATGTAACAATAACTTGGGAAGGATGCTCAGATGCAACAGCAAATGTTACTAAAGATGGAAATGCTTATGGAAGTGTTGCAAATGGAGCAGAGCTAACTGAGGATGGAACTTATGTAATAACAGTTGGAGGAGTAACAGGAACATTAACAATCCAAAAACCAGTTGATATAAGATATTACGATGTTGTAAGTGCAGCAAGAGGATTAACAGTTATTAAATTCAATCCTGATAGTGTTCCTACAATTACAAGTGTAACAGTGTGTGCACCAGATGGAAGTGAAACACTAGTATCAGATTTATCACAAGAATTTAGTATAGTAGGAGGAACAAGAAATACAACATACACATTTAAATTTAATGATGGTAAAGTAGTAGAATATACATTACTTAAATAGTACCATCCTACCAAAAGGAAAATAGAGTATTAATAAAATACTCTATTTTTCTTTTTTTGGGTTGACTAAATTACTAAGTTTAATATAAAATATATAAAAATATTAAAAGGAAATTAGAGAAATGAAAAAAAGTAAGAACATTATTAAAATATTAGTTTTTGTATTAATTATAATAGCTATATTAATATTATATTTTTTTTATAGAAAAGATAAAAAACAAGAATTTGTTAAGTTTTTTTATGATATTGGTAATGGACCAGTTGAGTTAATTAATGATCAAAAATTCGAAACTGAATATAATACAGTAATAACTTGGAATAATGCCGAAAAGAAAGCTAAAATTAAAAAGGATGGAATAGAAATTGAAGAAATAAGTTCTGGAACAGAGTTAATTGAAAGTGGCAATTATGAAATAACAATAAATGATGTTACTGTAAAGGTAAAAATTCAAAAGAACAAAAATGTTTCATGGATGTTTGATGTTATATCAAATAGTAAAGGAAAAGCAGTACTAAAGTTTAATCCAGAAACAGTTACAAATGTTATAATATATAAGCCAGATGGTAGTGAATTTTTAGAAGCGTCTGATTTTTCAAAAGAGTATACTTTAGAAGGAAAAAGAGGAGAAACTTATACTTTATTAATAAATGATAATTATAGAGATTCTATTGATTTAAGATAGTACATAAAAAAGTAATTAAATTTTAAAATAAAAGGTTTACAAAGCAACCTTTAAATGATATAATTCTTATACATTCATATAGTGAAATATTTTATCATGAATTCGGTTTGAAGGAGTAGTTTTAATTGGCAAAAAGATTAAAGAAAAAAAGCACAAAAGGAAACAAAATAAGTAAAAAAATATTATTCATTTTACTTATTTTTATTATGTTAGTAGCACTTATTATATCAATTATAAGAGATGTGAAATCATTAAAGAAAATTTCTGATAATATTGATATAATACATGATGAAAGTAACAATTATCAAGATAATACAGTTCAAGAACAAAATACTATAGAAGTAAATATAGAAGAAGTACCAGATACAGTAGGCTCATATAAAGTATTAGGAACATTAGTTATTGATAAAATTGAACTTACAAAAAATATTTTGGACAAGACTACAGATGAATCCTTGAACTTATCAGTTACAAAATTTTATGGACCTAAAATAAATGAAAAAGGAAATTTTTGTATAACTGGTCATAATTACAAAGATACTTTTGCTAAACTTGATAATATAAAGATTAATGATACTTTTTATATTATAGACAAAGAAAATGAACAAAAAGTTACTTATAAAGTTTATGATAAATATACTGTTAATCCTAATGAATTAGATTGTTTAGATCAAAATACTAATGGGAAAAGAGAAGTAACAATTATAACGTGTAATCCAGGTGGTTTAACAAGGCTTATAGTTAAGGCAAAAGAAGTATAATTAAATTAGTTATTAAAAATAATTATAATATATATTTTTTAAGGAGGATGAAATGAAAAAATTATTTTTAAACATAATAGCAGTAATGTTATTATTAGCAGTAATTTTCCCATTATCGGCAAACGCTGCAACACTTAAAGTAAGTGAAGAAACAATGAAAGTTGGAGACAAAGTAACAGTTACTGTAACTTTGGACAAAGATGCTGAATCAATACAATTTGATTTAAAATTCGATAATACAAAATACAAATTTCTTGAACCTAAAAATCAAGATTTAAATGAAAATGCATTAAATTCAGCAATGGCTCATGCTGTTTCATCAGATACTGTTAGAGTATCTGCAGTAGACACAACAGGAAACAAAGCAACAAAAACAGTAGATTTAGAATTTGAGGCAATAGCAGATGGAACATCTGTACCATTTAGTATTACAGGAGAACCTGAAATAATTGATGTAAATGGAAACAATATTGCTATAGCTGAAAATATGACAAGCTTAAAAGTTGAAGTTAAAAAGATTGGGAAAGATGATAATCCACAAACACAACCAGCACAACCACAATATGTAAATGATGCTGGACAAGTTATAACAACACTTCCACAAACAAGTGCAAAAGAAAGTGCAGGAATTTATAATAGTTTAATTCCAGGAAAAACAATAATTCCTTATATATTTGATAAACCATCAGATAGAGTAACAGTAAAAGATTTAAGAAATGAATATCCTGGAGCTGTAATTTCTAAAACTGATACTGAAGTTCTTGTAACAGGAGACACTTTTAGCTTAAACGGATTTAAAACTATATTAATTTATGGTGATGTAAATCAAGATGGAAAAATAACAACAGCTGATGCGCTAACTATCTATAAAAGTGGAAACACTTTAACAGATGAGTTAAAAGAAGCAGCTGATATAAATCATGATGGAACTGTTGATGAAAAAGATGCAAGAAAAATTCAAGAATTTATATTAGAACTATATACTCCTATTACAGAAGAACCTGCAGGAAAACAAGAAATGATAACAGGATTAACAGTAACACCTAATCAAACAGCTGGAACTATTATACGTGATTATCAAGCAGCAGCAACTGTTGTAGGAACAGTTGTATCTAGTAATGATAAAGTTTCAATAGATTCAACTAATTCTTATAATAAATCTAAAATTAAAGTCAATGGAACAGAACTTGATAGTGCAACAGTGCAAAACATACTATCTTATGAAGAAAACTCAGGAACAGTTACTTTTTCTATAAAACCACAAGTGTCTGGAAATATTGAAATTATTCCAGTTGTGACAGGAGCTAATGTAAAAGGCGGAGAAGTAACAGCTACAGAAACTATAAAGTTAAAAATAGAAGAAAACATGGAAGTAACAAGTATAAAAATAAAAAATGCCACAACTAATGTAGATGCAATAGTAAATGGAATACTAGAACTTCCAAAGCAAGATGGAGTAAATACAAGAAAATTTAAGATTGAATTGTATCATGACTATGCTGGAGGACCATCAGTAGATGTAACAAATAAAGTTACAGATGCTATATCAGTTACTTCAAGTGATGAATTAAAAGTTACAGCAGGAGTAGCAGAAAAAACATTAAGCACAAGAGTAGCAAGAGCAGCAAATGAAGGTGATACAGTAACATTAACATTTACAATAGGACAAGTATCAAAAGCTGTTAATTGTAAAGTTGTTGAAATAGAAAAAACAGCAATAAGCCTTGAAAAAACAAACATTACTTTATATACTGGTTATGATGATACTGATGAGAGTACTGTTTATAATCCTGATCCACAAAACTGTGTAATAGCAAAACCAGCTGGAAATTTAACAGTATTATATACAATAATAAAAGATGTTAAATTAATAGATAAGGATGGATGTGAAAGATATTTAAGAGCTAATGAATTAAAATTAAAAAATGCTTCAAATCCTGTAAATTGGGGAACACTTAATTGGTTTAACTCATCTGATGATTTAGATGTTATAGGTCTTTATAAAGATGATGCTGGAAATTATGCAAATATTCAAGGAAAACCTGATGCTAGAATAGAAGCATTAGGAATTGCAGTAGCATATCCTACTGATGCATTAATTGGAGGAAATACTCAAACAATAGAATTATCTGTAAATAATAGCATAACAACAACAATAAACGTAACAATAAAAGATTTACCACCAAAAGATAATGCAGATACACCAGATCCATCATCAGCTGAAGCAGATGCACCAGCTATGTTTAAAGCACCAGCTCAAACAGCTCCATCAGCTGGAGAACCAAATACTAATACAAATGTAACTAACACAACAAATACAGTAAATACAAATACAGTAAATAATACGGTAAATACAAATACAACTGGAAATGTAGTGCCAACACCAAGTACAAAACCTGTAGAGCCAACACCAACACCAGAGCCATCAACTGAACCAACAGAGCCTACACCAGAACCAAGTGTAACACCAACACCAGAGCCTTCTGCAGAGCCTACACCTGAAGAAACACCAAGTGAAACACCAGCAGAAACAGCTCCAGTAGTTGATGAAGCAGTAGTAGAATAGATACAAATATTCATATTATAAAATATAAAAATATATAAGAACACCACTAAAGAAGTGGTGTTCTTTATTGTTTTTTTATATTAAATATGTTAAAATAATCAAGTAATAATTTAAAAGTCACAAAATCTAATATAATATGGAGAAAGTAAAAATGAATCAAGAAGAAATTTATAATAAATTAAATAAAGAGTATAACCTTCAAGAAATACAGAAATATATAAAAGAAATGGTTGCTATAAGAAATTTTAAATATCAAGATCCTGAGCATTTAATGCTTTTACTAATGGAAGAAATGGGAGAACTTGCAAAGTCAATTAGAAAATATAATACAAATATGGAAATAGATACAACTAAACTTGAACATTATAGTACTGTAGAAAGTGAAGTAGCAGATGTTTTATTTGTTTTAACTTCTTTGTGCAATAGTTTAAATATCGATTTATTTAAATGTTTAAAAGATAAAGAAGGAATAAATATAAAAAGAAACTGGAAATAGGAATAATAGCTATAGTTACATTTATAGAAATTTATTTAGAAATATTTTTCTTAATAGCAATAAGTTTTATACAAAATTAATCTAATTAAAATGTTTCAATAATAAATAAATTTTAATATAGATATTTTAAGAAAACAATAAAATAATTTAAATTTAATAAAATGGAGGAAAATATGGATTGGATAATATGGGTGGTTTTATATTTAATAATATCAGTAGTATTTAATCAAAGCTATAAAGTAGCAACAAAATCTTTAACAAAACCAGGAGCATTAACTGTTTTACTTGAAGTAATAGGATCAATTACAATATTAGTTGCATGTCCTTTTTTTGAAATGAAATTTCCGAAGGAAATAGGAGTATATATTTGCTTAGGCATTTCAATAATTTTTTATGCTATGGCAGATAGGATTAATACAACAGTAAGGAGTGGAATTGAGGCTTCAACATATAGTATAATACATCAACTTTCTACTGTTTTTATGATTTTTGCGGGATTTATTTTATTTAAAGATACATTTATACTTAGTAAATTTATAGGAGCATTATTAATTGTTTTTGCTAATATTTTAATTTTTTATGAAAAAGGTAATGGAAAATTAAATAAATATATAGTTTTAGGAATAGTTGCTAATTTGTTTTTTACTTTAGCCTTATTTTTTGATGTAAGTATATCAGATAGCTTTAATTTACCAATTTATGTTACAGCAACTTTAGGAATTCCATCAATTCTTATATTTATATTTGAAAGAATTAAATTTTCAGAAGTGAAAGAAGAATTCAAAAATGGTAATAAAAAATTTATATTACTTACTGCTGTAACTTGGTCTTTAGCAATTTTATCTCAGCTGAGAGCTTATCAATTAGGAAAAGTGAGCATTGTAGCTCCACTTTGCGCATTATCAGTAATTTTAAATGTTATAGTAGGCTACTTTTTCTTAAAAGAAAGAGATAATATGTTAAGAAAAATTATTTCTGCTTTGGTAATCATTTTAGGAATAGTTCTTATAAAAATATAAGATAGATTATCAAAAGTCCTTTTAAACTCATAATTATATAGGAAGATATTTTCTATTTAAAGGTAAAATAAAAGCAAAAAGAAAATATCTAGGAGGTATAATGTGTTTAAAGGATTATATGAAGATGCTAAAAATATGAAAGATAAAGATCCAGCTGCTAAAAATATTTTTGAAGTAATATTACTATATTCTGGATTTCATGCAATATTTTTTCATAGAATAGCACATGTATTTTATGATATAAAATTATTTTTTATAGCAAGATTAATTTCTCAAATTTCTAGATTTATAACAGGAATTGAAATTCACCCAGGTGCTAAAATAGGAAAAAGATTATTTATAGATCATGGCATGGGAATAGTAATTGGTGAGACTGCTGAAATTGGAAATGATTGCATAATATATCATGGAGTAACTTTAGGTGGCACAGGAAAAGACAAATATAAAAGACATCCAAGCTTAGGAAATAATGTTTTAGTTGGAGCAGGTGCAAAAGTTTTAGGACCTATAAAAATAGGTGATTATGCTAAAATTGGTGCTGGTGCAGTAGTTTTAAAAGAAGTAAGCTCAAGAGCAACTGTGGTAGGAGTTCCAGCCAGACAAGTTAAATTAAATGCAAAAGTGCAAAATTAGATTTAATTAAAAATTGATAATATATGAAAAATGTAAAAATTTGTAATATATAAAAATAATATTTAAAGTAAAAAATATATTTTAAGAAGGGAATAAAATATAGAAATGAATATAGGAATTGTTGCAGCAGAAGATACCGAAATGTTAGCAATTAAAAAATTAATGAAAGAGATTTCTGAAAATAAAATTTATAATTTAAATTTTATAACTGGGAAAATTAATGAAAAAAAATGTATACTTGTTAAAAGTGGAGTAGGAAAAGTAAATGCTGCAAGAACTGTGCAAGTATTAATAGATAAATTTAGCCCAGATTATATTATAAATGTAGGGTCAGCAGGTGCTACGAGTAATAATTTAAAAATTAAAGATATTGTAATTGGAGAAAGTTTAGTTCAATATGATTTTGATATTACAGATGTTGGAGATTATGAGAAAGGCGAAATTTTTGAAGTAGGAAAATATATAAAATCAGATAAAAGATTAATTAATTTATGTTGCAAGACTATTGAAGAAATGAAAGATAAAGATTTTAATATTAAATTAGGAATAATAGCTTCTGCTGATTTATTTTCAAGTGATCCTAAACATTTTGAAGAAGTAAAAAATGATTTTAATGCAGAATGTGTTGAAATGGAAGGTGCTGCTATTGCTCAAGTATGTTTCTTGGATAATATTCCTTTTTTAGTTATAAGAGGAATTTCTGATGTCCCAGATGGAAATAATGAAGTAGATTTTCACCAATACTTAGAAATTGCTTCGAAAAATGCTGCAGAAATATTATATAAATTATTAGAAAAAATATAAAACAAGGAGCAAATTATGAAAGTTTTATTTGCAACTAAAAATCCAGCAAAAATAAAAAAATATTCAGAAGATTTAGAGAAAAAAGAAATTGAAGTATTAACAGCAAAAAAGTTAAATATAGATATAAAACCAGATGAAAATGGTAAAAATGCTTTAGAAAACGCATTTATAAAAGCAAAAGCATATTATGACGCTACCAAAATTCCTAGTATTGGAATTGATAATTGCTTATATATTGAAGAATTGCCAGAAGAAAAACAACCAGGAACTCATGTAAGAAGAGTGAATGGAAAAGAACTTACTGATGATGAGATGATAGAATACTATACTAGTTTAGTTAAAGAAAATGGAGATAAGCTAACTGCTAAGTGGATATTTGGAATGGTTTTATATGATGGAAAAGAAAAGTATGAGTATAGTTGGAGTAAAGGACATTTTTATTTTGTAGATAAACCATGTACTACTAGAAATCCTGGATATCCTTTAGATTCCATTACTATTGTTCCAGAGTATAATAAATATCTTGTGGAACTCACAGATGAAGATAGAAAAGAAAATGGTAAAGACATATTTAAAAATGATGTTATTGATTTTATAGTAAATAATTTAAAAGATGAATATTAAGTATTTGAAAGAAATCAGACGAGCGATACCATTTGATTTCTTTTTTCCAATTTTCATAATGCCATCTTTTGTTCTTAAGCTATAAGATATTAGAAAAAGAATATATTTTTTTATTTTAATCATAATAATTGTATAAAATACTTGATCATATTACCAAATAATAATAAAATAACGATAAAATAACAATAAAGATAATAAGGAGAAAAATGTTATGATTAATATTAGACCAGTGTCAGATTTAAGAAATAAATATCCAGAAATTGAAAACATGGTTTTACAAGAAAATAAAGAAGTATATTTAACTAAAAATGGATATGGTTCAATGGTAGTAATGAGTTTAGAAAAGTATTCAGAATTAATAGATGAATTAGAGTATAATAAATACATTAAAAAAGCTTTATAAAAATCAGAAAAAGAATTAGAAGATCCAAATACTAAATATTTAACTCATGATGAAGTTTTTAATAATGCGAGGAGGATAATAGATGGTAAAAAATGAGTATCAACTTGAATATCTTCCTTCATTTAATAAGGAATTGGAAGAAATTATGTATTATATTACATATATTTTAGAAAATCCAAAAGCTTCTAAAAGATTACTTAAAAACATAAGAAAAAATATTTTTGATAGATTAAAAAATCGTGAAAACTATGAAAAATATAAAATAAATCAAAATAGCCAATATATTTGGTATCGAATTTATATAAAAAATTATACAATTTTTTATACTGTAAAGAATAATAAAATGCAAATAGCTCATATTTTTTACAAAAAAAGAAACTTAAAAAATTTATTATAATAAATTCTTTATGATTTTATTTCAAATTTAAATCTATGGCGATTCGCCAGAATTTTATCAAAAAAATAAATTAATTTAATAATAAGGAATGATGGTTATAGTAATCCATTTCATTATGATAAAAAACAAAATTTAGTAACTATAAATATTCATGTTTTAGTTTTATACTCTAAAAATAAATATTGAATAAATATTTTATATATGTTATTATATTTTTGCAATAAAAATTAGAAAGTTTTGGAGGTAAAAGTTATGAGTAATGAATTAATAGTAAAAAAATGTAAAAGCTGTGGAGCAACAGTAAGAGTGATAAAAGATTGTAATTGCAAAGGTTGCGGAATAGTATGCTGTGGGGAGAGCATGGAGGTTGTAAAACCAAATTCTGTAGATGCAGCAGTAGAAAAACATGTTCCAACTTATGAAATAAAAGATGATAAAATTTATGTAACTGTAAATCATGTAATGGAAGAAGAACATTATATTGAATGGATAAGCATTGTTAGTGATGGTAGAGAATGTACAACATATTTAAAACCAGGGATGGAAGCTAAAACACATTTTAAATATATCCCAGGTTCTACAATATATGCATATTGTAATAAACATGAATTATGGAAAAAAGATGTTGAATAATTAGAAAATGTGAATCAGTTTCAAGTAACATAAAGCATTTAATTGGAAAGAAAATTAACTTTTCGATTAAATTAAATACATTTAAGGATCGAGAGAAATTTTATTGTGAAGGAAAATATAGCAAATTCAGAAAAGAAAAAAATTATAGAAAAAAAGTCAATGGACATATTAAAAAGATTAAATCTTGGCATAAAAAATTCTAGTATTGTTAATCAATTAGGAATTATTTTAAGATTATACAAATATGTAATTCAGAATGTGCATGAAGGTTCTAATATAGAGCTTGCAAATGAATCTGGAACGAAAGAGGAAGAATATGTAAATGGACTATATTGTGGATTAACTGATAATCCAGGATTTCAAACTACAAATGCTATTTTATTAAAACATTTATTATATATGAAAGGATTTGATTCTTATATTGTTCTTTCTAAATCAAGAACTGGAAATGATCATGTATCAAATTTAGCTAAAGTTGGCAAAGAATGGTACTTTTTTGATACTAATTTAGAAAGAAGTATTTATGAGGAAAATGGAGGACTAGATTTGTTATATTGTTGTGCTGCTCTTGGAATTGATGAATATAGCAAATTTTATTCTCCAATAGGTGTTTTACCTGAAAATTTAAAAAATAATATGGCTAAGTTGCCTTCAAATGTGGCAGAAGAATCTATGCCAAGAACATTAATAAATAGTATTACACAAGATATTCCTGATTTCCATTTTGAACAAAATACTGCGAGCCAAACTTTAGAAGGCATAGATGTACAAAAGGAAAAAGAAAGTACAAGTAAAGTAAGAGTAGACTGCAGCAATTTAGATAAATCAGAAGATTTTGAAAGTAATGATAGTAGTTTTATAAAACCGTCAGAAAGAATAGTTAAATCAGGAAAAGAAGAAAGAGAGTAAGAAATATTTAAACTTAAAAAAGAAGAAAGAGATAATGTTAAGATTAGAAAATATTAAAATATATGAAGATTTAACAGAACAAGAGGTAGTAAAAGAAGCTTGTAAAAAATGCAAGCTAGATTTTAGTAGTGTAAAAGACTATAGCATTTATAAAAAATCTATTGATGCCAGAAATAAAGAAAATATATTTTATAATTACACTATAGATATTGACTATTCAAAAAAAGTTAAAAATATTAAAAGTATTCCAAAAGAAGATTTTAATTTAAAAATTAATGCAAAAAGAAAAAGCAGTATAAAGCCAGTTATAGTTGGAGCTGGACCAGCGGGACTTTTTTGTGCTTTAATTTTAGTACAAAATGGTATTAAGCCTATAATAATAGAACAAGGTAAGAAAGTAGAAGATAGAAAAAAAGATGTAGAGAATTTTTTGAATGCAGGAATTTTAAATTCTTTATCTAATGTTCAATTTGGTGAGGGTGGAGCTGGTACTTTTTCTGATGGAAAATTAACTACTGGTAGTAATAATTCATTAGGAAGAATAGTTTTAAAAGAATTTGTAAACTTTGGAGCACCAGAAATAATAATGTATGCAAGTAAACCTCATATTGGTACAGATAATTTGATTAATGTGATTGCTAATATGAGAAATTACATTATAAAAAATGGCGGAGAATTTTTATTTGAAAATAAAGTAACAGATTTCGAAATAGAAAATGGAAAGATTATTTCTATAAAATACGAAAATGTTTCTAATTTCGAAGACAAAGAGAACAATAAAGCTTTAATTGAAAACGATAAAAACCTGCAGAAATCTAATTTAAAAGATAAATTAGACGGAGAAAATTTAAAAAAATATAAAACAATTAATACAGATACTGTGATTTTTGCGATTGGACATAGTGCGAGAGATACTTTTAAAAAGATGTATGAAAAAGGCTTAAAATTGGAAAAAAAGAATTTTTCTGTAGGAGTTAGAATTGAACATAAACAAGATATGATAAATAAATCTCAATACGGAAATAAATCTAAACTTAAATTACCTCCAGCAGAATATAAACTTGCATATCATGGTAAAGAACGCTCTTGCTATACATTTTGTATGTGCCCACGGAGGAACTGTGATGGCTTCTTCAAGTGGTTTTGGAGAAATTGTAACTAATGGTATGAGTAAGTTCGCAAGGGATGGCGAAAATGCTAATAGTGCTATTTTAGTAAATGTTACTCCTGAAGATTTTGAAGGAGAGTCACCTTTAGAAGGAATTGATTTTCAAAAAAGCCTGGAAGAAAAGGCTTTTAAATTAGGTGGAAGTAATTTTTATGCACCTATTCAGAAGGTTGGAGATTTTTTAGAAAATAAGAAAACTATAGAACTAGGGAATATTAAACCTACATATAAACCAGGTGTGACTTTTTCAAATTTACAAGAGATTTTGCCAAAGTTTGTTACAGAAACTTTAAAAGAAGGAATAATTGATTTTGACAAAAAAATAAAAGGTTTTGCAGACAAAGATGCTATTTTAACTGGAGTTGAAACTAGGAGTTCATCACCTGTAAGAATAGTTAGAGGTGATAATTTAATGTCAAATATTGAAGGTATTTATCCTTGTGGAGAAGGTGCTGGATATGCTGGGGGAATAATGACAGCAGCTATTGATGGAATTAAATGTGCAATTAAAATTTTAGAAAAAGAATAGGGGAAATAAGATATGAAAATAAAAGAATTATTGGAAAATTATATACCATATAATGAGCAAGAAAAAAATGATAAGGAAATGATGTTAGATTATATAAATACTTATGAAGATGTTCTAACCAGAGATAATAGAGTATGTCATTTTACAGCTTCTAGCTGGATTGTAAATAAAGAAAGAACAAAAACACTTATGATTTACCATAAATTATATAATTCTTGGGCTTGGACAGGTGGACATTGTGATGGAGATGATGATACTTTGCACGTAGCATTAAAAGAAGCAACAGAAGAAACAGGTGTAGAGAACTTTAAAGTTTTATATGATGGAGTTTATTCTATTGAGATAGTTTCAGTAGATGGACATGTAAAAAGAGGAAAATATGTTCCAGCTCATGTGCATTTAAATATTTCTTATCTTTTAGAAGCTGACGAAAATGCAAAATTAAAAATTAAGGAAGATGAAAATACAGGAGTAAAATGGGTTGATATTAAAGAAGCTACAAAAGTTACAAGTGAACCTAAAATGGTACCAATATATTCTAAATTAATTGATAGATTAAAAGAAGTGAAATAAAACATAGCATTATTTTGTGCATAACATTTAGTAAAGTTTTGTATAATAGAAAAGTTTTACTTTTTTATTATATAAAAATAAAGAAAATTATGACTTTATATAACATTTATAAAATTATATTAAAAAATTCAATATATTAATGAAAAGATTAGGAGAAGAAAATGGAAGAATATTTTGATGTATTATCAGCCAAAGGCGAGTTTACAGGAAAAACTGAATTAAGAGAAATTTGCCATAAAGAAGGATTATGGCACAAAGCAGTTGCATTGTTCGTAGTAAATTCTAAAAATCAAGTGTTATTACAGAAAAGAAGTAGCAATAAAAAGCTTTGGCCAAATTTATGGGATATGACAGCAGGTGGTCATGTTTTAGCTGGTGAATTTGGTTTCCAAGCAATAATAAGAGAAATAAAAGAAGAAATAGGAATTGATGTAGCTAAAGATGACATTTTGTTTATAGGGGCTTCTACTTCTGAAAACATTAAACCAGATGTTATAAATAGACATTTTAATGAATATTATATTGTAAATAAAGATATCGATGTATCAAGCTTAACACTTCAAACAGAAGAAGTTTCAGATGCAAAATGGTTTGAAAAAGATGATATTATAAATAGAATTAATAACAATTTTGATGGAATAACAGATAAAGAGGGATGCTGGGAATATTTGAAAAAATATTATGAATGGAAAGAAAATTCTAATTAAACTTGACTAAAGTCTTTAAAGAAGATAAAATTAAACATAGAGTAAATTGGATAGTCGCTGGCAAAACTCGAAAGGGTTTGCGAGAGGAAAGTCCGGGCTCCATAAGAGCAATGATACTTGATAACGTCAAGCGAGGGTGACCTTAGGGAAAGTGCAACAGAAAATAACAACTATTTTTTTATAGTTCAGATGAAAAGGCGAGGTAAAAGCTCACCAGTGGTGTAGTGATACATCAGCTGTGTAAACCCTATCTGGAGCAACACCTTATATTTTAAGAAAACATTAAAAATGCTCTTTGGTTTTCTTAAAAGTTTGCGTGGCTTGAAATATATAGCAATATATATTCTAGATAAATGACTATCCACGACAGAACCCGGCTTATAGATTTAACTCTATTTAAGAGTGCACTTTGTTGCACTCTTTATAAAATATTTGCATAGGAGGAAAGTATAATTTTTTATACTAATTTAAGATGATTAAAAATAAAAACTTAAAAGTATATATATACTGCCTAATTGTAGCATTTTTGTTTTTACTTATTGCAACTAAAAGCTCACCACTTTATGTTTGTAATGATTGGGTAGATTCTAATATATTTTTTAATATAGCAAAAGGTATTGTACATGGAGAAGTACCATATAGAGATTTATTTGAGCAAAAAGGACCTCTTTTGTATTTTGCATATATTATTCCGTATCTTATTTCAAATGATACTTTTTTAGGAGTTTATTTCTTAGAGGTATTATTATTTTCATTAACTTTATTTGCTTTTTATAGAACTATAAATTTGTTTTGTAATGTAAAGGCATCTTGTTTAGTTATTCCAATTTTTTCATTTTTTGCATTAAATACTAGATCTTTTTTACATGGTGGAAGTGCTGAAGAATTGTGTATGCCATGCATTATGGCAAGTTTATACTACTTAATGAAATATTTTAAAACTTCGTATCCAGAATCAATTTCAAGAAAAGATTTGTTTATAAATGGAATTTTTGCAGGAATTGTTTTATGGACTAAATATACTTTTTTAGGATTCTATTTTGGATTTTGCATAGTAATTGGATTATCACTTTTAAAAAGAAAGAGAATAAAAGAATTATTTATTAGTGGTGGATATTTTCTTTTAGGAATGTTAATTCCAAGTGCGATAAGTATTATATATTTTGTATTTAATAATGCTGTATATGATTTGTTTTATACATATTTCTACGTTAATATGACAGCATATGGGTCTAGTGGAAATATAATTGCTAAAATTGTAGAACCATTACAAAGATTTTGGAAGTTTTCAATGGAAAACAGGTATCCATTTTTTATTATTTGTTTCGGATATTTATATATGATTTATGAATTTATTATTAAAGAAAAAAGAGTTTTTGAATACATAATGATTACTGGTATTTTATTTATAAGTATAATATTTGTATATTTAGGAATTGGTTGGACATATTATTATTTTTTCTTTATGCCTTTTATGGTGTTTGCATTTATTTTTGTAGGAAAAATTATAGAAAAATTATCTGGAAATAATATAATGTTTGCAGGAGAGCTAGTTTTAGGAACGGTTTTACTATTTTGTATTACATATAAAGTAAATAATAATGTTTATATGTTAGAATATACAAAAGATAATGTTATGGATTTTAAATTTGCCGAAATTATTAATAATTATGAAAATCCTACGTTACTTGCTTATGATACAATTTATGCTAATTTATTTACTAATGCGAATATTTTACCAAATAAGAAATACTTTTTTGCAGCCAATATAGATAAAGATATATATACGGAACTTGCAGAAGAGCAAAAAAGATATATAAAAGAAAGGGAAGTTGATTTTATTTTAATAAAATATTATGAGCAAAGAGGAGAGTTTTCGGATGTTCCATATTTAGAGGAAAACTATGAGTACGCAGCAGAATGTTATTACTCAACGGATGGAGGACTTGAATATTTACAATACTATTTATTTAAATTAAAAGGACTAGAGCCTAAAAAAGACGTTTAGAAATAATATCAGAGAGAATTATAAGTGTTTAAAATTAAATTTATAAAAGGTAAATCTATTTAATAAATCAGAAAAAATAAATTTAGAAATAAAAATATTTTAAAGAATATAAAGCAATTTAATAAATAAGAGAAAATTAATTAAAAAATAAAAAATGAATTTAAGTAATTAAATAATTTTATTAGAAAAAGAGGTAAAAAATGTACGATATATATGCTGATTTACATGTTCATATAGGGAGAAGTGAAAGTAATAAACCTATAAAAATTACAGCAGCAAGAAGTTTAAATTTTGCAAATGTTGCAAAAGAGTGTGTAGAAAGAAAAGGAATAAATCTAGTTGGAATAATAGACTGTGCATCACCTTATGTTATAGAAGATATTGAGAATTTTTTAAAAACAGGAGATGCTTATGAAATTGATGATGGTGGTATAGTATACAAAGATAAAGTTTGTATTATTTTAGGAAGTGAAATTGAAACTTCTGAAATAAATGATGAAGGCAAAACTGGAAGTGCACATAATTTATGTTATTTTCCAAAACTTTCAGATATAAAAGGTTTTTCAAGTGAAATGAGTAAGCATATTCATAATATAACATTAAGTTCTCAAAGAGCTGATATATCAGCATATAATCTTATAGATATTGTGGAAAAGTATAATGGAGTATTAGTTCCAGCACATTGTTTTACTCCTCATAAAAGCTTTTATGGAAATTGCACTAAATCTTTGAAAAGAATATTTAAAGAAAAATATGATAGAATTCCAGCTATTGAACTTGGATTAAGTTCGGACACTTTTTTAGCAGATCAAATTAGTGAGCTTGAAACTAAAACTTTTTTAACTAATTCTGATGCACATTCTCTTCCTAGAATTGCAAGAGAATATAATAAAATGCAATTAGAAGGAATCAGTTTTAAAGAGTTTTTAATGGCTTTAAAAAATGAAAATGGTAGAAAAATAGTATCTAATTATGGATTAGATCCAAAACTTGGAAAATACCATAGAACTTATTGCGAAGTTTGCGATAAAAGAATAGAGGGAATTGCACCTGTTACAAAATGCGACACTTGTGATAGCAGAAATATTACTATGGGTGTTTATGATAGAATTGAGATAATAAAAGATAAAAAAGAAACAAAGAGTCCTAAGTTTAGACCAGAGTATATTTATCAATATCCTCTTACTTTTATACCAGGTGTAGGAGGAAAAACTATAGAGAAACTATTAGAACATTTTGGAACAGAAATGACAATATTACATAAATTATCAAATGATGATATAGAAGCTGTAGTAGGAGAAAAAGTCGCTAAAAATATTATTTCAGCTCGTGATGGAAAAATGCATGTAGTAGAAGGCGGCGGAGGAGTTTATGGAAAAGTTGAATAATTAGAAATTTTATGAATACACTTTATTAACTAAAAATATTAATTGTTAAATTTACGTTATGTAAACGACGATTAATATTTTATTTTGAGAAATAAAGGGTATGAGATGAAAAGAATATTATTTGATTACATTATTAGAAATAAGAAAAACTTTATAACAATTATTGTGATTTTTTGTATAGGGATAGCAGGCGGAATTATTTTTATAAATAATTCTACAGATATTCAAATTGGCGAGATTAATAACTATGTAGGAAATTTAGTAAATAATATCAAAAATGCAGAAAATGTAAATAGGTTAAACCTTTTAGGAGTAAGTTTAAAGCAGAATATATTTTTTATTTTATTAATTTGGTTTTTAGGTTGTACTATTATAGGAGGTATATTTATTTATATTGCTGTTATATATAAAGGTTTTGCTATTGGATATACGATTTCTTCTATAATAGCTGTACTTGGAGTAAAAGGTGGTACTATTTTTGCAGTAGCTGGACTATTACTTCAGAATTTAATTTTTTTGCCAGCATTTTTTTTAATAGCAGAAAATCGGAGTAAAATTATATAAAGGAATATATAAAAGATGTATCAATTTAAAAGAAGAGGTAATTAGGCATACCATTATTATGTTGATTACAATTATTTTAGTAATTATTTCAAGTTTTGTAGAGGTTTACTTTTCTACTAATTTATTAATATTTTTGAAAGAAATTTTTTAAAATCTATTTACTTTTTTGCAAATATTTGATATAACATAAATACCTTATGTAAATTATTTGTGTTTACATATAATTTTTTTAAAAGGGAATACTAATATGGATTGGAGAGTTATGTAATGGAAAAACAAATTAAACTTTTTTTAGAGTTTCTTGAAAACGACAAAAAACTATCAAGCAACACATTACAATCTTACAAAAGAGATATTACACAATATCAAGAATACATTGATAAAAATGGTTTAAATTATTTAAAAATTAATCATGAAGAAATTGATAAATATTTTGAAGGATTAAAAGAAATGAACAAAAAAACATCAACAATATCTAGAAATTTAGCTACAATAAGATCTTTTTATCAATTTCTATTAAGAACTAAAAAAATAAAAAAAGATCCAACAGTTGGAGTACAATCACCAAAAGTTGAAAAAAAGGTTCCTAGTATTTTAACTTCAAAAGAAGTAGAATTATTGTTAGAACAACCAAAGAATATAGATTTAAAAGGAATTAGAGATAAAGCAATGCTTGAATTTGCTTATGCAACAGGAATGAGAGTTACAGAAATTATATCTTTGAATTTATCAGATGTAAATTTAGAACAAAGTTATGTAGTATGTAACACAGGATTCAAAAAGAGAAACATTCCATTAGGTTCAATATCATTAAAAGCATTAAAAGATTACATAGAAAAAGCTAGACCAATTTTAATTAAAGACGAAAATGTAACAGCATTGTTTGTAAATATAAATGGAAAAAGATTAACAAGACAAGGTTTCTGGAAAATAGTAAAATATTATAAAGAACAAGCTCATATTACAAAAGACATAACACCTCATGTTTTAAGACATTCATTTGCAACACATTTACTTCAAAATGGTGCAGATTTAAAAGCAATCCAAACTATGTTAGGTCATTCAGATATATCATCAACACAAGTATATATGCAATTTCAAAATGAGAATTTGAAAGATATTTATAAAAAAGCTCATCCAAGAGCTTAAAACTTAAAGAGTAGTAAGAAATTTTCTTACTACTCTTTTTTATTTAATAGGAAAGTACTTTGCACTTCCTATTGAATAAAGGCTTACACCAAGATTTGTACACAAATTCTACTTTGCAAAATTTACACACAATTTTACTATTTAAAATCGGCACAAGAACATTTTTTATCTGTAGCAAATGAAATGAGCTACAGATAAATTCTTGTATAGAAAAGAAGCAGACATTTGCATTTAATTTTGTCATAATATCTTTGTTTGTTCAAATTTTTATATAATTTTATTTTGCAAGTTCATAAATTGCTTCTGCATATATTTTACTTGCTAAGATTAATTTATCAACTTCTATAAATTCATCTACTTGATGGCACATATCTTTATCACCAGGAAATGTTAGACCATAAGAGATAAAGTTTTTGAAAGCTCTAGCGTAAGTTCCACCACCAATAGCGATTGCATCAAGATTTTGATTTGTTTTTTTGTTAAAGATATCAACTAAAGTTTTTACTAAATAACTATCTTTTTCAATATATAAAGGCTCCTGTATACCAGTTTTTTCTACTTGAATAGAGGGAAAATATCTTTTTAAAGTTTCATATTTTATAAAAATTTCATTTAAAGAAATAGTTACAGGGACTCTTAAATTTATTTTTAATACAAGTTTGTTATTTTCATATTCAATTACAGCTACATTTGATGTAAGTATTCCTGATTCATCTTCAAGTTTATTTTCAGATAAGAATTTAGGACTTTGAATATCAAATAAACCTATTTCAAACAATGTTTTTAAATAATTAGAAGTAAATTCAAAATTATTTAATAAGTATTCTATAAGAAGTTTTATAGCATTTTTCCCAAGTTCAGGATGAGCAGCATGAGCGGCAGTTCCAAAAGCTTCTATTTTGATAGTGCTATTTTCTAGATTTGAGATTGTAATTTCAGAAGTGCTTTTTAATGTTAGTAAAGAGTTACTAGTAGCTTGCATGGTTATAGAGGCGTATTTTGGAACAACATTTATAGCATTATTTTTGCAGTCGAAGTTTATTATAGAAAAGTTTTTTATTCCAAAATTATTTTTTAAGATTATAGACATGATTCCTTTTTCTGCATAAATAGCGGGAAAATTCGCATCTGGACTAAATCCTATTATGGGAAATTCTTCTTTAGTCTTATAATAATTAATGCAATTCCAATCTTTTTCTTCATTTAACCCTAAAATTAATCTTACACGTTTTTTGATAGATATAGAATCTTTTATAGCTTTCATAGCATATAGGCTAGCTATAACAGGTCCTTTATCATCTATAGAACCTCTACCAAATAATTTTCCATCTCTTATTACAGGAAAAAATGGAGGAGAGGTCCAACCATCTTCTTCTAATGCAGGAACAACATCTAAATGACCTATTATTCCGACTAATTCTTCACCTTCGCCAAATTCTATATAGCCACAATATCCATCAATATTTTTTGTTCGAAATCCCATTTGATTTCCAAGATTTAACATATAATCTAATGCATCAGCGCAAGGCTTCCCAAATGGAAGTTTAGGGTCATTTGTTTGGCTAGATACACTTGGAATTTTTATTAATTCAGAAACACTTTCTAAAAGATTAAATTTATTTTTTTCAATTAATTCGTCAAACATATAAACCTCCTAAAATATACATAATTTATAAATTCCTTGTATATTATATACGAAAAGAATAGAATAGTTAAATAATGTTATAAAAATGATATAAAAAAAATATATAAAAAACTTGAATTAAATATTTATTATGTGTAAAATAATATTGGTAAACAAAAGAAAGGTAGGAGGAATTTTAAAATGAAAGATCAAAAAGGAATAACACTTGTTGCTTTAATATTAATTATAGTGGTATTATTAGTTTTAGCTGGAGTTTCTGTTTCATTAGTTTTGTCTAATGAAAAAGCAAGTAATGGAGGAAATGATGTAACAACAAATTCAGTTAGACAAGAAGCAAGAAATACAAGTAGAACTTCAAACAATACTAGTACAACAACTAATACAGCAGAAAATGAAACAAATACTACTCCTGTAAATAATACTACAAATACAGATGAAAATACTAATACAGTAGAAAATGTAACTGGTAATACTGCTACTACTAGTACCACAAATACAGCAACTAACACAGCTAGAAATACAGTAAGCAATCAAGTTTAATAATAAAATCTAAATAAATTAAATTTAAGTGAAATTTAAGGCTCTTCCTCAAATTTCACTTTTTTATATTTATAGGAAATTGCTCTGAAATTTCTATAATATAAAGGCCTTGCCAAAGTTTGTACATAATTTTACTATGTATAATTGCTCAAGAACATTTTCTAGATGTAGCAAATGAAATGAGTTACAGAGATAAATTATTGCAGGTGAAAAACGTGGATAAATCAATAAAGATTTGAGTTTTAGCATATTAAATATTGTTCACTTTTGTTATTTTTTTAAATAGAAAAAAGTGATATAATAATTTTGCTAAAATAAAAAAAGAGAGGTAAATATGGTTAAGAATACGTTATATTATGAAAATGCTTACATAGAAAAATTTGAAAGCATTGTAAAAGAGTGTATAAAAGAAAATGAAAAAATAAAGGTAGTTTTGGAAAACACAGCATTTTATCCAGAGGGAGGAGGCCAACCTTCTGACACTGGCGTAATTGATGATGTAAAAGTTTTTAGAGTTGAAGAAAAAAATTCTAAAATATTTCATATAGTAGAAAAAGAAATTCCTGTAGGAAAAAAGGTTAAGTGTAATATTAATTTTAAAGAAAGATTTATTAATATGCAAAATCATACAGCAGAACATATTGTATCAGGATTAATTTGTAAAAATTTTGATGCAACAAATGTGGGTTTTCATATAGGAGCAGATTTTACAACTATGGATTTTAATAAAAATTTGAGTGCCGATGATATGAAAAGAATTGAAATTTCGGCAAATGAAGCAATTTATGAAAATATTGAAGTTAAAACTAAAATATATGAAAATAGAGAAGTAAAAAATTTGAGTTATAGAAGTAAAATTGATTTAAAAGAAGATGTTAGATTAGTTGAAATTAAAGGATATGATATATGTGCATGTTGTGGAGTTCATGTAAGTAGAACTGGAGAAATAGGAATAATAAAATTAGTAAAATTAGAAAAATATAAATCAGGTGTTAGAATATATATGTTGGTTGGGATAAAGGCGTTAGAAGATTATGATAATAAATACAATCAAATAGATAAAATATCAACACTATTATCATTAAAATTAGATGAAGTATATGATGGTGTTTTAAATCTAACTACTGAAATAGATTCTTTAAAAAAAGAGAGAAATTTATTAAAAAGTAAAATTTTCGAAAATGAAATTGCTTTATTTGAGATAAAAGATAATATAGTAGTAGAAAAAGAAAACTTTAGTATGAATGATATGAAAAATTATTGCTTAAAGCTTAAATTAAAAGCAAAAAAAGTATCAGCAGTTATATCTGATGGAAAATTTATTATGATGAGTGATACAGAAGATTTAAAACAAGTATTTGAAAGCCTAAAAATTAAAGTTAACCTTCAAGGTGGAGGAAGTAATCTAGTTTTTCAAGGAAAAATTATAGATGATATAGAAAAATTTAAAAAAGCTATATATG
The DNA here is from genome assembly GCA_947570695.1 of uncultured Clostridium sp. GTDB lineage: Bacteria > Bacillota > Clostridia > TANB77 > CAG-508 > Scatovivens. Next base: position 22,908 of record CANOVB010000015.1, read on the forward strand.
AAATTTAAGAATACATCTAAATTTCAAAAAAAAATAGTGAAAAAAATTGTTTTATGTGATAAAATGCATTTATTATAAAAATAGGGGGAGAGTTATGGAGAAATTAGCAATACTTGACTGTGGAGGACAATACACAAAAGTAATTGATAGAAGAGTAAGAGAACTTGGAGTAAAATCAGATATATTTCCAATTAATGTACAAGCTGAAAAATTAACAGATTATAAAGCTGTTATATTATCTGGGGGACCAAATAATATTGGAGAAGAACAAAGATTAGGATTTGATAAAAAAATATTTGAACTAGGGAAACCGGTTTTAGGAATTTGCTATGGAATGCAACTTATGTCTGATTATTTTGGAGGGATTGTAGATAGTAATATTGTAAAAGAGTATGGTCAAAATGAAGTTAAAATAGATGTAACATCTAAAATCTTTGAAGGATTAGAAGAATCTCAAAATGTTTTAATGAGTCATGGAGATACTGTTAAAAATGTTCCAGAGGGATTTAAAGTTATTGCAAAATCAGGTGATGCTATAGCTGGAATAGGCAATGAAAACAAAAAATTATATGGTTTCCAATTTCACCCTGAGGTTGATTTAACTGAAAATGGAATGAAAATGTTTGAAAACTTTTTAAGAAAAGTTGCGGAATATAAAGAAATATATGCATTAGAAGATAGAATTCAAACTTCAATTAAGATGATACAAGAAAAAGTCGGAGATAATAAAGTAATCGTACTTGTAAGTGGAGGAGTAGATTCTGCTGTTACAGCAGCACTACTTGTAAAGGCTTTAAATCCAGATAATATATATGCAATACATGTAGATTCTGGTTTTATGAGAAAAAATGAAAGTGATGTAATTTGTGAAAACTTAAAAGAATTAGGGTTAAAAAACTTGATTAGAGAAAATGCAAAGGATTATTTTTTTAACACAGTAGTTGAAGTTGATGGTAAAAAAATAGGACCTTTAGTAAACACAGTAGACCCAGAAGAAAAAAGACAAATTATTGGAGAAATATTTATAAAAGTAACAAACAATGTTATTGAAAGATTGGGATTAGATCCTAAGAATACATTTATAGCACAAGGAACTTTAAGACCAGACTTAATTGAAAGTGGCAATCCAGATATTAGTGGATTTGCACATAAAATAAAAACACATCATAATGATGTTGCTATAATTAGAGAAGCTCGTAAAAAAGGTTTAATTATTGAAACTAATAGTGATTGGCATAAAGATGAAGTAAGAAATGTTGCAAGAAAATTAGGATTAGAAGAAAGTATTGCAGCAAGGCAACCTTTCCCAGGGCCAGGTCTTGCAATAAGATTGCTTTGCCATGATAAATCACAAGAAGTAATAGTGTCAAATGAAGATGTAGAAGCAATTAAAAATATTTTAACTGAAGTAAAAGAAGAAGGATATATATTACCAATTAAATCAGTAGGAGTGCAAGGAGATGCAAGAAGTTATAGGAATTTAGCTGTAATTGCAAGAAATAAGTTAGATTTGAATTGGAAAGAAATAACAAGTAAAGCTAAGGAAATTACAGATAAGATTTTAACAATAAATAGAGTTGCATATATTTTAAACAAAGATAAAATTGATGGTCAAATTAAATGCTTTGATATGAAAATAGATGATGAATGTGTTGATTTATTAAGAGAAATAGACAAAATAGTTACTACTAATTTAGAAAAAAGTAAAGCAAACCAAACTTTTGCAGTACTTGTTCCAATAGGAATAACTAAAAAGTATTCTGTAGCAATTAGAACATTTGTTACAAATGACTTTATGACAGGAAGACCTGCTGAAATAGGAAAAGAAGCTTCAAAAGAGGACTTAGAAAAGATTATAAAGGAGATTGAAGAGAGATTTTCGGAAAAAATTGAGTTTGTAATGTATGATGTTACAAGTAAGCCACCAGCAACTTGTGAATGGCAATAAAAGGGGATTAACTAATGAAAAAAGTTAAGAAATATATAATTACATATATTTTAATGATAATACTGTTTTTTATAATGTTATTTATAACTTCTCTTATTCCAAGAGAAGTTATAAAACCAAATATTAAAAAATCTGCAGATATTTTATTTAACGACGGAGAATTTTTTAAAATACCAACATTTGGAAAAGAGATAAATAGTGACATATCAACAGATGCAATAATGCTTAATATAGTGTATTCAATGGATGATTCTAATCGTATTGAATCAATTATGAAAAATAGAAGAAATTATATACCAGAAAAAACGCAAATTGTTATACCAGATGTTGTTGGAGATTTACATCATGAAGGCGAAAGATATTTAATGACAAAAGAACTTAAAGATACTGCTAATGATATAGAATTAAAATCTTATGAGTATGCTAGATATTGGCATGGATATATTATAATTTTAAGACCTCTGCTAATATTTTTTGATGTAATAGAAATTAGAATAATTCTTCAGATTACAATACTTTTAGCTCTTTTAATAATGTTATATTATATCTACAAAAATGTAAATTTAAAAATAGCAAGTTTAATTTTAATATGTTTTATTGCAATGGATTTGTTAACTTGGATTCTTACAATTCAGGGGAATTTTGTTATGATAATTGCAATTATAACATCAATTTTTGTCGCAAATAAGAAAATTACAGATAAAAATTTTAGTTTAGTTTTATTTATAGTAGGAGGAATAACTGCTTATTTAGATTTTTTAACAACACCTTTAATTACATTTTTACTTCCTATTGTAATATTTAATTTAGTAAATAATGATAAAACAGATTGTAAAACAGTATTAATTAATTTTATAAAAAGAGCATTTGCATGGGGATTAGGATATTTTTTAACTTGGGCTATAAAATGGGGTTTATGCGATTTATTATATGGAACTGGAATAATAGAAAATTCTATAGAGCAATTTTTATATAGAGTAGGAATTACATCAAAATATAAATTTAAAAATAATATAGTAGTTGCATCCTTAAAATTTAATATTATAGCTGGTGCTGCTAATATTTTAAATATACTTATTATTTTATTAATGTATCCTATAATTCTTAAAAATATTGTATTAAATGGAAAAAAATATTTTTTCTCGCCAAATAAAATTGTATATTATATATCAGCAGTTTTACCAATTTTATGGTATATTTTAATAGCAGAACATTCAATGCATCATTACTTTTTTACATATAAAACTATGTTAATAACTTTGATTTCTATAGTATTAATTATATGTGATAACAAATTAGAAAAACCAAAAGAGGATTAATTATGGTTAACATAAATATTATTTGCGTTCGGAAAATTAAAAGAAGATTATTTAAAAGAAGCGATAAAAGAGTATTCAAAAAGATTATCTAAATATTGTAATTTGAATATAATTGAACTTTCTGATGAGAAATTATCAAATAAAATAAATGATAGTATTATTAATGAAATTAAATCAAAAGAAGGAGAAAAAATAATTAGTAATATTAAAAAAGATAGTTATGTTATAGCACTAGATTTAAAAGGTAAGCAATATACATCAAGTGAATTTTCTGAAAAGTTAGATAATATAACGGTAAATGGATTTAGTACTATAAATTTTATTATCGGAGGGACTTTAGGAATATCTCAAGAAGTATTAAATAAGTCAAATGAGTTAATATGCTTTTCAAAAATGACTTTTCCTCATCAATTAATTAGAGTATTTTTATTAGAACAATTATTTAGAGCTTTTAAAATTTCAAATAATGAAACATATCATTGGTAAAGAGGGATTATGCAAGGAATAATTATTATTAATAAACCAGAAGGTTTTACTTCTCAGGATGTTGTATCAAAGGTAAAAAGAATATTAAATGTAAAAAAAGCAGGACATACAGGAACGCTAGATCCGCTAGCAACTGGTGTTTTACCAGTTTTAATTGGAAATTATACTAAACTTTCAAAATATTTAATTGAACATGATAAAACTTATATAGCCAAAATTGAATTAGGAAAAAGAACAGATACAGGTGATAGAGAAGGAAAAATAATAGAAGAAAAAGAAGTTTTGGCTTTTGAAAAAGAGAAAATAGAAAGAATTTTAAAAAGCTTTTTAGGAAAGCAAAAACAAATTCCTCCCCAATATTCTGCAATAAAGATTGAGGGGAAGAAACTTTATGAATATGCAAGAGAAGGGAAGAAAATAGAAATACCTCCTAGAGATATAGAAATTTATTCTATAGATTTAATAAATTTTAATGAAAAGGAAATTGAATTTAAAGTTAACTGCTCAAAAGGAACATATATTAGAGTTTTATGTGAAGATATTGCTGAAAAACTAGGAACAGTAGGATATATGCTAGATTTAAAAAGAATTAATGTAGATAAATTTAAAATTGAAAATGCAATAGATTTTGAAACTTTAGAAAAAAATAAAGATAATATAGAATTTTTAAATAAAAATTTAATTACTATGGAACAAATTTTTAAAAGTTTCCCAAAAATAGTTTTAAATAAGAGAAAAGAAGAATTATTTTTAAATGGAGTGATGTTAACTTTTGAAGAAAAAGAAGGATTATATAATATTTATAATTCTGAAACCACCTATTTAGGAACTGGTATAGTAAAAAATAAATTATTAAAAAGAGATGTAATAATTTAGATTCTAGAAATATTAAATTTATAATTATTATAAAGTATTTTTGAAAATTAGTATAGGTTTTTAATTTGTATAAGTTTTCTTAAAATTATAGATATGAGTATAAATTCTATTAAAAAAATATATAAGATATGTTAATATATTAGGAGGAAAAATGAATTATCCTGAGAAATTAAAAATAGATGATGCAATAGGAATTTGTGCACCATCATGTGGAATAATAAAGCCTAGTAAACTAAAAAAATTAGAAAAAGCTATAGAAACATTAAAAAATATGGGATATAAAATTATAGAAACTAAAAGTGTAAGGAAACAAGAAAACGGTAGAAGTGCATCACCTGAGCAAAGAGCAAAAGAATTTATGGAACTTTTAGAAAATGATGAAGTAAAATTAATCATATTTGCTACTGGTGGAGACTTTTTATGTGAAATGTTAGATTATTTAGATTTCGAAAAAATAAAAACATTAAAACCTAAATGGCTTCAAGGATATTCTGATATTACAGGAATAGAATTTTTATTTAATACGATATTAGAAATTCCGAGTGTTTATGGAGCTACAATTAAAGATTATGCAATGAAGCCTATCCATAGAAGTTTAATTGATTGTTTAGAGATTGAGAGAGGTAAGGAAATAGTACAAAATTCTTTTGAATTATATGAAAAAGAATGGACAGAAGATACAGAAAATCCTTGTACGCCATATAATTTAACAGAAAGAGTAGAATGGAAAAACATAATAGGTGGAGAAAAAGTAGTTATGCAAGGTAGAAGTTTAGGAGGATGCTTAGACAGTTTACAAGGCTATTTTGCAACTAAATATGATAATATAAAAAATTATATAGAAAAACATAAAGAAGAAGGCATAATTTGGTTTTTAGAATGTTATGAGAAATCATCATCTGATATATATAGATTTTTATGGCAAATGAAATCAGCAGGTTATTTTAAATATTGTAATGGTATAATTTTTGGAAGACCTTTGTTTTGTAGAGAAGACTATAATATTTCTTTTAATGAGACAGTAAAAGAAGTATTAAAAGATTTAAAGATACCAGTAATTTGTGATGCAGATATAGGTCATGTATCGCCACAAATGGCAATATTAAATGGGGGAATTTTAAAAATAACTTCTGAAAATGGAAAAGGAAAAGTAGAAACATTTTTTAAATAATATAAAAAATCAATTAAAAAAAGATTGGGGGAACCTCTTATGCTAGTAAAAGAACAAGAAGATGCTAAAATCCTTGAGGGAGTGCACACACACACAAGAAAAAATGTATCAGAAGAAATAGCCAAAGATACATTAGAAGCTAATCTTAAGAAACGAGATATTAATGTAGATTTAATAAGAGTAATTGCATGTCTTTTAGTAATAGGAGCTCATTTATGTTTGCAAGTATTAAATCAATGTTTTAATAGAATTGATTGGAGTAGATTATTAGAAAAAAGTTTTTTTGCAGATGGAGTTCCTCTATTTCTAATGATAACAGGTTTTTTTCTAGTAAATGGACGTAATTATAAAAAAATTTGGAAAAGTACAACTTTTAAAGTCTTAATACCTACTTTAATTTATATAGTATTTGTACAAATTTTTTGTATGTTTATTGTTAATAAAGAGAGTTTTGTATGGTGCCTGCAAAATGCATTTTCAAATTTGAATATTCCTATAATTTTAAAAGGAATATTATTTGGAGATATGACGCAAATAAATGGATTATGCATTCATTTGTGGTATATACTTTCTTATGTAAAAATAATTATTTGGATACCAGTATTATGGCTTGTATGCAAAGAAGAGAAAATGCCAAAACTTGCACGTAGAATGATTCTTATATTTGGTGTGATTTCATGTATAATTACAGATATTCAAAGATTTGTTTCAATACCTACTATAGGTTTAATAAAAGTGTTTGATTTAGTAGATAAGGAAATTTTATATGTTTTATTAGGATATGAACTTTTTATACATAAAGATAAAATAAAAAATAATAAAAAATTATGCATAGTATCTGGTTTAATATTTGTACTTGTTAATTTTATTAGATATAAAATAGAAATTAAATATATGGTTATAAATTCTTTTGTAGATATAGTCGGAAGAGAGAATTTTATAGAATGGAAATATACAGTTTTAAGTATAATTTCAGGAGTAGCTTTATTTATAGCAATATACTCTTTTGAATTAAAAAGTGAAACTTTAAAAAATATAATTGTTTGGCTTGGCGATAAAACATTTGGAATATATTTAATACATTATTTATTAATTGCAAAAGTGGATTTATATAAATTTGAAAAAATCGAGAAATTTTATTATGAAATTATATATTTGGCAGTAGGACTATTGCTTACATTTATTGCATCATTAATAATTGTAGTTACTTTAAGAAAAATGAAAGAACTGATTTTAAATTTATTTAAAAGAAAAGAAGCTATAATTAAAAATTAAATTTATTTTGTAAATAAATTAAGAATACTGTGTAAATAGTAAATTGCAAATTAAAAGAAAAATAAAAAGAAAATTAATTTATATATTGGTTGCTACTACATTAGAATTTTAAATGAACAAATAAAATGATGAATTATAAAAGAAAAAAGCAATTTGGAAAATTAAAGTAAAATGTAAGATAAAAATAAAATATTTAAAACTTTATAGAAAATTATATCTTTTTTTGTAAAGTTATGATAAAATATGCGCAAATTAAAATATAGTTTAGGAGGACGATTTTATGGAATTAAAAAGATGTGCTCGTTGTGGTAAATTTTATGCTTCAGATGTAGAAGTTTGCCATGAATGTGAAAAAAAAGATTTAGCAGATTTAGGCAAATTAAAAGGATATTTTGCAGATAATTATGTTAGTGGTGCTACAAAAATGCAAATTTCAGCATCAACAGGAATTAGTGCAAGAAATTTAAATCGATATTTAGGCTATGAAGAATTTAGTGGAATATATATCCCAGAAGATAACCTTAATGGAATAATCGGAGGAGAAATAGAAGAGGGGAAAATTAGCTTATAATATTAGGAGGATGCTATGGCAGATATAATAAAAGAACTTGAAAATAGAGGATACATAGAACAATTAACACATGAAAAAGAAATGAGAGAACTTTTTCAAAAAGAAAGTGTTAGATTTTATATAGGAATAGATCCAACAGCAAATAGTATGCATATAGGACATTTTGT
>CANOVB010000016.1 GCA_947570695.1 uncultured Clostridium sp.
TTCGCTCGTACCACAATTCGAAAATTCTTTTTAAGAATTTCCGAAGTTGTGAAAAATAAGAGCTTCTATTTTATTTTTCCTAATACATTAAATGGCCAAAATCTAAAACATACTATTCCTTCTACTTTTTCTAGTGGCACACATCCCAAAGCTCTACAATCTGTACTTTTACCTCTATTATCTCCCATTGCAAATATATATCCTTCTGGAACTATAAAATCATAAAACACTTCAGATTCTGTTATTACATCACTTGAAAGATATTCTTCTTTCAATTCATTGCCATTTATGTATACTTTTCCATTTTCAATTTTTACATGCTCACCTGGCAATCCTATTACTCTTTTTATATAGCTTTTCTTAGTTATTTCTAGAACATTGTATATAAATTTTTCAAATATTCCTTTTGGTTCATTATCATATACTGCTATTGGATTTGATTGGTCTGCTTCCCATCTTGAATAATATTCTTTTGTTGGTGCCTCAAAAGTAATTATTTTCCCTCTTTCGGGCATTTTCCCTGTTATTCTAAATGTCCTATTTAATATTAGTCTTTGATTTTCTTGTAATGTTGGAAACATTGATCTTTGCTTTACTATTGTAGGTGTTCCTACAAAATATCTAAATAATAATGCCAAAATTAAAGCTATTATTATACAATATCCCCATTCAAGAATATCTTTTACTTTTTCATTCATTTTGTCGCCTTTCTATTTTTATTAGAATTATACATTAATTCGCACATTTTTTCAAGAGAATTATAAGTTTACATCTTTCTTATAAAATTTTTCTATTATTCTGATAATTTTGGTCTTCCTCTTTTTCTAGGTTTATCATCTTGTATTTCTTGAGTTTTAGGTTTTCTACCTCTTTTTTTAGGTCCCTCTACTTTTTCTTCTACTTTCGGTTTTCTTCCTCTCTTTTTAGGTGCATTTTCTGCTTCTACAGTTTTTGGCTTTCTACCTCTTTTTGGCTCTTCTATTTCTGATTTTGGTTTTCTTCCTCTTTTTGGTTTTTCTACTTCCTGTATTGTATCTTCTAAATCTTCATATTCATTTTCAAGATTATTTTGTTTGCCTCTTATTTGCTCTTCTGCAAATTCTTTTATAGATTGCTCTTTACTACCTTTTTTCACTTTCTCTTCTACTAGTTCTTTTATTGCTTGTTCTTTATTTACTTTTCTCATTTTTTCTTCTACTAGTTCTTTTATTGCTTGCTCTCTATCTCTTCTTTTAAATTCTTCTAGTTCTCTCTTTAATTGATATCTTCTAAATTCTACAATATTTCTACTAATTGGTGGTTTTCTTCTTCTAAACCTTTTTAAATTACTTTGTATATATCTTCTTTTCTTTCTTGTATATCTTCTAACTCTCTTTCTTTTTCTTGTATATCTTTTTAATGGTGCTTTTTCATATTTTTCGCCAAATATGTTTGTAGCTTGCTTTGATGAAGTATTTATCTCATATAAATTGCGATTCTCATAAATATTATTTTTCATACTATCATCTTCTATGTATTCATCCAAAAATGAACTATCTTGATCATCAAAATCTTGAAGTATATTATTTTCTTCACCAGTAGTTTTTTCTTCACTTGGCGCCATATTATGATTTTCTAATTCTTCAATATCTTCTTCACTAAAATCGTAACCTTTTACAGTTATATTAACATCAATATCTTTTTCTTCTTTTTCAGTTTCCTGAATTTTTTCTTCTTTTTTCAAGTCTTCCGTATTAAACACCATTGTAGAATTTAATTTACTAGTAATTTCTTCTGCATTTATATTATACATTTCATCTTCAGGTATCTCTGGAACTTTTACATTTTCTGCAAAATAGCTTTCATCTTTATAATCATTACTTTCAAACACAAAATCATCTTTCTTTGATTTTTTCTTTTTAGTGAATTTTTGCTTCTTTTCTTTTTGTTTTTTATTTTTTTCATATTCTTTTTCTGAATAATTTAAAATGTTATTAGGAAGTTCATCATAAGGTATGTCTTCATATTCTATATTTGAAGATTTTTTTACTAAGCTGTCTTCGTAATTATTTTCTTCATAGTAATCTGTTTCTTCTTCATAAACTACTTCTGGTTCTTCCTCATATGCAATTTCTTCATCTTCATAAGCTACTTCAGAGCTTTCTTCTTCATATTCTAAATCTTCTTCTATATATTCTTTATCTAAATTTGATGTAGTATATGTTATATCATTTTTTTCATTATATATGTCCTCTACATAATTTGCTCCTTCTTGTTTTTTAATATTTACCTCATTTGGTCTTGCTTCTAAATCTGGAACAATATAATCTAGCTTTTCATTATAAGAATTCTCTAAATTTTCCATATTATAAAGATTTTCCACATTTAAATTTTCATCATAATTATTCGCATCATCTATATTATATATACTTTCTACTTCATAATTATTATAAATATTTTCTTGAACTAGTGTGTCATTATTATACATATCTTCTTGAGTTAGGTTTTCTTCATAATTTAAATAAGGTTCTTCTGATACTAAATTTTCTTCATAATTTTCATTATCTTGTACTAAATTATTATTAATTGACTCATACTGTGTATTTTCATAAGTTGCATCTAGCTCTTCTTCATATGGCAATTCTTCATCCCCATAAACTACTTCTGGTTCTTCTTCATATGAAATTCCTTCATCCTCATAGACTATCTCTGGTTCTTCTTCATATGAAATTCCTTCATCTTCATAAACTATCTCTGGTTCTTCTTCATATGAAATTCCTTCATCCTCATAAACTACCTCTGGTTCTTCTTCATATGAAATTCCTTCATCTTTATATATTATTTGAGTATCATCTAAATTATATGATGTTGTATCTATTTTTTGAGTAAGTTCTACAATATTCTCATCTACAAAATCTTCTGTTCCTGTTGAAAAATCATTACTAGTTTCTTCAATATTTATATTATCTTCTAATTCGAATTTTTCTTCTAAATCTAGCTTGTTATTTACTGTTGCATCATCTTCTACTTCGATATCAAAATTGCTATCTTTTAATTTATCACTTTCATTTATGTTCAAACCATCATTTTCTATTTCTTCATCTTTTTTATTAGTTTCTGCTTCATAATAAAGCCCTTCATTTTCTGGTGTTTCTACTGTATCACTATTTTGTATGTCTTCATCTTCTTCATCATCAATATTTACACTGTCTGGCATATATTTTAAATAGCCTTCTTTAATTCTATTAGCTTCTCTTGAACTTCTTGTTGTATATATATTTGAATATATATCTTGATTTTCTCTATAATCATTTATTCTTTCTTCATCTATATCATTTCTTTTATTTTCTTTTATAAATTTTTGTCTTCTTTTTTTAGTAGCCTCATTTTTATCCATTTTGTACGCTAAAAATAAAACTAAAGAAATTAATCCAATACCAACAATTAAAATCAAAATCTTTTGAAAAGAGTGGCTTTTTTCTACTGTATAAGTTCCAGTAGTGGTAGCATAAATATTATTTGTGTAGAACAAAAATAATATTAAACTTATTAAAGATTTTTTTAATTTCTTCATCCTTTATCTCTCCTTTTATTAAACCAATTCTACTCTTTGCTTGATTTTGATTGTTTAGTTGGTATTCTTATAACAACTTCAGTTCCCTTTCCATGCTCACTTTTTATATCAATCATGCTATCGTTTTGATCTAATATTTCTTTTGCTATTGAAAGGCCAAGTCCTGTTCCGCCCATTTCTCTTGTACGTGCTTTGTCTACCCTATAAAATCTCTCAAAAATTTTATCCAAGTCTTCTTTTGGAATTCCTATTCCAGTATCAATGATTTTTATATATGCATCATTATATACAAATCCTACATATACCTTTATTTCTCCATTTTCAGGTGTATATTTTATTGCATTTGTAAGTATATTTAATACAACTCTTTCAATTCCACTTTTATCTGCATAAACTAAAGGAACATTTGATGTAACAAAACATTCTGCAGTTTGATTTTTTCGTTTCATCTCTATATCTAAACCATCAAAAGTATATTTAACAAGTTCACCTAAATCAAACTCTGTTTTTTCTACTTTTACTTTTGAAGTATCATATTTAGAAAGTACAAGTAAATCACTAACTAGTCTTGACATTCTTGAAGCTTCAGCTGAAATTCTGTCTAAAAACTTTTTATTTATTTCTGGATCAACATCTGTCTCTAAAAGTGTATCTGCATAACCTAATATTGATGTAATCGGTGTTTTAAGTTCATGTGATACATCGGCAACAAATCTTTTTCTCATTGTATCTAGCTTTACATGTTCTGTGATATCTTGTATAACAACTATTAATCCTGCTGGTCTTTCATTTTCATTTTTAAATGGTGCAAAAAATAAATTTATTGTCCTATCTTCTACATTTATTTTTTGTTCTGAAGATGTCCAATTTTCTAAATATATAATTTTTTCTAAATTTATATCAACATTATATTTTCCAAAAATTTCTTCAAAGTCTTTTTCTCTATTTAAATTCAAAAATGTTTTTGCAGCTGGATTTATATGTATAATCTTTCCTTCAATATTAAACGCTATAATTCCATCTGTCATATGTAGCAATATTGTTTCCATTTGCTTTTTTTGTCTAGTTGTTTCATTAAGATTTTCTTTAAGTTCATTGTTGATTGAATCAAAAGCAACAACTAAATCATTTATTTCATTTTTCTTTTTTCCAGGTCCTAAAAATTTTTCTCTTTCACCTTTTGTAGCTTTTTCAGCACTTCTAATCAAATTAGAAATTGGTGCTATTACTACTTTTGCCACGTATATTCCGATTATAATTGTTAATATTATAAATACCACTACAGCAATTATCATTACAATTTTTGTTTGGTATATTTGATTATTTATTATATTATTAATTTCTTCTATCCCTATGTTTTCTGTCATTTTATTACTTATATTTTGTAAATTATACACATAAGTAATTCCTAAAACAGAAATAGCACATAATCCAATAATCATAAATGCTAGGACTATCTTAATTTGTATATTTTTTAGCATCCTTTTCTCCCAAAATATCATTACTTAAAATATTATATACTTAAGCAATTATTTATTCAAGCAATTCTATTAAATTGTAATCAAAACTTAAAAAACATGTAATTCCGTAGGTTTTTTTAATAATAAAAATCTCAAAAAAGAGTATTCATACGAATACTCTTTTTTATTTTAACAATTATTTTTGCAAATTTTACTTTTAAGTCTTATCTGTTACATAATATCCTACTCCTCTTTTTGTTATAAGGATTTTTGGATTTGCTTTATCTTTTTCTATTTTATCTCTAATTCTGTTCATTGTAACATCTATTGTTCTGATAGCTCCTACATATTCTTCATATTCCCAAACTTCACGAAGTAACATTTCTCTTGTTACAACTTGACCTGGTTGACTAGCTAAATATTTTAAAACATCAAATTCTTTTTTAGTTAAATTTATAACTTCGCCTTTTACTTTTGCTTCTATTTTTTTAAGATCTAAACTTAAATCTCCTACTTTTATGATATCATCTTTATCTTCATTTTTTTGATTATTCATCATATCAATATTTGAATTTAATTCAGCTTTTCTTAAATTAGCTTTTATTCTTGCCATAACTTCTCTTATTTGGAAAGGTTTTGTAATATAATCATCTGCCCCCATTTCTAAACCAACTATTTTATCTGACTCTGTATCTTTTGCTGATATCATTAAAATAGGAATATTTGATATATTTAATGCATATCTTATTTTTTTACATACTGATATTCCATCAAGTTTTGGTATCATAACATCTAATAAAATCAAATCTGGTTTTTCATTTAAAGCCATGTCAACAGCTGTAACGCCATCATAAGCTTCCAATGTATTATATCCTTCTTTTTGTAAATTAAATACTAAAAGTTCCATTATACTTTGTTCATCATCAACTACAAGTACAGTTTTTTTATCTTTTTCCATTGTTTCTTCCACAAAAATACCGCCTTTCTAAAAGAAATTATTTTAAGTTACTTATTACGATATGGTTATATCATATTTAACAATTTTGTACAAGTTTTTTTTCAAATTTATTACACAAAACTTTTTTATGTCCATTGACAAACGTCCCCAAAAGGACAAACAGACAAAAATCTCCCAAAATACTAAATAAAAATTTCAATATTATATATCTTACAATTATCTTCTAATAATACTTTCTTTTCTTGCAATTCTTCTCCATTTAATATAAACCTTTCTACCCCTGTATTTTTCTTGTTTATATTTCTAACTTTTATTTTATATAAAGTTCTTTTATATTTATATTCAATTTCATATTCTTTCCATTCTTTTGAAATACATGGTTCTAGTCTTAAATATCCATCTTCTATTTTTAATCCTAAAATATATTCTAAAACTGCTTTATAATACCAACTACTAGACCCTGTATACCAGTTCCAACCGCCTCTTCCTACTAAGTCTTTATTACTATATAAATCTGCTTCTAAAATATAGGGTTCTAGTTTAAATCTTTTGGCTTCTTCCCTATTTTTTGAATGTTCAATAGGGTTTATCATTTCTGCAAATTCACAAGCTTTATCTCCAAATCCAAGCATTGCCTCTGCTATTAATAGCCAGCATGCACTATGTGTATATTGTCCTCCATTTTCCCTAATTCCTGCTGGATATGATTTTATATAACCTGGATTTATTTCCGATTTTTCGAAAGGTGGATCAAATAATTTTATTATTTTATTTTCTTTATCAACTAAATAATTTTCTGCTTCTTGTAATGCTATAAATTTTTTATCATTGTCTCCAGCATCAGATATTACTGCCCAGCTTTGAGTTATACTATCTATTCTACACTCTTCAGAATTTATACTGCCAATCTCTATTCCATCATCTGTAATTGCCCTTTTAAACCATCTTCCATCCCATGCTTTACTATTAAGATTTTTTCTTAATTTTTCTTTAATCTCTGCATATTTTTTTACTAAATCTTGCCTATTTTTGTATTCACAAATTGGTATAAATTTATTTAATATATCATATAAGAAAAATCCAAGCCAAATGCTTTCTCCTTTTCCTTTTGTCCCAATATTACTAAATCCATCATTCCAATCTCCTACTCCAATTTTTGGAAATGGTTCTATTCCTTTGCTTATAGAAATTTCTATTGCTTTTACACAATGTTCAAACAAGCTTTCTTTAATATTACTTCCATAAAATAAACTATATTTTTCATCTTCATTTTCTTTTAACGCTTCTCCATTTAAATACTCAATATTTTCATCTAATATGCTATAATCATTTTCAAATTTTACATATTCTAATGTCGCATATACTAGCCATAAATAATCATCAGAAAATTTAGTCCTTATTCCTCTTTTTGTTTCATTATGCCACCAGTGAAGAACATCTCCTTCAATAAATTGATGTCTTGCACAATTTACAATTTGCTCTTTTAAAAATTTAGAATTTATATATCTAATTCCTAAAGCATCTTGAAGTTGATCTCTAAATCCAAATGCTCCACCAGATTGATAATAACCTGTTCTTCCTAAAAGTCTACTTGTTATAGTTTGATATACTAGCCATCCATTCATCATTATATTTAAAGCATCGTTAGGAGTTTTTATTTTTACAATACTTAAATAATCTTTCCACTTTGACTTTGTTTTTTCATTTTCTTTTTCTACTTCTGCTTGATTATTGTATTTTTCTTCTATTTTTTCTATTTCTTCTTCATTATTTGCTTCTCCAATTATTATATTAAATTTTTTATTTTCTAATTTTTTAAATTTTAAGATAAATTCTATTCCAACACATGAGTTTTTACCAATTCCTGAACTTCCATTTAAATGAGAATATAAACTATCCGGTTCTAAAATACTGCCCTCTCCAAAAAAGTCTTCTTTTTCTCCTGTAAAACCATTCATTTTAATATCACTTGTTATATACATTATTTTGTCTCTAAAGCTTTCTTCTTTAAAAACATTTTTTACAAATAAAGTATTTCTATTTTTTTCTACTTTTAAATTTCCATTACTTAAAAATTCATCTTCACCTAAAGCTGTTTTTATATACACTACAAATCTGATTTTTCTTTCTTCATTTATAAGATTTTTTATCTCAAATTTTAATACCTTTAGGCTATCTTCATTTGGTACAAAAATTTCAAGTTCTTGATAAAAATTGTCATTTGTATTTTTTAAAATTGTATATCCAAATCCATGAGCTATATAATAATAATTTTCATTCGGAAGTACCCCTGAATTTAATGTCCAAACTTCTTTGTTATCTTCATCTTTTAAATAAAATATCTCTGATGGAAGATCAATTATTCTATCATTATTCCAAGCAGTTAATCTATTAAGTCTACTATTTTTACTCCAAGTATAACCTCCCAAATTGTCTGTAACTATTGTTCCAAAAAAGCTATTACATAATATATTGCACCATACTGCTGGAAGCTTATTTTCGTTATTTTTATATATTAAATATTCTTTTCCATCTTTAGTAAAACCGCCATAAGAATTATCATATAATAGTTCTTGTTTCTCTAATGGATAAACTTCTAAATTTTGACTATGATTTTTTTCTTTTTTCACTACATCTTCATTTACTTCTTTTTCTTCTAAATCTTTTATATATCCGTCTAACCCGCCAATTTTAGCATCTATTATTACTCTTGCTCTAAATTCAAAAACTTCTAAGTCCTCTTTCAATAATTCATCTTTATTTAAAATAAAAATCCCTGTATTTATATCTTTTAAATATTCTAATTGTTTATTAGAAATAACCTCATTTATACTGTCTTTAACAAATCGTTCATATACATTTGTTTCTTGATTTAAAATAATCAAGTCAAGAAATACTTTTTTAGCTCTATAATATTCATAAGCAGTTATCATTTCCTCAACTACATAAATATCTTCTATATTTTTTATCTTTACTAAAATAATTGGATTGTCCCCTGAAATACCATGTTTCCATAAGCTGTCAATTTGCATATCTTCTACTTTTTTGTTCTTTTTAAATGGATTTAGTCTTAAAATATATTTTAGTAATCTAACATATAAATCAATTTTTTCTCCATCAACTTGTAAATATTTACTTTCTTCTTCACTTCTTGCTCTAGCAATATTTAATATTCTAATAATTTCCTCTTCGCTTTTTACATTTTCTAAACTTTCTATCACATCACTTTTACTATCTGATACTGCTAGTAAAAAATTCACATTAGCAATTTCTTTTGCTCTTATTTTTATTGTTCTTTTCATTGCTATGATTGGATCTGTAACTTGATAAATTTCTTTTGAAAAATTCTTTTGATTTTTCACCATATTTGAAATATCTAAATTTTCTCGTCCTAAATATTTTTCTTTATCAATTTCATATTCAAAGTCCACAATTTGTTCATTTTCTGTGTATAAAGTCGTTGCTAAATATTTACTGTTTACTAAATTTCTATTTCGTTTTTCAAAAATAATATTTTCATCTTTTTCTTCCAATTTCATAAACAATTTATTAAAAGCTGGATGGGAGTATTCTTCCATTTTTCTTGAAAGTGATGGTTCAAAATCCATAATTATTTCTAACACTTCTTCTGAATTTCCTAAATTTTCAATTTCAATTCTTCTTATTTCTAATGCTTTATTTGGGTCCAAACTTACAATTTCTTCAATTTTTAAATTATTTTCCTGTTTTAAAAATCTAGCTTTATCTGGTGCAAAAATAACCTTTGCATTTTCTTTCGTATCCACTACTTTTCTAGTTTTCACATTTTTTATATAACAATTTATTCTTTGTTTTAATTCAGAAGTTTCTTTATAATTATTTACCATTAAGTTTTCATATTCACTAATGCTATCACCATAATCATCAATTATTATTTTATATTTTTCATTTGAAATTACATTAATATTTCTATATTTTTTACTTGGTTTTTCTATTACTCTTTCTAAATAAGCATTTGAATTTATTATTTTATTTTTAGTAATTTTTTCTTTTTTCTCTTTTGTAATTATCATTTGGATAGGCATTCTTTCCTGCAATAATATGTCAACTGCTTCAATTTCATGGTTTCTATTAAATCTCTTTTTTAAAATATTATCATTTAATACATTATTTATTGAAAGTAAAATTAGTCCTTGGTGATGTGCCATATAAGTTTTTACAACAGCTTTTTTGTTTTTTACTCTACTTGGTGTGTAGTCAATAGATTCATAAAATCCATACTTTCCTAGCACCCCTTCATTTTCTAAATATTTTAAATTTTTGATTCCATTTTCTAATTCGTCTTCTAAAGATAAAAACGTGCTATATGGTGAAATTACAATATCGTCTTCTAGTCCTCTTTTCAAGCCTAGCCATGGAATTCCAAATGCTTTATATTGATAATTATTATTTAAGTCTCTAAGATTAAAAGCAGATTCAGAAATTCCCCATGGTACTCCTAATTTCTTACAATACTCAATTTGACTCATTATTGCAAATTTACTAGCTTCATCTAAAAGACTTCCTTTATATCTTTTTAAATTAATATTTGGCATTAAATATTCAAAAGCTGTTCCTGTCCATGAAACTAGTCCTTTATATCCATTTAGACTTGTCAAAGTTCTACTTAAATTATTCCAATGTTTTACAGAGACATCACCTTTTGCAATAGCAACTAAACTTGCTTGTCTAGCTTCTGATGCTAAAAAGTCGTAATAAGAGTCTGATAATTTATTTTCTTCTAAATTATATCCAACTGAAAATAATTTATTTTTTTCACTATATAGTTTTGAAAAATCTGTATTATTTATTAAATCTGTTACAATATTTATTAAATTTTCTAAATCACTTTTCTTACTATTTTGAATTAAGAAATCTTTTACTATATATAAATATCCTACAAAATTTCCACTATCAACAGTTGAAATATATCGTGGTATAAGTGGCATTAGAGTTTTTGTATTATACCAATTATATAAATGTCCATTCCATTTACTAAGTCCTGTTATAACTCCCAAAACTTTAGATAAATACTCTATTGTTTTCTTAAAATTAATATATCCTAAATCATAAGCAGAAATAATTGCCAAAAGTTCAAGTCCAATATTGGTAGATGATGTTCTGTCAACTACTTTTAATGTTCTATCTTCTTGATAATTATCTGGCATTAAAAAATTATTTTCTTCATTGACATAATCTTCAAAAAAGCTCCAAGTCCTTTTTGCAATATCATTTAAATATCTTTTATTATTTTCTGAAATTTCATATTTTCTGTTTAAATCCAAACTTATATACCAAGCAATAAACGGTGCAAAAATCCATGAAATTCCTAATACTTTGTAAATCATATTCGGAACTATAAGAAAAATTAATCCTATAACAACATTAATTATCATTTCTTTAAAATAAGATTTTAAATCGTTTTTACTTTTATTTTCACCCTCTTCAGCTGTGACCCATTCCAAAAGCTTAGTTTTTCTATTCATTCTATATAAACTTCTTATTATACTATCAGCATTTTTAAGCATTTCATAAGGTAAAAACATTACTTGTAATATACTTCTTATAATACTAATTTTTACACTATTTAACTCTTTAGAAAACTTTTTATATGCATACATTGCACCAGTTATATTACTTTCTTTAAAAATTATATAATTTATAATATCAAGTAAATATGGTATAACGATACTTATTAAAGAAATAGTTAAAATAGTATTTGAAATATATATATTATTAAATATATTAAATGCTCCTAAAATTACTAATAAAAGTGCAAAAATTTGAAGCAAACTACGTCTTAAATTATCATATATTTTAAACTTTGATATATCATTTAACCTTCCATTTTTAAGCCATTTGATAATCTGCCAATCCCCTCTTGTCCATCTATGATTTCTTAAAATATATGGAATATATCGAATTGGATATCCATCAAGCAACATAACATCAGTTAAAAGTCCACATCTTAAAAAATTTCCTTCTAATAAGTCATGACTAAGCACTGTATTTTCTGGAAATTCATTTTTTAATATTTCATTATAAACTTCTACATCATAAATTCCCTTACCTGTAAAAATTCCTTCATCGAAATAATCTTGATAAATATCTGAAATGGCATTTGTATAAAAATCAACTCCTCCTTTCATACTATATAATTCAACAAAAATGCTTTTTTGTGATAATGCCAAATCCATACCTATTCTAGGTTGCATTATTCCATATCCATCAACTACTTTGTAATTATCAATAACTGGTAAATTTAAAATATGACTCATAGCTCCAATTAGTTTTGAAGCTGTATTTAAATTTAAATTAGTATCACTGTCAAGGGTTATTATATATTTAACATTTGGAAGTTTAGTTTTTTCCTTTTCTATAGTATTTTCTAAAAAATCATTATCTATCTTATTTTTTATATATTTATTAAAAGTAGCTAATAACCCTCTTTTTCGTTCCCAACCTATATAAGAATTTTCGCATGAATTCCAAACTCTTTCTCTATATAAAAAATGAAATTTACTAAATTTCTCTGTCTTATACTTTTCATTTAGCTTATTGCAATATTCTAGTCCAGCAGAAATAACCTCTTCATCAAAATTCTGTACCTTATTTTGCTCTTCTGAACAATCTCCTAGTAAAGCAAAATAAAGATTTTCAGATTTATTAGCTAAATAGTAAACCTCTAGTTTTTCAAACATTTCTTTTACTTTTTCTTTAGACTTCAAAATTGTAGGTATTACAACAAAAGTAGTTGATTCCTCTGGTATTCCTTCTTCATAATCCATTTTAGGAATTATAGTAGGAGATTTAAGTTTTCCTAAAAAATAATTTTCTATCCTCAAATAAATCTCTGATATTGGAATATATAGTAAAATTGAAGAAATTATTGAAGCTACTGTACTTTCAGTAATTACTTTTAAACTAACATAAGTTAAAAAGCAAAAATATATTGGAACAATCAGATTAAATGCAATATAAGCTTTAGCATTTTGTTTAAATTTAAACTTCTGATGAGTTTTAATTTCTAGAATTTCATTTAATTCATTAATCCCTTCTTTAATTAAATAATATCCTACATGAGCTTTTTTCTTATCTTCTAGCTTCTCAGAATTTTCATATCTTTTGCATAATTCAATAATCTTTTCTACAATATAAATTTCTGATATTTTACTTTTTTTAGACTTTTCATCAATTATTCTTCTATAATAGCTTTTGCTCTCCTCATCCATATTATTATAAATTCCAGAGGGGTCTAGTTTAAGTATTTCCTCAGAAGCATTCATATAACTAAATAATTCAGAAAAATCAATTCTATTTATTTCTCTAATACTTGTTATACAATTTCCCATTGTAATTTTTATATTTGCAATATGAAAATGCTCTTTTTGGATAACTTCTGAAATTGTAAGCCCTAATTTTTGAACTTCTTTTTCTAAAACTTCTTGATATTTAGATGCTTCTTTACCATATTTTTTAAGCTTATATGACATATATTCAATAAATGGGTATTTTAACTTTTCTTCATAGATTCTTATATATTTATCTGGATTAATAAATTTTAAATTACTATAGCTTCTATTTTCTACAATTCTTTCTATAATACTTTCTGCTTTATATTTTTGAACTTGTGAAGAATAAATTTTTTCACATAAGTCTCTTATATGTGATATTATAGATATCTTTAAAAACACCCCTATATTGCATATTTCATCCATGCTTAATAATTTTTTTCTTTGATATGCATGAAGCGCAATATCTATAAGTTCTCTATCTATTTTGCAATCTGAAAAAGCAACAATTTCTTCCGCAAGTACATAACTTCTAGCAAATCCAAAATATCTTTCATTTGCTAACCCTATCATTTTTTTATATTTTTTTAATGTAAGTTCCTTTTGAATTACTTTAACAGTTTCTTCAATAACATAAAAATTATCTAAAATCCATTCACCAGCTGAATGGATTTTTATTCCTAATTTTAAATGTCTTGTAAGTAAATTATAAGTTTCTAAAATAAATTTATAATCTTCTATTAAATTAGGTATTGGATATGTGTCCTTACTTGAGAAACTCTTTATACTATGTTCAGAAGCAGTTTTTTCAATATGACTTGCTAATTGATTTCTATCTAAAAGAGTTCCTCTTATATTCAATTTTTTGTACTTTTTCATAAAAATCCCCTTATGCATTTTTATCGTATTTTTTCCAAATTCTCGCAAATTATGCATAAACTAAAATTTTATGAATTATAATTCATCTTTAAACTATTTTTATACTCATTACTAATTGCTTCAATATAAAATTTAAATTCCCCAAAGAACTACATTTTAGTTTCCTTGGAGAATTTGATTTTCTATTATAAATTTATTCTTCAACAAAATTTAACTTTTTAATTATATCTTTTCCTATGACTTCACTAGCAAGCTCTATTAGCTCATTCCATAAAAGTATTTGTCCTCTAAAATGTGTATCTATTCCATATACAACTTTTATGTCATATTTACTTGCAATTTCCCAAAAATTTTCACAAGGATAAAAAACATTATTAAGTTTTGCCTTTTGTTTTTCTATATCTTCATTATTTAATTTTCTATTTTCAAAATATGTATTATGAAATATGTTATTTAAATTTATTTCTAAAGGAATCTTATATTTTTCAGCAGATGCACAAATTATATTAGCTACTCTACTTTCAATTTCTCCAAAATCCTTTCTTCCAAACATGTACATATCTGGGTGAGCAACAATATCCGGAAGGTTTAATTCCATAGCATTTTGTATATAATTTGCATATCTTATAAACTCTTTATCTGTAAAATCAGAGTTTCCACAATATTTCAACTGGTATTCATCATCATAAATAAAGTGCTGTCCTAAAATAATCTTCTCACTTTCGTTTTTTAGCTCTTTTAAGTTTTCCTCTTCTCCTGGTAAATATTCAATTTCAAATCCAACTTTTATTTCTATTTTGTCTGCATATTTTTCTTTTAAGCTTTTTATCTCACTTATATATTCATCTTTCTCAGAATAATCCATTCTAATTTTTGGTCTTTTATCTATCACATTTTTTTCTGGACAATGATCTGTAAAAGCAATTTTCTTAAAACCCATCTTTATATATTCTTTAACATAATCTTCATCTTTTGCTTCTAAATCTGCATGCCCACATCTAAAAGTGTGAGAATGATAATTAAAGTTTTGCATGTGTAATCTTCCTTTCTTACATTTTATCTTTATCTTTTTAATTTTACCATAAATTCACTAAAAATTAAATATAAAGATCAAAATTACCTTAATATACACTTTTCCATAGTATATATTTGACTTTGCAAATTTGATATATTATACTCATTTTAGTATTTTTATACTTTTTAATTCTTTAGGATTTTTCAAACTTATCATTATTAATTTAAGGAGGTTTTTTCTATGGGATTGTATGGAGATAAAAAAGACTATGAAGAATTAGTTAAAAATAATATATCAAAAGCTAAGATTTTATATTCACTTTCTGAAAAAAATAGAATATTAGTTAATGAACTTTTGGATAAGAAAGAAATAATAAAAGAAAAAAATGGATTCTTTGCTGGATTACAACTTAGACTAATTGATAAAAAAATAGAAAAAATAAAGAAAAATAATAATAAAAATGATTAATCAAATAACTTCTTACAACAACAAAATATATAAAAAATAAAACTTTACCTAACTATCTATATATTTAACATACGAAAAAGGCGCCACTCCGGCGCCATTTTCCGTTGGAATCTAAATTTCCTTCAGCCTATACTGGTCATCATGGTAGTCACTCAAACCAGTCTCGCCAATGGATTCGACATAAGCTTCAAAGAAACTCAGCGGCTCTCCATCATAGGGCTTTGTAAAACGCGAATCAAGAAGCACATTCCTTGCCACATCTGATACAATATCAGACAGCTCGTACTTGTGATGCCTCTCAGTCACGGTTAATATCCCCAACAAGAAAGTCCGCCAATAAACTTCATACTGCTTCATGTCAGTCCCTCCTATATAAAGTTTATTGCGTATGCCTTCATATTATACAATCACTTAAGATTTATGTCAATCCTTATTTTACTATGTATTCTAAAGATAATAACTAATTTTGTATTTAATTCTTAATATTATAGTTTTTTCCATCACTTTTTATCACTTTATTTTTATCAATAAGACAAAAAAGCCTTAAACCATTTTCATAGTTTAAGGCTAATTTTTATCTCATTAAATATGAAAAAATTACTGAACTTAATTTTAAACTATTATGTTTTATAGTTCCATCTGTAGTTGTTATTAAGTCCTCTTCTATAAGTTCATATTTTCCTTTACTTATATTTTCATAATCTATAGGCACTATATCTTTTTGCTCTTCTGTCTCATATTTTTTTATCAAATCTTTTGGAATTTCAGTATTACTTGCAATTACTACATCTATAGCATCTTTTCCTAAATATTGTTCTAAAACATTTATATGATCACTTACTCCAAATCCATCTGTTTCTCCTGGTTGTGTTACTGCATTACATATATACATAACTTTAGCTTTTGCTTTATCTATGGCTTCCGCAACATCTTTACAAATAATGTGTGGCATAACACTTGTATAAAGACTTCCCATACTTAATATAATTAAATCTGCTTCTTCTATAGCCTCAAATACTTCTGGTAAAACATGAGGTTGTTCTTTATAGAAAAACTTTTTGTATTTCTTATTAGCTTTTGTTATTTCTTCTTCTCCTTCTATAACATCTCCATCAGTTGTTTCTCCCATTAAAGTTAGAAAGTCTTCTGAAAGTGGTAATACCTTGTGTTTTACATCTAATATCTTACTTAAATATTTGATACTTGTTTGCAAACTTCCTGTTTCATGAATTAGTGATGTTAAAATTAAATTTCCTAATGCATGACCATTAAGTTCACTATATGTAGATAATCTATATTCCATAACATCTCTTACTTCATCTGGAAGTGTAGATAAATTACTTAAAACTTTTCTAATATCCCCAACTGCTGGTGTTGAAAATTCTTTTCTTAGTCTTCCTGTACTTGACCCATCATCAGAAACTGTAATAACAGCTGTTATATCAACTGGAAAATATTTTAGTCCTTTTAGTACAAATGAGGTTCCTGTTCCTCCACCTAATATTACTATTTTTTTGCTTTTTTGCATACTAACACTCCTTAAAATAAGCTTCGCTTTTAGCGTTACTTTATTTTATTCTATTTTTTTTAAATGATACCTATTATATTTCACTTCTACCT
Source organism: uncultured Clostridium sp. (assembly GCA_947570695.1). GTDB lineage: Bacteria > Bacillota > Clostridia > TANB77 > CAG-508 > Scatovivens. The sequence continues at coordinate 17,264 of CANOVB010000016.1, forward strand.
TCTAAAGCCTTTGTAAGGGTTATCTCATCTGTATATTCCAAATCTCCACCAATAGGAATTCCTCTAGCAATTCTTGTAGTTTTTATTCCCATTGGTTTTATAAGTTTTGATATATACATTGAAGTTGCTTCTCCCTCAACTCTCGGATTTGTAGCTAATATTATTTCCTTTATGTTTCCATTCATCGTTCTTGTAAGCAACTCTTTTATTTTTATATCATCTGGTCCAATTCCATTCATAGGTGATATAGAACCATGTAATACATGATAAACTCCATTATATTCATGAGTTCTTTCCATTGCAATTACATCTCTTACATCTTCAACCACACATATAATAGACTCATCTCTTTTAGGATTTGAGCAAATATTACATGGATCTGTGTCTGATATATTAAAACATTTTGAACAAAAATGCAAGTTCTTTTTTGCATTTAATATAGAATTTGTAAATTCTTCTACTTCTTCATTATTTAAATCTAACATATAAAACGCTAGTCTCTGTGCTGTTTTATGCCCTATACTAGGTAATTTTTCAAAACTTTCTATTAATTTTTCTATTGAAGGTGAATAATATGACATCTTAAAAATCCTTCCTAAAAAATTACATTAAACCTGGCAAGTTATATTTTCCTAATGATGCAGCTTGTGCTTCATCAACCTTTCTTAATGCTTCATTCACTGATGTTAAAATTAAATCTTGTAGCATTTCAACATCATCTGGATCAACAACATCTTTTTGTAATTTTATTTCTTTTATAATTTTATTTCCTGTAACTTTTACATATACTGCTCCACCACCTGCTGTACTTTCAAATTCTTTTGTTCCTAGTTCTTCTTGTGATTTTTCCATATCTGCTTGCATTTTTTTAGCTTCTTTCATAATTTGATTTAAGTTCATTCCTCCGAAGCCTCCCATTCCTCCTGGAAATCCACCTCTTTTTCCCATTTTTAAATCCTCCTATTATTTTTTGTCCCTTTAGGGACATATTATTCTATTATATTTATGTCTATTCCTAAGTCATTTATTGAACTTTTGCTTTTTTCTTGTGTTTCTTTTGATTTTCCATCTTTATACTTTATATGAATTTCTTTGCCAGTTGCTTTAAATATTTCTTTCATTAATTCGTTTTTATTATCTACAGTTTCTAATATTTTTTGATTAAAAGATGTCAAACCATTTGGAAATTCAATCTCCCATACTAAATCATTAAGCTCATTTACTCTTGTGTTTATTAAAGCTGTATATAATCTAATTTTTCCATTTCTTTTTAAAGAATCTATAACTTTTTTCCATGCTATACCAGCATTACTTTCTGGTATTTTCTTATCTTCTTTTTTATCTTCCTTTGAGACTTGTATTGTCTTATTTTTAACTGATTGTTCGCTTACCGGTTCATAAGAAACTCGCTCTATCTGCCCGCTTTTTAATCCTGCTAATTTATTTTCTAATTCTTCTAATCTTTTTTCTATAGATGAACCAAAACTTGAACTCTCTTTTCTACAAGCTTTTATAATTCCAGTTTGAAACATTATAGTTTTTTGTGATGACCATTTTAAATCATTTTCTAAGTCTGATAATTTGTATATTATACCTAATAAATGTTCTTCATCAGTAATATCTGCTAACCTTTTTATTTCTTGTATTTCATTTTCTGAATATAGCTTTAAATCATTAGTAGTTTTATAAACTAATATATCTTTAAAATATTTTATTACTTCCCATAAAAAATTATACAAATCTTTTCCATCATTTATTACATCATCTATTGCCTCTAAAGCTTTAGTCGTATCATATTCTAGTATTCCGCGTGTTAATTTATTTATATATTCTAAACTTGGAAGCCCTACTAATTCTTTTACTTCTTCAATAGTTATATTTTCTGAATTTTCCTGACTACATCTTTCCAATATACTTATGGCATCTCTCATATGTCCTTCTGAAAGAACTGCCATTATTCCTAGAGCTTCATCATCTACCTTAATTTTTGCTTCTTGACATATTATTTTTAATCTTTTTATTATATCTTGTTCTGGTATTTTTTTAAAGTCAAACCTTTGGCATCTTGAAAGTATTGTAGTTGGTAACTTTTGAGGTTCTGTCGTTGCTAATATAAACTTAACATGTTCTGGTGGTTCTTCTAAAGTCTTAAGTAATGCATTAAATGCTCCAGTTGAAAGCATATGAACCTCATCTATTATATATACTCTATATTTAGCTTTTGTTGGTAAAAAATTTACTTCATCTCTAATTGATCTAATATCTTCAACACTATTATTTGATGCTGCATCCATTTCTACGACATCTGTAAGAGAACCATCTAAAATTTCCTTACAAATTTCACATTCATTACATGGTTCTCCATCTTGTGGGTTTAAACAGTTTACCACTCTTGCAAGTATTTTACCTGATGTAGTTTTTCCAGTTCCTCTACCACCATTAAAAAGATAGGCATGCCCCACTCTTCCTGACATAACTTGATTCTTTAATGTTTTAGTTATATGGTCTTGTCCTACCATATCTGAAAATTTTAGTGGTCTAAAATTTCTATAAAGAGCCGTATATGACATATTTACCTCCTTGTTTACTTAAAACATTAAAACAGCTTTCCTTAAGGAAGGCATGCGAAATCACATAAATACACTACTTATCGCTGCTTTCTTCCGAACCTGACGAGATTCATAGCTTTTTATTGAAGCATACCTTCCTTAAGAAAAGCCACTTAATTTTCTAAATGATTATATAATGGATTTTCTCATTTTGCAATACCTTTGCAACTTAAATTTCTTTTATTCTTACTTTTGAATTCTTTTAAAAATTACATTACTAAAATCTGTAATTTCCTTACTTGATGATCCTTCTTCTATTACATTATCTATAGGTAAACTCAAACTTATATTCCCTTTATAACTAATATTGTTACTAGTTGTTAATATTATATCAAAACTCACATCAAATTGTATTTCTTCTAAATTTACACCTAAATTTGAAAGTAGTTTTCCATCATAAGTTATTTCCTGGTTTTCATTTGATATAAAAGTTCCCAAATCTTCTAATGAAAATCTAAATCCTAAAACTCCACCTTTATTCCCTATTTCAAGTGATTTCATATCATCTATTGCTCCACCTAAATAAGTAATGCTTTCATTTAAATAATCTTGTTGGCTATAAGTATATAAATTTGAAAGTTCTCCTGTTGGTCTTAGTAGTCTTATAGTTCCCTTTTGTGGCTCCTTTTTTATAATAAAATTTTCAAATTTTATTTCTTTTATTGTTGTATCATCATCTTTAATTGTTTGATTTATATACATATATACATCATTAACTTGAGTAATACCTATATTCCAAATGTTGTTGGGGTCGTCCATTACATTTCCATCAACAGTACTAACTAATAATATCTTTGCAACTGAAAATGGCAATCTCTTTTCTCCTTCTACATCATATCTAATTATTATAGATATTACAATCATCAATAATATAATAAGAACAGCTATAAATAAACATCTTTTAAATAGATTTTTTTTCACTTTTATTTCTCTCCCTTAGAAATTTAAAAAAATTTTTAAGTAAATTTTCGCATTCTTCTTTTAATATATATTTTTCTACTTCAATTTTATGATTAAATTTGTAATCTTCTAAAAGATTTAAAACAGAACCACATGCTCCTGTTTTATTATCTTCTGTTCCTATGTATAATTTTTTTATTCTTGAATTTATTAATGCACCAGCACACATCGAGCACGGTTCTAGTGTTACATACATTTCACAATCTAATAATCTCCATGAGTCTAATTTTTTACACGCTTTTTTTATTGCTAAAATTTCCGCATGGCAAGTAGCATCTTTTTTGTTTTCTTTCACGTTATGCGCTCTAGCTATTATTTTTCCATTTTTTACTATTACTGCACCTACTGGTACTTCTTCTATATTGAAAGCCTTTCTTGCTTCCTTAATAGCTTCTTTCATGAATTTTTCTTCCAAAATTTTCTCCCTGCATTACACCTAAATTACACCTAAAATTTTAATTAATTCTTAAAAGCTGGTGTGCCTAGAGGGACTCGTCAAGCCGCGTCGGGAAAACAGTCCACTGGACTATTTTCTAATCCTCCTTTTCGAGTCCAATAAAATATGCACAATATGGTGTGCCTAGAGGGACTCGAACCCCCATCGGTCGCTTAGGAGGCGACTGCTCTATCCTGCTGAGCTATAAGCACATTTCGATTTACATTATAATTGATTTTTTGTTAAAAATCAAGATTTTCTATATTCTTATCTATATTAAAAAATAAAAAGGTGTAAATATATACACCTTTAAATCTTTGTTGTCTATGATACTTTTAAGAAATTATATTTTACATCTTTTGTATCTATTATTTTCATTAAGTAACCTGAGTAAATTCCTTGAGTAGTAGCATCATCTGAAAGTAAATTATTATCAATAGTTACATTACACACAAATTCTTCATCATAATTATTTCTCAAATATATTGTAAAATTTATTGATGATTTTAGCTCATCTAAATCTATGTTAGCATTTTTTAAAATCGATCCATCAAAAGATATTGACCCATTATTTGCAGTTACTTCACAGCCTGTTAATATATTCTTATTTATATATCCAAAAGAAATTGGATTAGAGCAATCTGTATAAAAAACTGGCTCATCATAATTTGCTTTTCTATTGTTATCATTAGAGTTAACTACATTAAATAAAATTCCGCCTTCAGTGTGTGACTGTAATTCTGTATATTTTCCACACATTAGTGGATTTTTATAATTAAATATTTTTTCTCCATCATTAGAATCGCTTGTTACTTTTATTTTATCCACATATAATTCACTTATTGTGTTTTCTGGAGTTAACTCATCTCCTTTTGTTTTATTATCTATATATAACTCTATATCTGTAAATTGACTTATATCTATATCTTTTAAATTTCCATTACTATTATCAACTGCATTTGCACTACTATATAAAATAATTTGTCCTATCCTAAAAACTGGTTCTTGGTTTTCTTCTATAAATTTTGTTGATAGTTCTGTATATTCAATTTTTCCTCTTTCAGACTTATATATGCCATTATACGCATTAATAGACACTATTAATAAAATAATGTCTATTATAATTAGAACTAATTGTTTACTAAATATTTTCTTCAACTTCCTATCATTCCCTTTCCAATATTTTATAATTTTTCATAAAGGGCTTTCATTACTTCAAACACTCTATTACACCAATTAGTATCACTTGCATATCTTACATTCACTCCAGAAACTGTAGGTCCATTATAATATGTTCCTGCCGCAGCTTCTCCATCATATATTAATGCATTTCTTTCATTTAAATAATATTTAGTTAGTGATTTGGCAACATATTCTATACCATATTGATAACTATCAAATGTAGTTGCAGACTCATAAGCTGAAAAATCATAAGCACCATATCCAAATAAATTCTTTTTCTGTATTGCTATGTTTGAAGTTCCCCAATTACTCTCATGTATTGCTATTGATGCTAAAAATATTCCATTTATATTATATTTTTGTTCAATATCATAAAATAATTCAGCATTATCTTCAAAAATTTTATTTTTATCTTTTGGATTTCCTGAAAGTACTTTTACAAAGTCATCTCTTGTAAGTCCGCTCTTAGAATTTAATGGCATATCAAAATCTACAGTTATTAATATTCTTTTTATTCTTGATTTTTCTGCTATTCCTGGTGTTACATTTTCAGAGGTTAATAAATTGCCTTTTACATATCCATCAATTCCATCAACTGATACTTTGCACCAACCATTTCCTTCTTCTCTTAATCTTAAATCTATATATTGATATATCATGCCTAATTTTTCTGCAGTTTCAGAAGGTTCTGAGTAAAAGTCTATTTCATCTATTGTATACATTATATCATCAAGATGAACTTGTTTATCTCTCAAATATTCTGACGTTCCTATTTCAATAATTTCTTCTACTGGATTAGATTTTTTTACTTCACTTATAATATTTTCATCTACTAATTCACCATTTTCATATGTATTAATTATAGTCTTATCTAAAAATCCTAATCTTCCAGCTTGAATAACTTTGATTTCATCTTTTGGTAATTTATCATTTTCTATATATTGTGTTTCATATTCTATTGGCTCTTCTTTTGTTATAATCTCTTTTTTAGTTAATTCACTTATATTATTTGAAAGTATGTTCATTATATTTAAAGAACTACTATTTTCTTCAAATTCTCCTACTACTCTTTTTTCTTCTTCTGAAGTTGCAAATATGTAATTACTATTTAAAGACATGAAAAATAGTGTTATAAATAGTATTCCAATTATAGCTCCAACTGCATTAAATCTACGATCTATTACTTGTATTCTATTAAACTTTACTTGCTCTATTACTGGTTCTTCTTCCTTCGGCTTTACTCTACCATATCTAATATCTTGTATTTCCTTAAAAAGTTCTGGAAGCTGTTTTGGTTCTACTACTTGGACATTTTTCTTTTTACTTTGCTTAATCTGTTTTACATTACTTGTTTTCTCTGGTTTTGCGTTAATTTTATTTAAATTATTTTGATTATTTCTTAATTTTTGATTCAATTTACGCATATTATTTTTGTATTGACCCATAAACTACTTCCTCCCTTCCTATAATTTTACAAAATTGTAAGCACCTTATCTTATTATTCATTTCTATTGTATAATATTTGATTTTTCTATTCAATAGTTTTTTTTGGAAATAATTTTACATTTAGATTACATTTATTTTACTTTATATTTAAAAATTGATTTTATGAAAATTTAACTGTATAATTAATTTGCATTAAGAAGAAAAGTGGACGATATTTAATATTAACATCATTAAATTTGTATGCAAAATTAACCTAAGTTTTTATTTAGTAATGGTTCAGAGCACTTTTCTACTAAATAAAAAATATTTATGAAGAATAGGAGAAAAATAATCTTTTCGATTATTAATATTGTTATGAGCGATTTTGGAATAAAAGTAATAATAAATATTATAATAGGAATTATCGTTTTTGGTGGTTTTTTTATATTTTGGGGTCGTAGCGCTGGGTGGTTTGTAAAAGGTGGATTTATATATGAGCATTTCCAAAATAAAAAAAAGTCAAAAAAGAAAAAATCTAATAAGTAATTTATTACGCCATCAAATTTGATGGTGTATTTTAAACTTCTTTTCCTTTTACTATAATTCTTTTTTTAGAATCATTTGTACATGTTATTAAAGTAACTTCTCTTTTTCCATTTGTTTCTTGAGATAAACAACTTACATCATTGGGAGATACTCTATAAAATTCATAAACTTCATATTCTATTCTTCCGACATTATTATCAGATATAACAAATCTATCCCCTATAGATAATTTCTTTAAATCATGAAACATATTCTTATTTTTAAAATTATGACCTGCTATACATAAATTTCCAATATCATTTGGCTCAGGTCCCCAAAATTTAACAACAGAAGCTTCTAAAGATTTGTTTGAAAATTCTTTTAATACATAAGTTTCCAATTTAATTTTTGGAATTTCCAATTTTGCAACTACTTCGTAGTCTTTATACTTTTCTATAATATTTTCTTTTACAATTATTTTATTTTCTTCTTCCTTATTATACAATGCACTTAGATTTTTAATCATATATTTTGCACTTTCTATTTCTTTATGATCTAACAAAATTTTTTCTTGATATTGAATTATCATAACTCCTACTATAACAATTAAAATTGAAACTACAATTATAGTATTAAAAATTTTACTTTTCATCATGCTCTCCCTTTTATGTAATTAAATCGCCATTTGTTTTTAATTACATAATTTGGCGATTTAATCTCTTAATCTATTTTATTTGTAATTTTCTTTTTTATTATGGTATATATATATTCCCATTAATGCTATTATAATTATACTTACTGGAACATATATATTTATACCTGTCTTTGGTAATTTAGTTGGTTTTGCTGAACTAGTATTATTTGTAATTGCATTTGTTTGTGCGTCATTATTATTTATCGCTCCTACTGGTGGCTGTACTTCATTATTTTCTTCTGTAACA
>CANOVB010000017.1 GCA_947570695.1 uncultured Clostridium sp.
CCATTTTCTGTAAATGTATAAGTATTTTTTCCTCCATTATTTGTTATTGTAACATTTTCTTTATCAAAAGTAACTGTTGCTGTTACATCTTGATTTGTCGGATTTGTTGTACTATATGTGATTGTTGCATTTGGTTCATCTCTATCTATCCAATAAACTTCTGCCATTGCTGTTCCCTTATTTCCATAAGGTCCAACAAATTCAAATAAATATGTTCCGTTTTCAGTAAATCTATGTGTGTTTCCACCTAAAACAATAACATTTTCTATATCAAATGTAATTGTTGCAATTACATCTTGATTTGTTGGATTTGTTGTACTGTATGTGATTGTTGCATTTGGTAAAGTTTTCTTTAACCAGTCAACTCTTGCTATTGCTGTACCGCTATTTCCTGCTCTATCCTCAAATTCAAATGTATATTCTCCACTATCTTCAAATACATGTATATTTCCACCTTTTACTGTTACACCTTCTTTATTAAAGGTAATCGTTGCTGTTACATCTTGATTTGTCATCTCTGTTGTACTATATGTGATTGTTGGTATAATTTCTTCTTTATCTATCCAATCAACTGTTGCTGTTGCTACACCTGCATTTCCATAAGGTCCTACAAATTCAAATGTAAAGCTTCCATTTCTTGTAAATGTATAAGTATTCTTTCCATCATTATTTGTAACTTGAGTTCCTTCTCTATCAAAATTAACTGTTACTGTTACATCTTGATTTGTTAATGTATTTATGTCATATGTGAATGTTGCATTCGGTAATGTTTTCTTTATCCAATCAACTCTTGCTGTTGCTGTACCGCTATTTCCTGCTCTATCCTCAAATTCAAATGTATATTCTCCACTATCTTCAAATACATGTGTATTTCCATCTTTTACTGTTACATTTTCTTCATTAAATGTAATTGTTGCAGTTACATTTTGATTTGTTGGATTTGTAATATCATAACTGATTGTTGGTACTGGAACATCTTTATCTATGTTACTTACTTTTGCAATTGCTGTTCCACTATTACCTGCAGGTCCTACAAATTCAAATTCAAATTGACCATTTTCTGTAAATGTATAAGTATTGTTTCCATCATTGTTTGTTATTGTTACATCCTCTTTATCAAAGCTTATGCTAGCCGTTACATCTTGATTTGTTGGGTTTGTTGTACTATATGTGATTGTTGCTTTTGGCAATGTTTTATCTATCCAAGTAACTTTTGCTATAGCTGTTCCTGTATTTCCAGCAGAATCTATATATCTAAAAGTAAACTCGCCATTTTCTGTAAATGTATGAACATTTCCTCCATCAACAATTACATCTTCTTTATCAAATGTAACTGTTGCTGTTACATCTTCATTTGTTGAATTTGTTGTACTATATGTGATTGTTGGAACTGGTGCTTTTTTATCTATCCAAGTAACTTTTGCTATAGCTGTTCCAATATTTCCTGCAGGTCCTATGAATGCAAATTCATATTCTCCATTTTCTGTAAATGTATGTGTGTTTCCACCTTCTACTTCTACATTGTTTTTATCAAAAGTTATTGTTGCAATAACATCACGATTTGTTAATGTATTAATATCATAAGTTATTGTTGCTACTGGTAATTTTCTATCTATCCAATCTACATAAGCTTTAGCTGTACCAGTATTTCCAACTTTATCTATAAATTCAAAAGTAAATTCACTATTTTCTGTAAATATATATGTGTTATTTCCACCATTATTTGTTATTGTTACATCTTCTTTATCAAAGCTTATGCTAGCTGTTACATTTTGATTTGTTGGATTTGTTGTACTATATGTGATTGTTCCAACTGGTATTTTCTTATCTATCCAATCAACCCTAGCAAGCTTGCTTCCTCTGTTTCCAGAACTATCTATATATTCAAATGTATATTCTCCATTTTCTGTAAATGTATGTGTATTTCCACCTTCTACTGTTACATTTTCTTTGTTAAAACTAATGCTAGCTATTACATCTTGATTTGTTAGTTCATTTATATTATATGAAATTGTTGCATTTAAGTCTTCTTTGTCTATCCAAGTTACTTTTGCAAGTTCACTTCCTGTATTACCTGCTTTATCTCTATATTCAAACATAAACTCACTATTTTCTGTAAATGTATAAGTATTATTTCCATCATTGTTTGTTATTGTTACATCTTCCTCATTAAATGTAATTGTTGCAACTACATCTCCATTTGTTGAAGTTTCTGGATTATATGTTATTGTTGCAACTGGGCTGGCTTTATCGATCCAATTAACTACTGCCTTTGCTGTTCCTCTATTTCCTGATGGTCCTACAAATCTAAATTCATATTCTCCATTTTCTGTAAATGTATGTGTATTTCCACCTTCTACTGTTACATTTTGTTTATCAAATGTAATAGTTGCTGTCACATCTCCATTTGTTGGATTTGTTGTACTGTATGTGATTGTTGCTTTTGGAATTTCTTTATCTATCCAACTTACTTGTGCAAGCGCTGTTCCTCTTTCTCCATTTGCATTTTCAAATGCAAATTCATATTGTCCATTTTGTGTAAATGTATATTGGTTACTTCCACCATTATTTACTATTTTTATATTTTCTTGATCAAAACTTATTGTTGCTACAACATCTGTGTTTACTTTAGATGTTCCATCAGGTCTTTCTGGATTATAAGTAATTGTTGCTATTGGCAAATCACTATCAATCCAAGTTACTTTTGCAGTTGCCCAACCTTTATTTCCAGCTTCATCCATAAAATTAAATGTATGCTCTCCATTAGTAGTGAATACATGTTTATTTCCGCCTTCAACTACTACATTACGTTTGTCAAAAGTAATTGTTGCAGTTACATTTCCACTTGTTTGGTTTTCAACATCATATGTTATTGTTGGAACTGGTACTACTTTATCAATGTAATTTACTCTTGCAACTGCTGAGCCTTCATTTCCATAAGGACCTCTAAATCTAAATGTATGTGTTCCATTTTCTGTAAATACATATTTATCTCCATTAGGAATTACATTTCCTTCTTCATCTATAATATCTACATTTTCTAAATCGAAACTAATTGTTGCTGTTACATCTCTGCATGTTAATTCTGTTTCATCATAAGTTATCGTTGCATTTGGTAATGTTTTACGTATCCAGTCAACTTCTGCTACTGCTGAACCTCTATTTCCAGCTTGATCCATAAAGTTAAATGTATATGAGCCACTATCTTCAAATGTATGTGTATCTCCACCTTCAACTATTACATTTTCTTCATTAAAACTAATACTAGCTGTTACTGGTTTATTAGTTTTATCAGTTGTGCTATATGTTATATTAGCTATTGGAACCTCTTTATCTATGTTAAGCACCTCTGCTGTTGCTGTTCCAGCTTTTCCTTTTTTATCTATATAGTTAAACACATGTGTTCCATTTTCTGTAAATGTATATATATTTCCATTAGGTATATCATTTCCTTGCTCATCTACAATTCTTACCTCATCTTGATCAAATGTAATTGTAGCAATAACATCTTTGTTAGTTGGTTCTTTCTCACTGTATAAAATAGTTGGTACTACATCATCAGAGTCTTCTATAATCCAATCTACATTAGCTGTTGATGTTCTTCTACGTCCTACTTCATCTTCATATTCAAATGTAAAGCTTCCATTTTCCTCAAATCTAAATGTATCTTTTCCTTCATTATTTAAAATTTTAACATTTGGTTTATTAAATTCAATTGTTGCTGTTACATTTCTGTAAGTTGGTTCTGTATTACTATATTTTATAGTTCCTACTGGTTCAACTTCGTCTATATTAGTTACAGAGACTGGAAGTGATAATAATCTCTGTCCTTGATACTTAAACATTAAAGTAATAGTTATATTGTGCTTAATTGTATAAGTATTTAATGCTCCTTCTTTCTTCTCTATATAATATCCTATTGTTTCTGGATATTTACTAGTAGCTATATTTAAATTATTTTCTAATTGTAACTCTTCACCATCTTTATTAAAATGAATTACTAAGTCTACGCTGTTTTGAGTTAATTCTGTTGTACTATATTCAGCACTAACTTCTGGGAACCAATCAGCTGTTGCTGTTGCTTTATATTCTTCACCTGTATCTTTATTTATATATTCAAATGTATAAGTTCCTTTTTCAGCAAATAGATAATACTTTGGAGCAGTAGATTTCTTCATTTGATATCCAAGTGGAAGCACAAGATCTGCTCTCATTTTTGCAATCATTGTTGGCTTTCCATTTACTGATGTAAGACTTGTTTTAATACTATAATTTATAGTTGCAGGTCCATTCATATTTTCCAATTTTGCTTCTGTTCTTCCTACATTTCCAAAACTGTCTATATATTCAAATGTGAATGTACTATTTTCATCTGTAAGCAAATATGTTCTATTTCCTCCGTTATTTGTTATTGTTATTTTTCCACTTTCATTTACTAGAGTTGCTAAAACTCCATCATCTGTTTTTTCATATTTAATATCTGCTGTTAAATTTCCACTATAAATCCAATTAACTTTTGCTGTCTTTGTTCCTTTATTTCCTAAACTATCTTCAAAATTAAATATATATTCCCCATTCTTTGTAAATGTATAAGTTTGAGTTGTTGGAAGTAATCCCATATTTGGATCTTCTAAATGAAGAGTTGCAACTACTGGTTCTGTTGTATCTTCTGTTGTACTATATTCGATTGTTGCAATTGGTGCATCTTTATCTATCCAAGTTACCTCTGCCATAGTTTCACCTGGATTTCCAGCATTATCTTCATACTCAAAAATAAATTTTCCATTTTTTGTAAATGTATAAGTATTTTTACCACCATTGTTTGTAATAATAATATCTTTACTTGGATTTATTAATGTTACTGTAACTGGTTCTTTTGTCCCAATTGTTCTATCATAATGTAATTCAGCTGTTGGAATTTCTTTATCAATCCAATTAACTGTTGCAGTTGCTGTTCCTGTGTTTCCAGCTTCATCTCTAAATTCAAATGTAAATTCTCCATTATCTTCAAATCTATGTGTGTTTTTACCATTATTATTTGTTATAATTACATTTGGTTTATTAAATGTAATTATTGCTGTTTCTGCTTTTCCAGTTGGGCTATTTATTCTATAACTTATTGTTGGTATAATTTCTTCTTTATCAATCCAATCAACTTTTGCTGTTACTGTTCCAGTATTTCCTGCTTCATCTACAAATTCAAACGTAAACTCTCCATTTTCTGTAAATGTATATATACTCTCACCATTATTATTTGTAATAGTTATATCTTTATTAGAATCTACTATGTTTGCAACAACATCTTGATTTGTTGGATTTGTTGTACTATATGATATTTGAGCAATTGGTGTAGTTCTATCAATACAATCAACTGTTGCTGTCGTAGCTCCAACATTTCCTGCTTCATCTACAAACTCAAATGTGAAACTTCCATTTTCTGTAAATGTATATGAGTTCTTTCCATCATTGTTTGTTATTGTAACATTTGTTTTGTCAAAATCGATTGTTGCTGTTACATATTGATTTGTTGGTCTTGTTGTATTATAAGTAATAATTCCTTGTGGTACTTGCCTATCTATTATAGTTACCTTTGCATCTAAATAACTTTCAACATTTTCGGCATCTAAAAGTTTAAATCTAAAATCTCCATTTTCTGTAAATACATATTTACCACCATTTGAAGTTTCTATAACTCCTTCATCTAAATTAGTTATTCTTACTCCTTCTTCTTTAAATGTAAGAGTTGCTGTTACATCTCCATTTGTTAAACTTTCTTTATCATAAGATATCTCAGCAATATATGGACCTCTATTTATCCAATCTACTGACATTTTTATTTCTGATGTATTTCCAATTCTATCTCTTAATTTATATGTTTTTTCTCCATTTTTAGTAAATACATATTTTAGTATATCTTCTTGAATACCTGTAGTATAACGTGTTCTAAATTCTGCAAGTTCTTCTGCTGTATAGTTTGCTGTTGCATTTTTTAAATTTTCATCGTAAATAATTTCCTTTGTAATATTTGCTCCACTGTATGCTGCAAAATATGCAATAATATATTCTTTGTCTACTGGATAACCCATAGCACTCATTGACTCTGGAAATCCCATATTTATAAGATCCTTAGTTGAATCCTCAAATATATTACTTACTGGTTTACTTGGATCTAATAATTTATATCCTCTTACCATTTTAATATTATTCTTTGAATCCTTTTGAACCATATTTATTATTTGTTTAGTATCAGGATCAAAATTAAATTCATAAATATAATTACCACTATTTTCTATATATCTAATTGGTCTATCTTGTTCGTCTAATATAAATACATTTTTGCTAATATTTACAACTTTTGCTTGAACATGACCTTTAGTATTTGGTAACTCTATATATTGTATATCTGCAGATGGTTTTTCCCTATCTATCCAAGTAACACTTGCAACAACTTCATTTGTTCTTCCATTTTCTGTATCTCTTAAGTTAAAAGTATATGATCCATTTTCTGTAAATGTATAACTTGTTATTCCATTTTCCACTACAACTGTATCTGAATTAAAATTTTCAAGTGTTGCTACAACTTCTTTATTTGTTTTTTGAGTTGTACTATACATAACTGTTGCTGTTGGTGGAGCCTCTTTTGTTGTATCTTCATAAAAATTGAATCCTCTAGCTCCTATATATCCATCATTTGTTTGCGTTGCTATAATTTTTATATATTTTACTTTTTGTGTTTCAGCAAATCTTAGTGTTTTTGTTGAAGCATTATTTGCCCAATTATTTATATCACCAAGTTTAGTCCAATTTTCTCCATCCATACTTCCTAAAACTTCACCTTGCATAATTCTGCCAAGAAATGGTTTGCTACCAAGACCTGAATGGTTTTGTTCATCTGATGGTATATAATCTAGTCTTGATAAATATACTGGCTCTTTAAATTCAAGTGTAATAAATTTATTTTCATCTGTTTTACTAGCTGACAACCATCTAGTAAAATCATGAGTATATTGTTGGGTTTCCCAAAGACCAAAATTCCCATCTATTGCATTTTTAGCTGGTGTATTCTTGCCAGAAGGTGTACTGTCTACAACTGATAAATTTTTTACCTTAATATATGTTTCATTTGCTTCATATTTATTATCAGTAAAAGTAAAAACATGTACATTTGCTGGTAAATTTGTTCCAGTAGCAGATGGTCTTACAGTCAATTTTCTATTACCTGATAAATTAGGTTTTACTTCATCATAAGATTTCCAAGCAGAAGCTCCACCTGAATCATCAGTATATTTCCAATCTAATTTTCTATTACCATAAACAAAAAAAGTATCTTCTGCATCATTTTCATAAAGCTCCATATCAGGACTTAACATTAATGTTTTATCTATTTGTATTGTACTTCTTATCTCTGTACCTATAATATGAACTCTAATATGATCTCTTTCATTAACACCTACTAATTCTGTTTCTGTTAATTGTACATATAACTGATCTGTTTCTGTCCAAGTTTTTCCACCATCTATTGAATACTCCCATGTTGATCTATTATTTTCATTAAACATTGAACCTAATCTTATTTGCCCTGCATATTGACCATCAAATGAAAATGTTGCAAGTTCTGATTGTGGTTTACCTAATAGTACCTGAGCAACAGATCTATGTATGCTATTTGCACTTACTTCAGCCCATTGTAATGTTGCTGTTTTCAAAGAAACAGCTTCTGCATTTAATGTTGGAGTAGTAATCTTTCCAATAATCATTCCAAATAAATCATAAAATGCAAGAGGTCTTGTTTTATACACGACTTGAAATTCTTTTATAAGATTTAAACAATCTTCTTCTGTATATACATTACTATTTTTATATAATTGTACTAAACCATACCAAGCATCAACATTTATATTTTGAGCATTTATTGCTTTACGATAAAATTCTTCTTGTTTTGCTTCATTTCCTGTGTAACTATTTGCAAGCATTACATATTTTTCTGCTACTAGATAATTGCTATAATCATTAACTGCCTCTTGAGCAATTGCTAAATAACTTAAATTTTCACATCCAGTAGGGTATTGTTGTCCCCAGCCTAGCAACCCTCTATATGAATATACAGCTTGTTTAGTAGGAGAATTTTTAGTTGCATTATAAAATGTAGATGTACCATATGATGAATTTCCCCAAGTTGCACCTGAATTATATAATTGCCAAGAAGCATCTCCATTACTATTATAATGTGCAACTCCATAAGCAATATGACCAGGTTGATGAACTGGAAATGCTGGTATACCCGTTGAACTATATGCATTAGCACTCGTATCTCCAAAACCAACACATTGAGTTCCCGCTGCATAAACTATCCATTGTGGAACTAAATATTTTTGATATGGTATACCATATTCTAAAAAGTGAAATTTATTATTCCACATAGTTTTATTTTCTTCACTATAATATTTATCCTCAAAATATCTAAATTTTGCATTATATGATAGCCAAGCATGAGTATATGGACCTCTACTTGTAATATAATCCCTAAACCATTCAATTTCATTATCTGATATTAGTGCTCTCACAACCACTTTCATTTCCTCAACTTCTAGTTTTGGAAATACAGCGCTTAATTTATTTGCTAAGTACATTTTTTTATAAACTGCATAACGTCTTACTGGATCTGATACATGTGAACTATTTGGATCATTACGATTTGAATTTGTAACTCCATCTTCCTCAACATTAGGCAAAAATGAACGTACTAATGTAGAATGAGTATGTGAAATAGCCATAATCATTTTTTTAAATAAATCACCATTACGTACACCATTTTTTACTGTATCATCATTTAAATCATTTTTATATGTTTGGTATAATTTTGTTAAAACATTTAAAGAATTTTTATAACCACCAATAGGTGTACTACCATAAAAATATAACCCTAAAGTATCACTATCCCCCATTAACCATCCAAGTGTTTCTCTACTTGAATCACCCTGATTTACAAAATCAAGTAATGTTGTTCTTCCTACTCTTGATACAAATTCTCTTTGTAAAACCATATGTTCAAGATTAGGATCATTTTCATCCATATTTCTGATTTGAGCTTCTAAATCAAATACTGTAGGAACTCCTGTTCCATCACTATAATCTGCTGTTAATAATTTAGCATCTGCATATACTGAATGATCTTTACCATTTGCTCCATTATCATTTGCATATAGTCTTAAGTATCTATTTCCTTCTATAGGTATTCTACATTCTACTGCATTTTGGTTTGGCAATGCTTCTGCTCTATATTTTTCTGTCCAATTTTGACCATCATTTGATGTTGAAATAACAAATGTAACACCATTTCCACCATTTGATGTAGTATTTAATCCTAAATATGCTGAAAAATAATCATATTCTTGAAAATTTCTTAAATCATAATATACATCAGAAGTAGCATGTGCCCAAATACCTTTATCAAAGCTTGTTGCTGTACCACCAATTTTTACTGTTATTTTAGTATTACTTGATGTTATATCATTAAGAATAGTACCATATTTAGTAGTTGATTTACTCATATGTGGTATATCTGATAAATAAATGAGCTTTCCAGTTGCTCTTGTTTCAGCAGAATATGTTGTTGGTAACGCTGAAACTTGTATTGCATTTTCATAATCTTGCTTTACTTCTAATGCTTTCCAATACCTATCTTCAATCGAATTTATAGGTAAGTTTTGAACATCTATATTTTCTTCTATAGATAAAACTGCATTTTCATTCCAATCCTGTAATAACGGCTTAGAAATTTTCTCAGCTATATCTACTGATGTTTCATCAGCATTAGCTATAAAATACATTCCCATTGTTAATAAGCATACTATAAATGTAATTAATACAATAAATTTAAACTTATTTTTCATAAAATCCCCTCTCCTTTGTAATTTTATTTAAAACATTACTAATTTAATCTATATTTATTCATATTTATTATAGCATATATATAAAATATTTGGCAATAATTCCATATATATCAATTTTATTACCTTTTCTTAACAATATGTAATCTTATTTAATAGAAAGTCTCTCTTTTTATATTAAATAAAAAAGCTTCAGATATCAAAAACCTGAAGCTTTTATTTTATTTTTCTTCTCTAGCTTTTACTATAACCCTCATTTTACTATCATCTGTACAAGTGATTAATGTTATTTCTTTTAATCCATTTGTTCTTTGAGTTGTACACTCTGTATTATCTGGATCTACAACATATTTATCATAAACTTTATATGTTAATGTTTCTCTATTTTTAATACGATCTGTTATCTCTATTGTATCTCCTATAGCTAGTTCAGGAACATGACTAAAAAATTTATTATTTCTGTAGTTATGTCCTACTATGCAAAAATTTCCAACTTCATTAGGATTTGCACCCCAAAATTTGCAAGGTGAAATTTTTAATAACTCATCTGTTGATCTATCTAAAATTGGATATGTACAATCTATTGATGGTATATTTATAGTTGCCATTGTATAGTATCTAGTTCCTGCCGATGTTTCTCTCCACTCATAATCGTTTTCCGCTTCCTCTTCATCAACTGGTTCATTATAAATTACCGCAAATGGATCTTCTGTATTTAATATTACAACTATTGAATTATTTGCAAATTTTATTGTTGTATCATCTGCTACATTATCTTCAAAAGATAAATTTGCTAAAATTTCTTGAGATATTGCCTCATTCTTGTTTTTATCATATTCTGCATATATATAATAAGAAAATAAAACACAAACTAAAAAAACAGAAATAAAAAAATCTAATTTATACATTCTTTTCTTCCTTTTTAATTCTGGTGTGATATACAATTTTTCTGATACTAAAATTTGGTTCATATTTTTTTGCCTTTCCTTACAAAATATCAAATTTATTATAACATTTTATTTTAGTGCATGCAACATATTTTTTCTTTTTTATTAATTTGTTAAAATTTACATTTTAAAGTAATCTAAATATTAGCGAAGAATACTTAAATATAATTCTCATTAAACAAAAGAACTTTTACTTACTAAGTAAAAGTTCTTCTATTTTACCATATATTATTAGCTTGATTTGTTTTTTTCACACTACTTATTTTTCTTAATTTCTTTAAAATACCATTTGAATTTTTTTCTTCTTTTTCTAAATCAAAGTCTTCTATTTTACTTTTTTTATCACTTTTTTGTATTTTTACATTTCCAAATAGTGCTTCTTCTTCATCCTCTACTTCATAAGGAATATCATCCTCTTCATTTGAAAATATTGCTTCTTTTCCTATATTATTTTCTGCTTTTAAAATTCTCTTTATTTTTGCTTTTTTTATTTCTGCTTTATATTCTTCTTCCTCTTCTACTTGTCTTTTTGCTTCTAATACATTCTTCTCTATAAAATCTGTTTCTTGATACTTTTCTCCAAATATATCAAAATCATCATTTACAGAAATATTTTGTGCACTTTCTGTTTCTTCTTCTATTGCGTCATAAGAAGTATATTCTTTTTCATCCTCTGATGTCTCGTCATTTTCTTCTATCTCATCATCAAAATCATCATATTCATCATAATTACTACCCATCGTTTCATCATCTGACTCATCATCTTCGTCATCATCTTGATTTTCTGATATACTAAATGGCATTGGCACTTTTGGTTTTTCAACTTCTATTATGTCATCATTTTTTGGTTTTTCATCCTCAACTGCTTTAACGGCCTTAGGTGATTCTTCTGCTGTATCATCATCCGTATCTTGTGGTATTTCAAATTCTGCTACTTCTTTACCAAATACTTCTGAAACATTTCTATAGAAAACAGTGTAGATATTTTTTATTCCATCTATTCTCCAATAATTTGAATTTATTAAAGTTGCTGTATTCAAGTTTACACGATTTTTTTCTTTTTTGAATTTTTCTTCTTTATTTTTTATATCTTTTATGTAAGACTTATTATATAATTCTTTATATGCTTTTTTAGTTGCTTTATTTGTTATTTCTCTTACTAATAATTCAAATAAATTGTTTATTTGTATTACATCTGTATTGAAGTTTTCGCAAGCTTCACACATTAATCTATTATGTGATTTTCTACCATGTATTATTGTCATTCTCTCATAATCTAAAAACTGAGACATATAATCTTTTGAAGCTAAAATGAAATCAACTTTTGCTTTTTCATTTCTAGCATATTTTTTATGTAATTCTATTCTGGCACTTCCATTTGCAATTTCATTTAGCAATTTACCCATTTTATCATAAATTACTAAGTACGAAAGTACTTCTTTTTTTGCTACTTCTATTCCAAATGTTGTTGCACTTTCTATTACCCCTTCATTAAATGGAATTTTTTCATCTTTTCCATTTTTATCTAAAGTTTCTATTATATTCTCACTATCATCAAATTTAGCAAATGATTTTGCAGCACCTATATTATCAGCTGATATCCCTTGAAAATTTCTATAAGCTACTTCATAAATCTCATTATACTCATTTTCTGCCATTTTTTTATATCTCTTGCATTTTGAAAGATCAAATTTTCTATCATTAAATTCCGTCATTGCTTGCAATAAATTCTCTTTATTTTCTTTCATAGCTTCAATATTTTTTTCAACATCTGCTTCTATTTTTTCTATACATTTTCTTGTATCATCAACTTTTCCATCAACATTACTAAATAATAAATTTCTGCTATATTCCATTTTGGCACTTTTTTTGTACAATTTTTCTTGTGCTAATTGTATAGACTTAATTTTCCTCAAGCTTTCATTATAACTTTCAGTTGCTGCCACTTCTTTTTGATAGTTTAGTTGGAACTTGTCAAGTTTTTCAATTAATTCGCAATAGTTATTAAAGTTATCTCTTAAATTAAATTCTCTTCTGTAATCTAGTAAGTTTTCGAAATATCTTTCTAATACAATCGCACTTCTCTCATACATATCAAAAGCCCCCATCATCAATTCTAATTTTTTATTATTATATATAAATTTTGGCAAAATGTCCATACCAAATTAAACAAATTGCGACAATAAATTCAAATATTTTTAGTAAATATCTAATCGTTTTTTGTTTATATATTATAATAAAATTTTTATTTTAAAAATCCATTTATTATTTTTTCTTCTGCTTCTTTTTCACTAAGACCTAATGTCATAAGTTTAATCATTTGCTCTCCTGCTATTTTTCCTATTGCAGCCTCATGTATTAATCTCGCATCTATGCTATTTGCTAAAATTTCGGGAACTGCTTTCACAACTCCTTTATCCATTATTATAGCATCACATTCAACATGTCCATAACATTCAGTATTACCTACTACATTTGATATAAATTCTTGCTTTGAGTCATCTTTAGCTACCGATCTTGAAGTTACACGAGTACTTGAGTTTTTCCCATTTAAATTAACTTCAAACACTGTTTTAGCATATTGATTTTTATGTGTCATAATTTTTTCAGTAACTATTAAGTTACTGTTTTCTTCCAAATTTCCCACTGTTTCTCGTATTGTAGAGTCTACTCCTTCAATTTGCCATGTTTCCATTTCTAGTGTAGCAAATTTTTTTAAATCTATTACAGTTTTTGGATTAAGTATTCTTTCTCCTGTTCCTACGCCTTCTCCATAATGTTTCTCTATATATCTAACTTTTGCACCTTCTTCTAAATGAAAAGTATGAATTCCATCATGTCTAGACAATAAATGATGATCATTATGGATTCCGCATCCTGCAATTATAGTAACATTCGCATTTTTTCCTATATAAAAATCATTATAAACTAAATCTGTAACACCGCTTTCTGTTATCATTACTGGTATATGCACAAATTCATGATTAGTATTTTCTTTTACTATTATGTCTATTCCAGGCTTATCCTTTTTTGTTATAATATTTATATTTTCTGTAGTTTTTCTTTCAATTCCTGTTCCATTTTCTCTTATATTATAAGCTCCTTGAAATTTAGAATTATCGGCAATTTTCTCTAAAAGATTCTTTTCTATATCATTTAATTTAATATCCATTTTCCCTCCTTTATTTTAAGTATTTGCTAAATGAATAATATTTCTTCATCTTTGATTTTTTTAATACTATATTTTAATTTTTGTTAATGTTTTATTTATTTTTATAACTGCTCTATTTTTTAACTATCCTGATTAATTTTATAAACAATCTATTTAACTTTTCTACAAACTTTTGCAGTATTACTTAATAAATTAGGAAGTATATCATCTTTTTTTCCTATTTCTTTGATTTTACCTTTTTCTATTAATACAATCTCATCTGCAATATTTAAAATTCTTTCTTGATGTGAAATTATAACTATTGACCCCTGTATTTTACTATACATATCTTCAAATACATTTATTAAACTGTTAAAACTCCATAAATCTATACCTGCTTCTGGTTCATCAAATATAGATAATTTTGATCCTCTAGCTACGACTGTTGCTATTTCTATTCTTTTTAGTTCTCCTCCTGAAAGTGATGAATTTATTTCTCTTTGTATATAATCTTTTGGGCATAATCCAACAGATGAAAGCATTTCACATTTTTCTGAAAATTTTATTTTTCTTCCTATTGATAATTCCATTAAATCTCCTACTGTAATACCTTTAAATTTCACAGGTTGTTGAAATGCAAAACTTATTCCCATATTAGCTCTTTCAGAAATATCTTTATTCGTTATATCTTGTCCATTAAAAATAATCTTTCCAGAGTCTGGTTTTACTATTCCCATTATAACTTTTGCTAATGTTGATTTTCCTCCACCATTTGGTCCTGTTATAACAACAAATTTCCCGTCTTCAATAGTTATACTTACATTATCTAATATTTTTTTATTATCTCTTTCAAAACATATATCTTTTAATTCTAACATACTTTTCCTTTCAAATTTTCTCTAAAAATCGTTATTATTATAACTCATTTTCTTTAAAAAATAAAGGTTTCTTAAAATTTTATCTATATTTTTTATAGTATTTTTTTAACATTTTCTTATATAATCTTGTATTTCCTTTATTTTCTAAGAGTTTTATGTTATAATATTATTAATTCAAAATTATGAAAGGCGGTACAAGAATGGAACTTATCCTAATGCTTGCTGGGATATATTTTTTCTTCGCAGTCATTCTCCCAGCAGTACTCGTTGTTATGTGGATTTTGATTTCCCCAGCACTTCTTTTTCTCAACTTTCTTTGGGAACATAAGTGGATCACTTTAATTATCTTTATCATTCTCTGGCTTCTGCGGCTTATCTAAAACCTACGCTTTTCAAATCATTGCAACTGCAATACCCCAAGCGTGCTTGTTGAAATATCATTTTGACAAGCGCGCTTTTCTCTTTACAAATATAATTGTTCGGTATATAATTCTTTCATAGTAATCTTCAAGAAATGGAGGGATAACTATGTTATTAAATAAATTAATTTCAAAAGTCGAAGTAATAAATACAGTTGGAGATCTAAATTTAGATATAACTAATATTCACTCAGACTCAAGAAAAATTAAAGAAGGAGGTCTTTTTATAGCAATAAATGGATTTTCAAAAGATGGTATTCAGTTTATTCCAGATGCTATAAAAAATGGCGCAAAAGCATTAATAGTTGAACCTGATGTTGATCTATCTTCATTAGATATACCTAAAGAGATACCTGCAATATCTGTAAAAAATACTAGAAGAACTTTAGCCCAAACTGCCTGTGAATTTTATGATAATCCTTCTAAAAAACTGAAACTTATCGGAATCACAGGAACTAAAGGTAAAACTACTACTACTTTCATGGTGAAATCTATTTTGGAAGCTCATGGTCTAAACGTTGGATTAATTGGAAGTATAGCAGTTTACATTAATAATGAAAAAATCGAGGACACAGATAGAACAACACCAGAAAGTATTGAAATCCAAAAACATTTGGCAAATATGGTAGAAAAAAATGTAGATGTTGCAATTATTGAAGTTTCATCTCAAGCAATGAAACTAGATAGAGTTACAGGATGTGAATTTGATGTTGCGCTTTTCACAAATCTTACAGAAGATCATATAAGTCCAAAAGAGCATCCTACTATGGAAGATTATTTTAACTGTAAATTAGAACTTGTTAAACTTTCAAAACATGGTATTATAAATAATGATGATGAAAAAGTGTCAACAATTAAAAACCTATTACCCACTAAAAATATTAAAACTTTCTCAATAAACAATCCATCAGATTTTAAAGTAAATCCTACAAATGTTGTAATTACAGATTCAAATATTAAATTTTCTATTTTAATTAATGGAAAAGAAGAACAAATTGAAGCTTGTATCCCTGGAAAATTTAGTGTTTATAATGCAGCTGGAGCTATTGCTGTTTCTTCTTATTTCAATGTTTCTGCTGATGAAATAAGAACTGCTTTAAAAGATTTAAAAGTTTTGGGTAGAAGTGAGTTAGTCCCTAATAAATTAGGTCTTACTATTATGATTGATTATGCACATACTCCTTCTAGTTTAGAAAGTATACTAACAGCTGTTAACTCATATGCAAAAGGAAAAGTTATATGCGCTTGGGGTGTTGGAGGAGATAGAGATGCAGCCAAAAGACCTGTAATGGGTGAAATTTCTGGGCGTCTAGCTGATTTTACTGTTTTAATGTCTGATCAAGTTAGAACAGAAGATCCTCTAAAAATTTTAAAAGAAATCGAAGTTGGAATAATCCCTACAGGAAAACCATATAAAATTGTAGTTGATAGAACAGAAGGAATTAAGTATGCTATTTCTATTGCAAATCCTGGTGATATTATTGTAATTCCTGGACTTGGGCATGATTTATATTTAGAAAAAAATGGAGTTAAATATCCTTATGATGAAAGAAAAGTTATCACAAAATTAATTGATGATATGATTTCTTCAGGAGAAAGACAAGCTATCAATTAATTATACTCTTCTAATAAAATTAGATAATCAATAAAAACCGCAAATCTTTATTTAATTTTTCATATCAATAATTTAACTAAAAGCTGTTATTTAATAGGAAGTTTTCCTAAATAACAGCTTTTTTATATATTATAATACTCTAAATTTTCTATATAAATATTATCTATAATTTATATTTCAATTTTTCCTTCAAAAACAAACTCTGATTCTCCCTTTAAAATTATATTATTGGAATTCTCAACTTCTAATTTGCCGCCTAATAAATCCACAATTAATTTACTTTCTGTGGATTTGTATTTATTTGCAATAACCCCTGATGCACATGCTCCAGTCCCACAAGCTAGAGTTTCTCCAACTCCTCTTTCCCATACTCTCATTTTTATATTTTTATTATCCACAATTTCAACAAATTCTACATTAGTTTTATTCGGAAAATATTTATATTCTTCAATCATTTTCCCGTATCTTTGTATATCAAATTCTTTTAAATTATCTACAAAGCATACTGCATGTGGGTTACCTAAAGAAACTGGATATATTTCAAAATTTTCTATATGTA
This sequence comes from uncultured Clostridium sp., assembly GCA_947570695.1. Classification (GTDB taxonomy): domain Bacteria; phylum Bacillota; class Clostridia; order TANB77; family CAG-508; genus Scatovivens. Next base: position 17,460 of record CANOVB010000017.1, read on the forward strand.
TCTTTCCTCCTAAATCATTCTCTTGATAAATTACTGGAATTTTTTCAAAATCAAAAATAGGCTCTCCCATATCTACACTGACTTTTATAACTGTATTTCCTTCTACAGCTAATTTTACTTTTTTTATTCCTCCTAAAGTTTCTATATTTATTTCCTTTTTATCTGTTATTTTTTTCTCATATAAATATTTTGCAAAACATCTTATTCCATTTCCACACATTTCAGCCTCTGTTCCATCTTGATTAAATATTCTCATTTTAAAATCTGAAACTTTACTTTCTTCTACTATTAAAACCCCATCTGCTCCAACTCCAAAATGTCTATCGCATAAAAATTTTGCTAATAATCTATAACTATATTCTAACTTATTTTCAAGATAGTTTATTACTATAAAATCATTTCCTGTTGCCTGCATTTTTGAAAAAAAGAACATACAATCACCCCTTTGAAATAATTGTATGTTCAAGTTTTCTATTTATACATATTATTGACTATATACTTCATCTGCTTTTACAAGAATATTTACTACTGTTCCTTCTCCCACCTCTGTTTCAAATGTCGGATCTTGAGAAACTACTACTCCCTTTTCCCCATCTATTGATGCATTTAGGTTCTTAGATTTTAATGAATTTATAGCTTCTGCAATAGTCATTCCTTTTACATCTGGAACTGCTACTTTTGTTCTTACTTCTTCATTTGATGTATATAAACAAACTACAGAATTTTCTCTAAGTGCCACTCCTGCTTTTGGAACTTGGTCTGCAACTAAAGTGGTCTCTGGGTCTAATGTAGTATTTGAAATTACATTAAATCCTAATTCACGTAAATTCTTATTCGCTTCATTTACAGTTAAATTAGTTACATTTGGAACAGCTCTTAACTTAACTTCATCTGAATCATCTAAAGCCTCTGCTGTATTTGTTGAAGGAACTCCTAAATATGGCAATACTTCTGATAATATTTTTGATGCTGCTGGTCCTGCTGTTTCACCACCTTGATGATGCGCATATTCTTGCAAACCTTCTATTGTTACTAAAACAACTATTTGTGTATTTTCTATTGGAGATATTGCTATAAATGATGCAACATATCCATCTGCTTCTCTTCCTGGTTTTGGTTCTGATGTCCCACTTTTCCCGCCTATTGAATATCCTTTAACTTGTGCTCTTTTTCCAGTTCCATCTATTACAACTGATGACATCATATTTTTTATATTATCTGCAGTTTCTTTTGAAATAACCTGTCTTATTTTTTCTGTTTCTACAATTTCTATACTTCCTGTATCTGTATTTTCAATTTGTTTTACTATTTTAGGTTTTACTAAAACTCCATCATTACAAATTGCTGAAACTGCTGTAATTAATTGTAATGGTGAAATTTCAAATCTTTGCCCAAAAGAAATTGTTGCAAGTTCTGTTGGTACTATTTTTTCTATATCATGAAAAGTTCCATTATATGCTCTTGCAATATCATTTCCTACACTATCAAACAATCCATATGCTCTAAAATATTTATATAATCTTTCAACACCAATTCTTTGACCTAATTGTATAAATGCAGGGTTGCAAGAATTACATAATGCTCCTCTTAATGATAATGAACCATGAGGCTCTTTTCTCCAACAACTAATTGGTTTCTCATTTGGATCTACTGAATAAGCTCCTGTACATGTAAAATCATTTGGAGTATCCATTTCAACTATTCCTTCTTCTAATCCAACTGATGCAGTTATTAGTTTAAAAGTTGAACCTGGCTCATAAGTACCAGATACATTTTTGTTTTTCCATAAATTAAGTAAAATATTGCTTCTTTCAGTTTTTTCTATATTATTCCATGCTTCTTCATCATAACCTATAGGTATTGAATAAGGACTATTTAAATTGTAATTTGGATATGATGCCATTGCAAGTATATCACCTGTTTGGGGATTCATTATTATTACATTTCCACCAGTTGAAGTAGTATTTTCTTTAACAGTTTGCTCTAAGTGCCTTTCTGCTGTAGCTTGAATTTTTGCATCTATAGTTAAATATATATTACTTCCATTTTCTGATGCCACATACTGCTCATATTCATCAGATATTGCCTTTTTATTGACATCTGTTGCCGTAACTACTTTTCCTGCTGTTCCTGTTAAAATATCATCCCATCTTTCTTCTAATCCAAATTGCCCTGAATTATCTGTTCCACAAAATCCTATTAAACTTGATGCTAAAGTTTCATATGGATAAAATCTTTTTGAATCTTCATCTATATTGATACCTGATGTTATCTTTTTTTCTTGCATCCACTTCTTCAATTCATCAACTTTTGTTGTTTCTACTTTTCTTGCTACAACTATTACTGATCTATTACTGTTTAAGTTTTGCATTAATTCATCATAGGTAATATCAAATATATTTGACATTCCTTCTGCTATAACTTCATAAGGAACCTCTTTATTATTTGAATATTTTACTTTTTTAGGGTTTAAAGATACTGTGTCAACTGATATGCTTTGAGCTAAAATTTCTCCTTTAGAATCGTAAATTGTTCCTCTATTCGGGCTAAGTATTTGATTTATAACTTGGTGATTATATGCAAGTTCACTCCATTTTCTTCCTTCCACAAACTGAAGTATTATTAAATGTCCAACAACTATACAAAAACAAATTGTAACTATGATTCCAAATAAAATTAATCTTATATTGCTCCAACCATTTTCATTTGACTTCTTTTTTTTAGCTTTCTTTTTTCCTATTATTCTCACCACCCTATTATAAAAAAATTTTCATTCTATTAATTAAATATGCTTAATATAGCTTTTATAAGCATAGCAACTAAATCTACTAAAGATTTAACTATAACATTGTCCTCATATATTCCAATTAGTAACTCTCTTATTGGAGGAATAATCCAAGCTATAGCACATACTAAAATAATTGCTACTATAGTAATAATTATTGTTTTTATACGTTTTAATGTCCATGGTTGCTTTTGTGAGTTACTATATCCCATCTTTTTTAAATATTCTTTATAAGCCTCATTATAAGCCTGATTATATTCAGCTTGAGCCTTTTCTGCTTTTTTTAAATTTTTATCAAATTCAGCTCTAGCTGCTTCTCTAAGTTTTTCTTGTTCTTCTTTTGTTAATTCTCCTTCATTTTGTACATTATTACTAATATTATTTTGCATAGAATTATAGTTATTTGGAATAGAGTTTCTTACCTGATTATTTTCAGAATTTATATTACTATTAGTCTTTTCTTTTACTACCTTTTCATCTTTACTACTTCCAGAAACATTCTTAATTAAATCCTCTGCTCTTTTCTTAGCTAAATCATTATCATATTTTTTTCTTTTTTCATCATTACTAAGAATTTCATAAGCTATTTTTAGTTTATTTAAAATCATTTCATTTTGATTGTTTTCTTCTTCACTTAAAGAAGGATTTTTTTGATATTCTAAAATCAATTTTTGGTAAGATTTTTCAATTTCTTCTTTAGAAGCATTCTCTTGTACTTCTAATAACTCATAAATAGTAACCATAATTCACCTTACATCTTTCTAACATTTTCATGTTATCAAAATTTTTTTCTTTAATTTTTATATAGTGTTTTAAAACTTGCATATAAATATTTATAAAAAGCAAGTCCTTTTGTAATAAATAAAAAATTACATATTATTTTTATATTATAACATTTGGCATTTTCTATATCAATTAAATATTGAAAAAATATGTAGCTTCTAAATCTGCTTCATGAACTAATAAAGCTAATGGATATTTCTTAAAAGCTAAACCTAATGTACTATACAATTCCTTAGGCTCTGTAAATCCCATATGCCATCTTATACAATACTTTTCCTCACTTGTAAGTTTTATGTACTCTGTAATCATCATTACACTTTTTTCTCCATGGCCATAAGGTATTGTATCTTCAATAGTATAATATGGTACCTTTTCCCATTCACCAAATTCGTTTTTAGCATTTCTATAATCAACTTTATAAAAGTTCACTTTACATATATCATGTAATAATGCAATTATTATTAAACTTTCCTCTGTAACATCAATTTCTACTACAGAAGATTTTACTTTTTGTTTTAATATTTCATAAACTTTCATACTGTGTTCTAATAATCCACCTTCAAAATTTCCATGATATCTCGTACTAGCAGGTGCTTTAAAAAAGTCTGTCCTTTCAATAAACTCAATTAGTTTATCCATTCCTTCTCTATCCACACTTTTTAATAATTTTATAAATTCTTCTTTCATTTTTTTACCTCTTATTTTTTTATAATTTTATCATAAGCCTTTTTAAAATACAACAAATTAGATTATATGCATTTCATATTTTAGGCATATTATATAACAAAATATTGATTTCAAGCGTTGAAAAATTATTCTGTATATTTAAAAATCGTATCCACTATATTTTTTCTTAACATATTCTATAATATTTTTAGATAGATTCTTTTCTTTTTGTAATTCATTATAAAATAAATCTTCATTTTTTTTGCAACCAAAAGTAAATTTTTCAATAATTTTTTCAGGTTCTGCTTCTAATGCATTACAAATCATAATAAATTTTGCAAGACTTAAACCATTAGAACCATTTTCTATTTGATTTATATATGAAATAGTCATCATAGCTCTTTCTGATAGCTTATTAGTTGTAACACCATTCATTATTCTGTGCTTTTTAAGGGTTATCCCGATTTCTTCATTAAACTCCTTTCTATGATTTTTAAGATACTGATTTACCTTTATAGTTTCTATATTTGAGTTATACATATGCATCCATCCTTTCTTAGTTAAAAATCTTAGCATACAAACATTTGTTTGTCAATAAAAAATAAAAATATTATTAGGAAAAATCCTAATAATATTAATTTCACATATTTTATATGTATTTATTTTTATTATTCCTCTGCTGGATTTGGAGCTCCAACTGGGCAAACTCCAGCACATGTACCACATGAAATGCAAACATTTGCATCTATCTCATATTTATCTGATCCTTGAGAAATACAACTCATTGGACAAGCACTTGCACATGCTCCGCAAGAAATACATTTTTCATTAATTTTGTATGCCATTTAAATTCTCTCCTTTCCTTATTATTCATATCTATTTTATTTCTATTTTCATAGAATATAATAGTTTTAAATTATTTTATCTAAAAGTTTTTTCAAATTATTCTAAATATCTTCTTGGACTGTATTTTTCTTATCATCTTTTTCCAATTTTTCTAATTTCTTTAATTCTTCTAAATCTTCTGCACTATCTACTTCTAAATTATCATTATCAACTATAGCATCTTTAATAACTACAACATCTTTTGCATCATGTTTTTTATAGTATATGTCATCACCATCTTTATATTTTACTCTAATTACTTCTTTTAAAGTTTCTACTGCAGTAACTTCTCCTGTTCCTTCATTTGTTTTTACTATAGCTCCAATTTTAGGCAAAATTTTTAGTTTTTCTTCATAAACCTCTTGTTCATATTTTAAACAACACATAAGTCTGCCACAGTTTCCTGAAATTTTAGAAGGATTTAATGAAATATTCTGCTCCTTTGCCATTTTTATTGATACTGTTTCAAAGTTTCCTAAAAATGAACAACAACATAATTCTCTACCACAAATTCCATTACCACCACATCTTTTTACTTCGTCTCTTACTCCAATTTGCCTTAATTCTATTCTTGTTCTAAATACTGATGCTAAATCTTTTACAAGTTCTCTAAAATCTATCCTTCCATCTGCTGTAAAATAAAATATTACTTTTGAGCCATCATATTTAAATTCTGCATCTATAAGATTCATTGGAAGATTATGCTTTTCTATTTTTTCTTGACATTTCTTTAATGCATCTTTTTCTTTTGCTTTATTCTCTGCACGCATTTTTTCATCTTTTTCTGTTGCTATTCTTACAACTTTTTTTAATGGTTCTGTAACTTCGTTATCTTCAACTTCCTTTTTTGCAATTATAACTTCGCCAAATTCCTCTCCCATTGCTGTATCTACTATAACATTCATACCTTTCTCTATTTGTAAATTTCCAGGATCAAAATAATATGTTTTTCCTGGTCTTTTGAATCTAACGCCTGTTACTATTTTCATTTAATTCCTCCCACATTCCAATTATCATATAATCTATGCTCATATCAAAATTACTATTAGCTTTTAGTCTTTCTGTACATTTATTAACATACTTTATACAATCAATATATTTTTCATTGTTTGTATAATTGGAATATAAGACTACAATTATATAATCTAGTATGTCATAAATATTTTCTTTATCATATATTATTTTAGAATCTAACATTATATCTATTAAATCTTTTTTTGATAAATTTAAAATAAATTCATCTATACTATCATATTTTTTTTTATTATCCTTTAATTTTAAGGCTTTGCCTATGCTTCCGTCAAAAGATTTTAATAAATTTTTTGATATATTATCATATCCTAATGAATTTATTGCATAATCTAATAATTTTTTATCTTCAATATTTTTAAATTTTATACTCATACACCTAGATTTTATTGTATTTAATATTAAATTTTCATTTGATGATATTAAAATTATAACAACAAATTCTGGTGGTTCCTCTAGTGTTTTCAACAAACAATTTTGTGCTTCTTTTGTCATTCTATCACAATCATTTATTATATAAACTTTTCTATTTGAAACTATTGGTTTTTCTATAATTCTTTCCGTTAACTCTCTTATTGCATCTATTTTTATGTTTTCTCCTTCTTCATTTACAAGATAAAAATCAGGATGATTTTGTCCGTCAAAGCATGTACAAGACTTACAACCACATATATTATCTGCATTTTCCAAACATAATATACTTTTAGCGAACTCCTTTGCTATCAATAATTTTCCTATTCCTTGAGTTCCTAAAAATAAGTAACTATGTAAAATGTTATTTTGTTTTATACTATTTTGTAAATAGTTTTTTACTTCTGTATTACCAATAATATTTTCAAAATTCAATTATCTTTCTCCTATACTCGCTTCGCTCGTACCACAATTCGAAAATTCTTTTTAAGAATTTCCGAAGTTGTGAAAATAAGAGCTTTTACATTAAATTCCTATATTCGCTTCGCTCGTACCACAATTCGAAAATTCTTTTTAAGAATTTCCGAAGTTGTG
>CANOVB010000018.1 GCA_947570695.1 uncultured Clostridium sp.
ATTCTTTTCTTTAGATACATTTCGTTTTCAAACATCTCAACAAATTGGGATTTGATAAATTGTTCCTTATTTTTAATAAGATTAGTATACTTATTTATAATCTCATCAATATTTTCTAATACTTTAACAATCTTACATTGTTCTTCTACTGTTGGTATTATTATTTCTGTATCTAATAGTTGCTTTAAATCAAGATTTTTTCTTACAACACTTGCTCCCTGCTCTGAACAATTTTTATATTGTTCTAACATAAAATGTGATTTCATAAAATATTTTCCAAATGAAGGTGTCATTTTACTTTCATCAAATTTAAATATTTTATACGCAGGACTTACTATTCCTATTTCATAATTCAAAAGTACATCTAAACTTCCCATCCATAAATTCATAGTACTAAAAACTAAATTATTTTTTCTTATAATCTTATATCCAGTATTATCTTCACTAGCAATTTGCTTTTTAAAGAATTCTTCCTGAGAATATATTCCATCTTTAGTTACAGATAATACTTCATATTGATTATTTTCAGTTGTTTTATCGACTATTTCCTCTATACATTCTCCTAATTTATATTTCATTTTTTACCCTACCTCTTACTATAATCCTAACTCCTTTAAAGTATCTTGAAGTTGTTTTTCAAGTATTGCTAATTCCTTATTTGTCTCTTCTATTCTTCTTTTTGTCTCTTTAATATCAACTTCTGGCTCTGGTTCATATGTATCAACGTATCTTTTAATATTTAAGTTATACTCATTTTCTCTAATTTCATCTATTGTTGCTAAATGAGAATATTTATCTATTTCTTTTCTGTTGATATATGTATCAAATATTTTATCAATGTTTTCTTTTAATAGTTTATTTTGATTTTTTCCTTTTTCATATTCTCTACTAGCTTCTATAAATAATATATCATTATTCTTTCTATTCTTTTTGAATACTACTATTGTTGCTGGAATTGAAACTCCATAAAATAGATTTTCTGGTAATCCAATTACTGCTTCTATTAGATTATCCTCTAATATTCCCTTTCTAATTAATCCTTCTGAAGCTCCTCTAAACAATGCACCATGTGGTAATACAACAGCCATTCTTCCGTCATCAGCAAGACTCTTTAACATGTGTTGAATAAATGCATAATCTCCTATTGATTTTGGAGGTACTCCATATTCAAATCTTTTAAATACATCCATTCCTGCTTCCATCTTAAATGTATCTACTTTTTTGCCATTTTTAACTACTGTAGTGTTTTCTGACTCAAATCCTTTTGCCCATTTATCTAAAGAAAATGGTGGATTTGAAACTATTACATCAAAATGCATTAGATTATCATTTTCTAAATGTAGTGGATTTGCAAGAGTATCTCCCCAAGCAATATGAGCATCATTAACTCCATGTAAAAACATATTCATTCTACATAAGTTATAAGTTGAACTGTTGCTTTCTTGTCCATATACACTAACTTTTTTATCTTTAACTTCGTTAGTCGCTTTTAATAATAATGAACCTGAACCGCATGCTGGATCATATACCCTATCATTTTCCTTTGGTTCAACTAATTTAGCTAATAATTGAGATACTTCAGCTGGAGTGTAGAATTCTCCACCTTTCTTTCCCGAATCTCCTGCAAATCTTGCAATTAGATATTCGTATGCATTTCCTATTACATCTAAATTACCTATTTTCTCTGGTCTTAAATCAATGTCTGGATTATTAAAATCATTTAATAGTGTTCTTAATATAGCATTTTTTTCTTTCTTTTTTCCAAAAGTTGTTTCACTATTAAAATCAACACCTGCAAATAAATTTAATAGTTTTGTTCCATTTAATCTACTTATGGTTTCAAGAGCTTTATTAATTAATTCTCCTATATTTTCTGCATCTCTATGGTCATATAAATAATCAAATGTACACTCTTCATTTAATTTAAAATTAATTCTTTCAAGTGTTCTTTCAACCATTTGCTTATTTCCATTATACTTTTGTTCTGCTTTTTCTTTTTCAGATTTATAAGTATCACTTAAATACTTAACAAATAACATTGTTAAAGCATAATCCTTATAATTTCCTCCTGGTATGCTTGATCTTAGAGTATCGCAAGCTGACCAAATTGTTCCATTAATTTTATCTTGTAATTGTTTTTCGTTCATTTTATTTCTTCCTCTCCTTCTTTATTATCATTTCAATTATATTATTGTAATAAGATTCCTTATCCTTTATTAGATTAATATATAATCTCTTTTGAGCTTCCCAAGATTCTACTAATTTTGATAATTCTTTTTGTTTATTAATGCTTATATTAGGCAATCTTATTTCTCTAACTTTTACTATTGGTATTGTCCTTATCGCAGTTCCAACAATATATTTTTCTAATTGATGTTCTGCATCTTGACTTTCTAAATACCATTTAACAAATGCTGGACTATATTTGCTTTTATCAATCCTTATAGAAACATATTGATTACTAATCAGTTTTCCATCTAATTCATCATCTACTATAATAACTTTTAATGGAAATGCTAATCGTAAAAGCAAATCATTTTTTTTCACTGTGTATGAGCTTAAATCTTCTTCACTTATAAATTTATCATAATCTATTTTAATACCATTTTGCCTATCTTCATATATTTTAAGATTAAATAATTCATATTGTGTCGAGCTTTTGCTTTTATATTTAGCCTGTTTTCTATTAAGGACAACACCAACATTTACATCTGCTATATCTCCAATATCCATACAGGTCTCCTCTCTGTTATGGATAAATTTTAACATATTTTTTATCTTTTGCCAACACTTTTTTTGTTATGTTTTAATTTTAACATTTTATAATTCATGCTTTCTTGTCTTTTTCTTCTGTACCTTATCTTGCTCCTTTTCTTCCATTTGTTGTATTTGTTCCTTCATACTAGGAACATTATCTGTAACTTCATCACACATTCTAATTTCCTTTTTTACTCTTTTTAATTCAGTTGTAACTGCAATTATTTGCTTTGTGATTTCATTTTTTTCTGTTTCATTATCTACTTTGCCTCTTTTATAATATAATCTATTTCTAGCATTTAATATATCTTGCTTTTCTCTTAACTTCTTTGATTTTAGTTCATCCACATTATCTACTGTTTCCAGCTTATACTTGCACAAAAATCTAATTCTTTCTGAATACTCGTCCATCTTTTTTACTTCTTCTCTCATTTTTGGAGTCAATTTATATTGCATGTTATGCTTTGGATATAACCCTAATAAAAATCTATAGTAATAATATAAAGCAATTATTCCTTTAGCTTTATATGCCTTTCTAAAAATACTTTTCCTTCCATAGAACTTTAAAGTCGTTCTTTTATATGGAATTATTTTTTGTTTTGGAATAAAGTCATTTGCTATAATTTTTTGTCTAATACTTTCTACTGAATATTCTTCTCCAAAAGCTCTTTCAACTCTGATATTTCTTTTATATGGTTCTCTCCTTATACATAATTTATTTGCTCTATAATAATAGCTATAGCCCATTGATGATAAATACTGATGAAATTCTTTCTGAGTGTAAGAATGTTTTATTGCATAATCTAAATCTTCTTTTGCAAATTTATAATAATCTGAATCTCTAATAGATTTTTTATAGAAGTTTTCAAAATTAATTCCAGATTTGCATGTCTTTTCTTCTAGCACTCTTAATCCATATTCATCACATAAATCATCTGATGTTTTTCTTAATAAAGCTGTATTGCTTAAATTACTATAGTATTTAAGTCCATCTTTAAATGAAACTGAATTTACTACAAAATGATTATGGATATGCTCTGTATTTAAATGAGTTGAGACTACAACTTGAAATCTATCTCCCCACATTTCTTCAGCAAGTCTAACTCCTATTTCATGAGCAATTTCTGGAGTAACTTCTCCTTTATCAAAAGATTGATAACCATGAAAAGCAAGTATTCCATCTTCTTTTCCATATAGTGTTTTTACAAGTTCCATTTGCTTAACTGCATCTTCTACTTTGCAATTAATTCCTGTTGTAAAAAATTGTTTTTCAGTTTTGTCTGGATTAGTTGCATATGAAATTAAATCTCTTACACTAGAAAATTTGTTAAATTGATTATAATATTTATTTTTAGTTTTATCTTTATCAGTAGCATAATCTACAACATGATCTATTCTACTTTCTACCTTCCATAAACTCGTTGTCGCCATTCTAATTTTCACCTCACTTTCATATTAAAAAGGGGATTGGGGATTTTCCCCATATAGAATTTCGAGCTGACGAAATTCATTGCTTGCTAATACAATTATTCACTACTATAAGTACCTAATTTTGTACTTATTTTTATTAAATTTTTTCTCTATTTTGAAAAATACTTGGACTTTTTTTTATTAAAATCCAAGCACTTTTCTAGTCATTTCTATTTACTTTTTTTATCTTTTATATTAAAATATATTTATAAATATTGGGTTAGTATTTTTAGTTTTGCGGACTTATACTAACTCTTTTCTTTTATCATTTCCATAAATAGCAAGGCCTTTACACATCTCATATAATCTTGAAATTATTGAATCTGCAATCTCATAATTTTTATTATTTGCAAGTCTTTCTCTCAATTTATCTCGATTATAATTTGTAGTTATTATTACTGGTAAGTTATTTTCATAACGATTATTTATAATTGTAAATAACTTTTCTAGTGTCCATTCGCTTGGTCTTTCTTTTCCTAAATCATCTATTATTAACATATTTACTTTAGAATATCTTTCAATAATATATCCTTCTTTTTCACCATCTGAACTATAACTATCTTTAATATCATTTAATAAATTAATTAACGTTCCGAATACAACTGGTATTTCATTTTTTATTAATTCATTAGCAATACTTGCTGCTAAATGTGTTTTTCCAGTTCCAACTCCACCTGTTATAAATAAGCTACCTTTTTCTACTTTTTTAATATAATTTTCTGCATATTCTTTTGCTTTATTAAGAGCTTTTTTATTTTCAAATGTAACTTTGTAATTATTAAAACTATATGATTTTAATCTAATATTCATCTTACTATTAGTATATAATTTATTAATTACACCGTTTTTTCTTTGTATTTCTTCCTTGATTTCTTTTTGCTTTTTTTCATAATCAATCTTTTCCCAGTACATTTTGGACTCTTCACAATCGCATCTTTCAGCTTGTCCTTCTATTGAAAATTGTCTATTATTTAATTCAAATAACAATTCTTTTTGTTCTAACTCTTTACCACAAAATTTACAATTCACTTTATTTAAAGTTGTTGTCTGAACCATATTTTCTCCTTTCGTTCTAATTTTTTTTTTTCAAATTAATTACTCTTTTACTCTTTAAAACCACTTTCATTTTCTAAATTACTTATATCTTGTCTATTCTTATTTTTTTCTTCTCTATTCTTATCTTCAGTGTTATTTAATGTTACTATAACGTTACTATCTTTCTGTTTATCTCTATATTTCTGCTGTCTTCTTCTGTTTGATTCTCGGAGCTTTTCTAACTCATCGGCACTTTGGTACATATCCCAATTTTTTATACAAATTGTATCTTTTTCAACAATAATCATGTCAAGTTTGTGTAAATCTTGTATAATCTTTTCCAATTTATTCAAAGTTTTGTGCATAACCTTAGCCAGATCTTCTTTTGACATTGGAATATTTTCTCCAAGTAAGATAGCTCCATGTTGATTACTTTTTGCTGCTAATGTTAAAAGTTGAATCCATACTCTAAAATAAGTGTCCCCATCTCTATTTCTGAGTAGTTTCTTCATTTTCTCATTATCAAAAATATCTGTGTAAACTTTTAGCCACTGGACTTGTACCATCTTCTTACCTCCTTCCTATTGTACCGATGCTTCTTCTTTTTGTGTTAGATATTCATCTAATACTTTCACTCTGAATAAATACTTTCCGCCGACTTTAGAACAAGGAATTTGCTTTCTTTTTGCTAATTGATTAATGAGCCAATATGATATTCCTAAATAATCAGCTGCTTCTTTCATTGTTAATGTTGTCCTTTTTACTTCCTGTACCACTGATAGATTCCCCCTTTCCTATAAATTCATATTTAATTGAAAACTTTTGTAAAAAATCATGATATCTATTGATTTTTTATTTTATTTATTGTAAAATAGTTTTGTGAGAAATTCACATCAGATATTTTTGATTTTTTACATTCACATTATATATACCTTTTCATTAAAAGTCAAGAAAATTCATAAAATATATTTTAAATTTCTCACAGAATATACTAAGGAGTTGACAAGTAATGTTTAAAAACCCCGAAATACCAACTGATAGTGGTTTCACTATATGGTTTAATAAAAAAGAAAAAAAGGAGTTCTATGTAACACCTTTAATGGATTGTAATTTAACATTTAATAAAAAAATAAATAATACATATAAAGAAATATTATTAGAACATACCTCTTATAAATTTCCTAATACTAAATGTTCTTTAGTTAAAAGAGACTATTTTCATCCATTAGAAGAAAAATATGGAATGTTTCTAATTAGATTTTTAAATGCTGACTTTTCAAATTCTCTAACAGCTTATAATACTTTCTTTGGATTTTATGGAATTGAACTGTTAAAAGAATATGTGAATAGTATATCTAAAGCTAAAGTATGTAAAGTTCCCAGTGAATTTTTTACATATTTTACTGAAATTTTTGAACAATCAAAGGATAGAATTATAGAATTACAAAAACAAATTAGAGAGTGTATTAATTTTGTATATAATTTAGATAATTCGGATTCTTATAAAGACGAGCTATCTCATATTAAATTTCTATCTTATGCTTTAAGAAACGATTTATATAATTATACTAGGCAAACAAATATCTATTTTAATACCTTATTTGTTAATGGAACAGATGGATTAAGTCCAAACTTAGCTAATCCAAGTAAAATTAGAAAAAGTATCAAAGATGGAAAACTAAGCTATAAAACAAGTCACATTTATCACTCATCATACTTATCTAATATGATATTTGTTTCTTTAAATGAAATTGCAATGAATACATATGTTACTATTAAAAAATGTCAAAATTGTGGTAAATACTTTATTCCTACATCAAAGGAATCTGAAATATATTGTGATATTGTTTATTATAAGGATGAAAAATCTTGTAGGGTTATAGGTGCTGCTGAAACATTTAAAAAAAGTATTGGAGATGTAGAAGCTTATAAGCTATACAAGAAGACATATCAAAGAATATTAATGCAAATTCAAAGAGGAAAAATAAATCCTTATAGCGAAAAAGCAAAATATTTTGCTCAATGGAAACAATCTTCTCAACAAAACTTAAAAAAATATAAAAAAGGAAAAACAACTGAAAGTGAATTAAACGAATGGATGAAGAAAAGTATTGATAAATTTGATACATACGATGAAAAAAATATTTAAATAAATATATACATATCCTCTCCCACCCATAGTTATGCCGAAAGGAGGTGAAAAAGGCAATGGCTGGGAGTATTGAAAAAAGAGGTGAAAATACTTACAGGTTAATAGTATCAACTGGTAAGAATTTAGATGGTTCTAGAGCTAAAAGAACAAAAACAATTCATGGTTCTCGCAAAGATGCAGAAATAGCATTAGCTGAATTTGTAACTGAAGCAAATCATGGACTTATTCCAGAAGGAAAGCCTATAACATTTGAAGAATTCTTTCATGTATGGCAAATAAATTATGGTGAAAAAGAATTAGCACCTTCAACATATAAAAGATATGTAAGAATGCTAGAAACTCGAATTCTACCATATTTAGGTTCTTTTACTTTAGAAAAAATCAAACCAACAGATCTTATGAAATTATATGATATGCTAGAACAAGATACTCAAATACGAAGACTTGCTAAAAATAATGGAGAAAGAACCTTAAAACCATTATCTAAGAAAACTATTCTAGAACATCATAGATTAATAAGTTCTATGCTACACAAAGCTGTATATTGGCAACTAATACCATTTAATCCTGCTGAAAGAGTTCAACCACCAAGAGCTTCTAGGGCAAAACGTAAATTCTATGATGATGAACAATGTAAAGTTCTTTTAAATAACTTGAATACACTTCAAGAAAACGAAATGAAATATAAAGTTGCAATCATTTTAGATGTTTTTACAGGTGCAAGACTTGGAGAATTAATGGGGCTTGAATGGAATGATATCGATTTCAAGAATAAAGAAATTGCTATAAATAAAGCAAGCCAATATCTTCCTGAAAAAGGTATATATACAAAAGAACCAAAAACATCAAGTTCATATAGAAATGTTTCTATACCTGATTCAGTGGTTGAAATGTTAGAAGAATATAAAATATGGTATAATAATCAAAAAGAGCTTTGTGGTGAATTTTGGCACGATTCTGATAGGTTATTTGTTCAAGATAACGGAAAACCTATGCACCCAGATACAGTAAGTAAATGGTTTGGTAAATTTATTAAAAGAATTGGACTACCTGTAATTAATTTTCATGGTATCAGACATACAAATGCTACTCTTCTTATTTCACAAAATGTAGATGTAGCAGTTGTAGCAGCAAGATTAGGACATGCTCAAATAAGTACAACATTTAATTTCTATGTCCATCCTTTAGCTTCTCATAATAGAAGTGCAGGTATAGTCTTGCAAAATTTATTAGTAGATAAAAGCTAATTACTCTTTTTCAATATAATTACAAAAATTGCTTTTTTAAAACCACAAGTCGTGTTTTAGTCTATTTAAAAGGGTTTTGACAGCCTGTGTCCCCAAGCTGTCCCCATTTACGTTAAAATTACGTCAAAGTCAAAAAAATAAGAGTCCACAATCTCTTGCGACTCTAATAAAATTTTTGGTTGCGGGGGAACAACCAGTTACTTATTTACCAATATAAACCTGCTTTTTGTTTAGTTTTCTGTTTAGTTATAAAAAATTAAAACAAATTGAAAACCGTTGATAATAGAGAATATTGCCATAGTTTATAAAGTCTATAAAAATGTCAAAATTATATTTTGATATTTTTATGGACTCTCGCGGAAGAGTTTGAGAAACCGAGAAAGGTTGCTCAACAGTTTAGCAAAAAGCTAAACTGCCATTATAACAATATTTCTTTTAAGCTATGTTGTTATAAGCACGATTACGATATTCTAATAAAATAATACAAATTGTTTTATGAATATATAATTGTGCAAAAAGGATTATTAAGGAAAACGAAGTTGTCCTTAATCACACGAACTTCTGTGAAGTTCTAGTGTGTTAGAACTTCAAGAAAGTTTTTATATAGAAATGTCAAAGGGGGTATTTATTTTGTAAGCCTACGAAGGCTATCTAAAAGAAAAAGGAATATAAAAAATGAGTTATGCAATAATTAGAAATGCTAACTACAAAAAAGATAATCTTGCAGGATTATACAAACACAACGAAAGAAAAAATACAAATTATTCTAATAAAGACATTAACAAAAATAACTCAATAAAAAACTATTCTATTAAACAATGCAATACTACCTATTCAAAGGCTCTTAATACTCTAATAACTGAAAATAATCTAAAATGCAGAATAACAAGTTACACTAATCTCGTTTGCGAATTTATTATCACATCTGACAAAGAGTTTTTTGAAGCTATCGGCGAAGAAGAAACAAAAAGATATTTCCAAACTGCCTATAATTTTGTAGCAAGCTATAAAAATCTAGGAGAACAATATATATTGTCTGCAAAAATTCATTTAGACGAAAGTACACCACATCTACACTTAGTATTCGTTCCAGTTATTCAAACTAAAGACAAGAACGGAAATCAAGTAAAAAAAATTGCTTGTAGTGAATATTGGAAAGGAAAAGATAGTTATAAAAAACTACAAGATAGTTTTTATAAGTATATTACCGAAAACGGTTTTGATTTAGAAAGAGGAAAACAACGAGAAGTAGAACACTTAAGCACAGAAAAATTAAAACAAATTACTAATTACGAAAATATAAAATATGAATTAACGCAAGAAAAAATACAGCCATTAGAAACTAGAAATACAGCTTTAATTTTAGTACAGAATAAAGAATTAGTTAAATGTGTAAATAGACTAAAATTGCATTTAAGTAAGTCTTATAATGCAATAGAAACAATGAATAAATTACAAAAGCAAAATACTGATTTGCAATATGCAAATCAAGAATTAAAAAGAGAAAATCGCAAATTGAAGAATTACATAAATAAAACT
>CANOVB010000019.1 GCA_947570695.1 uncultured Clostridium sp.
CGATTTACTTTTATACATATTTCTTAAAATCTCTAACCCAAGCTAAAAAGCCGTTGTTTCTGTTTTGGTGGCTCGCCGTTCTCCTGATTATCCTGTGTTTCTGCAAGTAGCTTTCTACTTTCTAACTGTTCCAGTTTTTGCTTTTCAATATATGCATCCTTTTGTTCTTTAAACATCATTGTATTTAATAATCTTTCATTAGTAGAATTTGCATAATCTAACTGTTGCTGTAGGATTTCAACTTGCTTTTGTAAACTTATGACAAGCCCCTTATTGTCAATGTTATCATCTGTGTCATTTCTATCATTTTTTAAATTTTCTTTTTGTTTATTATTCTTATTTCCTTTTGAAACATCTACATTTGACTTACTTGATAAAAAATCAAATATTATTTTGTCAATTTCTTCAATAGTAATATTAGTAAACTCTTTTAAATATTGATCCTTTAATATATCAATAGCTTTCTCATTATATTGAATATTACCTGTAGTTTCATTTTTAACAATATATAAAAGATTATCCTTTATATTTAGGCTTTCCAGTCTATTGTATAAAGTTCCATGCGACCACTTATCAAAAATTTTTCTTAGATCACTAGCCTTTAACAGTTCCATTTTTGCCCCCTTTCAATTAAAAATAAACTAAAATTTTGACATCATTGTAACATACTTTATCAATGCTGTCAATCTTACGAATACAAGCATTTGATAACTTTAAAAATATTTATATTTTATCAATAGTGTCAATATTTATATAATACCAGAGGGAGCAGAGGAGGGAGCAAAAAAGCATAGTAACCCAATTGATTCAAAAAATTACTTTGCTTTTTTATGTATTTAATACCGTCAGTCGCCTGTGTCGGTCGCCGTTCGCACTCTAAAAGTCTTTAATATTTCAATTAAAGTATAACTATTACTTTTTATTTTCCTATGTTTATTTTAATTCTTATGTATAAGCTCGTGCCATTCCATTCCAGCACTAAGTTATAAACCTCTATGGAAGATCCCCCCAGTATTCTTTTATTATTGTGTGTTTTTGATACTTTAAGATCACACTGTTACATATAATAAGTATAGAGTTTACTTATTACTGCAAGTCAAACTTTTTGCATCGGCTGACAAAACCCTTATGTAGTTTTTATAGTGGTACTTTCTAGCTCTTAACCCACTCGATTATATATAATAATCTTAATTAAATTTTGACATCAAAAAAGAGGTTAGCTTGTTTCCTAACCTCTAACACTCTATAACTTTTGACTTTCAAAATTTTAATATTATTATATAAAATTTTTATAAAATACTTGACATAGCAATAATAAGCAAGTATAATTATATTATCTTAGTCGAGTAGTTTAGTTAGGAAACTTACTTGACTGCTCGGTAAGTACGCCAATACTTACGGAGCGTCTTTTTTTTCTCTTAATGATGAACTAATCATATTATAAAAAAAAAATTTTGTCAATAATTTTATGAATATTTTTAAAAATACTTGCATAAAATATAAATAGTATTTGACATTTTTAAATAATAATGTTACAATACTATTAGCTTAAATGAGATGTAAAACTGGTCATTGAGCTTGTATCGATATGTGAGGTTAGAGGCACATATCTTTTTTTTGCTCTAAAATAAAAAGAGCTGGAGCAAGTTAGAGTTTGCTCCAGACTAAAAAACTTAGTCTTGCTCTTTGTTTTGCAATGATTGTATTTCTGCATTTAATCTAGCGATTTCTTGCAATAACAACCATATCAATGTAAAACTGGTCATAATGTTACTTGTCCCCCTTTCGTTAGATTACCTAATTACTCAGGCTCTTGCATTATACCATTATAAAGGCGGTCTTGTCTAGTTATTTTTAATTGTGTTTAAAATTGTCATATCCTCGTTTTAATCTTCCATAGGTCAAATTATATTATCTTAATATCAAAATGTCTGTAACTTGAAATATGGAGCAAATAAGCATAAATAAAAAGCCTACATCTTAATTTTTAAGTAATAGGCTTTTTGATGTTTCGCTGCGGCGGTCGGTCAATATTCCTGGTATCTATTTTAGGTTTGAAGAGTAGCGGAGCTAGGTTTTTCCGCCTAAGGTCTAGCTTTAGAAACTTATAAGCTAGGTTTCCGCATTTATTTTTTAGTTTTCTTGTAACTATCTACTGCATCCTTATATTTCTTATATTGCCCATCACCGTAATTATCTTTATACCATTGCTTTTCTTCTTTTGTTAGACTATCCCACTTTGAAGGACTATTATTTCTAAAACTATTCATAATACAAAAATTTGCACCTAATGCAAAGGCAATACCTATTACAATTAAAATTATAGTCCATTTTAAAGTATCCCCTTTATAACATTGCCTTAATTTTGTTTTATCAACTACATTATTTACAGATGACTGTATTTTAAACTTATTATAATCACTATGAACCCCAGCAAAAAAACAAAATGCTATAAATCCTAAAAATACTCCTAAAAACATCATTTTTATTACCCCCTATTGATTATAACTTCTTGTATGTCCACATTTATCGCACTTATAAGTTACTATTCTTTTAGTCTTTCCGCCTACTCCTGCAACTGCTCCTATCGGTCCAAGTAATGCACTACCTAATAAGCCTTTACCATAACTATAACTAGAGCCGTTATAATCATCACTTATCTTATGCCAGTCCCAACTTTTACATATAGGACAACATACATGTATTACATCTTTCATAGTATTTCCCTCCTAATCTTCTTTTAAATATAATTCTTTATTGATTATTTCTTCTTTTGATTTTAACTGTTCTAATTCTCTTTCTAACTCTTTAATTTTTCGATTTTTTTCATCTATTGTAGGTTGGTATTTATCTTTTAACTTTGCTTTTTCAGTTTTAATCTTAGTATCAAGCTGATTTATTTCAACTTGTATCTCATCAATTTTACTTTGTAAAGAAACTTTTTCTTTTCCCTTAAACAATCCAAGCGAATTTTTTTGTTTAATAAGTTCATTTTGATTATAAGTGATTTGTCTTTTTCTTGCCTCATCTACTTCAAAAGGTTTATTTATATTTTGCTCTAATTGTTCTACTTCTCTTTCTAATTCTTTAATCTTTATTTGTATTTCTATATGTTCATTTTGATATTTTTCTTTAATATCTTCCAGTTCTTTTTTTCTTTCTGGCTTATCTTTCCAATATTCTTTTATTTCAAAATCTTTAGCTTTAGTTTTTGCACATTGTATTGCATATAAAGTTTCTTTTGTAGTTTCTGCGATTTTTTCATTATGAATATTTTCCCCCTCGTCTAAGTGATATATTTTAGCTACACTATCAAAAAGTTCTTGAACTTCTGCTGAAGATATTAAAGAATAATTTTCAATATTGTCAATTATGTGCAAAACTATGTTATTATTGAAGTGTATTAGTTTTTTTGTAATAATTACATAATTATTATTAGCTATACTACAATTTTTTTCTAATTCATTTATTTGTAGTCTTAATTGTTGTAATTGCTGATAGGGTATATCTCTTCCTACTCTCATTACATATTCTGCTCCTTTTTGATATGCCTCTACTACTTTTTTATAATAAGAAACTGCATAACTATGACAAGATATTATTACATCTATAAAATCTCTGTAAATATTTAGCCAACTTTCTATATATTCTTTATTGTCTTTACCTATTCTATCTTTTATATTATCTAAACTACTTCCTATATTGATTTGATATTTTGCTATTTGTTCATTACTGTTTTGACTAACAAAATCATCTATTGACAATGACCTTATTAAACAAAATATCATATATATCATTGGCTCACAACTCTTTTGCTCTATTTTCAATATTTGCTGATATATATCACAAGCTCCTGAATAATCTTCATCATAATATTTTTCATTTGCTTTTTCTAATAACTCAATTACTTTTTGTTCCATAATTGGCTCCATTTATTACTACATCTCCTTTTAATATTCTGCGGTGGTCGGTTTAGGTTGCTTATAGGCTCGTTTCCGCATTTTTAATTATTCATTTATAAGATTATTATTTTTGGCAGTTTCAAAGTCTAATAAGATAGCTTTTTTTAAATTACAAGGAACAGTCCAAGTTCCATTTTCTTTTTCAAGTTTTCCTATTGCATAAATGGTATCTCCTTTATTTAATTTTTTAATTTCAGCTTTATCTAAATATACATATATATATCTATCAGAGCTAACAAGTGAAGTGTTTAAAGAGTTAACATCTTTAGAATTTAATATTGCAACATTGTCTAAAGAAATATCACAAATTTTACCATAATAAAAATATAATTTTCCTTCATAATCTTCAGATTTCGCTGGATTATCTTTTATGGTATTATGAACATATGTCCAATTAAGTATTTCTGCTTGTTGTATCATTTTTTCTTTAGAATTATCTTTTTGTTGTAACACTCCCTCATTAGAAATACTGCCCTTATTACTTGTAACTACTACAATTCCTACTATTGCTATAATTACAATAGCAATAGGTATTATTATCTTTAGTTTTGATTTCTTTTTTTCTTGTTCCATAATTTATTACATCTCCTTTACAGGTGTATTATATCATAGTTTATCATATTTTGTCGACTGGTCGCGTTCTATTCTTCCTTAGGCTCTTGTAATATACCATAAATTAAGCCTATTGCTAATATTATAATCATTACTATATACCACAAAAATTGAATATTACTCGGCTGTTGCATTAGCCAAAAGGTAAAATCACTAAACATCTTTTAACATCTCCATTTCTACATCCTTTTTTCTACATTATTTTACTATACTTTCAATATATTTACAATACATTTTGAATATATTATGAATATACTTTGATTATAAATTATAATGTGAATATTTAATATAAGATAACTAGATTATATAATCAATTAAGGGTGATGTTATGGCTTTAAACATAGAAAGAGAAGAAAAAAGATTATTCAAAAATAAAACTGTTAGACTTCCTGAAGATGTTATAGAAAAATTAGAGAAGATAGCAAGTGAAAAGAATATAAGTTTTAATAAAGTAATTCTAAAGATTATTGAATACGGAATAGATGATGTGCAATAGCGGACGGCGGTCTAGGTGTCTTTATACCTGGTGTCCGCATATTTCCATTTTAAGACAATAAAAAAGAAATACTTATAATTTATCATTTACAAGTATTTCTTTTTTATTTACCCTGTTTATGTTTGAATCAGAGGGAATTAAAATATATTTATCAAAACGGGATTACGATGCTAACGAATATTAGCGAATTAGATTATTTATTCATATTTTTAAATATTTGTTTTTTGTAATTCTCTAAAACATCATTGACTGCATCCATTACTACAAAAAAATCTTTTAAATCATATAAATTTGCACTTATGCTGTTTTTTATATTCTTAAATAGCATACAAAAGCTGTCATCAGTAAATGTAATAATATAATTATTATTGTTTTTATTCTTCATAATCTTGATCTCCTTTATAATTTGTAATCAATAATTCTGTAATCTTCCCTCTATTTTCAACCCTTTTACTTATTCGCCTACAAGAATTTACTTTGTTAATATAAAAATTTTTGTAGAGTTCTTCAAAAAAGTTGTCTGTAGGATCATCATTTTTTGGATCTGAATTTGAAAGCATTAGCTTTATGTTCCTACAGTTTAGGCTCTTGTAAAATTCGCATAACTTAACTTGATCGCTATCTGTAAATCCATCCTTTGTGTACTTTGTAAATCCTGTTGTTTTTGTTAGTGGTCTATAAGGTGGATCTAAGTAAATAAAAGTTTTTTGATCTATGTATTTAATACTTTCGGTGTAGTCTGTAGCATAAAATAAAACATTTTGAAATATTTTTGACAAGTTCCTTAAATTCTTCTCATCGCAAATAGTAGGATTTTTTGCATTATTGAAAGAGTTATTGAACTCGCCTTTTTTGTTTACTCTGTATAATCCACTATAACATAGCTTATTTAATACTATAAATTCGGTCGCCCTCTTGATGCTTGTTTCTTCAGCTGTTATTCTATACGAATTATATTCTTTTCTAATATCTAAAAAAAATTCTTTCCTTTCCTCTTGATTCATCTGTAAATAATCATTTTGTTTTATGTATAATTCTTTTACAAGTTCATCAATATTAGTTTTGATTACTTTGTAGCAGTTAATTAAATCAATGTTAATGTCAAAAGCATAAACATTTTTAATATTATAATTTTGTAGTATATCAATTAAGACAGCCCCACCACCTAAAAAAGGCTCGATGTATGTTGTGATTTCTCCTGTTTTTAATTCTGTAGGATAAAAGTTTTTAAATTGTTCTAGTAATCCACTTTTACCCCCAGCCCATACTACAAAAGGCTTGATTTTCTTTTCTTTAATATTCAAAATTGATCTCCTTTCTTAAAATGCTTTATTAGTAACCCTTGTCGCTCTCACTACCTTACAATCTATAAGGCTCTCTAGTTCTATTTTAAATGACAAGTAGCTGTTATCTAGGTTTATAATTTCTTTTAGCTCTTGCCATCCTTCTTCTTCTGTGATTTCTCCTGTTGTGATCATATCTTTAATACAATAAATTTTTTCATCTGCTTTACCGAAATACTTATTTAATAACTTTTGTTTGATTTCTTGTTCTTCTTCTGTAAATTCAATGCATTCATTGTTTACTTGTTTACACAACTCATAAATACAAAAGCCCTTTTCTCCACCTGTAGAACTGTAAGCCTTACCCCATAGCTCCCTTTTACTCTCGCTTGTGTAGGTGTAAAGTGTAGTTTCTTTAATGTTTAGCTCTGTTTCATATTTCTTTTTGATTTTATCTGCTACAAGTTTACAAGTGTCTAATCCTGAACTGCTCCATTGTTCAAAAGTTTTCTCTTTTACAAAATTATAATTTTTACTACCTTTTGTATAAATTGATTTTAATATCTTAGTTATATTTACTTTCCCTCTTAAATTTTCAAAATCTGCATACTCTTTTAATTCCTGTAGCTTTCTTTTTCTACACGAACGGAGCGATTTTTCTTTAATGCCGAACCAGTCAGCCAGTTCCTGATTTGTCATAATTCCTATGTGTAGCTCTCTTTCTATTGTTACCACCTCGCTTTTACTTAAATTTCATACTATATATCAATTTTGTTTTAGTCATTTTAATTAAATTCGCCCATAAAATTTGACTAAATTTTTTTTAACTGTAGTAATAAAGAAATATAAAAAATTTGGTCATTTGTTAGGTTTGCATTTAACGAGCATACTAAGGGTGCTGTCGCCCCCTTAACCCCCATACAAGAGCAAAAGAATTGAATATAATAAGAGGGGGAGCTGGGCTGTAGTTTCTTAGGTTGCCATCTGTTATCATTATTTTTTAAATATTATGTAAATAGAATAGAAAAATTTTTTTAAAAAATCAAAAATTTTTCTTTACTCTCTCAATATTTTCAAATGTTGCCACCCTTAGCTGAAGAAAGCTGGCCAATAGTTTACATAATATGTTGCACCATTTAGAAAGCATAAAAAAATAAGATGGTCGCCCCATCTTATTTATTGCCTTAACTCTCTTTTATAATTGTAGTAGGTTTTCTTTGTAACCCCTGCCAGTTTCATACACTCTATATCGCTTAGCTCTCCATCAAAATCTCTACTATGTTTTAATATTATCTCTTTAGTTGCCTTTGATTTCTTAGTTTCAACCTTAGCTCCTGTTACTCTGCCGATCTGTTTACCATTTAACTTAGCTGTCAAAATGCCGTTCCCTCGTTCTTTGGTGCAAGTCCTCGACCTCTTTTTGTGCCTGATTAAAGGCTATCTTGATTTGGTCTTGTGCAAGAGCGATCGTGTATTTATTTAAACTTTCAATAATGCCGTTCATTAGTTCATTAGTTGCCTTATTTCCTGTGTCTAGTTTCAATTTTATTTGATTATTTAAGGCTTGCCTATATACTGATGTGTCAATGTGTGGCTCTTTCAAAAATATTAGTTCTATGCCTTTATTGAATAGCTCCTCGTATAACTCGCAACCCTCTTTACTATTTCTTGACATTCTGCTGACACTATCAAATACTAAGGTGTCGCCCTCTTGTAATATCTTCAATAAATTTTCAAAATCTTTTCTTCCCTCTAGTTTAGTTCCTGTGTATGTTTCTTTAATTATCTTTGCTTTTGGATACTTGGCTAAAATGTTGCGTTCTTGACGCTCGATATTTTGTTTTCCGAGTCGATATACGACATACCCCATACAAATTACCCATAAAATATCAATCCTTTCAATTTTTATTTAATGTTGTAGTAGTAAAATTAACCTTCGTTTAATTTACTACTATCATTATAACACGATCAAAAAGGATTATCAATACTTTTTACTACTTTTTTTATTAACCTTTATTCTACTACTTTAATTATAAAAAAATGATCCTTAATTTTGGATCATTTAAAAATCATTTAACTTTATTTTAAATTTATTTATTTTCATTTTGTTTTGATTCATTTTTATTTGATTTGCTTTTGTCAGCATCTGCATCAGCTTTTTCATTTTCAGTAGTAGCTTGTGCCTTTATATTCTCAATTAGATTACTTTTCTTTGATTTAGCCTGATTTATTATTTCTTTTATTGTTTCAAAATCTATTTTATTGATTTTTCGTTTCTCTTTCTCAGCTTTCTTTTTTTCTTCATCTTGTAGTGAGTGTATTAGATCCCATTTTAGCCTTAAAAAATTTTTACCTTTTTCCACTCCATCAATAAAATCATTATAAATTTTACTATCAATGTTTTCCTCTAAGTAAACGATCATATCTTTTTTAATGTGATTATATTCTTTAGGCTTTTTTGCAACTAGAATGACTTTATAATCTAACTTTTTAAATCTTTCTAATTTGTCAAAATCTTCCTGACTTACGATGTCCTCATCGTAAGCTCTTACAGTTCTTTTATTCTCATTTACTCTAAACTTATCCATTTTTACAACCTCATTCCATTTGTAATTTTTTACATTTTATCACTTTTAATTTAATTTTGCAACTTGCTTTCTTCAGCTTTTATAAAATCATCAATTTGTTGTTGTTCAATACTCTTGTGATCTTGAATATTAAATCTTAACTTGATGCCCTCGTAAAAATAAGGTGCATACTCTGTATAACAAAATATGTTTTCTACTGTGTAAAATCTGCTTTCTTTATCTTCTAATCCACTATACCCATTGAATAAATTAAATGCAAGTTTTGTTATTGCTAAACTTGATCCAGTTTGCCATCCCTCTGTTGTGCCTGTAAATTCAATTTGTCTAGTCTTTTCATTGTATAACTTATTGAAATGATTTCTTATTTCATTTGTTAACCCTAACAAATAGATTAAACTTTTATTATAACTATCTAATTTTTCCCCTTTTGTATGTTCATCATAAAAATTTTTGTGTTCAGTATCGTAAAACTTTAATTGATCCATTTTTCATTACTCCTTTATTTTTAAATTTAAGCCCTTTTAAATTCTGAGCCTTATAATATTATTACTTTTTCATTTTCTTTTGTTATAGTTTAATCTCGTGTCAATAGGTGGGGTATATTTCGGGATGTTATAATATAAAAGGCTCGTTTTTGTGTTTCCCACCCTCGCAAAATCTCCAAAAGGTAAAAAGCTCCTGATTAACGATTTCGATTTACTTTTATACATATTTCTTAAAATCTCTAACCCAAGCTAAAAAGCCGTT
>CANOVB010000020.1 GCA_947570695.1 uncultured Clostridium sp.
TCAACATTTAGTTATGATAGTTATAATAAATGGGACGCTTATGTTTGTTCTTTACCAGATGGAAGAAAGAATAGTGTAAGAGCAAAGTACATAGCAACAATATTACTTATTCTAGTAACAGTGATAATAACAACAATTTTAACGATAATAATTGGTTATTATCGCACTAAAACTATAAATTTAGAAAGTATGGGAGAAACAATAATGGGAGCAATATTTGCAACTACTTTATTACAGAGCATTATGTATCCTGCTATTTATAAGTTTGGTGTAGAAAAAGCAAGAATTGCAATATTTATAGTTGTATTTGGATTTGCGTTAATTGGTGGTGTTTTATCAAAATATATTGATTTTGAATCCATTATACAGGGATTAGCATTTTTAGAAAACTATATGATGATTATTATTCCTATCATTATAGTTGTAATGTTATATATTTCCTACAAAATATCAGAGGCTATATATAATAGAAAAGAATACTAAAATTAGTAAGTTATAAAAAATTACAATTTTAGAGTGAGGTGAGTTTAATAAAAGATAAAATAAGGATAGCATTATGGATTTTTATAGTTTATGTTTTTTCTTTCTTGTGTTATACTCCAATGATGCTTAAAAAACTTGGAATAGAATTTCCAAATATGCTAACATATTTAAAATACTTTTTTGTTATTATGCCAGCATTAGTTTCTATTATATTTATACTTTGTGAGCAAAATTTAAAGAAATTTCTAATAGGCAACTTTAAGAAAGTATCGTTAAAAGAACTTTTTATATGTATGATTATTGCTTTAGTTGGTATTGTAACTACTTTCTTTTATTCATTTTTTGGAAAAATTGATTTATTTACAGATTCAATGGTGGTATTTTTAATAAATTGTGTATATTTATTTATAACTGCTTTGATTGAAGAAATTGCTTGGAGAGGCTTTCTGTTAAGAAATCTTTTTACTAAAAATAAAAAAATTAAAGTTATTATATTTGTTGGTGTTATTTGGACAATTTGGCATATTCCAATGTGGTTAATTAGAAATTCATTACCTATATTAGATATATTGTATCTTTCTATTTGGACTATGCTTATTTCGATAATTTTGGGAGTTCTATATTATGTTTATGAAAATATATTTTCTGTTGCACTATTGCATATGATTTTTAATGTATGTTTTTTAGCACCAGTGAAAAATAATAATATTGTTATAATGTTTTTTAGTATAGTGGCTATTATATTATTTAAAAACAAAAAGAAAATATCTAATAGTACCTAATAAATGATACATAGTGATGACAAATTATAAATTGAAAGTGAGTTGAAAAGATGAATATTAAATTAGTAAGACCAACAATAGAATTAAAAAGTGAAGCATTAGATTATAGACAAGAGCATTTTGACAATAACGAGTTAATTATAAATGGTAGCGAATTATTTGATAAAATTAATTCTTATGAAGAATGGTTAGAAAAAGTAAATAATAATTCTAAAATTGAAACAGTTGATCCAAACTGGGTTTTGACCGATACCTTTTTTGCAATTAGAGAAGAAGATAACAAAATTATAGGAATAATTGATTTAAGACATACTTTAAATGAATTTTTAAAAGACTTTGGTAATAGTGGTTATAGTGTTAGACCAAGTGAAAGAAAAAAAGGTTATGCTACTGAAATGTTAAGGTTGCTAATAAAATATGCAAAAGAAATTGGTTTAACAGAATTGCATTTATCAGTTGAAAGAGATAATACTCCTTCAATAAAAACTATTGTAAAAAACGGTGGAAAAATAGAGAAAAGTTTTGCATTTGAAGGTAAACTAGCAGACATTTATTTAATAAGACTATAATTAAAATTACACTTTGAAAGTGGGCAAATATATATAATATTAAAACAATCTAATTCTAATATTTAAAAAATTTACTTACAAAACTGTAATTTTTATTTAAAGATCCAAGCGATATAATATTGCTGAAAGGAGAATTAGATATGGAGGTTTTAAAACTACAAAATCTAAAAAAATATTATGGTATAAATACCAATATTACAAAGGCAGTAGATGGAATCTCATTTAATATAGATGAGGGAGAATTTGTTGCTATTATGGGAGCAAGTGGAAGTGGAAAAACAACACTTCTTAATTGCATTTCAACTATTGATATACCAACAAGTGGATTTATAACTATTGGTGGTATTGAAATAACAAAAATTAAGGAAGATGAATTAGCCGATTTTAGAAAAGATAATTTAGGCTTTATCTTTCAAGATTTTAATTTGCTAGACACAATGACTATCGAAGAAAACATAGCACTATCTTTAATTGTAAATAAAGAGGATATAAAAGATATTGATAAAAAAGTGGAATCAATAGCAGCGAGATTAGGAATAAGTGATATATTAAAAAAATTCCCTTATGAAGTATCTGGAGGGCAAAAGCAAAGATGTGCTTGTGCTAGGGCTTTAATCAATAATCCTAAAATTATTCTTGCAGATGAGCCTACTGGAGCATTAGATAGTAAATCTTCTAGGATGTTACTAGAAACTTTAGAACAAATGAACAAAGAATTAAAGGCAACAATTTTAATGGTTACACACGATTCTCTTTCTGCTAGTTTTTGTGAAAGAGTGCTATTCTTAAAAGATGGTAAGATTTTTAATGAAATAGTAAAAGGAGAAAAAACGAGAAAAGAATTTTTTAATGAAATTATTGATATGCTTACATTACTAGGAGGTGATGTAGGCAATGTTAGGTAAATTAGCAGTAAGAAATGTAAAAAGAAGTGCCAGAGATTATGTGATATATTTAATAACGATTATTATTTCATTTTCACTAATTTTTGCCCTTAATTTAATTTCAACTTCTGAAGCAGTAATGGAATTATCACAGGGATTAACTTATTTTCAATATATAATGTATGGTATAAATGTTATTGTTTTAGGAGTAATTTGTTTTTTGATTAACTACACAACAAAATTTATATTTGAAAAACGAAGTAAAGAGTTCGGAATGTACGCATTACTTGGAATTAAAAAAAGAAAAATAAATAAAATGTTTCTTTTAGAGAATTTACTCTTGGGGTTTGTGGCACTTCTCGTGTCTATGCCAATAGGATTTGCCATAAGTCAATTTCTATCTATTTTTATAGTGAGATTACTCGAATGGCCACAAGCAATATTTATTGAACTCAATCTAAAATCATTTATTTTACTTTTTATCTATTTTGCCCTTATTTATCTTCTTGTATTATGGCGTGCAAATAGAAGAATGAAAAAATCATCAATTCACGATTTGTTAAATTTAGAAAAACAAAATGAAAAGAAAATTACAAAGTCCAAAAAACATAGAAACATTATATTTTTATTAAGTATTACTTTGGGAATTATTGCTTTATTTTTGTGGAATTTGAAATTAAAGCCAGAAGTTCTACAAGATTCTAGCATTATGAATACAGTTTTAATATGCTTTGTCCTTTTGATTATCAGTATATATGGAGTAATGATTAGTGTAGGGGATTTTATACTATCTGTTGTCCTTAAAAATAAGAAAATAAAGTATAGTAAAGATAATCTATTTATAGCAAGAACTTTTAGTGCAAAAGCAAAGACACTTGGGTTTGTATTTGGAACTTTATCTATGCTTATTACTCTTTCAATACTATTTTTAAATATATCCAGTTTAAATAAAGGAGCATACGATTATAAAATAGAACTAGACTCACCCTATGATGTTTCAGTTTCTGATAAAAAAGAAAATCTAAATGATTATTTAAAAGTTATTAAAGAAGATTATACAATAAAAAATGACTTTATCTATGATGTGTATCAAGATAGGAATGCTAAATATTTAAAAGTATTTCCTGTGTATGAGTATAAAAGTGATGAGAAGAAATATGATGCAGTTATAAAATTAAGTGATTATAATAAGTTATTAGAATTAAGAGGAAAAGACAAAATAACTCTAAAAAATAATGAATATAGTGTAGTAGTATATTTTAAGCATAAAAATGATGAAAGTTTTAATGAAATAAACAAGATTACTTTATCAAATGGTATAGAATTAAATCGAAAAGAGATTATGACAAAAAACTTTTTTCCAAGATTATCTAATACAGACTATACTATTATTGTTCCAGATATGTCTGTAAACGGATTAGAAACAAATGAAAGCCATCTAGTAGTAAATACAGTAGAAAAGACAAAAACAGAATTAAAAGAAAAAATCAAAACAAAGTTAAAGGATCATCTAACTTATATAGATGAGGATGGAAAAACAGTAAATACAAGTTATAATGTAATGGTTAAAGGAGAACTTATCGAAGAAACAAATACTATGGTTATGATAATATCAACAATTTGTATTTATATGGCATTTATTTTTATAGCAAGTGTTGGAACTATTATTGCTATTCAATCATTAAGTGATTCTAATAAATATAAGTATAGATATAAAGTTTTGAGTAATTTAGGAGTAAGAGATGATAATCTTTATAAAACAGTACGAAAGCAATTGCTAATATTATTTGGTATTCCTATTATATATCCAATTATACTTAACTTTTGCTTAATCACATCAATAAACAATATCTATAAAATAATGCTTGACAGTAATACGATTTATTTGTCTTATTTTATAGGAACGCTTGTAGAGTTTTTAGTGATTTATGCAATATATTATATTGCCACATATTTTAGTTTTAAAAGAAATATAAAAGAAGTCTAACAGTTTAGAGGGAGGTTAATAATGCAAATAGCAATAATTGAAGATGATAGTAAAATCAGAGAAGAATTAGAAAAATTATTAAAGCGAAATAAGTATGAAGTGATACTTATAGAGAACTTTGAAAATGTTTGTGGGGAACTGAAAGATTGTAATCCAGATTTGATTTTGCTTGATATAAATCTCCCTTTTCAAAACGGATTTGAAATATGTAAACAAATTAAATTAGATAAAAATATTCCAGTAATATTTGTTACTAGCCGAGATACAACAAAAGATGAACTAATGAGCATTGAAGTTGGAGGAATAGACTTCATTACCAAACCTTATGACATTATGATTTTATTAGAGAAAATAAAAAGAGCCATTAACCTATCGAATCCTAAAAATTATAAAGAGATAAGTAAAAATGGTTATATACTTGATCTTCATTTATCGTTACTCAAAAAGGGAGATATGGAAGTAGAATTAACTCGAAATGAATTTAGAATTTTATATTATTTCTTTATGAATGATAAGCGAGTTATCACAAAGGAAGAATTACTAGATAAATTATGGAATGATAAGTATTATTTAGATGAAAATATTTTAATGGTAAATATAACTAGATTAAGAAAAAAAGCCAAAGAAATAGGAATAGATGATTTGATAAAAAATGTTAGAGGAAAGGGTTTTATTCTATGAAATTTGCAGCATTTTTAGAAGAAAAATTTTCCTTTATAATATTCCAAATAATCCTTATAGCAATAATTACTGGAATTTTATATTTAACAAATATTCCAATTTATTACATAATTCTAACAATTATACTGCTAATAACATTAGTTATAGCCTATTTATTTATAGTTTATATTTTTAATTTAAGAAAATATAAAAAGATTGTGTCATTAGTAGATAATTTAGAAGAAAAGCATTTAATAGCAGAAATATTAAAGAAGCCACTTAACTTGGAAAATAAAGCATACTATTATGCTTTGAAACAGGCTTGTAAAGGTATGCTTGATAAAATAAGCATAATAGAAAAAGATTTTTTAGATTATCAAGAATACATAGAGAGTTTTGTTCACGAGATAAAAACTCCGATTGCTGCATTATCTTTGACTTTTGATAATAATCAAGATTTTCAATTAAAAAGTGAAATAGATAAAATAAATGAACTAACAGAACAAATCCTTTTTTATGCTCGAAGCAACAATACTGAAAAAGATTATTTTGTTACAGAACTTAATTTGGAAGATGTAGTGCATAGAGTAGTTATGAAATATAGACATTACATTTTAAATAAAAAGATTAGATTAGATCTTCATAATTTAGATAATAAAATTTATGTAGATGAAAAATGGATAGTGTTCATATTATCACAAATTATTCAAAATAGTATTAAATATTTAGATAAGAAAGATAAATTGATAGAAATATCAAGTAAAAATAATAAAAACAATGTTATTTTGACAATAAGAGATAATGGGTGTGGTATTAGTAAATCAGACTTAATTAGAGTGTGTGAAAAAGGTTTTACTGGAGTTAATAGAAAAAAAGAATATGCAACAGGAATGGGACTTTATTTATCAAACAAATTATGTGAAAAACTAGGATTAAGTTTGAAAATTGATTCTATACAATATAAATATACTGAAGTAAAGATAATATTTCCTAAAAATAGCATAACAAAATTTTAGAGGAGGCGTAAAATTGTAATGAAAAAAATATATTTCGTAGGTGGTTCTCCCTGTGCTGGTAAAAGCACGGTATGTGAAATAATCGCAAAAAAGTATAATTTGTATTATTTTAAGGTTGATGACTATTTAGATAAATATATGAAAAAAGTTGCCTTAAATAAGGATACATTGTGTAAAAAAAATCTATCTATGACACCTGAAGAAATATGGATGAGAAATCCTGTAATACAAAAAGATGAAGAATTAGGTATATAAAAAGAAATATTTGATGATGTAATAAATGATTTAGAAAAGATAAGTTGTGATAACGATATTATAACAGAGGGATGTGCTTATTTACCAATATTGATAAAAGAATTAGGAATTACAGATAACAAGTATTTAGCAATAATTCCTACAAAGGAATTTCAAGTAACTCATTATCAAGAAAGGCAATTTGTTTCTTATGTACTTGACGGGTGTTCTAATAAAGAAAAAGCATTTGAAAATTGGATGGAAAGAGATTTTCTGTTTTCTAAAGAAATAGAAAGACAATGTGAGAGTAATAAATTAAAAATAATGATAAATGATGGTACAACTAATTTAGATGATATGGTAAATGAAGTTGTTACTCATTTTGGAATAGATTAGAGGAGTGA
>CANOVB010000021.1 GCA_947570695.1 uncultured Clostridium sp.
TATTTTAACACAAATCATAGTTCAATGTCAACACTTTTTTTAAAAATATTTTAAATTTTTTTTAGTGTTTTTTTGAAGCACTTTTTGTATTAAATTTTAAATGTTCCAAGTCGCTTTTTCATCAGGCGACTAATAAGTATTTTAACACCATCGACATTTCTTGTCAATATATTTTGAAAAGTTTTTTTAATATTTTTGAAATGTTTTTTTAACAATATTTTCCTTTTCAAAAAAAGTGGTAAAATATGTAATTTTTTTGTTATATTTGTCATATAACGTTTCCTATTTTAGCACCATTACTATTCAATGTCAATACTCTTTTTTAATATTTTATTTTTACTTTTATTTTTGCATATCTATTTTAAATCTATACTTTCAATACTTAATAAGTACCTAATCTTAAATTACATTTAAAATTTTGTTTATTATAGATATACTAATCTTGATATCTATAATTACTTTCTAATTATTTGCAAAACCTATTTTTAACTTTAGATTCTTAGTCTACGTACTATTTACATCCAATAAATCTGGATAACATACTATTTTATTTTTTGTTCTTAAAGCAGTAATCTTTTTATAACTTTCTACTTATATTATATGTAACTTTATTTATTATTTGTATATTCATTATAATCTTTTATTGCTTTTTTGGTTGTTATTGTTATGTCTTTAGGTAAATTATTTAATGAAAACCATTTCATATCTGATGCTTTTTCTGGTTCCATTATCTTTTCTTTACCACCAACAATTTTACACAAATAACTAGTTGCTACCCAATGTGCATTTTCTTCTTTTATTATATGATCACATACTCCATTCATTCTTATAACTTTTACATCTAAATCTGTTTCTTCCTTTATTTCTCTAATAACAGCATGTTCTAAAGTTTCAAATAATTCTAATCTACCACCAGGTATACTCCAATGATCTTTTTCAGCAGGAACTATATTAAGTACAAATTATTAATAGATTATATAAAGAGTGAGAGATAAATCTCTCACTCTCCTTTTATTATGATCTTGTTTTTTATCTATTTAATCCTTTTCTTCCTGCATAAATTGCAACATCTTCTAACCCATCTTCTATATTTAATAATCTATTATATTTTGCAACTCTATCAGTTCTACATGGTGCACCAGTTTTTATTTGTCCTGCATTTGTAGCAACTGCAACATCAGCAAGTGTTGTATCTTCTGTTTCACCACTTCTATGAGAAACAACTGCTGTCATTCCATTTTTCTTAGCAAGTTCGATTGCATCTAATGTTTCTGTTAATGTTCCAATTTGATTTAATTTAATTAATATAGAATTTGATACTCCTAAATCAATTCCTTTTTGTAATCTTTTAATGTTTGTAACAAATAAATCATCACCAACTAATTGGATTTTATTTCCTAATCTTTCTGTTAGAACTTTCCATCCATCCCAATCTTCTTCTGATAAACCATCTTCAATAGAAATAATTGGATATCTATTTACTAAATCTTCATAAAAAGCAACCATTTCTTCTGTAGTTTTAGTTACACCTATTTTCCAGAAATGATACATTCCTTCTTTTCCGATTTTTTTAGCTTCATCATACATTTCTGTAGCAGCTACATCTAAAGCTAAACATACTTCTTCTCCTGGTTTATATCCAGCTTTTTCTATAGCTTCTACTATTAAAGATAATGCTTCATCTTCATCTTTAACATTTGGCGCAAATCCACCTTCATCTCCAACTCCTGTTGCTAATCCTTTTGATTTTAAAACTTTCTTTAAATTGTGATATATTTCACAGCATGTTCTTAAACATTCTGTAAATGTTTTTGCTCCAACAGGCATAATCATGAATTCTTGTACACTCAATGTGCTATCAGCATGTTTTCCACCATTCATAATATTCATCATAGGAGTTGGTAATACTTTAGCATTTGTTCCTCCTATATATTGATATAATTCCATTCCTAAAGAAGCTGCTGCTGCTTTAGCTACTGCTAATGATACACCTAAAGTTGCATTTGCTCCTAATTTTGCTTTATTATCTGTTCCATCTAATTCTACTAAAGTTTTATCTAAAGTAGCTTGGTCATATACATTCATACCAACTATTTTTTCTCTTATTATTGTATTTACATTTTCAACTGCTTTTAAAACGCCTTTTCCTAAATATCTTGAGCTATCACCATCTCTTAATTCTACAGCTTCAAAACTTCCTGTAGAAGCTCCTGATGGAACCATAGCTACTCCACTAAAGCCTCCTAAAGTTGTTACTTCAACTTGTACTGTTGGATTTCCTCTTGAATCCAAAATTTCTAAAGCTTTAACATTTTCAATTTCTAAATATTCTTTCATTACTTAGAACCTCCTTTATTTTTGTTTATGCTATTATAACACTTTTTTAAGTGTTTATTATATAGTCTATTTAATATTACCATTTTGGATTTTATCACAAAGTTTTTTTATTTTCAAGTAGTTATTGTTTCTTTTTAGATATTCCTAAATTAAGTTTTAGTAAACAAATTTAACTTTCCATAAAGTTTAAAAATTATATTGAAAAATAGCATTCTATTCTTTATAATTATTTTATGAGAAAAATTGTAGTAAATGAAAAATATAATAATAAGAAACTAAATAATTACATTTTAGATACTTTTCCTGCCTTAAATAAAAATATTTTATTTAAAGCATTAAGAAAAAAAGATATCAGAATAAATAATATAAAGGTATCAAATGATACTTTTATTCATACTGGTGATGAAATTACAATTTACATTATTGATGAATTGCTTTTTGGAAAAACAATTAGTAACATTGATATTATTTATGAAGATAATAATATTTTAATTGTTAATAAACCTGAAAATCTTTCTGTAGTAGATACTTCTTCAGAAGGAACTTTAACATCTATGCTAAAATCAAAATACGGTAATAGTATAAATCCTTGTCATAGAATTGACAGAAATACAAAAGGATTAGTTTTATTTAGTAAAAATAATGAATCTTTATCTATTCTTTTAGACAAATTTAAAAATAGAGAAATTGAAAAGCACTATATTGCAAAAGTATATGGTATTCCAAAGCTTGAACACTCATTTTTGGAGGCTTATCTTTTTAAAGATAGTAAAAAAAGCATAGTATATATTTCTGATTTTCCTAAAAAAAATTATCAAAAAATACAAACAGAATATACTATTGTAAAAAAGGATTTAAAAAATAATTGTGCCTACTTAGATGTCATTTTACATACTGGAAAAACTCATCAAATTCGTGCACATTTATCTCACATTGGATATCCTATTATTGGTGATGGAAAATATGGAATTAATGAAATAAATAAAAAATTTGGTCTAAAAAATCAATATTTATATAGTTACATACTTAAGTTTAATTTCTCTTCTGATTCGGGCATCCTTAATTATTTAAAAGGTAAAGAAATAAAGCTAGATTTATAATCTAGCTTCTTTTGTTATCGTCATGAAATTATAAATATAATATATCAAACAATTCTTAATGTAGCAAATAAAATGAATTATAAGTAAATTTTCTCAAAATAAATATATAAAACTTTTATCCTTTGCATATATTATCAATCTTTTTTTCTAATATTTAAAATTATATATATTCCTAAAACACACACTGAAATAGCTGATATACTATAACATATTTTTTGGACATATGTCATTTTATATTTTACTGTAATTGTTCCTGATATAGATTTATCTGCTAATACTAAAACATGCCCATTTTCAGTATTTTTAGAAACAGTTAAGTCATGTTTTCCATCATTATTTTCAATATATGCAATATATCCTTTATAATAAGTAAGAGGTATATTAATTTGATCATTTGAACTAGAACTTTCATAATAAAATGTTATAGTATTTCCTGTTCTAGAAAATTCAATTTTATTTTCCTTATTATTTATTTCATATAAATCTAAATCATCTAACTTCATGCCTTCTGGCAAATATTCTCCAAACCCATAATTATTAGTTAATAATTGCTCAATAGGCTCATTTCTTGAATTTATATCAAACCCATCTAATTGACTTGCAGTAATTAATAATATAACTATTGTTAATAAAGTTGTAGTATCATTTTTTTCTCTCATAAAATTATAAAACGCATCTGCAGCAACTAGTGCTAATAATGTTGTAGGAATTATGTTTAGTCTAAATGGGAATTGTATTATAGTAAGAAATTCAATTTTCTCCCAAGGAAATAATTTTGTAGATATCATATATGTAATAAATGCAATTACTAATATTTGTATTTCAAATCTATTATTTTTGTAAGAAATTCCCTTTTTAAATAATATTAATATAGGAAGCATTAATAAAATTATTCCAACTCCCTCTGATAAAGTCTCATCTGTATAATTTCCATTTATTCCATCTCCCATTTTAAGTTGATTTCTTAATGCTAAATCAATACTAGTTGCTCTTTCTTTTAAATCAGATGGTTCATCTATAGTCTGCTCATCTACAAAAAACTTATCATTACATTTCTGTTCAATAAGTGGTCCAAAAAATCCTATTGTTGTAATTATTGCTACTATAGCTGCAATAAAAAGATGTTTTAATATATTTTTGTCTTTAAAAATTTTATCTATATTAGCTAAACACAATATTAAAATTATAGGTATTGCCATCACGAAAGACAGTATATGTGAATTTGCAAGTCCAAATAATCCAATAACAACTACCCACCATCTTTTATTTTCTCCAAATATAATTTCATATAATCCTGAAATTATTAGTGGAAAAAATACTAAAGCAAGTATCTCTCCTAATGCTCCTCTTACATAAATATCTGTTAATCTATACAATGAGAATGTATATAATAATGCTGATAGCCAAGCTATTTGCTTTTTCTTAAAAATTAATATGCTTGAATAATACATAGATAAAAATGTAAAAAATGTTATTATTACTATAAAAAATTTATATGATGTTAATAAGTCTATTTTTAAAAAATAAATTAACATCGCAGGTATGTATAAAAATAATTCTGGATAAAATAGCGAATTTGCATAACCTAGGCCATTTACTAATTCTGTATGAATAGTAGCTGGAAAGTTTCCCATAATTAATTGCTTGCAAATTTCATTTATTCTATTTAAATGATATCCAATATCGTGAGAATAAATCACCATTTTATTTAAGTATGGATGACATGCAAATAAAGCTATTGCCAAAACTATAATTAAAAATCTAATTCTTTTCCATATCTCTATTTTTTTTAAGTTTTCACTTAATTTTTTTTTCAATTCTTGCATTCTTCATTTTCCTCTCATAAAAATCTGAGACTAAAAAAACTTATTTTTTCAATCCCAGAATATTTATTTAGCAAAGCACTTTTCTATTAAAAAAACCTTTATTTTTCTATTTTTATTTTTGATAATAGAGCTTTTATTAAACTCTATTATCAAAAAACATCTCAAATTCTTCACTTGTTATTTTTTCTTTTTCTAATAACCTTTTTGCTACTTGGTCTAGAATATCTATATGTTCTATTAATATTTTTTGTGCTTCTACATAAGCATTATCTATTAATATTTGAATTTGATTTCCAACTTCATCAATAATTTTCTCACCAAAAATTTGAAGTTCATAAGGATCATCTACTTTCAATGATATTGGTCCTAATTTGTCATCCATGCCATATACTGTAAGCATATCTTTTGCTATTCCTGTAGCAACTTCTATATCATTACTTGCTCCTGTTGATATTTCATTTAAAGCAATCTTTTCAGCAGCTCTTCCGCCCATTAATGCTATCATTTTTTCAAGCAACTCCGTTTTAGATACATAGTATTTATCTTCATTTGTTTTATACATTGTATATCCACCTGCCAAGCCTCTTGGAATTATTGAAACTTCTTTTACTTCTGTTTGTGTTGGTAAAAATTTACTTACTACAGCATGTCCTGCTTCATGATATGCAGTTAACTTTTTATCTTTATCTGATACTACTCTATTAGTTTTTTCTAAACCTACTGTTATTTTTCTAACTGCATTTTCTATATCTAAATTTGTTATTTCTTTATGTTTATTTCTTGTTGCTATAATTGCTGCCTCATTTAGTACATTTGCAAGTTCAGCTCCTGTAAATCCTGCTGTATCTCCAGCTATTCCTTTAAAATCGACATCTGGAGCAAATTTTTTATTTTTACTATGAAGTTTTAATATATTTTCTCTTCCTATTAAGTCTGGTGCTGGTATAGTTATTTGTCTATCAAATCTTCCTGGTCTTAATAATGCTTTATCTAGCATCTCTG
>CANOVB010000022.1 GCA_947570695.1 uncultured Clostridium sp.
AATAACAAACCACGTCTAAAGGCGTGGTCTTCTCTAAGCCTATAAGGCTTTTTTATTTGCCAGCACTCGTAAGAATGCTGGCTTTAACTTCGTTCAAGCCTAGAGCACTGACTACACTAACGTACCCTTAAAAGGGTTCTCATATTCTTTTTTAGTTAATTTATCTTTTATCATATCTTCATTTTCTTGTTCTCTTATATATTTTCTTATTGTTGCTTCATTTAACCCTACAGTACTTACATAGTATCCTTCTGCCCAAAAATTTTTATTTCCAAACTTATATTTTAAATTTGCGTGATGGTTAAATATCATCATTGCAGATTTTCCTTTTAGGTATCCCATGAAACTTGATATACTTATTCTTGGTGGAATCTCAACTAATATGTGTATATGATCAGGCATCATATGTCCCGCAATGATTTCTACACCTTTCCATTTACATAAATCTCTTATATATTTTTGTATATCTTTTCTTAATTGATTATATATTATTTTTCTCCTATACTTTGGTATAAATACTATATGATACTTGCACATATATCTTGTGTGTGATAAACTTTTTGCCATAAGACATCTCTCCTTTCGCGATAAAATTTCGGCTTGAACAACCTCAATTATATCGCTGAGATGTCTTATAGACTATAAGTTTTTAATACCCACCCGCATAGCAGGTGGTTTTTTGATGGCTTATCGTAAGATAAGCCACATCCTAAAGGTAAAATAAAACAATCCACAATTCTTGTGGATTGTTTTTTTTAACTTAAATTAACAATTTCTCCATCAATAACATCTATTACTTCATAATTCGGATTTCTTGATAAACCTGGCATAGTCATGATATCCCCCAATAAAACAGTGATAAACCCAGCTCCAGAATATAAATTAATATCTTTTACTGTTACAATAAAGTCTTCGGGCACTCCGACTTTATTCTTATCATCAGAAAATGAATATTGAGTTTTCGCAACACAAATAGGAAGATTAGTAATATTATTTTCTTCTAAAAGATGTATTTTCTCTTTCGAAATTTCATTAAACTCTACACTTTTAGCACCATATATTTCACAACAAACTTTTCTAATCTTATTTTCTAAACTTTCATCAAGCTCATATAAAAATTTAAAATTCGATTTTTGATTACTTATAACTTTATTTGCTAAATCAATTGCCCCATTACTTCCTAATTCATAAGCATTAGAAATTGAATAAGTATAATTTTTATTTTTACAATAATCTTCAAATATTTTTATTTCGCTATCTAAATCACTATCAAACTTATTTAAACACACAATAACATTAACTCCAAATTTTTTAAGATTATTATAATGTTTATC
Source organism: uncultured Clostridium sp. (assembly GCA_947570695.1). Taxonomy (GTDB): domain Bacteria; phylum Bacillota; class Clostridia; order TANB77; family CAG-508; genus Scatovivens. The sequence goes on from CANOVB010000022.1 coordinate 1,335, forward strand.
TAAATTAGCAAAACCTTTATTTAAAGAATATTCATTTTCTTTAAATATATCTTCTTTTTTTACACCACCATGATACTTTAAGGCTTTTATAGTAGCAACTAACACTACACAATCTGGTTCTAAATTTCCTAAACGACATTTAATATCAAAAAACTTCTCTGCTCCTAAATCAGCTCCAAATCCAGCTTCTGTCACAACATAATTTGCATTGCTTAAAGCTAATTTAGTCGCGATTATACTATTACAACCATGAGCTATATTAGCAAAAGGTCCACCATGAATAATAGTGGGTGTATTCTCTAATGTTTGGACTAAATTAGGCATAAAAGCATCTTTTAACAAAGCTAATAAAGATCCTTCAATGTTTAATTGCCTTAAGTAAATAAACTCATTTTTACTATTAACACCTATAACAATATTACCAAGTCTCTCTCTTAAATTTTGAAGTGAAGTAGCCAAACAAAATAAGGCCATAACCTCACTAGCAGAACTTATAGAAAACTTATCTACTCTATTTCCTAAATTAACTAATCTTAAAGCTCTATCATTCATATCTAAGCATCTATTAAATAAAACTTTTTGTATATCCAATTTATTATCAAAATAGATATGATTATCTATTGCAGCTGAAATCAAATTATTAGCAGAAGTTATTGCATGAAAATCACCTGTAAAATGTAAGTTTATATCTTCCATTGGAACTACTTGACTATATCCCCCACCAGTTGCTCCACCTTTAATACCAAAAACTGGACCCATAGATGGTTCTCTAAGCGTAATAATTGTTTTTTTTCCAATTTTATTTAAAGCATCTCCTAAACCTATACTAACAGTTGTTTTACCTTCACCCATTGGAGTAGGACTAATTGCAGTAACAAGAATTAATTTTCCATCTGCATTAGATATTTCTTTTTTTATTTTTGCTTTATAATCTCCATATAAAACTAATTCATCAAATCCAATATTTATTCCTTCAGCAACTTCTTTTATTTTAATCTTTTTACTACTTCTTGATATTTCTATATCAGTCATATAATCACCCAAACTTATTTTAACATTCTAATTAAAAAAAAAACAGTCTATTAAAACTGATTTATTCTATTTTGAACTTCTCTTAACTTCATCTTTAATTTTATTATTATTAATTAATTCACTAACAACTAAATCTAAATACTCACTATACTGTGCAATAAGTTCAACTCTTCTAGGATCACAAGGATCAAATACAGTATTTTTATCTACTATAATATATGCTAATTCATCGATTAAAGATTTAATATCTCCATCCATAACACAAACCTCCCAATTGCTCGTTATTATAACATAAATGATTTATAAAATAAACTAAAAATTTATCCAAATATATTTTTTCATAAAAAATATATTCTAAATTTATTTTTTTAACTAAAGAAATTATAATTTTCATCTAAATATTTTTCTTACTTTTTAATAAATCATCATTTGCAATAAAAAAATTAAAATGCTAATATCTAACTCATTAAGAAAAAAAGGAGGGATTTATATAAAAAAATTAAAAATTTTCTTAATGTTATTTTTTAGTATTTTCATAATAAATACTTTAAATGTAAAAGCAGAATCTGCAAAATTTTATGAAGGAGAATACATAGATGGTATTTACATGAACAAATACCAGTATTCAACTCAAACCATTTTTTATCAAAAAGCTAGATTTTTTAGAAAAGTTGGAACAAATGAATATGCATATTGCATAGAACCTTTTGCATTTTTTAATGAAGCTGCTAATTATGAATCAACCCTAAATCCAAATAATTTAACAAACGAACAAAAAGACCGAATTTCAAAAATAGCTTATTTTGGATATGGTTATGAAAATCATCGTGATATAAAATGGTATGCTATAACTCAGTTCATGATCTGGCAAGCATCAGATAATAGTGGTGAATATTACTTTACTGATAGTTTAAATGGTAACAGAGTCGATTATTATAGAGAGGAAATTAATGAAATAAATTATTTAATTGATAAATATAATCAATTACCAAGTATAGCTAATAAAGAATTTACTATAGTTGAAAATTGGAATTTTTCTATCGATGATGAATTTGATGTTTTAAAATATTATAAGACTGATAATAAAAATTTAACAATACATAATAATACAATTTCACTTAACAAATTAAAAGAAGGAAATTATAGTTTTAATTTATACAGAAATGAAAATAAGCGTGATAAACCAATAATTTTTTATCAATCTAATAATAGTCAAAACTTAATGAAAACAGGAGATTTAAAAGAGATAAATATATCATTTAAAGTTAAAGTTATAAAAACAAAATTAGAACTAACTAAATTAGATAAAGATACAAATAGTATTATTCCTAGTGGAAATGCTAAATTAGATGGTGCTAAATATATGTTATATGATAAAAATATGAAAGAGATAAAAGAATTAATAATAACTAATAATAAAGCCTATTTAGAAAACCTTTATTTTGGTAAATATTTTCTAAAAGAAATTACTCCCGGAGAAGGATATACTTTAGATAATAATATTTATGAAATTAATATTAATAAAGACAGCAATAATATTAATTTACAATTAACAAATGAAGTTATTAAAAAGAAGATAATTATAAATAAGAAATATGGTGATAATAATTCTTTCCACAATGAAAAAAATATTGAATTTGATATTTATGATAAATTTAATAATTATATTAAAACTATAAAAACTAATGAACTAGGAATCGCTGAAATTATACTTCCATATGGAGAATATACTTTTATTCAAAAAAATACTACTACAGGTTATCAAAAGTTAAATCCATTTGAAATTATTATTAATAATACAGATGAAGAAACCATTGAATTAAAAGATTATAAAATACCTGTTCCAAATACACATACAAATATATTCATTAATTTTTTAACTATCATATTTCAAATTATTTTATTAATATGTTAAAAAAAATATTAATCATTTTAATAATTACAATAATAATTATTTCTACATTAACTACAATAAAAATTTCATCTAAAAATAATTTTATATTTAAAA
>CANOVB010000023.1 GCA_947570695.1 uncultured Clostridium sp.
AAATCAAGAATTAAAAAGAGAAAATCGCAAATTGAAGAATTACATAAATAAAACTTTTGAAGTAGTAAAACATCTTTTTAATTTTCCTTTAGATAGTTTTAAGAGATTAGTTGATAATTTTGTTAAAACATTTGATAAAACTGTGTAAAAATAGAGCAGATAATTTTTAATGATTATCTGCTCTATTAAAATTTAATATTATAAATTCAATTTTATTTTTTGACCATTTTTCTTGCTTTTGCAATAATAAATTGTATAATCATGTTTAGGCTTTGGGCAAAAATATTCACTTTCTATTTCATATTTCTCTTTACATTCTAAGCATATTATTTTTATTGTTTCTCTTGACTGGTTCCAGTCATTAGATTCCAAAATTTGTTGTATTTTTCCTTTACCACAGGGACAATCTATTTCTTTTATCCTATCTATTTCATAACTCATAATTATTCCTCCAATTATCAATCTAATTTTAATTAAATTATCTTTTAATTTTAATATTTTAAACATTATTTTTTTATATTTTCATTGTTAGCTAATTTTATTATTCTAATATCAACCGTATAAATTATATTCTAACAGCACTTAAAATTTTAGTAACTTCTTCATATTTGTCAACCGTATATGATATTTCTAATAGTGGAATTCCTAGTTTTATGGCATATTCTTTCTTTAACTTATCATGTTTCTGTTGCCTTTTAAATTGCTCATATCCACCAAAATATTCTACAGCTTCATAATGTTGTTTTCCTTGACATTCAATTAAATAATATGGTTCATTATTTTTATAAACTATAAAATCATAAGATAACATTTTTTCTCCAACGCCAAGTAAATCTTCAAATTTCTTCTGACATTCATAATCAATGTTATTCATATAATTTTTCTCTCTAAAATATCTTAATACATACTCTTCAAGTTTTGAATATTTCCAACATCCACATGATTGCGTTCTACCATCAAGCAATGTTGCACCAATAACATTTGATTTATTCCCACATTCACATTGGCATTCATATCTTACCAATCCTGTTTTTGAATTTTCAATGCGTTTTATAACTGTTAGCTTTCCAAATTTTTTACCAGTTAAATCCACCAAATGCGTGTTACTTGCTATTTCATCCTGAAAACATCCGCAAGATTGCGTATGACCTGATTTAAGACCACTTGTACTAACAATAGTTTCATTACCACAATCACATTTACAAACCCAATGCAATTTATTCCATCTAGATATGCTTTTATTAATAACTACAAGTTTTCCAAATCTTTTTCCTATTAAATCTTCAAAATATATTTTATTCATAGCGTCTTTGTGTAAGCAACCACATGATTGTGTTGCTCCATACTTTAAATTATTTCCAGAAGTTATTATTTCATTTCCACAGTCACATTTACATCTAAATTGTGTCCATCCATTTTTATCTTTAACTTTTTCAATGACAAACAATCTTCCAAATCTTTGTCCTGTTAAATCTATCCTTATACCTTTTCGTTGTATATTATCATATATATGTGGCATTAAACCACATTTTTTTCCGCATGACTTAGTTTTACCTGTTGTTACATTTGATAAATAACACTCTATAATATTACCACAATCACATTGAAATAACCATCTTGTTTGACCATTCTTGCTTTCAACTTTTTTTATACCAATTAAATGTCCAAATCTTTGTCCTGTTATATCTCTACTAATTCTTTTTCTTCCATCTGCTCTAGCACAACCACAAGATGTAGTATGTCCTCTTGTTAAATTAAGAGCCATAACATCAACTTCATTACCGCAATCACATTTACAATGCCAAACAACTCTTTTATTTCCGTTTTTAGAAATATGCTTTTCACTTTGATACATAACTATTAGTTTTCCATATTTCTTACCTGTTAAGTCTTGTAATTTTGCCATTTTATCCCCCAATTTAATCAAATTATATTAGTTCTATCAAATCACTTATTGTAATTATAATATCAGTTTTTTCAAATCTTTTAATTAACTCTATAACAATAGTTTTTTAGTTTTTGAATCCCAATTACTTAACAGTTCAATCCCATTAATTTCACTAACATAGTAATCTTCTAATGTATTTATTAAATGTCCAAAACTATTTTTGAGAAATATATCAATTATTCTTTTATCAACACCATTGTCTTGCATTTTTGAAACAGTTTCTAATGTATCTATTCCTTCTATCTTTATTAGAATTTAATATATTTATCATATTCATTTACATTTTTTTGCAACTATTCTATTGTTTCTTTTTTCTCATAATTCATTGTAAATTCCTGTGGTATACTTTTTTTCTCATTAGAAGACAAATCAATTAATTGTATTTCTGTCAATTCATCATCTTCTACCCCAAAACTAAATGGTTCAATTACTACTTCATTTTCTTTTTCTAAGTGCATATCTTCATTTATAAAAGGTATTATAACCTGATAGAAAACATTATTAGATTGCAATACCATTTGACAGTATGGCACATTTAAAACATTTTCCTTTCTTATAAATAAACAAATATTACACATTGGTGATATTTTAGGTATAAATTTAGTAATTACCTTTGTATATAAACTAGTTGCTCCATCTAAATCTTTATCATTTTCTAACCATGATATTAGCTTAAATTTTTCAAAATATTCTTTAGGCAAACAATTCAAAGCTATTCTAACAAATGCTTTATATGCTTTTAAAGGATGCATTGCTGGCGTATCAAATTTTAATATAATTTTTTTGTTTTCTTCTTCTATTTTAAAAAAATTTTCGTAATTATTAATTAGATAAGTTCCTTCTTTATGCTCACAGCTATTACTTGTTTTTATATCTTTATATTTAGGGATTCCTCTCTTCCCAGAAACAGCTGTTACATTTCTAATTGGTAAAGTAAGGTTCAATAAATCGTTTTCTATACTATTTGCATACTTTTGATTACATTCATTACATTCGTTATTTGTTATTACTTGCTTATTTCCAAAAGCTTCTGGTATAGCATGTGCTTTATTATTAAATTTAACTTCATTTTTAGTTCTTCCACAAAATCTACAAGTATCATTATTATCATTAATACAAATAGTTTGCTTATCCTCAAATCCAATGTTAGTCATTACTATTTGATAATTTTCAATAAAATATTGATTTTTTTTATTTCTTCTAAATGTAACTTTTCCCATTTTAAATTTCCTACTTATCCTAAAATCTAATTTATATATTAAATATATCTAAATACAAAGCACTTTGCTTATCTAATATCTCTTGCTCATTTTCATTTAATTTTAGTTGTTCAAACATCTCATTGCTAAAATCAACATTTTTCTTTGAAAAATAGCACTTTCTTAAACTAGGCTCACATTT
>CANOVB010000024.1 GCA_947570695.1 uncultured Clostridium sp.
TGTATTTGTCAAGTGAAAAGTGAGCCATATTATAATTGAAAAGTGAGCCACTTTTGGATAAAAAAAATTATCCATTTTCTTCCAACATATTTTGAGTTTCTTTGAGTCTATATGAATTTCCATTCATATTAACAATATATGCTTTATGAGTTAATCTATCTATCATTGCAGCTGTTAATACTGGATCTTTAAATATTTCATTCCATCTCTCAAAAGATAAATTTGTTGTAATTATTATACTTTTTCTTCCTGATCTTAATGATAAATTAGAAAAAAGTAATTCGGAGCCCTCTTTATCAAATGAAATATATCCTAATTCATCTGCAATTATTAAATCGTATTTTTCAAATTTACTATTAAAGTTTGTTAATGTTTTTTCACTTCTACATTCTTTTAACTGATTTATTAAGTGTGGAATTGAGGTAAACAAAACTCGATACCCCGCTAAACATGCTTTAATTCCTAAGCCAATAGCTATATGTGTTTTACCAGTTCCAGGGTTACCAGCTAAAATTATGTTTTGACCGTGTTCTAATAAATTCTAATGTTAAAAAGTTTTTAAGTTTTTTTCTTCCATCTTCTGGTAATGCTTCCATATCTAAATCTTCTATGTATTTTTTATAGGGAAAATTTGCTAGTCTTAATTTATTTTGTTTGGCATTTTCTTCTCTAGATTCATATTCTAACTTAAGCAAATTGTATAAATATTCCTCAAAAGAAATAGTATCAGAAATTTGTTCTTTGTAGTTTTTTCTAATAGCTGGAGTCTTTAGTATTTTACAGTAATTATTTATTTCTTTTTGATAATCTAACATTTACATCATCACCTCCTGTCTAATAAATTGTACATTAGAACATGGAACTAATGATTTATATTGTGTTAGAAGTTTTTCAGAAGCTAGAGATATTGTATCACTTGACTTATCTATATTTTTCTCAAATCTTTGTTTATTACATATTAATTTTACTTTTTCAGAAGATATATCAATTGGTGAAATTTTCTCTAATTTATCTATAGCATTTTGTACAATATTTAACCCTTTTTCTAAAATTATTTCATAAATATCTAGAAATTCTTTTGGATTTTGTGTAAAATATTTATTGTAAATGTTTTTTATTTGTGTGTCTAAATTTAGCATTGCAGTGCTATTTTCTAAGGCACCACTTTTTTTATGAAGAGTATTTAAGTAATGTTCCAACTTAATATTCCAGTCAAATAATCCAAAAGTTCTAATATGTTCAGCAATTTTTATATTATCAAAAAACACAATTATTTTATTAGCATATGCTTTTACTAAAACAATTTGTCCAACATATTTGTCCAAAACAGAATATCTATTTTGTTTATACATTATACAAGAATATTTATCCACTCTACATTCTCTAATATCTGCACAATCTAGCATAGGAAGTTTTGGGAGTAAGTATGGTAATTCTTGTTCTAATGTTTTAGAAGGTATTATATTTTTATCAGTAGTTAAAGGTTTGTTATTTAAAGTATCACAAATGGATAACAAATATTTATTAGCATCTTCTAAAGAATTAAAAGTATCTTTAAAAGCAAAGGCTTTCCTTCTCACATATTCAACACTTCTTTCAACGTGCCCCTTTTCATTACCAGAACGTATATTACAAAATCTAAAATTAAAACCATAATATGTAGAAAGAGTAAGTAATCCTTTTGTAGGTTGCTTTTCATTATGTCCAACAAATTTAGCAACTGCAACTTTCATATTATCATAAACCATTGTATTATATATTCCACCAATATGTTCAAAAAACAAAGCATGAGATTGCTCAAAAGCTATTGTATCTTGTGTTTCAAACAATACAGCAAATCTGTAATTCCCATATGCAGTTGTAAATACTGCTAACTGATATTTTTTAAATCCTTTGTTGTCTATATTTAATTTAACTTCACCCCAGTCAAACTCACAAATATTACCTAAAGAATATTCTTGTTTGATATATGCTTCATTTAAAGTATCTTTTAATGAACGCACTATATTAGAAACACTAGCATAGCTAATATCAAACCCTTTTTTAATTAAAAATTCATAAATATCAGTAGCTTTCATTTGCTGTTTAGATTTGCCACTAGCTCTTTTGTGCTTATTTTCAACTAAACACATTTTTATTAAATCAATACATTCATCTGATATTTTTCTTCTTGTTCTATTAGAAGAATCGTAAGTAGGCTCTGCAACAATATCATCAATTATTGCATTAGTATTTGTTAGAACTTTTCTATTAAGTAATTCTTGTTTTTTAAGATTATATTCATTTACATATTTTCTTATTGTATTTCTAGAAACATGTAATTCTTTAGCAATTTTTCTTTGCCCATCTCCATTTAAATACCTTATTATTATCTGTTGTTTTATATCCAAACTAACCAACCTCCATCATTTCCTTTCTCTTAAATTTCTTTAAGAGAAATTATATTATCAGGTGGATCAGTTTTCAATTATTATTTGGTTCTTTTTTAGTTTAGCATAAACAGTACCAAAAAGAAAGAAATTATATAATTGCTGATAATAGAGAACTTCATAATCAAGTAAACAATATTAAAGCAGAATATAAGGAAAAGGAATTTGATATTGAATGGAAATA